>NZ_LASA01000063.1 GCF_001562015.1 Endozoicomonas arenosclerae | reverse complement strand
AGCATCGTGAAAGAGCTGAAGAAGCATCCCCGAAAAAATAAGGTGCCCATCAAACTGGAATTTACCAAGGCCAGTCTGAGAGCAGCAGTCGAACACCCCTTCAGAATCATTAAGTGTCAATTTGGATTTATAAAAGCCAGGTATCGAGGTTTGAAGAAGAATGACAATAAACTGTCTACTTTATTTGCCCTGGCGAATATTGTTCGACTGGATCAAATGATCCGGGCACAGGGTTAGTCCGCCCTGAAGTCACGAAAGTGGCTAAATATCATACAAATAAGGGGTTGAGACCTCTGATTTCAGTCCTACTTCGAACTCGATTCAAGAAGGGAAGTAAATTAGAGGTTATTCGCAGGTTCCCTAGCCTAAAAACCGTCTCACAATCAACTTTAGTCATTTCAGGGGTTTCACAATGCATTCAAAAATCATTCATTACTGCTGGTTTGGCGGCCCCCTACCTGAACACCAGAAAAAATATATTGAAAGCTGGAAAGCAGCATTTCCAGACTACCAAATTATGAATTGGCATGAAGGCAACTTGCCAGCCCAAGATGAGTATGTAAAACGTGTACTCGCCGCTAAAAAATGGGCATTCTTAGCGGATCATGTTCGACTCTTCGCCTTGTATAACTTCGGAGGTATTTATTTCGACACAGACATCAGGGTAGTCAGAAATTTCGAGCATGAACTAACAAACGAAGTAGATTGCCTGTTTGGCTTCGAATCCAGCGCATCGTCTAACGAACACTACGTAGGAACCGTGTAATTGCTGCACAAAAAAATTCACGACTGATAAAAGACTTTCTTAGTCGATACAACACGCGGCTTGGAAAGATGATGGCTAGAGACGACAGAGTTACAGGCCCCAAAGTTCTTGCCCCACTCCTTGAGGAGCGAGGTTTATGCTCATCTGCAACCCAGACATTGGGTAATATAAGAATTTTGGAAAGAGCTTTCTGAAGAAGAGGTTCAGAGTTGCTATACCATACACGACTGGGATGGTTATTGGAGGACAACCCAAAAGACCTCATTAATTAACAGGTTACATAAAAAAAAGAGAAAGTTAACTGAAAACTTCTTTGCTTATAAACACTAAATCACTTGATATATCTCCCCCCCCCCCAATAAGAAAAAGCCATTCTTTACCCCATGAACTAAAAAGTAGCTAGTTTTTTACAAAAACTGTAAAGTTGCTGTCAATATATAGTGTTGTCATTCAGCAACAAAAACTAAATATTGACAGCTTTGAACACTCGTCTAAAAAAATCCGAAAGGGACTACAAAGCATTCTCACAAATGCTCTCTCTGGCGCAATAGGTCCCTACTCTATCACTCCATATCGGCTACTTCCTTGCTGCTTTCACCGCCAACCTAACCTGCTCAGGAGCTGTCCCACCGATATGGTTACGGGCAGCCACTGAACCCTGCAACGTCAGCACTTCAAACACATCTTCTTTGATGGTGTCAGAGAATACCGTCAGCTCTTCCAGAGTCATTTCTGACAAGTCCTTGTTCTGCTCTATTCCATAGGCCACAGCTTTCCCCACTACTTCGTGAGCATTTCTAAATGGCATACCTTGTCTTACCAGGTAATCAGCCAGATCAGTAGCCGTGCTGAATCCACGACGGGCGGCTTCTTCCATTTTCTCTTTCTTTGACTCGATATGGGGTACCATATCAGCAAACGCACGCAGGCAATCTTTCAGAGTGTCAACGGTATCGAACAGTGGCTCTTTGTCTTCCTGATTATCCTTGTTGTAGGCCAACGGTTGTGACTTCATCAATGTCAGAAGACTGATCAGGTGACCGTTTACTCTGCCGGTTTTACCTCTAACCAGCTCTGGTACGTCAGGATTTTTCTTCTGAGGCATGATGGACGATCCTGTGCAGAAGCGATCAGGCAGATCAATGAAGTTGAACTGAGCAGAAGTCCACAGCACCAACTCTTCCGACATACGCGACAGGTGTGTCATAAGCAGAGCACCCGCAGAACAAAACTCAATAGCAAAATCCCTGTCACTGACAGAATCCAGAGAGTTTCTCGTCGGGCGATCAAAACCCAATGCTTTTGCAGTAAACTCGCGATCTATCGGATAGGTTGTTCCCGCCAGGGCCGCAGCTCCCAATGGAGATACATTAACCCGCTTCCGGCAATCCTCCATACGCTCACTGTCTCTTACCAGCATCTCATACCATGCCATCAGGTGATGACCAAACGTAACAGGCTGTGCCGTTTGCAAGTGAGTGAAGCCAGGCATAATGGTGTCAGCTTCGCGCTCTGCAAGATCCACCAGCCCGGTTTGCAGACGTTTCAGCTCGTCATTAATCAGATCAATTTCTTCCCTGAGCCATAAACGAATATCGGTGGCTACCTGATCATTTCTGGAACGTCCGGTATGAAGCTTCTTACCGGCATCGCCAATCCTGTCAGTCAGTCTTGCTTCAATATTCATATGAATATCTTCAAGCTCCACAGACCAGTCGATCTTGTCGTTTTCTATATCTTCCAGTATGCCTTCAAGACCGCCAACGATAGCAGATAGCTCTTCACTGCTCAGAATTCCTGACTTCTCCAGCATACGAGCGTGAGCTATAGAACCTTCAATATCATGACGATACAAACGACGATCGAAGTCGATCGAGGCAGTAAATCGAGCGACAAATGCATCCACTCCTTCACTGAACCGGCCACCCCATTGCTGATTGCTACTGTCAGACATTTTCTACCTCTTATCTCGTCGGGTTCTGCAGAGTGATTTCCAGTGTCTGCAGACGTCATTATTCTGATTTTTCTAGCCAACCTGTAGATGACAGAAGCTGGCTACGGCATTATAGGGGGAACCGGGTTGTTTTAGATAGCAGACTCACCCCGTAGAATAATTATGCAAAATAACTGAATTTTTATAACAATTCAAACTCTAAAAACAGGACGTCTCCTTTTGCCCTTTAAAGTGACCAACACTCAAGATGAAGATGACTTTTTCCTGCCGGATCTCTGCTCACCCGGCGCGGTCTTTATGCTGGTGCTGGTTTCAGAATTATTTGTACTAATTCAGGTTCTTGCCCTGCCAGGGCCAGGGGACCTCGACTGGAATCGTTTGGCAATGACTTCCATGTTCGTGCAGTGGATTTCCCTGGTGTCAGGGGCGGTTCTATGTCGGCTCAGGCCAGTCCTGAAGGAAAAGAAGCTGCCAGTCATCATCTGCAGTTGTCTGGGTGTTGTGGGAACTATCACCCTGATCTTCACTCTGGCAGCTCAATGGTTTCTGTGGCGTGACGCTTTTATCAATAACTTCCCGGACTGGTCGCAGCTCGTGAGGCATGTCACTGTGGCCCTGATTATTACAGCTATGCTGCTTCGCTACTTCTACGTGCAGCAAGAAGCAAAAAAAGAACAAAAGGCCAGTCATACTGCCCGGTTTGAAGCGCTTCAGGCCCGTATACGTCCTCACTTTCTGTTTAACAGCATGAATATTATTGCCAGCCTTATTCACATTAACCAGGACAAGGCTGAACAGGCAGTGGAAGATTTATCAGACCTTTTTCGCTCCAGCCTTCAGGATCACGGCAACAGCATTGCCCTGAGCCGTGAAATCGAGCTCTGTCAGCGTTATCTGAGAATTGAACAACACAGACTGGGAGACCGTCTGCAAACCCAGTGGAATATTGGCCTGATACCTGAAGACGTTCACATTCCACCCCTGACTTTGCAGCCTATTGTCGAAAATGCGGTTTATCATGGCATCCAGCCATTAGAAAAAGGTGGCACCGTGAGTGTAGATATTGGCAGGAGCAACGATAACATCATTATCAGAGTCCGAAATCCGGTTCAGAGCACCCCCACCAGTTTTGCCAAGGGTGCTCAGGGCAATCAGTTGGCTCTGGAAAATATCCGCTCCAGGCTGCACATGCTGTTCGGTAACCAAGCCAGTGTCGAAGCGCAACTGTTTGAAGGTGAGAGCGGACATACTCAAGAGTTTGAAACATTGATCACTTATCCTTACGGTGGCGATAACCATGAACATACTGATCACCGATGATGAGCCGCTGGCAAGAGATCGCCTGCGCCATCTCCTGGGACGACTGGAGGGTTTTCAGGCCCTGGAGTACGACGCGGGTAATGGTATTGAGGCACTGGAGCTGTGCCGCAAGTATCAGCCTGATATTGTCCTTATGGATATCCGCATGCCAGTCATGGGGGGTCTTGAGGCCGCAGCTCATATCAGCAAACTGGAGCGGCCACCTGCTGTCATTTTCTGCACAGCTTACGACACCCATGCTGTTGAAGCATTTCAGGTACAGGCTGTGGGATACCTGTTAAAGCCAGTAAAAATCGAAGACCTTCAACAGGCTTTGAGCGGAGCAGCCAAAGTCAACCGACTTCAGCTGGCCAGCCTCAGAGACGATTTAGACGATAATTCCCGCAGCCATATTGCCGCTAAAACGCTCAAGGGCATTGAACTGGTCCCACTGGACGATATTTTCTACTTCATGGCTGACAGCAAGTACGTCACGGTCTATCACAAGAACGGCGAAGTTCTGATAGATGACCCCCTGAAAGACCTTGAGTCAGAATTTAATTCCCGATTTGTCAGAATCCACCGGAATGCTCTGGTGGCCAGAAAGGCCATTGAGAGAATGACCCGCGACGAGCAGGGCCATTACTTTATTCAGCTCAGTGGTGTTGAAGAGCCCCTTTCAGTCAGCCGAAGACACGTTCCTCTGATGAAGAAGTTCATGCAATCGCTTTAATTGCACCCCTCAAGAAGTGCTTTTCATTCCAACTCTGGAAAGCACTTCTTCAAAACCCTTCTGAACCAAATCTGTACCTTTGTCCATCAAAGCGTTTTTTCGCAGTAAAAGTTGGTCACACCTACAGACTATCGTATTATCCCAAACACTGAATCTACCAGCCATGAGTGAACCTGTTTCCGGCCGTGTCTTAGTTCGGAGTACATTCCTTCACATGGTTCGCAGCGCAATTCAGCAAATATTGTCGTGTTTACAATTGAAAGCCTACCCATGAAAACCGTCCGTATCGCTACAAGAAAAAGTGCCCTGGCCCTCTGGCAGGCTGAATATGTTAAAGAGCGTCTGGAACACTTCCACCCGGGTATCCAGGTGGAGCTGGTTAAAATGACCAGTAAAGGGGATCGGATTCTGGATGCTCCGCTGGCCAAAATTGGTGGCAAGGGCCTGTTTGTCAAAGAGCTGGAGACCGCCATGCTGGAGAACAGGGCAGACATTGCCGTGCACTCCATGAAGGACGTTCCCATGGAGTTTCCAGAAGGGCTTGAGCTGGCCACCATCTGTCCTCGTGAAAACCCTCTGGATGCTTTCGTTTCCAATACCTATACCCAGCTCGACGAACTCCCTGCGGGAGCTACCGTAGGCACTTCCAGCCTGCGTCGTCAGTGCCAGATATTGGCCAAAAGACCAGACCTCAACATAGAGTTTCTCCGTGGGAATGTTAATACACGCCTGGCCAAGCTTGATGAGGGGCAATACGATGCCATCATCCTTGCTGCAGCTGGACTGATCAGACTGGGTATGGAAGAAAGAATCCAGAGCACACTTCCTGCAGAACTCAGTCTGCCCGCAGCAGGCCAAGGAGCGGTAGGCATAGAGATTCGTTCAGACGATGAAGAGATCAAGCAGCTTCTGGCTCCTCTGCACCATGAAGAAACAGCCACACGAGTGCTGGCAGAAAGAGCCATGAACCGTCGATTGAACGGTGGCTGTCAGGTGCCTATTGGCTGCTACTCAGAACTTCAGGGTGATCAGCTCTATATCAGAGGCCTGGTTGGACAGCCTGACGGCAAGCTGCTGTTAACGGCTGAAGTTCGCTGCCCTGCTTCAGAAGGTGAGAAAGGAGGCGTCCAGCTGGCGGAATCGCTACTGGAACAGGGAGCAGACCGCATTCTTTCTGAGTTGCTGCATTAATGTGAGCCGTGCCATGATTAATAGCCATAACCCGTTGAACAACCTTGGGCCAGACTCCAGGACTGGAGCACTGTCTGGAAGTGGTATGAGGGTTCTGGTTACACGACCAAAGGATCTGGCAGATCCATTGGTCGCCCTGATTCAAAGCCAGGGCGCAGGTGCATGGTCTCTGCCCATGATCCATATCCAGCCGTTGCCAGAGACCCAGGAGCTGAGAAACCGGGTCTTACAGCTGGATCAATACAGTAAAGTCATCGTCATCAGTCAGCATGCAGCCAAGCTGGGCCTGAACCATATAGAGAATTACTGGCCACAGATGCCCTTGAAAATTGACTGGTATGCTGTGGGGTCAAAAACGCTTCGATGGCTCAATGACTATGACATCAACGCTGTTTGCCCTGAGAAACCAGGCGACAGCGAAGCCCTGCTGCAAATGGAAAGCCTGCAGCAATTGAGTGGAGAAAAGGTTCTGATCCTGAAGGGCAAGGGAGGTCGCGAGCTTCTCGAAACCACGCTCAGAGATCGGGGAGCCCAGGTTGACTGCCTTGAGCTCTACGAACGTCAGAAGCCTGATTATCCAGAAAATTGTCTGAACAGACTGATTAAAGAGCACGCTATCAATGTCATACTGACCAGCAGTGGCGAGATTCTGGCCAATACCGCAGGCGACCTGTCATCCGCACTCAAACAACAGTGCAACCTGGTCGTCCCCAGCGAGAGAATTGCCAGAATGCCAGAGGCTCAAGCATTCAAACGGGTTTATACCGCCCAGGGCGCCAATAATCACGCCATGGTTTCGGTACTGAACCTGATCAACAGCGAAGGGTTAACGTGAGCAAGAAAGACCAGAACTCCAGGAAACTCGAGCAAACCGAATCATCAGAGCCAGCCAAGTCGCTGGAGTCCTCTAAAGTGAAGCCCGCTAAAGCTGAGGACTCTAAAAAGACTTCCGCTCGCTCCAACAAACAGCCTCCCAAGTCAGCCTCAAAGTCAGGTCAAAGCCTCTCTTTTCTCGCTCTGCTGATTGCCCTTGCAGCATTGGTACTGAGCGGATACATCGGCTGGCGAGCCTTGCCTGTGGAACAAGCTCAACCCGCCCTGATTACAGGGCAAGAGCAACAGCAAACCCAGATTGCTCGAGTGCAGGCCCGCCTGACTGAAATTAACCGTGAACTGACTCCTATCAAATCCGGACTCACTGAGCAGGAGAGTCGCAGCGAACGCCTGCTTAACCGGACTGACAGCCTGTCAAAAACGATTCAGGAAGTAGCTGGTAGTACTCAGGAAGGCTGGAAACTGGCAGAAGTGGAATACCTGCTCAGACTGGCAAACCAACGCCTGCTCATGACGTCTGACACAAAAGCCGCCAAGGCTTTGCTGAAAAGTGCAGACCAACTGTTGCTGGAACTGGATAACTACAACCTGTTCCCTGTCAGGGAAGCTCTGGCCGAAGACATTGCTTCACTCAACAGTCTGCCCGACTTTGACCAGGAAGGCCTTTATCTGAGACTGGAAGCCCTTACCCGTCAGGTTTACCAGCTGCCTTTGATGGAAAGAGAAGCTATTCAGGAAACCAGTGAAGTCCAAAGTGGAGATTCATCAACTCCAGCAGTCACAACTGACAACAGTAACTGGAAAACCATAGCGGTTTCCATGCTGAAAAACACCTGGGAAAGCTTTGTTGGCCTCTTCCGCTTTACTCCTCATCGTGAACAGTCCATTACATCCTTGCTGTCGCCTGAAGAGAACATTCTGATTCGTCAGAATCTGCAACTGATGCTGGAGCAAGTCAAACTGTCAGTGCTTTCAAGAGATCAGGCTATCTATAACACCAGCCTGAAGCAGGCAGAAAACTGGATTCAACAGTATTTCTCACTGTCCGGCCCACAGGCCACAGCCATGCTGGAAGAGCTGAAGGACCTGGAAAAAATTACCGTTAAGCCCGTCACCACCAATATCAGCCGGGCTCTGGAATTACTGAAATCGCGTCAGCTGACAGAAGCACTGGATAGTGAGAAAGCTTCTGTCCAGCCAATAGTAGAACCTTCTCAAACTGTTCAGGAAGAAGCGCCTCAGCAGAATGAGGAAAACTCTCAGTCAGCAAAACAACCACAGAAAAATAATGAAAGCACCGAGAAACAGGAAAGCAGCCCTGAGCCATTGAACAATCAATCTGAGCCTCAGGGTCAAAGCCAGCCAGCTCCCGCAGGAAACCCTGAAGAGGAGCCTCAGGCATGAAGAGTTTTATTCTCTTTCTGGTGATTCTGGGCATAACCTTTGGTCTGGCCAACGCCATGGTCAGCGACGATGGTTATGTATTGATTGCCTACAAAACCGCTACCTTTGAAAGCACTTTATGGGGCCTGTTCCTGTTGATAGGTCTTGCCATTGGCGCCGTCTGGCTGGTGTGGATCATCCTTAAACTGATTTTTGGGATCACCGGCTTTATTTATCCTCTGACCCCCAGTGCCAAAGAACGACAGGCCCGGAAAATGACTACCCGTGGGTTTGTCGAGTTTACCCAGGGACACTGGAAGAAAGCCGAACGACTTCTGTCTCAGGCTGCCGACTATGGCAACTCACCTCTGCTGAATTATCTTGCAGCTGCCAGAGCCGCTCACGAAAACGGCGACCTTGATGCCTCAGCAGAATACCTGCGCAGGGCAGACCACAAGGAACCCGGAGCAGAACTGGCTATAGGCATTACCCAGGCTCAACTCCAGCTGGCATCAGGCCAGCTTGAACAGGCTCTGGCCACACTGACCAAGTTGCACAAGCAGGTTCCAAGGCATGCCTATGTGCTGAAAATGCTGAAACAAGCTTACAGTCGTCTCCATGACTGGCAGTCACTTGCCGCTTTGCTCCCCAAACTGAAAAAGCAGAAAGTGGTTTCAGATGAAGAGTACCGAAACCTTGAACTTCAGTGTTTCGAAGCCTTATTTAACCAGGCGTTTAATAATGGCCGCAGCTTCACATCGCTTGATCAGAAAATAAAACCCGCTGCTCAAATCTGGAACAGCCTGTCGTCTAACCAGAAGCGTCACTCCGCCATGATTTATCGTTACGGTAAATGCCTGACGGATTTAGGGGCCGAGGAAAAAGCAGAAGCCTTGCTGCGTGACAACTTAAACAAGCATTACAGCAGCGACTTGATCCTGTTGTATGGCAAGATCAAAGGTAAGGACCTTAGCAAACAATTGCACTTTGCCGAGGCTATGCTCAACGAGCGACCTAACGACGCAGACTTACTACTGTCTCTGGGACGTCTTGCTTTACGCAACGAGCTTTGGGGTAAAGCCAAAGAGTACTTTGAAGCCAGTCTCAGACTCAGCAAACGAATCGACACGTATAACGAACTCGGGCGTCTACTGGCTCATATGGAAGATCACGAAGGCAGTTCACTGTTTTTCCAGGAAGGTTTAAGACTGGCTGCCGGCAGCGTTGTCGACCTCCCACTTCCGGGCAGTCATACGCGACGTTAAACCAAAAAATAATTGACCAGAAGCACATAGCCTAGTGCAGCGAAGTTCTAAATCCCATACCGTTCGCACTGAGCCTGTCGAAGTGCATTACCAGCATCCTTCGACAAGCTCAGGATGAACGGACTATGTATGACCATTAATGCTTGGCTGCACTAAATGAAAGTCTGGGCTGTGGCTAAACAGGTAAACAGCAAACCTTTGTTATAAAAAACTATGACTCGATTTTATCTTTTGCCCGGCGCCCTTTGCGGCTTTCTTTCAGTAGCCCTGGGGGCTTTTGGTGCTCATGCTCTGAAGGCACAACTTTCTGAACGCTACATGGATGTCTGGGCGACAGCCACCGATTACCAGTTCTATCACAGCCTGGCTTTGGTACTGGTGGCAGTGCTGGCCATCCAGTTTAAAGATTCTAAAAAGCTCAGATGGAGCGCCAGACTCTTTCTGGCTGGGATCATTCTCTTCTCTGGCAGTCTTTATGTTCTGGCTATTACCGGCGTAGGCTGGCTGGGAGCCATAACCCCTCTGGGTGGAGTTTCCTTGATGCTGGGCTGGTTATTTCTGGCCACCTTTGCCGTAACAGAACTTTCAGACTGAAATACCCTCAGTAGCCCGACCGAGAATAGTGCTTGAGCATAAAATTCAGTAGAGCGTGGCTATTCTCAGTCAGACTCCCAGGTAAAACCGACGAATTGCTATTTTCAAATGCACTGTCAGTCGGTATCGTACGACCCGTTTTTCAATTCAGATGATATGCCTTCATGAGTGACTCTGTTATCGACGACACCGTTGAACATCGTCGAGAAATCAAAAGTTTTGTCCTGCGTGCAGGTCGAATGACCACAGGTCAGCGTCGTGGCTGGGAAGAGTGCTGGGAAAAGTGGGGTCTGCAAAAAGACGATGGCCCATTAAATATCAGCGAAGCCTTTGGCCGGGAAGCACCTGTTGTTCTGGAAATTGGCTACGGCATGGGCTTGTCTCTTGTAGCGATGGCTGAAGCCGAGAGCGACAAAAACTTTATCGGTATTGAAGTACACCGCCCGGGTGTTGGCAGCCTGCTGAATGAAGCCCAAATCGCTGGCATTAATAACCTGCGTAC
The DNA here is from genome assembly GCF_001562015.1 of Endozoicomonas arenosclerae. GTDB lineage: Bacteria > Pseudomonadota > Gammaproteobacteria > Pseudomonadales > Endozoicomonadaceae > Endozoicomonas_A > Endozoicomonas_A arenosclerae. The sequence goes on along the minus strand of NZ_LASA01000063.1, from coordinate 23,951 downwards.
TTACTGCGATGACGCGGTTGAAGTCCTCAGAGACTGTATTGCCGATGGCAGCTTGTCCAGAGTCCAGATTTACTTTCCTGACCCCTGGCATAAGAAGCGTCACCACAAGCGTCGTCTGATTCAGCCCAAATTCATTGAAGCGATCAAACCCAAGCTGGCAGTGGGTGGCGTCATTCACCTGGCTACAGACTGGGAAAACTATGCAGAGCAGATGATGGAAGTGATGTCTGCAGCAGAGGGATTCAAGAATCAGGAAGGTGAAGGTCAGTACTCACCAAGACCGGATTTCAGACCTCTGACCAAATTTGAAAAACGTGGTCACAGACTGGGTCATGGTGTGTGGGATTTACTGTTTGAAAGAACTGAGTAAGCCCTCTACCCCAGCTTTACACGAGCAAGGCTGATCAACAGACTTCCTTGCTCGTTCAACGCCCCAACTTTTCGGCCAGCATCCCCACACACAGTCCAATAACCAGTAACACCGGTGCCAGGGTAAAGTTATTAAAATACCCCAGCAGATTTCCCAGCCAGTGGGGAACAAAGTAAAAAACAGCGCCAAACACAGCCAGATTCACCACAGCCCTTGCAGGAATTCTGAGCACCGCATGAAGACGGTTGAGCCAGCTGCTGCTCCAGGAAGCAACAAATCGCCCTGAAAACACAACAGCCACCGCTGTTAAAGCCATAGCGATGAGATCCAGGTGATCCCGTGCCAGCTTTGACAGAAAAATGATCCCGTCTGTAATCCACTCCATAGGTGCTCCTTACCGTGAAGGCCCCGCTCTCGCTAATGGCTGTTCAGGAGAAAATCTCCAACAAGTTATTCAGGAACAGTCGCCCCTGTTTCGTTGGCTGCAAACGATCCGGTTCCAACAAGCCTTTCTGGATAGCTTCTTTGCATTGAGACTCAATATCAGAAATGGCCATTCCGGTTCTTTCTGCAAACAAAGAGCGCTCTACGCCATCATTCAAGCGTAAAACATTCATCATAAACTCAATCGGCAGATCATTCCCACTCAGTACCCTGCTACCCGCCTCATAAGGCTTGTCATTGGAAAGATAGTCAGAAGGCATGCGGGTTTTCCAGTTTCGATAAATCCTGCCTGTTTCTCTTTCTGTAATCTTGCCGTGGGCACCGGCTCCGATACCGATATAGTCACCAAACTTCCAATAGTTCAGATTGTGTTTTGCCTGCTTGCCTGGGCTGCTGTAGGCAGATATTTCATACTGTTTGAAGCCTCCCGCTTCCAGTAGGTCCCAGCCTTCTTCCTGAATCGACCAGAGCGTATCGTCCTCTGGCAGGATAGGTGTTTTTGAATAGAACACCGTATTGGGCTCAATGGTCAGCTGATACCAGGAAATGTGGGTAGGCTGCAATGCGATGGCTTTCTTCAAATCTGAAAGGCCATCCTGAATACTCTGACCCGGCAATCCATGCATCAGGTCAATGTTGAAGTTGTCAAAGCCCATTCCTCTCAAAGACTCAATCGCCTTGAAAGCTTCTTCAGAGTTGTGAATACGGCCAAGAGCCTTGAGTTTTTCATCCTGAAAACTCTGCACCCCTAACGACAACCGGTTAATACCCGCTTTGCGATAATCCCTGAAGCGGTCATGTTCATAGGTGCCGGGGTTCGCTTCCATGGTGATTTCAATATCAGAGGAAAAGCGAATTCTTTTTTGCAGCTCACTGAGAAAACGGTCAAACCCTTTAGCAGACATCAAGCTGGGAGTACCGCCGCCAAAGAAAATGGTATGAAGCTCTCTGCCCTGAACAGTATTCACTTCACTGTCAAAGTCCTCCAGGAGGGCATCAACATAGGCTTCTTCGGGAATACCACCACTGAGTGCATGGGAGTTGAAATCACAGTAAGGACACTTTTTAACGCACCAGGGAATGTGCACATAAAGACTCAATGGCGGGAGTGGGAGCATATAAACGTTCAGGATAAGTAATTAAAACAGCCAGAGGCTGCTCTGGCTGTATGTTTGGATTGCTTCAGGAGCGTTGTTTCAGCTGTTCCAGAAGCTGTGCCATAGCCTTTGCTCTATGGCTCACACGATTCTTTTGTTCTCGACTCAGTTCGGCTGCAGCGCAGTTCTGATCCGGGACAAAAAACAGGGGATCATAACCAAAACCCTGTTCACCCGCCGGAGTCTCCAGAATATAACCTTCCCAGCTGCCATGACAGATCAGGGGCGTTGGATCTTCCGCATGACGCATAAAAACCAGAACACTGTGGAATCGTGCCGTTCTCTGCTCTCTGGGGAGCCCTTCCAGCCTCTTCAGCAGCTTCTGGTTGTTTTCCTGATCGGTAGCGTCCTTACCGGCAAAACGTGCTGAGTAAATCCCAGGCTGGCCATTCAGTGCATCCACTTCAATACCGGAATCATCCGCAATGGCAGCAAGCCCGGAAGTCTCTGCCGCATGCCTGGCTTTGATCAGGGCGTTCTCAACAAAAGTCAGTCCCGTTTCTTCAACCGAATCAACGTTGAACTCACTTTGTGGCAGCACTTCAAAATCAAGGCCGGAGAGCATCTGTTGCAACTCTCTCAGCTTGCCCTGATTACCACTGGCCAATACGACTTTTTGTTTCATGAAAAAACTCCCATCAATACAGACAATGGAAGGTTGTTTCTGTTGCTCAAGGCAGTTTTTACAGACGAACTCACTTGCCATCCTCGTAGAATGTCTGGCTGAACTGAAGGGTATGACTCTGAGTTGAACCTTCAGGTTGTACCTTGACGCTGAATTTTAGCAGTTCTTGATGACTGAAACGGAATCCGGCCAGATAATAAATGGCATCGCCTTCCTTGATTTCCTTGAACTTCAGGGCAGACTGCTGTCCCAGAAGGTTTACCGCCTTGCCATCAAAGGTGACTTTCACAGCCTTGCCTTCTTCACTATTCTTGACGTTTCGAACAGCAATATTGACCAGACCATTTTTTGGTCCACGTTCCAAGTTATAGGTCTTGGCAATATCCGGCTGAATAAACGTGCTGGGGAAAGCGCTGTAAGACACCTCATAGTCACCAAAACGAACCGGCTTGTCATTCATCACTTTCGCTTCAGGAATGGGAGCCGCATTGGCTACAGAAACCATAGATGTCCATAGCGAAAAACAAGCCCCCAGGAGCAAACCAAACATTCTGTGCATTTTGATCATTTTCTCACTCCCCTCGAGTCAGGTGATAAATAGCAACTTCTCCCATCAGGTTGGGCAGCAGATGTGTTCTCCAGCCTCCCCGATTTAAACCATCTGTCACCATGCGATTAATGATTTTCAACTTTTTCTGACGACAAAGATCTTCAAAATCCTTGAACGTACAGAAATGTATATTAGGCGTATCGTACCAGGTGTAGGGCATAAACTTGGAAACAGGCATCCGACCTTTTGTCGCCAGATGCCAGCGGCAGCGCCAATGGCCAAAGTTAGGGAATGTCACAATACACTCCCGCCCTACTCTCAACATTTCATCCAGGGCCAGGTGGGGATATTGCAGCGCTTGCAAAGCCTGGGTCATGATCACCGTATCAAAACTCTGGTCACCAAAATTTCCAAGCCCCTGGTCTATGTTCTGTTCAAGAACATTCACCCCTCTCTCAATGCAGTTCTGGATGTTCTGGGGATTGATATCCAGCCCATAACCTCTGACCTGCTTCTCTTTCTGCAGGTTCGACAACAAAGTGCCATCGCCACAGGCCAGATCCAGAATATGACTGCCCTGATCAATCCAGTCACTGATGATGGCGAAATCAACACGTTTACTCATGCAGACGCCTCCTTGCATTCAGCTGCAATTCGCTTCATATAACCTGCGACCGCATTCACATACCGGGGAATATTCATCAAAAAGGCATCGTGACCCTGGGGGGCATCCACTTCCAGATAGGAGACCTGTTTTCCGGCCTCCAGCAGGGCATCCACAATTTCTCGAGAACGTTCAGGAGAAAAACGCCAGTCAGTGGTAAAAGAGACCAGTAAAAAGTTTGCACTGGCTGAAGACAGCGCTTCGGAAAGGTCGTCATTAAATTTTCTTGCCGGATCAAAATAATCCAGCGCCCGGGTCATCAGCAGGTAGGTGTTGGCATCAAAATTACCTGAAAAGTTTTCAGCCTGATAACGGAGATAACTTTCTATTTGAAATTGAACGCCGTAATCAAAACTGAATTCTTCGTTCTTGAGTTCGCGGCCAAACTTCTGCCCCATGGCATCGTCAGAAAGGTAAGTGATATGCCCCACCATTCTGGCCAGACCCAGACCACTCTTGGGCAAAGTGCCCTGTTCGAGATACTGCCCGTCACGAAAGTTTTCGTCAGAGCGAATGGCCTGACGCGCCACTTCATTGAATGCAATATTCTGGGCAGACAGTTTTGATGCAGAGGCAATAACAACAGCATGCCTGAGCCTTTCAGGGTGAGCCATGGACCAGTAAAGTGTCTGCATGCCTCCCAGACTACCTCCCACAACAGCTGCCCACTGTTTGATGCCCAGATGGTCTGCCAGTCTGGCCTGACTCTCAACCCAGTCTTCTACCGTTACCATGGGAAAGTCAGAGCCATAGCACTTACCAGTCTCCGGATTAATGCTGGTAGGTCCGGTGCTGCCATGACAGCCACCCAGATTATTCAGGCTGACAATAAAGAATTGATCGGTATCCAGAGGCTTGCCCGGGCCAATAAAGTTGTCCCACCAACCCGGCTTTCGGTCTTCCATGGAGTGATAGCCTGCTGCATGATGGTGGCCACTGAGCGCATGGCAAATCAAAATGCCATTACTCATCTGGGCATTCAGTTCACCATAGGTTTCAATAACCAGGTCATATTCATTCAATATCTGACCACAGCTTAACTGCAGCGGCTGATCAAAATGGATGGTTTGCGGCTCAACCAAACCTACCGAGTCAGCGGGAATATCTTCCGGCATAGTTACTTATCTATCACTTGTTACCGTGAAACACTTTTCACCTTGTCAGGGGTGAAAAATTATTTTTGTGCTCATGGCAATTTCCACGGAATAACCCATTGGCATGCAGGATCATCAGGAAACTTTGAGAGTAGTTTAACTCTGTCACAATGTTAGAAGTGTTCATCTGTGACAGTTTCCTGAGAATGGCCCAGCCCCTCATCAACAAACTGATCGCAATCAGTCTGGAAGCCCGATCTGCATTCACATTCGGAACTGGGAAGTGTATCGACTTGGCTGTTTGTTGTCAGTATGCAACTCAGAGATCAGCCTGCTCTGACCGCTTATCCGTCAGACTCAGTATACCTTGAACACTTTTTCTTCCGCTCAAGGCTGATTTAATCCGCATAGAAATCATCCATTGGATGAAAATATTTTCCCAATATGGGCATGATGAAAAATATCAGAATGAAAAGAGTCATCGACCAGCAAACCTGACTCAAAGTTTTTTGTCCGGTGTGCTCACCGGGTTCGAAGAAAACAACGATCCAGAGCCAGTTCCGTCAAAGCCAGCAAATGACTCAGAAATACTCCCTCAACCTGACGAGATGAAAAGTAAAGATGTTGATCGTGAATGTATTCGTCGACACTCTGATTACAGGTTAAAGAGATATAAAAAGCCCTCATGGCCTCATCCTCGGCATTGAGAATGGAGACAATCGTTGCGCAGGGTATTGTCGTTTCGCTCATGCAAAACTCCTTGAGGCATTTCACCTCATCACACAGGTAAATCATGTGTCCTGTGCAATTCTGAAAGGCATCAAGACTTCTGCTCGCTGTACAACAGAATCTCGTTACCAGTGTTAGCAGCCTGTTAAAGCTGTATCACTTTCTATCGTAAAAAATATCTTGCCTGATCATTTAACATGAGTTGAAAGAAGCAAAATATTTTTCTCTCACGAGTGCTTGAGTGATACAAAAAAGCATCATCAATACACGTTTATGGTCGCTTTTATCAATAATCCCGGAAAGCTATTTGCACTGACCAGAATCAACCCGGAAAAATTCGCTTAACACCCACACTCAATTGTAATTACTTCGCAAGTATAGCCTGCATATACGTAACTTATCTGAACTTAGCCTGAACTATGTGCTATCGTAGAGCCAGTGTAAAAGTCACTCTGAAACTACACTGTAGCTTGCCAGACTAATGATTTCGGAGTACTTATCTGAAGACATGGTTGGCAGCCGTCAGTTTTTCAGACCGGCTGATTTCGTCCGAACTATTTCCTGGTGAAAAAGTAACAGTTATGTCCATTGAATCCTTAGGTCAACTGGAAACAAAACTTCAGAATCTTATCGACAAACTTGAGCTGACCCGCATGGAGCTCGAGGAACTGCGTTCTTCAAATACTCGTCTGGAAGATGAAAACTCTCATCTCAAGCAGGAGCTGAGCTCCTGGGGTGACCGGGTAGGTGCTTTGCTGGGTAAGTTGGACAGCGTGTCCGACGAGGCAGAAGAAGTCGCTTACGAGCAGGCTTAATTGTCATTTATTGGATATATGACAACAGCTTCCGGGAATGAATCCCATTTCCTTCATCGCGCCAGGCCATGAAGTTATAGGAAAAACTGCAAGCACTTGAGAACAGTGCTCAGCCAGTTGGGCTAAACCATTCCCGGAATATACCGCCTGCGACTATCAGGCGGTTGCATTTCATAACGAGCAAAGCTTGCTTTATTATGATTCTTTACTCACTTTCCATTTCTTCCAGAGCTTCCAGCGCTTCCATCCACTCTTCTTCAATTTCTGCTATCGCTTTTTTGTACTGAGTCTGCTGGTCCAGCAACGACTTCAGTCGATCTTTTGCAGAGCTTTCATAGAGTCCTGGATCACCCAATTCAGTTTCTACATCAGCCAGCAAGGTTTGCTGCTTTTCCAGTTTCTGCTCCAGAGCATCAACCTTTTTCTTCATCGGTCTAAGCAGCTTTCTGCGCTCTGCATCCAGACGTTTTTGCTCTTTGCGTGCCTGAGCCGAATGAATGGATGGCGCTGAGGCTTCATCAGAAGCAAATGCTGACTTCTCCTCCTGACGCTGTTGTGTGAGCCAGACACTGTAGTCATCCAGATCACCTTCGAAAGCATCCATTCGGCCATCATGAACCAAAAAGAGATCATCTGTCGTACTGCGCAACAGGTTTCGATCATGGGACACCAGAATCATGGCACCTTCGAACATCTGTAGCGCCATTGTCAGAGCATGACGCATCTCAAGATCCAAGTGGTTAGTAGGCTCATCGAGCAACAACAGATTAGGTTTCTGCCAGGCTACAATCGCCAGAGCCAGCCTGGCCTGTTCACCACCGGAGAATCCTTCAATTTTTTCCAGGGCCTTGTCTCCATGAAAACCAAAACCACCCAGAAAGTTTCTCAGCTCCTGCTCTCTCGCTTCAGGCGACAGTCGTTGCAGATGAAGGGTAGGACTGGCTTCTGGATCCAGCTTTTCCAGCTGATGCTGAGCAAAATACCCGACTTTGAGGTGCTCACCATCATGCCGCTCACCAGACACCAGAGGAAGCTCTCCTGCCAGCGTTCGGATCAATGTTGATTTACCGGCACCATTAGCGCCCAGCAAGCCTATACGACTACCTGGCAGGATGTTCAGCTTTAGCTTGATCATTGCCTTGCTATCGTATCCCAACTCAGCCTTGTCCAGAGTCAGAAGCGGTGAAGACATTTTCTCCGGTTCAGGAAAACTGAAACTGAAAGGGGAATCCACATGAGCAGGGGCTATTTCTTCCAGTCGGGACAACGCTTTCAACCGACTCTGAGCCTGTTTGGCTTTGGTAGCCTTGGCACGAAAACGCTCAACAAACTTCTCCATGTGAGCACGTTGTTTTTGCTGTTTCTCGAAAGCCGCCTGCTGTTGTTGAAGACGCTCTGAACGCATGCGTTCAAACGCAGAATAATTTCCGCGGTAGGTATTCAGCTTTTGATGCTCAATATGAATGGTGACATCGATCACGGCATCCAGAAAATCCCGGTCATGGGAAATAATGATCAGGGTACCCTGATAACGCTTGAGAAAACTTTCCAGCCAGACAATGGCGTCGAGATCCAGGTGGTTGGTGGGTTCATCAAGAAACAATAAATCCGACGGACACATCAGCGTGCGCGCCAAATTCAGTCTCATTCTCCACCCACCGGAAAAATCTTTTACGCTGCGCTCAATTTGCTCGTGAGAAAAACCAAGACCATGGAGCAATTGTTCTGCCCGGGAACGAGCCGTATAGCCGTCGGCCTGCAACAATTTTTCATGCAGCTCTGCAAGCTTGCCATGCTCTTCATTACGTTCGGCATTCTCGATCGCTTGTTCTATGGATCGAAGTGTTTCGTCACCGTCCAGTACATAATCAACTGCTTTCTGATCAAGTGCCAGAACCTCCTGGGCCATATGAGCAATACCACGGCCGGAATCAATGCTGACATTACCCTTGTCCGGCTGAAAATGCCCCATGATCAGAGCAAGCAAGCTTGACTTGCCACACCCATTGGCACCTACCAGTCCAACATGCTGGCCGTGATGAATCATTGCGCTGGTTTCTTCCAGCAAAACTTTGCCAGAGCGCAACAAACTGACTGAATTCAAATTAATCATGGCGCGCATTATAAACACTGTTCCAGCGGCATTCCTATGGGAATATCAGCCACTTTGGGATTCTGCGCATAGAAGGATCAGATGTAAAAAGTGGCAACTGAAATTGCCACAAGGAAGTACTCGCATAAAGCTGGCGAGAGGGAGACAGGTATCAGGGATTTTGCAGGAGAGGGCAACCTCTCCTGCAGGTACGTCAAAAGCTCTTAGCGCTTGGCTTTTCTCTTAGCTGGCGCTTTCTTTTTGGCTGGAGCCTTCTTGGCAGCGGCCTTACGAACAGGAGCTTTTTTCTTAACTACTTTCTTCTTGGCAGCAGCCTTGCGAGCTGGAGCCTTCTTCTTGGCAGGTGCTTTTTTCTTGGCAGCAGCCTTACGAGCTGGAGCCTTCTTCTTAGCAGGTGCCTTTTTCTTGGCAGTGGCTTTTTTCGCTACAGTTTTCTTTTTAGCAGCTGCCTTTTTAGCGGGTGCTTTTTTCTTGGCAGTTGTTTTCTTAGCTGCAGCTTTTTTCTTAGCCGGTGCCTTTTTCTTGGCTACTGTCTTTTTAGCAGTTGCTTTCTTGGCAGTAGTTTTTTTGGCGGTTGCTTTTTTCTTGGCGGGAGCTTTCTTGGCAGAGGCTTTGGCTTTTGTTTTTGCTTTCTTTAAAGACTCTTTAGCCTTATCCAGTTTTTTCTTAAGCGCTTCGACTTCTTTTTCCAGCTTCTTAACTGGGTCTACCTTACGGGTGGCTTTTTTAGCTGCTGGTTTTTTAGCGGCTGGTTTTCTAACAGCCTTCTTGGCTGCTGGTTTCCTTTTAGCTACAGGCATTTGGTCATCCCTCGTCATTGCCTTTAGAAGTACTTCTATATAAAAGCTGAATAATTAATATCCAGTTTTAATTAGAAAAATAGAGTGCTTATCACACGACTGCAAATTTTTTTATACATTTTTTTTATATAAGATGAAATTATTTCTTCAAAAAAAACTTGTTAATTTAAAATTTTTTTTTGATGAATATCATTTAAGCCTTAATTTAAAGGCATTTTTGTTAAAACCAATATTCCTAAAAGCTTGCTATCTTTGAGCGTTTGCACAAATATGGTGTTACACCTCTGCTGAGAAAAATTTGACCCACCTGTGTCGAACTAACACAAACAGCCATGAGCCGGAAATGCAGCTCACGCCGGAACATGACAATGACAACAAAATCGGAGAGCTGCATTTTCATAGAAAACAGAGAGACCTCATGAGACTAAAAGCGCTTGCTGGCATTGCCCTGATGTCATACTCCCTGCAAACATTTGCGGCTCTGGAGACAGAAGCAGACAAACTCAGCTACAGTCTGGGTGCTATTTTGGCCGAACAACTCAAGCAGTTTGAGGGAATCAATGCAGACGCTCTTTCCCAAGGTATCAAAGATACTCTTGAGAACAAACCGCTTGCCATGGACAAGCAGGAAATGTTCAAACTGATTGAAAAAGCCCGTAAAGATCAGGAGAAAAAACGTCAGGCTCAACTCGCTGACGAAGCAAAAAACAATCTTGAAAAAGGTCAGGCTTTCCTGACTGAAAACGCCAAAAAACCGGGTGTTAATACACTGGAAAGTGGTCTTCAATACAAAGTCATTAAAAACGGTCAGGGCCCCAAACCACTGGATTACAGTGAAGTCACCGTTCATTACGAAGGACGTCTTCTGGACGGGAAAGTCTTTGACAGCTCTTACAGCAGAAACCAACCCGCAACGTTTAAATTAAATCAGGTTATCAAGGGTTGGACAGAAGGTTTGAAACAGATGCCTGAAGGTTCTGTCTGGGAGCTTTATATCCCGGCGGATCTTGCTTACGGACCAGGCGGAATTCCAGGAAGAATAGGTCCTAATGAAATGCTGACCTTCAAGGTTGAATTACTGAACGTGAAAAAAGACACAGAGAATAAAGAAGAGAAAAAGAAGTAAACAACCCGTCGTAGACTGAGCTGTTTCCTTCATACTGCGGGCAGATGGCAGATATCTTTTTTAGCCTGTCTGCCCCTTCTGCAGCAGTTACTGCGAAGAGAGCAACTCTCTATGAGACTCGTGTAGCACCTCAATCATCTGATCTTCCAGAGAAAACCGTTCCTCAAGTGCTTCACCCAGCTCCGACAGGGAGTTTTGCAGCATTGTCACACTGCTTACTGACTCACAACCATCGTTAAAATCGAGGCAAATCTGCGTATTTTTCTCAAGCTTTGGAAGAATGGACTGTGCCATTTCCACTCCGCCGTCATTAAATTCGATACCTTCCTGGACCAGTTGTTCGTAGACTTCAAAATGGCCAGCGGAAACATAATCAACCAGAATCTGGCACATTTCTTTCAATTTGTTTGCAACAGGCCTTTTATCATCGTGAAATTGATTCACTCCATTGATTGAGCAGTAGAGAACGATCAATTCCTGCCGCTCGCTAAGCCAGCGATCAATAATTTCTGATACGCCGCCCCAACGTTCTCTGGCCGTTTTGCACCCCTCCAGCATGACAATTCCTCTTCGTTTGGATCTCATCTACTCGAAACGGGATCACTTTATCGCCGTTTGGAAATGGCGACTCAGTTGCTAGGTTATGACAGTGGATTTTTTGCGGCAAGAGGTAATTTCAAATTACTTTGAAATTAGAAGTTGATTATATTTGGACACTCGCACTAAAAGTCGTTTTTTTCAGGGTTTTGACCGTTTTTTAATTCGATAAAGGATAAAAAACATCGCTTTGATTAAAAAAGATTATTTAAAATCCCAGTCAAAAAACGGACTCATTCAACAATATGATGACTTACAACCGCATTCAAAAACGAAAAAGCACATTAAGTCCGCAGCCCCATATAAAAACAAAGGCATTGCTTTGATTCAAATATGGCCGATGCGCTCATTAAGAGAACAATTAATAAAGAATATAAGCTTCTTGGATTGGTTTCAGATTCTGCCAGGCATCTCACTACCCAACAGAATCTTTTTTAAGAATATGACTGAATTATTCCGATTCAAAATACCGCTTCAGGAATTCATCAAAATCGGTAGTATCCAATGATTCGAGACGCTCCTGATCGGCTCTGGACTCTTCAGCAATTCGTGCAAAATACTCGAGTCTTTCAGGCTGAATGTTCTGCTCACTGAAATAGCCTGAATGCACTTCTGACTGCTTGAGTATCCAGTCGATATAGCTATCACCACTGTTTTTCAGCACCTGCAGGATCTGTGCAGAAGGTGTTTTTTCAGCATCCAGCAGCTTCTCTCTCTGCTGATGCAGAGACTCAGAAAACAGCTGGGAGTCGTTTGCCTGATCCAGCATTTCAGCCATTGGGGCCATTTTATCGATCAGCCTTAATCCCCAGTCCTTCAGTACGACCGGACCTTGCTCATCATTCAGGGTCAGTCCCGGTCGTCTGCCTTCTGAAACGGTACGGGCAAAGTTTTCAGTGACTCTCTGACACTCTTCATGCCCAATTTCAGGGCTGTCCATCAACGCGGTAAACATCAGGAAGACATCAAGAAAAGCTGCATCGGTTGTAGACAGTCCCAGAGGCTCCATAGGATTAATATCCATACAGCGAACCTCTACATACTCAACACCGTAATTTGATAATGCCGTCAGAGGCTTTTCGCCTCGTTTGGCAATACGCTTGGGTCGAATATTGCTGTAGTACTCATTCTCTATCTGAAGGAGATTGGTATTCAGCTGCAAATAGTTCCCTTCGCTCTTGAGACCGATCGCTTCATAAGGCTCATAAGGGGTTTTAATCGCAGCCGAAAGACTAGAGACATATTCACCCAGAGTGTTGTAACAAATACTCAGTGATGACTGGGCATTATTGGTATAGCCAAGATCACTCATTCTCAGAGATGTGGCCCAAGGCATGTAAAGTGTATCTTCATCCAGTTTTTCCAGCGGTTCACTGGGAGAATCCTGAGTGAAAAAGCTTTTGCTGACGGCAGGAGAAGCACCGAAAAGATACATCAGCAACCAGGAATAGCGGCGGAAGTTTCTGATCATTGCCAGATAGGATTCTGACTGAAAACCTTCCAGAGAATGGTCACTGCCTTCTGATTCAGACAATAGTTGCCAGAGTGACTCGGGCAGGGAAAAATTATAGTGAATACCGGCAATGGTCTGCATAGCCTTACCATAACGATGTGCCAGTCCTTCACGGTAGACATACTTCATGGTTCCTGGATTGGAGTCACCGTAACGAGCAATCGGAATACTCTGCTCACCTTCCAGCAAAGCCGGCATACTGCCTGCCCAGATCGCTTCACCCCCAAGATTTCTGGAGGTATAGCTATGAAGCTCTTCCAGAAACTTCATAACATCCTCCACCTTGCAATAAACCGGCGTGATAAATTCCAGCAAGGCTTCAGAATAGTCAGTCGTGATGTAGGGGTGCGTCAGTGTCTTACCCAGTACCTCAGGATGAGAACGCTGGGACAGGCGCGCATCTGCAGTTACCCGCAACCCTTCACGTTCTATTCCGTGTCGTATACCACTGAGCAGATTTTGGTTGGACGACTGCTGAAGTAGCTGCAGACGACTCTCATACTGGCTAGTCAAAATACAATTCCAATCCAGAAGCTTTATCGTGAAACATCTTTCCAAGCCGAAGGACGAAAGAGGGTTTCTATCGCTAAAGGCTGTTAGTCATGTCTTGAGGCGGACTATATAACGTTACAATCTACCTTGCACCTATCACAGTGGAAACATTCAGTAAAAACGTGCTCTTCCATACAGTCTGTGCACCTCATTATTCAGCCTTGTCATCAAACCAATCAAAAACAGAGCGGCTCAACCGCTGCCAGGATTTTTTTTCCTGAAACCTGTACCCCTTCCCGATTTAACTTTATCGAAAACGGCCGATGGAAGCTTAGGTCAGCTCAGAATACACAGGGGGAGAAAAACCAGAATGGAGAGCAAGCTTTTCTGCATGGTTTACACCAGTTCAGCCTCTGAGTTATTCGATGACGAGGCGCTGCAAAGTCTACTCAATGTGGCCAGAAAGAATAATAAACAACAGGATGTCACAGGTATGTTGCTATACAGTGAAGGTGTTTTTATGCAGGCCCTTGAAGGGGAAAAGCAAAGCGTTGAACAGCTTTACAACATGATTGCCAAAGACCCTAGACACTATGGCGTGATCATACTGAACCAGTCTTTTATCGAGAGCAGACAGTTCTCTCAGTGGCAGATGGGATTCAAAGTAGCGTCCCGGCAGGAGCTGGTAGAGAGCAGTAGTTTTACTGACTTTTTAAACCCGGACTTTGATATCCGGCAATTACAGAAACAGCCTTCCATTGCCATGAAGTTGCTTCTGTCTTTTCGCAAAAATATGTAGAGCTGTATTGATGAGAGGCTGCCAAAACAGCAGCCTCTCGTTCAGCTTATTTTCTCAGCTTTTTGGCGTTGGCAAACAGATCAGCAAATGAACCTGCAGAAGATTCTTTTTTACCCTGATTACTGTTGTTTCTCTTACCACCACGATTCTGTTGTGACTTACCCGCACCAGAGCGCTCATTGCGAGGCTGCTGTCTGGCCTGAGCCACTTCTTCAGCCTTGTCACTCATACGCATGGAGAGACCAATTCGCTTGCGCTGAGCGTCCACTTCCATAACCTTCACCTTAACAATGTCACCCGCCTTCACTACTTCAGCCGGATCTTTCACAAAAGTGTTGGACAATGCAGAAATGTGCACCAGACCGTCCTGATGAACACCAACATCAACAAAGGCACCAAAGTTAGTAACGTTGGTAACCACCCCTTCCAGTTCCATGTTCAGTTTAAGGTCACTGATTTTCTCAACACCTTCCTGGAATTCTGGCGCCTTGAATTCAGGACGAGGGTCACGTCCAGGCTTATCCAGTTCGGTAATGATGTCGGTCACAGTGGGCAGACCAAATGTCTCATCCGTGAAGCCTTTTGGATCCAGTGATCTGAGGAACTGAGAGTCTCCAATCAATCCATGAACCGCACGCTCTGACTGGGTGGCGATTTTTTCTACCACCGGATAGGACTCAGGGTGAACAGCAGAAGCATCCAGAGGATTGTCACCGTTCATGACTCGTAGGAATCCTGCAGCCTGTTCAAATGCCTTGGGTCCAAAACGATCCACTTTCATCAGGGACTCACGGCTTGAGAACACGCCATTGCTGTCACGGAATGCAACGATGTTATCTGCCAGAGTTCTGTTGAGACCAGAAACACGAGTCAGCAGAGCACTGGATGCCGTATTCACATCAACACCCACGGCGTTTACACAGTCTTCCACCACAGCTTCCAGAGAACGTGACAGCTGAGTCTGACTCACGTCATGCTGATACTGACCGACACCGATCGCTTTAGGTTCAATTTTCACCAGCTCTGCCAGTGGGTCCTGCAGACGACGGGCAATGGATACGGCACCACGAATGGATACGTCGAGATTAGGGAATTCACGAGCCGCCAGTTCAGAAGCAGAATAAACCGATGCACCGGCTTCACTGACAACAATTTTGGTCAGACCCAGTTTTGGGTAAGCACGCATCAGTTCAGCCACCAGACGATCCGTTTCACGGGACGCTGTACCATTACCAATACTCACCAGTTCTACGCCGTGTGTCAGGCATAGAGTGGCTATAGTGCCCAGAGCTTCTTTCCACTGACGCTGAGGAGCATGTGGATAGATAGTCGTATGCTCTACCAGCTTTCCGGTGCCATCAACAACCGCCACTTTGGTACCCGTACGCAGACCTGGATCAAGGCCCAGAGTTGGGCGCAGACCGGCAGGAGCCGCCAACAACAAATCTTTCAGGTTCTTGGCAAACACCTTGATGGCTTCTTCTTCCGCACTTTCGCGAACCTGAGTCATCAGATCGGTTTCCAGCTGGGTCAGCAGCTTCACTCTCCAGGTCCAGCGAACCGCATCTTTCAGCCACTTGTCCGCCGCACGTCCCTGGTCAGATACTTCCCAGTGATCGGCAATGACTTTTTCACAGGGGTGTGTTTCCAGACGGGTTTCCGGCTCATTTTCCAGACGAATACTGGACTGTAATACACCTTCATTGCGGCCACGGAAAATAGCCAGGGCACGGTGAGAAGGAACCTGCCTGATGGGCTCATCATGCTCAAAGTAGTCGCGGAATTTCGCGCCTTCTTCTTCCTTGCCTTCAATACCACGGCTGGACAGAATGCCCTGACTCCAGAGCATGTCCCTCAGCTTGCCCAACAGTTCAGCGTCTTCGCTGAAGCGCTCCATGAGAATGTAACGAGCACCTTCCAGAGCCGCTTTGCTGTCTGCAACACCTTTGTCCCCATCAACAAAGTCAGCCGCAGCTGACTCAGGATCAGTATCAGGCTCGTTGTACAGGCGATCTGCCAAAGGCTCAAGACCAGCTTCAATAGCGATCTGACCTTTGGTACGACGCTTGGGCTTGTATGGAAGATAAAGGTCTTCCAGGCGGGTTTTGGTATCCGCAGCACGAATATCCTTTTCCAGCTCAGGGGTCAGCTTTTCCTGCTCCCGAATGCTGTTCAGTACCGTTTCACGACGCTCTTCCAGCTCACGAAGATACCTCAGGCGCTCTTCAAGCGTACGCAGCTGGGTATCATCAAGAGCACCGGTTGCCTCTTTACGGTAACGGGCAATAAAAGGGACGGTAGCGCCATCATCCAGCAGTGCTACTGCACTGGTGACCTGCGCCGGGCGAACATTCAGCTCTTCGGCGATACGCTGAAAGATGATCTCCATAAAACCCACTCAATGTTAGATTTGAATTTATCGAATACGGTGCAAGCCAACTGCACCACTGGAGCAAACTGGTAGGTGATTGAATGAAAAACCTGAAAACAGTTCTGCTCCCGGAAGCTGTGACCTTGTCTTCAATGGCCAGCCACTTCCTGAATCCAGAAGGCGAATTATAACGGATGGTAACGAGTTGTCTGCAGTTCTGTTCAGATAGCTGGCAAGCATTCTGTTATTAAGGTTCGTTACTTCATAAGATCAGCCAACTGCTGGCGAAACTGAGGACCATAATAAACAGCCCCCACCGGCACTTTCCCTTCCAGATGCTCAGCCACTTTATAAGCCCATTCAGGGCCAAAACCGCCGCACAGCTCAATCATCTGAAAACCTTCAGCTACAAGCCCTTCTGCAACGGCTAGCACTTCTTCCTTATGATCCATATCGATTCCCACCGCTTTGAATTGACAGCCTCCCTTACCTGTCGAAACAGTATTCTCAAGAGGTGAAAAGCCGGGAGAAAGAAAAATAAAAGCAAAGGAGTTAAAACGCATAAGCCTGGACCTGTAATCCGGGACAAAAGCCTGACCGCAGTGAAGCTTTCAATCCCTATCATTAAAATCAACAGTATTTTCCAATTGAAAAATGAGCCTGAAGAAGAGTGCATGACTCCGGCCTCAGGCTGGTCGTTCATAGATGACTGTTAGTAAGTTCTCTCTGGCGTTTTGAAGCCTTCGTGCCGCTTCATTATCGGTCATGACATGCGCTTTCGCCTCCAAACTTTTCAGGGTGACTCCGCTCTTCAAGTATTGCTGGGCATCTTGCAGAGAAACAAACTTTTCATAGGGCGTCATCATATCTTCGTAACGGTAACGCTTTCTCTCTTTGCCCTTCTTGTCCACGTAAACATCCGGAAAGAAACAAGGCCGGTGATAGTTCAGATAAGGGTTCAGGTATTCTCTGTCGAAGCGGTTGACCTGCACGGCAAACTGCTGGGGAATATGGGCGTATCCCAGTATTTTCCTGATCACTGAACCATTTTTGCTTTCCACCAACGCATTGTCATTACTGTGACGGGAACGTGACTTTGTGAGGGCTATGTGAAGCTTGTTCAGCAGCTTGGCCACCTTATGGTTGATGTACTCTGAGCCGTTGTCAGAATGGAATGCCAGGAGCTTGAAAGGGAACGTCGCCAGAATCTCTTCCAGTACGGGTATCATAAAGGTTTCGCTGATGCGCTCCACAGAACAGACTACTTCAAACTGGGTGACCTCATCGACAGCATTGATGTGATACAGCCCTTTCACGCCATCCTTATCGCCCTGGTGAACCGTATCAACTCGAATAAACCCCGGCCTGCCCTGAGGGTCTGGACGACGGCGTACGCCAATAGCTCTCTGGACTGAGCGAGTCCCATTCTTCTTGCGTCGTACCGTCTGATAAGTGTGAGACTGCCTGAGGTTGTACAAGTGAGACACTGAAATCCCTGCCAGCCTTTCATAACGTTGATCACCCTGCAGAAGAGCTCGTTCGCAGAGTTTCTTGATGGCTGGCCCGCTGAGGTCATTGTGCAACCGGTCCGTCTCGGCCAGTAGTCTGGCATCCGCTTTGGKGTAGCGAGGCTTGAATCCATTGGAGAAACAGGGGCAGCGACGGACAGKGCCTTTGGACAGGTAGGCCGTTAAAAAACGGGKGMCCTGCGCTCTGGAGTAACCCGTGACAGTCGCCACATAGCGGCGTACCAGACCTTTTTGAGCCTTTCCAAGGGAGCGGTAACGGAAATGACTGAGAGTTAACTCTATCCATCGGTAACACTCATCTTTAGACTCCCAGCCAGGTTCTATGTCTGGGACATGTTCAAGGAAGTCGCTGACCTGATCCAGGGTCTTGATGAGTTTGGTGTTCATGATAATCTTCATCCTCTCATCATGAACGACATCCTGGACCTTTACAGGCTCAGTTCGTATTGGAAACCGGGCTTTTGTTCAGGCTCATTTTATATTGGAAGAGACTGTTCATGGCGTTCACGATGATTCAGGCCACTCTTAAAGGTTTTACTTTCCGGATCATAATCATCCAGCAGTTCCTGGGTTTCTTTCCTGCGACCATGGGCCGCTATATCACGAACGGCGTTATAGACAGTTTCACCGGCTGACTTGATGAAGACGATGCCCTGAGCCGCAATATTAATGCCTTCAAAGGCGGTAAAAGAGCGGCTAAAACCCTCGTTGGGTATCTTATAAGTTCCTTGGGTTGCCTTCTGATGCATTTTGGCCATCTTCATACCTAACAGGGTCAGGTAGGAGGCTTTGCCAGCAATGTACCGGGCCTGGCCTGCAACAACCGTGGCTTTATCGGTTTTACTGCTGCCCTTGTCAAAATAGGCCTGGTTCTTACCGATGAGAATGCTTTTAGCCAGATTCAGGGCCCGGTTTGGAGGCTCAGAGAGAGAAAGGTTTTGTTTGCCCTGAGGTTTAACGCCGGAGACCCGGCTGGAGCGATGAACGTCAGAGGTCAGTTCACGATGAGCCTGATTAACACTTTGAATCGACGGCTTGTTGACTGAGGGGGATCTGCCATTGATGTTCATACATTCGCCAGCCTTGGTTGAGATAAATGCTCAACCGTTGTGGCCAGGACATCCATCAGGTCCTCTTTGTTCTCCATCAGACTGACTGCGCCGGTAAAGATGGCTCCCGACATATGACGCATAAGGACAATAGCTTCGTTTAAGCTGATCTTGAGCGTTTTTGGTGAACAGTGAAAAGTGAGTTGCAGGCAGAGCTGGTGCTCAAGTGTCGTCAGCTTCAGAGGGGATATTCTGGCGGCAAGCGCCAGTGCAAAAATATCGAGTTCTTCATTATGTTCAGCATCAATACTGGTCAAGAGTGTTACTGACAGATGGGTTTTGCTGACCTGATTCAGTACCAGTTCGGTTGTGATGTGACTGGACAGGGCAAAGGTTATTAAGGGCTCCTGAGCGTCAGGCCGATTGGGAGAAAGTGCCAGCGAGTCCAGCTGGCGCATGATGGTTTTCAGCGCTGAATTGCTCATGACAGCATCTCTTCATAACAGTTTTCAGAGACGTAATCTGCCATCAGGCGAGCATCCGAGGAGGATATACCACCTTGTTCCAGCCGAAGCAGTGGTTCATTCAGGCGTAACAGAAGCAGGCTGACTGTATCCAGGTATTCAAGAAAATCCGGCAGAATATCCTTGGCACAAATAAAACTTTCCCGAACAAGAATTTTACGGGAATCAAGGTCGAGCTGAAGCGAGAGTGTGGGCAGCGCCATGGAAAGCTGATGTAAAAAAGCCGCGAGGCAGCCCAGATCGTCAATCCTGTTTAAGGGCTGATCCAGAACCGTTGTCATGGAAATATGGCTGGTAACTTCTTTGGTCAGACCTTCATTCAGGACTATGTAGGTGAGTAATCGTCTGTGGTATCGGCTGGTCAGGGAGGTTTTAAGAACAATATTACCCGGAGCCTGATTGATCACGGCAAACTTCAGGCCCAGATCATTGAAAATCCTCCTGAAGTGCAAAGCCTGTTTTTGCAAGAGCTTGCTGGATGGGGTCATTAACCGTCAGCTCGTGTGCGTCATCCCTGTAACTCTACTTTTCTATAAATTGAGACAATCATCAAGTCATAGTTGTCTTTTACCGGGCAATTGGCTTGCACCCCTGATGTGACACTGGTATCAATGAGTAAGGGCAGGTTTGAATTGCACAGGGAAATGAGCTTTGAAAACAGGGATTATCGAAACTGCTGGTGGCTGTTTTGCAGCCGGGAACGAATATGTTTGATAACAAGTCCGTTTTGATCACCGGTGGGTCCGGGTCGTTTGGAAAGAAGTATGTAGAAACGCTTTTGACTCATTACCAGCCAAGCCGAATCGTCATTTATTGTCGGGATGAGCAGAAACAATATGAAATGCAACAGCGCTTTAATAGCCGTTGTATGCGATATTTTATCGGCGATGTCAGGGATTGTGATCGGTTAATGCAAGCCATGAACGGCATTGATTATGTCATCCATGCGGCGGCATTGAAGCAGGTCCCTGCCGCTGAATACAACCCCATGGAGTGCATAAAAACCAATATTCATGGTGCAGAAAACGTCATTAAGGCGGCTCTGGCCAATGATGTTGAAAAAGTCATTGCGCTTTCGACGGATAAGGCTGCCAACCCCATCAACCTTTATGGTGCAACTAAACTCGCTTCGGATAAATTGTTTGTGGCGGCCAATAATATGGCAGGCACTCAGAGAACACGGTTTTCTGTAGTGCGCTATGGCAATGTCGTGGGTTCACGAGGTTCGGTTGTGCCTTACTTCAAAAAGCTGATTGAAGAAGGTAATGACTTTTTACCCATTACCGACAAGCGAATGACCCGCTTCTGGATTACACTCCAGCAAGGGGTGGATTTTGTCCTTAAGAACTTTGCCAGAATGCAGGGGGGGGAAATATTTGTGCCGAAAATCCCTTCCATTCGCATTGTGGATCTGGCATCCGCCATGGCGCCGAATTGCGAACTTAAAGTGACAGGCATTCGTCCCGGGGAAAAACTCAACGAGATTATGTGCCCTTCCGATGATTCCCATTTGACCATTGAGTTTGAAGATCATTTTGTGATTTCGCCCACCATTACCTTCCACAAATCCAGTAACGATTTTACTCTGAATGCGCAGGGTGAAAAGGGCGTGCCGGTTGCCCAGGGTTATGAATATAACTCGGGTACCAATGATCATTTTCTGAGTGTGGAAGAAGTCGCCGATTTCAATATTCTGGCAGGCCAGACGTTGTGATTCCCTATGGAAAACAGTCCATCAACGAAGATGATATTGATGCTGTCCTGAAGGTGTTGAAGTCAGATTTCATTACTCAGGGTAATGCAGTTCCTGCCTTTGAACGAGAGCTCTCAAAGTCCTGTGATGTTCCTTATGTCACCGTCGTCAATTCCGCCACTTCAGCGCTTCATCTAGCCTGTCTGGCTTTGGGGCTAGGCCCGGGTGATACAGCCTGGACGACGCCTATCAGCTTTGTAGCGACCGCCAATTGTATCCGTTACTGTGGCGCCAATGTAGATTTTGTAGACATTGATCCCGGGACGTTTAACTTATGCCCACTCAGACTGGCAGAAAAACTGAACTTTCACCGGAAGAAGGGGCTGCCACTGCCCAAGGTTGTGATTCCCGTTCATATGTGTGGCCAGTCCTGTGACATGAAAGCAATTTTTGATTTGTCCCTAGAATATGGTTTTAAAGTCCTTGAGGATGGAGCTCATGCGATCGGCGCCCACTTTCATGACAGGCCGGTAGGCTGTTCTGATTACAGTGATGCTACGGTATTCAGTTTTCACCCTGTAAAAATCATTACCACAGGGGAAGGGGGTGCGGTTCTTACTCGCAATCAGGAGATTGCTGAGAAAGTCGCTTTGCTAAGAAGCCATGGGGTCACCCGAGATCCGGAAAAAATGGATCAGGAACCTGATGGCAGCTGGTACTACCAGCAGGTGGATCTTGGATTTAACTTTCGAATGACGGATCTTCAGGCCGCACTTGGACTGAGTCAGTTGGAACGGCTGGATCAATTTATTGAAACCCGACAAAAGCTTGCTGATCGCTATACAAGACTGTTGGCAGATTTGCCCCTGAAGCTGCCGGAAGTCAAAAGCGGCTGTTTCTCAGCCTGGCATCTCTTTGTTATTCGCTTAAATCTGGAACAGATAGCACTGAGTCACAAAGAGGTTTTCGAACAGCTTCGGGAAGCAGGAATTGGGGTGAATCTTCACTATATCCCGATTTACAGGCAACCATATTACCGGAAATCCGGTTTTGAAGGGTTTTCCCTGCCCGAATCTGAAGCCTATTATCAGGAGGCCATCACACTACCTCTTTTTCCTTCCATGACCGAACCGCAGCAGGATGAAGTTTGCTCAGCCTTGCAAAAGGTTCTCTCCCAATAGCTTAAACGTGAACTGATACTTATCCATAGTCTTTTATTATTTGAAAGAGCATGGCAGAATAGCTCCGAATAAAAAATAATAATGAATGATTGTTGGATACTGTACATTTGCCTAAGGAACTAGGCTTTCTATTCTCTTAGCTATTAAGCAATATCACCAAAACGGTGACGTACAGAATTTTCTTTCACTTATTCTGTTTATTTATTCAAATCAGGCTAAAAATACGGATGTTTTAAATCTTTGGCCTGAATGCTCCTGGCAATTTTTTCACTTTAACCTGATTGATTCATGGATGAATATATATAAATTTGTACTGATTCTCGCCTGTACCCTGTTGGCTGGCTGTTCTTCTATTGTTGCTAAGTATATTGAGGAAGCAGGCAGTATTCCGTATAGCGACATAGTTTCTTCTTCCCTAGCTGGCCTTCCGGAGTTTGAGAAAAAGCAATTTTGTTCCGAGCTTCAGACTGAGCTCTGTATCAGTTATCTCTCTGGTAAACCCCTCGATAACAAAAAGCTTCGATACGCTTTGGATTTGGAATCCAGCAGTGGGGCCAGCTATGTAGAGTTGAATCTTGAGAACAAAGAGCTCGAAAAAAATTACTCAGGGCTGGTGGTGCTTTTACATGGGTACAGGGTTTCCAAAGAGTATATGTTGACCTCGGCTCTCTATTTCAGGTTTCTGGGATTTGATGTGCTTGTACCTGATTTAGCCGGACACGGTGAATCTTCGGGAAGCAAGCAGTATGGGGTAGGGGATAGCAAGGTGATCAATGAACTGATCACCTCGGTTTATAAAGGTGACAAGCCCCTGTACCTGCTGGGAAATTCCATGGGCGCTGCTGCAGCGGTTTATACGGCCTCAATGAGAAAGGATGTGACAGGGGCCATACTTCAGGCACCCATGCTGCCACTGGATCAGGCGGCTATCCGGTTTTTTTCCGTCAAATACCCCAGCCTGACCTGGCTACTGCCCAAAGATTCCGTGCGTGAAGGGGCAGTAATGGCTTTGGAAAAAGCCAATGTAACGCTTGAAGAAACCCGGTTGGAACCTGTTATTCAATCTTTGGATGTCCCCGTGCTGATCTTTGCGTCTTCTGCCGATGATATCTCACCCTACAGTCACTTCGGGCACCTGGATTCAAAAGAGATAGAAGTCATTGAGGTCAAAGATAGAAATCATCCCAGTATGATGGTGATTGGTGATAGTGAAAGCGCTCAGTTAATAGAGTGGTTAAACAGGCCAGATGTTATTGCAGTAGAAAACAGTAATAACAAACACGCAGAAGGGTGATGCTTTCGACTGTTTCTGGGGAAATAAGCAAGCTAATGCAGACCTACATTAATTGTCATACGTACGCCGTTCATCCTGAGGCTCTATGTTTCTTGTCAACCTGCTTTTAGTAATTACATAAGAAATTAGAGCCTCATCGGTGAGAAACTCTCCACTGCAAGAGCCTTAGGTCTTTAATCAGACAGCATAGCTTTTTGCATAATGGGGGAATGATATTGAGCCATATCGAATGTCTTTTGGCTACGCCATACGCTGAATGCTATACGTATCAGCTTGCGCATCACGGCTACCAAAGCCTGGGTACAAGTCATTCTTGATGCATAGTGCTCATACATCGCTTTAAATGCCCCACGACTGGCTGCCATGGCCACATTGTAAAGCAAACGGCGCCCTTCGCTTAAACCCTGCTTACTCAGCTTTCT
>NZ_LASA01000168.1 GCF_001562015.1 Endozoicomonas arenosclerae | reverse complement strand
AAAACATGATGACCCCTTACGAAAAGTTCCTGTCACTGAAGGAACCAGAACAGTACCTGAAAGAAGGGATTACACTGGACCAACTAAAGGACAAAGCGGAAGCCATGACCGATAATGAAGCGGCCAGAAAGCTGCAACAAGCCAGAGAAATCCTGTTTCAATTAGTTCATGAGCGACAAGCCGAGGGTTAGGTAGTAGTACCTGCCTTCAGGCTCATTTCAGGATTGGAAAATACTGTCCATCAGAAGCAGATTGTCGCGACTCATTCAGGAATTCCTTAAGTTTGGTTGCAATAAACTCGGAAGGTTTTTCTGGCATGCCAATCGCTTCCAGGGAAAGAAACTGGTCATGGGTAGCTATCGCGGTTTCAAAGTTCTTAACAACCTCTTCCGGCGTAGAAGCCAGGAAAGCCAGTTTTTTACGAATCAGGAAGTTATCCATCTCCGGTTCAGCAATGTAAATAACAGGCTTACCTTTATACAGTGCCATTGTGCCAATGGAAGACTTGTGAACCATAACGGCAACAGACAGTTTGGTCAGAACGGCTGTTGAGTTTCGACTTTTATCCAACAGTCTGACATTGCTGGACGCCCTCTCTTTGATAAGGCGACGCTCAAGCTCTCCATTGGTCTTGGGGTGATAGGTCACCAGAAAGGTGACAGAGGGGATTTGTCGAGTGGCTTCAATGAAAATTTTGAAATACTCCTCGTAAGAATCATCGTAGCCTCCCGCAAATACGACCACTGGCTGTCTTGGGCCGAGGTTAAGCTCCATCCGAACACGGCCATTGTCTGTTCTTCGATAGATATCATCCCAAGCTTCAAGGGCGGGTTGGCCTGAAACCGTATAAAGAGGTGCAGGGGAGAAGGGTAAGTCGCTGAAACTCTGTCGGGTTGCGATACTGGGGATGTGAAACTCGTCAACCGTTTCAATGGTCTTCAAAAATGGTTGGACATATTCCTTGTTCACAATGGGATCAAAGTTGTCATAAAAAGCCAGGGTATAGCTGCCATTGCTTTTCATATGATTGAGAATCTGTGCCTGTGCTGCACTGGCCATGCCTGAGTATACGATCTGGGCATTGATCCGCTGCGTTAACTCTATCAGTGCAGGGCTGGGCCAGAATGTAGCGCGGTTATTTCTCAGCTCTTCGGCATTTTTAACCGGGATCGTGATATTCAGGGGGTGATTTTTGAAAATCTCGGCGGCACGTCCCATCGATAGGATTCGATAATTTATAGCCTGCTTTTTCAGCGCGCCTTCGAGCTGTTTAAAGGCATTGCTTTCTCCCTGGTCATAGGCAACCAGAAGTACATCGATGTTTTTACTTGCCAGGGCGCTGGAGCTGATAAAGCTCGAGAGAAGAGTTATAAACAACAGGCAGAGCAACGCTGGGTAGTTTTTCATTCTGACTCCGTTAGAATTCCTGCCACTGGTTTTTATCCGGTTATGAGGCAGGTTAGGGTCTGTTGAGGTTTTGTTCTTCGGCAGCACTGAGCCGTAAAACAAAACCTCAACAGACCCTACAGTCTGGTACAGAAATCAGTGCTTGAAAAGGTCATAGAGCCTGAAGTCTATGACCTTGAGGCTGGCTTTAAGTTATTTTCGAGTCAGGAAAACGCCCATTTCCCGGTGGTGGGTATAGGGGAACTGGTCAAACAGAGCAATACGTTGAATCTTGTGAGTTTGTGAGATCTTCTCCAGATTCTGTTTCAGAGTCTCCGGGTTACAGGAAACGTAAACAATATTGTCGAAATTCTGAACCAGGGCTTCAGTGCCTTCATCCAGTCCCGCTCTTGGGGGGTCTACCAGAATGGTGGATACCTCGTAGCTGTCCAGATCAATATCCTGCAGACGTCTGAATAATCTCTCACGGTTCATGGCCTGAGTGAATTCTTCACTGGATAGTCGGGCAATCTGCACATTATTGATGCCATTCAGCTCAAAGTTGTCATGGGCAGAGTTCACTGAAGTTTTGGAGATTTCGGTCGCCAGAACTTTGTCAAAATGATCGGCCAGAACGCACGTAAAGTTTCCGTTGCCACAGTAGAGCTCCAGAAGATCTCCTTTAGCACCTGCACAGACATCACTGGCCCAACCCAGCATATGTTCGTTAACGCCAGCATTGGGTTGGGTAAAGCTGTTTTCAACTTGTGTGTACTGATAGGTCTTGCCCTGAACATTCAGAGACTCAACAACATAGTCCCTGTTCAGTACGATTTTCTGCTTTCTGGCACGACCAATAATGCTGATGTTATGAGCTGCCTGAAGTTTTTTGGCGGCATCGTTCCATTCATCATTGAGCTGTTTGTGATAAAGCATACTGACCAGGGCTTCACCGGTCTGGGTTGTCAGGAATTCCAGCTGGAAAAGTTTCTTGCGCAAAATTTCCTGCTGCTCAATATCCTTCATTAACGGCATCATGAGCTCATTGATGCGCTCAGAGCCTGCGGGAAACTGATCAACGCTGAAGGGCTGTCGGGTTTCAGGGTCGAACATGCGGTAATAGCTGTTTTCCCCTTCATGCCAGATGCGGAATTCCGCACGCATTCTGTAATGCTCAGGCCTGGATCGGAAGACCTCCAGTTCAGGGATATCAAAAGCCTGAAACTCTTCACGGGTAAGGCTCACCTTTTCGGCCAGCTGGTCTTCGTATTTTTCAGGTTCTACAACGGCTAATGACATGGTTTTCTTCGATAATTGGAACTGAGGGGGATAAGAGTGAGATCAAAGCTCATACCCATTAAAAGAGAACCCTGGAAATTGCTCCTGCATTTCCAGGGTACATTACGTCCATGTAAATAAAAGCGGCCCATATTATGGGCCGCTTTTAAGAAGATGAAAACCGGTTTTCAGATCATTAGCTGAACATGACCAGCTTGACGGTAAACAGTACAGATAGAATCACCAGGGCTGCATTCAGATCTTTTGCCCGGCCACTCAGCAGTTTGATGGCAGTGTAGGAGATAAAGCCAAAAGCAATACCGGTGGTGATGGAGTAGCTCAGGGGCATTGATACCGCTGCAATAACTACGGGAGCAGCTTCTGTCAGGTCATCCCAGTTGATCTGGAACATACTGTGAGTCATCAGTACAGCCACAAAAATCAGAGCCGGTGCTGTGGCATAAGCCGGAACCATGGCAGCCAGGGGTGACAGGAACAGGCAGCCCAGGAACAACAGGCCAACCACTACGGCAGTCAGGCCTGTTCGACCTCCAACAGAGATACCTGAAGCACTTTCAACATAGCTGGTGGTAGTAGAAGTACCCAGACCGGCACCTGCCATACTGGCAACAGAGTCAGCCATCAGGGCACGGCCCAGGCGGGGGAACTTGCCGTCTTTATCCAGCAGATCACCTTTTTGAGCAACTGCGACCAGTGTGCCTGAAGTATCAAAAAGATCCACAAACAGGAATGAGAAGATAATGCTGACCATTCCCACTTCCAGTGCACCAGCAATGTCCAGCTCCAGAAAGGTAGGCGCTACGCTGGGTGGCATGGACACCACACCGTTCATTTCGACTTTACCCGCAATCAGGCTGATGATGGTGATAGCCAGAATGCCGATCATGACAGAGCCTGTGACGTTGCGGTAGTAAAGCGCGACAATCAATGCAAAACCAATGGAAGTCATGATGGCGCCCCAGGAGCTCATATCTCCAAGAGTCACCAGCGTGGCAGGGCTGTCTACGATAATGCCGGCATTCTGCAGCGCGATGAAACCAAGGAACAGACCGATACCTGCGGCAATACCGCCACGCAGAGAGAGAGGAATACTGTTAATGATCCACTCTCGAACCTTGAAAGCACTCAGTGCGAAGAAGCAGACGCCAGAGAGGAAAACCGCACCCAGTGCAACCTGCCAGCTGTATCCCATCTGGCCTACAACGGTGAATGCGAAAAAAGCATTCAAGCCCATTCCCGGAGCCAGTGCGATTGGGTAGTTGGCATAAAAGCCCATGATCATACAGCCAATGGCAGCTGCTACACAGGTGGCAACAAACACTGCTCCCTGATCCATACCGGTGGTTGCCAGCATGCTGGGGTTTACAAAAATAATGTAAGCCATGGTCAGGAATGTGGTAATGCCTGCCAGCACTTCTGTCTTAACATCGGTTTGATGTTCTTTCAGTTTGAATAGCCGTTCTAACATGCTGAATTTTCACACAGGAGTAAAAGCTTTTAATGATAACGAGTTTTACAACTCAGTGGAATATGCGATGAGTGTCGTCCCTTTTTCGATATGTCGCGCTTTCTGGTGGCAATTTCTTAGTTTGAAAAAAGAGCTTTCAGGCGTCTCTTGTGTCTTAAAGTTGTAACACCCCAACATGTAGTACTCGTACTTTTGTGTGCATAAATATTGTTCACTTTGCTGAAAAGCAAGTAGCAGAGGGGGTTGCTAGAGGATGGGGGAAGCCATTAACAGGGTTATCCACAGAAGCTGTGGTTAATTTAATAGTGTTTGTGAAAAAACAGTACATTTCGATAAAGCACTACATTTGTACAGTTGTTTGGCTGAATGGGAAGTGTTTCAGGTGTTATTACTGAGCAGTTTGCCGAATAAGTGAGTAATGCAAGCAACAGTTTTGCCATTCACCCATTGCAGTATAAATATTAAGGCTCTTAATGGATTCCGGGGAGTTATCCAAACAACACTCCCAGAAGACCGGTTAGAGCTGCTTTCCCGCGCTTCTTGATATTGTGCAGGCACTCGAAGAAACCCAAATACAGCGGTAACTTCTCTTGTGATATACCCCGATGAGGACGCAACCAGGAACGCAACAGCGACCAGAACCCCTCCATTGTATTCACATGAATCTCATGAAAACCGTCGCCGTCCTCATCTCGTGCATATTCACCGG
>NZ_LASA01000167.1 GCF_001562015.1 Endozoicomonas arenosclerae | reverse complement strand
TGCCAGTTTGGATTTGTAAAAACAGCGTATCGAGGCATCGGGAAAAATGACAATAAACTGGCCACTCTTTTTGCTCTGGCTAATGTGGTTAGATTGGATCAAATGCTACGTAGGGGTTAATCTGCCTATCAGCCGAGAAAACCGGCTGAAAAGTAGATAATGAGCGACCCTATCCTCGCTTTTAGTTCTAAGAATTGTGTTTTAGAACATGCTCAAAGGATTGATGGACTTCTTCACACCTTCCCTAGCTCTCTTCCTCGATCATTTATTGTTTCAAAAATTAAATATGCATCTGATTCGTCAGAAACGCTAATATTCAAAATTTGTAACTTTTCTAAAACATATACGGCAATATTCTTTAGAATATTTATGTCGCAATCTTCACCTATATAAGAATCAACATAATCCCATAATGAAATAATTCCATCTAAGAGCTTATAATTAGAATCTGATTTTTTGAAATTATTTCGCTCTTTTATAACATCCTCTTTAGTTACATCAGATACGATGAAGTCAGCATAAACAGAGTTATTTTCTTCATTCATCTGATAGCGATTATTACCGTTTTCTGATAACAGACTACCAGTAACTAGAAAGCGTGATTTTAATATTGAGTAAAAATCATAATAATCCATATTGTTTGCTGTGTTTTTTTGGTGCTCGAATAAACAAATCCGTCTAATAATACTGATTATTGCAAGGCTGGTTGTTAATCTCTGTTGACCATCAATTATTTCAACTTCTTTCTCACCTGTGGATTTTGATACAATTGGTCCAATAAAATATCTATCCCTACCTTCTTCTAAAGACTCTTTTATATCCTGCCAGAAAATCTGGATGTTACTATTATCCCATGCATAACTTCTTTGATACTGCGGTATTGTTATTTTATCGTATTTGCTGAATTGACGATCCAAATTTTCCAGTTCTGTAACAATATTTGACACTCTAAATCCCTAAGATTAAGTTTGATGGTTATTTAAAACACGTTTAGGATGAGCTTCATCGGGCTCATTATGAGTATTACACTTGCGAATTTATATTGCTTATTTTCTGTTTGTTTAAGCTGTACAAGATCAAAAGCGGTTTATGAACCGCTCTTTGGCTGCCACGCTTCCATACGTTTAAGTTCAGCTCCATTGTTTTCCTTAACGCTCTCCCAAGCTACTGATATTAATTTTCTTAACGCTGAGTTCCAGCTCACCATATTGATTCAAATGCTGTCCCACAGACAAACACTGTCCCTTTTTAAGCTTGCTCAGCTGCTCAATCCAATGCTGTTTCTTAGAGCCTTGAACCGTCACTTCCAAAATCTCAGCATATTTCTTGATCTCCGTTTCAGCAGGCGCAAAGAACAGCTTATGAGCCGCCTGGAACAAACGGTCCTGCTCATCTTTGGAAAGGTTGCTGAGGGTTTGTGTTGCCAGAATCAGCGACAAGCCATATTTACGGCCTTCAGTCAGCATCTTGCCCAGAGGGCTATCCAGTCGGTGGTCCAGATTTTGTACCTCATCCAGAACCACTGGCAGCGGGTTGTGCTTACTGCCGGTGCTGCTAGCATGGGCGTACAAGTCCCAAAGTATGAACTCAGTAGCCAGTCTCTGAACATCCGTTGGAATGCTGGCTAACTGGATCATATGGGAATGGCAGTCAGTGCTGTTGTAAATAGCGTCCCAACCGCCTTCGGCGCGGGTATCAAACAGGTTGCTTTTCACCATGGTTGAGAGTTTGTTTGCCAGGGCTTCACCAACTTTGCTTTCTTCTGCCAGATGGGTCAGCAGCTGCTGGAAGGTATAATCTTCTCCAAAACACTGGATACCGTTTTCAATAACGTTATTCAGTGTGGCAAGCTGCTGCTCTCCAATGGTTGAGTACACAGAGTTGAATACCGAGGAAACACGGCCTGCAACTACATGGGGCTGGTCTGCCAACTCAATACCGGCAATCAGCTGCTTCTGTTTTCTGAACGGGTTTATGGCCAGTGGCGAATGCGCTACCAGATGCGTTTTGGGATTTACTGCTTCCTGAAATTCAGGCTCCAGATGGTCTGGTAGGAAACCATTGGTGTAATCCACCACCATTGAGTTGCACTGGGCTTTTGCAAGCTCCTGCAGAATACCTTGAATACAGTAGGTTTTACCTTGTCCAGACCGGCCAAAAATCAGCAGGTGGCGGTTTGGCAGCTTTTCATGATTAAACTCCCAGTACACAGGCTGGTGAGTCATTTCCTCCCGGCCAAAAAGAACTCTGCCGGAATCGACTTCAGTTACTGGACTGACTGTCTTTGTTGGTTGATCAGCTTCAACAGCCTGTGGAGTATCTTCTGTTGTTACTGCAACTTCATTATCAGTTTCAGTAGTCGTTTCTGTTTTAGCGGCGATATCCATCAGAATAGGGGAGACGTTGGTATTCTGTCCCAGGAACCACTGCTTAGAAATGCCCAAAACATTCTGTTCTAATACCCAGGGCAGAAGTTTCTGATAAGGCGTACTGATCAAATGCTCCTGATAATCAGGAATTTCCAGCTGCAATAGACCGTTTTCAAAGGTTTCCATGGTATGAATAACGGTTGGGCTGGTCAGATGAGCGAGCACCATTGCTTCAGGAAAGCCCTCAATGCTTCCCAGCTCATAATCCCCCGTTAACCACTGTTCGCGCTCATTCAAAAACGGCTTAAAATAATCAGCCTCAAACACCTCATAGAGCTGATACTTTTCAATTTGCATCAGTACCTGACGAATAAACAGGCTTCGATAAATGCGGCCTTCCAAGGTTTTTGGCCCCAGAATGCGCTCAACCAGATAAGCTCTCAGTTTCTCGGCTTGTTCTCTGGCCTTCTCTAGAGAGGTGCTGCCATGCTCACCCGCTTTGACTTCAACAGGCAGAATGAACAGCTTATTGTCTTTAAACCCGGCAAACAGAATATCGTCCGACATTTTGCCGCTGTAGTTGTCTTTATTATGGAAAACACCAAAATCGTGTTGATCCATTTTCAGGCCAATATTGCCAGAAACCCTGACCATTTCTGCAATGGAAATCGGAATCCAGATAATATCAGACTGTGACAGCATGGCACTGACCAGTTTCCAGCTGGCTACTATACCAAGTTTGCCTTTTTTCTCTTTGTCCGGATCAGTGACCATTTTCAGCAGCCACTCACCATTAAAGGCATTGAACTCTTCAATCAGCTGATCACCTTGTTGACTCAGCATTTTCTTGTATAAGTCAGATTGACGAGTAACGGTAATGGCGTCATAACCGGCGGAGTTGGTGTATTGATCCGAGTAGTGAATCAGAATCAGGTCTTGTTCCTGTTGGAAGAAGTCCAAAGTCACTTTCGGATCAATAATCGTGGTCCAGATAGAACTGTCGTAGGAGCGTTCGAGCTGCTCCTTAAAAGAATCACTGACCGCAATACCGATAGAAGAGTGGGCATGGTATTGCTGGTTAGGCTCTACGCAAGGCTTTAGCAAACGCCCATAAAGACGGGACATTTCCAGATGCTGCTGATCTTCGGTATTGATTTTGTTAAGGCCATAAGCGGTCTGGAAGGTTTTGTTTTCGCAGACAGATGCTTCACCACTCAGCAAACCATGGCAGGCAATACCGGAAACAAATTTGTCGATATCGCTTTCAAAAGTGGTCACCTTCTGGTTGTTCTTGAAAAAGCTCAAATGGGCATAGCTTTGCTCAGCCACATCTTTGTGTTTGAACTTAGAGAACGAAAGCTTTGTGCGGAGCAGGTCGGTAATATATTCCGACTGTTCCCGGGCAGCGCCTTTATCCAGGGAATAGCGTTGTTTGATCTCCTCGTGGGAGCTCATTTCCGCAAAGATATCGAATTCGGTCTCACAGAATTTGTCATCATACAGGTTTACATGTACGGGATGACATTCCGCCAGATTCTTTTTGAAATAAGCCAGCAGCCCCATAAACACTTCGCTGTTATCGCCATTGTTTACGGAATTGATAATCAGTGGTGCATCATCTACCTGTTTAAACAGTTCATTGAAGGTTTCAATAAACTCTTCAGATTTTTCCTTTACCAGAGTGCTGACATAGCTGTAGCTGGTGTCTTTCTGTGGGACGATTTCCAGCCAGAGCGGGTTTTCCTTGACCTTCTGGGTGTAACTGAACTGATTGCTTTTGCTGTAGACGTACGGTAACAATCCCTTCGGGTTCAGCCTTTCCAAAGTAACAGGGGGCAGGTTTCTGAAAGACTTGTTCTGGCAGTCAGCCTGGATTTTATCCACCAGTTGCAGGTAATAGCTCAGGATCAGCGGGTGGTAGGGAGAAAAGTATTTTTTATCTTCAAACTCTGCCATACCCATTGCCAGAACAATGCGGTTTTCATCACTCAGTGTGCTTTCCATTGGGATGGCACTGAGATATTCCAGAGAAGCCTGCACATAGTTTCTGACCAGAGAAGTTAGCTTGTCCCCCCAGAATTCAAGAGATAACAGGGATTTTCTTTGTATCAGATAATCTGATAACTCTGTCCAGGCAGAATGGATTTCAGGAGAAACGGTTGCCAGCTGTTCCGCTTTGATGGCGTCAGGACCAATAGAAATCTGTTGCTCTGTTAGGAACTCTTCTTCCCGACGCAGCAGTGGTAAACGAATCCCCGGCACTTTGGATTCTTTATGATCAATAACGACCTTACCCTTGGCATTAATGAACTGACCATAGCGATCGTCGTTAAACAGCTCATTGAAACGGTCAGAGTCCATCAGAATAGGCAGGGTCAGAGTTACCGGACTGGCTTCACCTTCAATGGTGAATTTCACCGAATGGCCGCTATTTTGAACAACAAAGGAAACGACTTCAGAATCTTCATACACCTGTTGATAATCCAGCGACGCATAGGAACTGGCATCAACGACTTCTTCGTTTTCAGACAGCACGAACTCTTGCCCGGATTGCTCTGACAGTGCAAGGCTCATATCTTCTGTTTGTAGAATAATCCCGCTCTGGTTAGGCTTTACAAGGAACTTGTTTTCAATGGCCGGTAGATAGAAATCACCTTCTTCCAGTACCAAAACTTGAAAGGTAAAGCACTCATTATTATTGGTTCGTTTCACCTTCAGGGTGAAGAAGGTAGGTGAACCGTCAAAAGGCGCGTTTACAGTGACATGGCGCTGAGCTGAACCAGCCACTTTGATGATACTGTTTTTTAAACCACGCAGAACCTTATTATTGATCAGCTGAAGCTGCTCTTTTTTCAGGTCATCCCCGTCAAATGTCAGCCTTAAATCAAAGGCCTCGCTGCCTTTTGGAACCTCAAGAATGATATGCTTTTCCCGCTTACCTGCACCTTTCTCTGATTTTGTGCGAGGGCCAGTCAGTTTGGCGTTATCTGAGCTGACAGATACAAAGCTGACAATGTTTTCTTTCTGCTTTTTTCGTTCAGTAATGACATCGCCCATATCCAGCTTGGTGCGCCAGCCATCACTGGATGGATCAGAGAAGTGATCATCAATAAACTTTTCACCCAATTCCGGAATACGGTCGTGTATTTCTTCAGGATGATTTTGCAGGGTTCGCTCCAGCTTGTCGTGGAACTCTTTATTGTCTTTCAGGCGGTTTTCGATCTGGTTTGGTTTACTCAGCTCCCAAAGACCTTTGTCGGGAAGAAAACCCAGTTCCGACAGGTCAGGCGAACCTCCAGAGGTCATGGCTGTGTAGAGCTGAACAAAGCCAAACATACTGCCGCCATCTTCTTTAAGCTGCTCTGCTTTTACTTTCAGAAGGTGACTCAGGACGGCATTATTCTGTGGTTGACCATCGATCAGAGCATTCAGTTGCTCCTCAATACTTTGGGCAGACCAGGGCATATCACCATGCGCCAGATCGACGGCGTTTTTAACAAGAGTGTCGAGTGAGCTGTTATGAATAAAAACCAGTGCAGTATCTACAAAGGTACCGGACTTGTCAGATACACAGTCTCTCAGGTGAGAAATGTAATATTCATTGAAATAGTGATCAGGCGCTTCCTGCTCATCAAAATGTGCAGCAAAGATGACTTTTACTCCGTTCACCATAAGGTAATGGAGTTCGGTGCCATCATAGACAAATGACTGGGTGCATTTGCAGATTTCGTCGTACAGCCGTTGAGTGTTACTCAAGTTGGTGGAGCGTAGTTGATACTTCTCTCCGGCCTTGATGTTCTGGTCGAGCCACCCTTTAATACGCTCTACAGCAAACTGTTCAAATTGTACTGCGTACATAGACGGCATCTCCACTATCACTCATACGGTCTACATTGCCCACACGCTCATAAAAAGCGACCAGAGCCTGTTCGGATTGTTTATCAAAATACACGCCGCGCTGACGGAACTCCTGAAGGAGTTCTTGAAAACGCAACTGACGGTTATCGCCAATGGCAATATTGGTCAGCAGTAACAAAAAGTCTTGGTTGATGACCAGCACCCGTCCTGAGCGACCTCTGTTTTGAATGAAATGCTTGCCAATATGTTCCACAAACTGCTTCTGATAAGCGTCGCGGATTTCGTGTCGGCTTGCATCAGCGTCGTACTGTTTTATCTCAAATTGATCGAGTGCATATTGGAAAAGACGGGTTAGCTGATCTTTAGGCGTCGACTCAACAGCTGCTCGAGATTTTATTTTTCTTTTTTCCTGAAAGTTGTTGGCAAAGCATTCGATGGCTTCAGCTACATTATCGGAAGAGTGTTCATTTAACGCCCCTTCAGATTCTAATGCCTGAGTGTACTGCCACAGAGGAACAACCCTGCCTTTCTTCCCATCCTTGCCTGCTTTATTAATGTTTTCCAACATAGAAAGGGTTGGGAAAACGGCGCCAAACGATGAGAATAAATGCTGATAGCCATCATCCTGGATATGCGTACGCTCCTGACTGGCTTTTTCTGTGTCCAGAATAAAGTAGAGTGGGCGTTTTTCCGGAATATCAAATTTGAAGTTTCTGATATTCAGAGCCAGCTGGGAGCAATATATAAAGTTGTAAAGCTCCAGGAAACTTTCCAGATGACTTAAAAGATACTCGGACTTGCTGCTCAGGAAACGGATATCTTTGGCAAACAAGTCGGATATATAAGGTAGGTAGGGGCCAACATTAGAAGCTTCCTGCTTGACGGGTTTCAGATACCTCTGCATCTTTTCCCAGAAGATTTTTTCGATAAAATTGGCTTTGGATTTGATCTCACAACGATGATCTTGCTGAGCCAGAAAATTTCGAAAAATTTCGCTGAGATGCCCGCTAGCTTTGGATTCACTTCCCTGGCGTCCCAGTAATAAAAATTCAGGGGATACTTTTAAAAGTGCATTATTTTGGAAGTAAATATTTTTGAAGTGATCCAGAATCTCGGTATCAGAGAGCTTGCTGGACAGCTCATCCAGACAGGCTTCTTCAAACTCATTCTGGTCGAAACCGTGCAGCTTCTTACCAATCAGAAGCCCAAGAACATTACCAGCTACCGTGTCGTAATTCAGGACATTCTTTTTACTGCGGATGGGCAGGTAGTTGCTCAGGTTGTTATCGCCAATCTTGCCCTGTTCAATCTCGCCGAGGGCTACTAAACGACTAATAATACTCATTAGTAATCCTCCTCTGCAGTAATCTCGTCATAATCTTCGTCGTTGGTCAAAACCCATTGTTGCTTTGGAGTTTGGGTATGGATTTTGAGTGTATTGCTGCTTCTGAGCAGGGCTGTTACCTGATCGATAAATTCTTCCAAAATCACGATATTGTTCTTATCGTGTTTGTTGGGGCGGTAGCCACTGTTGATCTTCATAATCAGTTCCAGGAAATTGGCACTGATCTGTAATGGTTGCTCCAGAGGTTTGCCATTGAGCATCAACATGGCATTAAAATGCCCAAGTCGTTTGGAGCGGTTATCAGGCAATGCTTTCAAGTTATCTTTGATGACGGCGCGGGTAGACAGGCAGTAGCCGTTGTAGTCGGCCAGATACCACTGTTTTTGTCCCAGTTCAGGAGCAAGGCGATTTGCAAAACGGAAGATAGCCTCAAGTAATTCCTTCTGGTAGAACTCCCGCAGGGTATCCCTGTGATGCCTGTTTCTTCCGTCAAATTGATCGTGAATGCGCCAAATTTCTACGTATTTCTGATACAGCTCCTGAGTAAAGCTGGATTTGAACTCCTGGTGGTAATTATTACCGATAGATTTATTTTGAAGGAGATAGAAGCAGCGTATCCATGAGCCTATTTCCATATTGTCTTCATTGATCAGATGACGAATATCTTGTTTGTATTGATCAAACTGTTCATCCTGAACCTTCATGGATCGCTGGATCAGGAAAATATCGATATCTTTTGAGCGAATAGTGCAGGGGTCAAAATGAACCAGAGCACTGGTCAACTCTGTCGCTGTATTGATAAAGATATTATCGAACAGGTAGCCGGGACCGGTCAGGGCTGAATAGATAAAATCGAGCAGTGTACGAGCTGTGAGAAATTGATCATACTTAAGGCGTACTTTTAACAGACTCTGGACTATGATCTTTTGCACTTCTGGCATTAGCAGCATTTCATAGTTGGCATGCAGCATCTCAGGATATTGGTCTTTCTCTTTGAGCCAGGCTTGGTAAAAGTCATTATTGTCAGTAGGCTGAGTCAGCTTCACCAGAAGCTTTTCGATAAAATCAGCAGTAACGCCATCTTCTTCAGGCCTGAATTTGGGATAGTTTTCAAAATTAAGGAAGATATGGTGTGCTGGAAGGCTGTCTTCTTCGTCGTTCAGGAATAATTTTATAGATTGAATAATATCCTGGTGTTCTTCATCCCCTTCCTCAGCGTAGTTTCCGAGCATACCGATATTGATACCAACGACAATGGGCTTGCCCTCTGACTTATGGATAGTGAACTGTCTATCCAGTGTCTGGATTGCATTCATATCCGGCTGGAAGCTATGGGTTGCGTCCAGATGGAAATGAAACTGTTGTTGGTACTGATTGTAGAACTTGGTCAATATCTCAGATTTACCATCACCGCTGGAGCCACAAAGGAAAATGATGGTTTCCGGAGAGTTTGAACTTTCAACGTGACGCTGAAAATCGGTTTCAATCGGGGTCTTGATGTAGAGGTAGTCTTTAACAGGATTCCCTGTAGAATTACCGAGCGTCCTGACTGCTTCAGCCGATGACCGGGACAGTGGCGCTAATAGTTGTCGGAGCTTCATAAGCACATGGCTCGTTGGTGTGGTCTGGTTGCAAGCACGCTACCGCCCGTTGGACTTTGTACAGCCATTTACGGGCTGAACAGGCGAAAGTCTCATAGCTTAGTGCAAATTGTCATTTAATAAGTAAATGGTTCGATTGTGCCAGAATTTGTGAGGGCTTGATAGCAGGCAGAGATGGGGGATTTA
Organism: Endozoicomonas arenosclerae; assembly: GCF_001562015.1. Classification (GTDB taxonomy): domain Bacteria; phylum Pseudomonadota; class Gammaproteobacteria; order Pseudomonadales; family Endozoicomonadaceae; genus Endozoicomonas_A; species Endozoicomonas_A arenosclerae. Next base: position 54,645 of record NZ_LASA01000167.1, on the reverse strand, counting down.
CGTCGAAATGGTCAGCTAAATATACAGATATGGGATTGTATTTTCAGTGCGATTTTCTGACTATTGCTCTGTCCTTACAACCATAAGCGATCAAGCTGTTGTTAGATTTTCCGACCAACCGTATTTTTGTTCTGAGCATTCAATCGCTTTCTCTGCTATCTTTTTGATTCCTGTATATCGGTTTCTGCAACGCATGGAGAAGCAATGCCTTCGACGTAATGAGCTATAAAACCGATCATTTGCCGTGAGGCTCCGACCACTCTTCGCGAGTCTTCCTACTCAGCAGTTTCTCTGCTGCGATGCCGTCAGGGCTTGATCGCTCTGATTTCAGGGGTTCTCTGATCATCATGTGAACGCCTGCCGCTTGCTGCCCAAATTACAGCACTCTCTACACCTGTGTTTATCATCACCCAACTCATCGGGTCACAGGTAAAAGCGTGTTGAAATTTGGTTGCAGTGCATTTTCCAAAAGCCGTTTCGAGAGACCGCCTCTTGGTGTATTGGCATCCGTGTCGTACAGCTAGACCAGTGTCTTCTATCGGCATTTTATGATCATTTGATGGATTTTTTTATAAGCAGGCGAGCTTGCTAAACCCGGTCAATCCTCAGGATTGGATATAACGGCAATCACCTCAGCTGCTGGCATCAGCAAGGCTCAGCTCTTTAGAGCAATGAGCGTCACTGCCCGCAACCCTTGCGTTACAGGCTGTCCCGTTTGGCCACGGCGTGATGTGGCTTCGAATTGAACTTTGTTCAGGGTTTCGGGACTGATTGTCCGATGTGCCCCTTTTGCAGATAGAGAGAGGGTGGAGGGATAGTGCTGTGCCTCAGTTTTCTACTCGTAACGATCATAATTTTGGTTTTGGCAGGCAACTGTCCTATGCCGGACGTAATGCACTCAGAGAAATAATGCCGGGGCAGTTTTGTACGGTGGCAACCCATGCTGTACGTTGGAAACAGTTTTGTGCCTGGAGTAAGACCCAGAATATTTGTGAAGCCCACCAGGTGAATAATCAGACTTTGAAGCACTATGCCGTTTACCTCCGGGCGAGACTGGAGGGACAGGGTGCCCCCTTATCGGTTGCAACAGCACAGAATCTGCTGTCTACCTGCAATGTGGTGCTGAAGGCGCTGCGTGGCAATGAAGATATACGAATCAAGCCTGCTGAGGCTTTACAGGCTAAACGCGAGAAAGTTCGCACTGAAACACCCGAGCTGAGTCGGGAAAAGCTGGCCCAGGCACAAGCTGAATTAATCTTGAAAGGGCAGGAACGAATAGCCGCAGTTTTAGGCTTATGCCGGGAACTTGGGCTTCGCTCCCGAGAAGCCGTGTTACTGGATTGCCATAGAGCTCTTGAGCAGGATAAAGCCTGCGGAAGAATCGATATCGAGCGGGGTACAAAAGGTGGTCGTGGCAAATCGACGCCTACCAGTACTTCACGCGTTGAGCGGCTGGTACCAGTATCTGACTATGCTCGTATAGTACTAACTCAAGCGGCAAAGTTGCAGGGCAAAAACGATTGCTTAATGCCTGTCGGTAAAAAACTTGAAGATTTTCTGGCTCTGGTGCGGATGCACAGTGGCCCGGTTCTCAAGAAGTATGGACTGAATAACCGTCATGACCTTCGGGCGGCTTATGCTTGTGAACAATATCATCGAATGACAGGGTGTTCCGCACCGGTTCTATCAAGTGGTAGCACCCTCATCAATAAAGATATTGATCATCAAGCCCGAAAGACTATCGCTGTTCAACTCGGCCACCACAGAAGCACTGTAGTATCCGCTTATATAGGTAGCCATCAGCCACACAAAAACAAAGGACAGTTACCGAAACACGACATTGAATAAGCAATCAGATGTCCTATAGTTACTGTTCCTTCTTGGAATCTGATCTATGGCATGGTGATTTCATTTTCAATGGAAGAACTACAACGGTAATGATCAGAATGCGATCTCACAGGTCAGTGTGTTTTGCAGACCCGGCTGATAGAACACGCGCAGCGATGAGGTGGTAGCCAAAGCGAATTGGCAATCCGGAATCGTTTGATGAATAGCTCGATGGCTTGATTTGTCAGACCTACAGAGTACTTAATTTTCTATTGGCATGATCGGGCTTCGCCTGTGATTGCTTCCGTCAATCACTTCGGTGACACATCAATAGCGTACAGGCTTTCGGCTTTGTAGCCATAGTCGTGTGCGTCCACTCTGCGCGGCAGAATCTCTCTGTCATGCAGGGAAGTTCTGTCTTGCGTCTTCTTCTTGTTTTTAAAGTAAGCGGAAAGTGAGAGAGAGCTTCTTATGAATACCTCTTGTGTTAATGGTGAGTCTTGCGCTAATGACTTGGTGGCTCGTTTTGCGGAGCGTTATGGCTTTGGCGAAGATGAGTTGCTGAATACCTTGGCGCAGACTGCTTTCAGACAACAAAACGGTGCGCTTCCCAGTAGGGAGCAGCTGATGTCTTTGTTGTCAGTGGCAGACACTTATGGACTGAATCCTTTCATCCGGCAGATATGGGCGCTTTCCGACCGAAAGGGTGGGGTGCTGCCTGTGATCTCGATTGATGGCTGGGTTTGCATTATGAACTCATACCCTCAGAGCGATGGTATGCAGTTCAGTTATCCGGATGAGCTGGTTACGTTTGATGATGATATGAAGGCCTGCCATCCATGGATGGAGTGCGTGATCTTTAGAAAAGACCGGGAGCATCCCATTCGGGTGCGTGAGTATCTGGATGAGCTGTATCGGCCAGCAGTAATCAAGAATGGCAAAAAATTTCCTGGCCCTTGGCAAACATGCCCTAAGCGCATGCTCCGTCATAAAAGCCAGATTCAAGCTATTCGTATTGCTTATGGCCTCAGTGGGCTTTTTGAGCCGGATGAAGCTGAGCGGATACTGGAAACTCAGTTGGGAGAATCGGTACCCGATCTGCGCTCTGAAGTGACCGGTTCTGTGCAAGAAAACGGAGGAACGCTCACAGATTGGGATACGGCAACGGGTGAATTACTGCCTGCCAGTGAAGCTCGAGAAAGGCTGGTTAAGGCTTTAGAGGACGATGTGATTGATCGGCATGACCGGCTGGACTTTGATCCGGTCAATCCTGATGATCTTGAGCCACAAATCCTGTCGTTCATAAACCAGGTTGTGGATCGTGCCAGAGGGACAGGTGCATTTACTGCTGCACAGGGGTTTGCTCAGGAGCGGTTTGGTCAGAATGCCAACGCCCTTAACTACTGTCTGCAGCGTCTTGATGAAGCTCAGGCTGCTTCAGCGATGCCCACTGTCGAAGAGTGATTTGTTATGAAACAGGTCAATCTTGAGCAGCGGTCAAATGAGTGGCTTGATTGGAGGCGTTTTGGCGTAACAGCTAGCGATGCTGCTGTGCTCTTACCAAAAAGAGCAGGGCAATCACCCTCTAAATCACGCTGGCAACTATGGGCTGAGAAATCAGGAATACTTGAGGAACCCGATTTATCATCCAATCCCTATGTCCAACGAGGTATTGAAGATGAAGACGATGCACGGAACCTGATGGAGCAGGCTTTAGGTGATGCACCTCTCTTACCTGTTTGTGGTGAGTGGGATCATAACCGAATACTTCGAGCCAGTTTTGATGGCATTACCAAAGACGGTATTCCGGTAGAGCTGAAGGCTCCGTGTGAGAAAGTCTATCAGGAAGTTAAGGCTTTAAAAGATCAGTCGGAAGGGTATCGACGAGCATTTGCACAAGTGCAATTTCAAATGCTGGTCGCCGATGCACCGAGAGCCTGGTTATGCTTTTACCATAAAGGGCTGCCCATTCTTCCGGCCTGTATCAATCGGGATAAACACCTGATTCAACAGTTGCAAAAGGAGGCTGAAGCCTTCTGGCAGCTTGTGGAGAATGGTGATGAACCTGAGAAAGACCCGAATCTGGATGTGTTTGTGCCGGAGGGGCTGTTTGTGCAGGCACAATGGCACAAGCTGGCAACGGACTATCGCCGTAGTCAGTGTCGTCTGGATGAGTTGAAAAATCAGCTGGACTCCGAAAAGTCACAACAGAAACTACTGCAGCAGGATTTTCAGAAGTTAATGGGAGCCTTTCGGGTAGCTGAATCTGATGGTTTGAGAATCTGTTGCAGCAAATGCACAGGTTCGATCGACTATCAGAAAGCACTGGAATCATTGTGTAAGGAACACCAGCTGGCGTTGCCTGACCTTGACGCTTTTCGCCGCATGTCGAGGGAGCAGGTGAGAGTCACCTTGTTGGATAGAGTGGACGATAGTGAATCGGAACGGGAGGTCGCTGGAAACGAACGCTGGTTAAACCCAACAGTCAATAACCATACCTTCTATTTCTGATCCAGCTTTTCATTAACCCGGGTGGGGCAGTTGTTTTCCCCAACCGGGGGGGATTCTGCCCTTTTGTTTTTTAGAAAGTGCAGGACATCAATGATGGAAACTGAAGTTCAGTCTGAGCAAGCTGGTTTGCAGCCGGCGTTTTTTGAGCTGAATGAAACCTTCGATCTGGATACCAATCAATGGATCCTGCTCGAAGGATATAAGGAGTGCGGCCATCCGGCAGTACCGGCTATCCAGCCATACGTATTTGACAGAGACCGGCTGCGCAAGCTGTTGGCCTTTCTGGATAGCCCTGAAAGCGACGGCTTGTATCTTACTGGGCCGACAGGTTGCGGAAAAACAAGTCTGGTCGTACAGGCTGCTGCAAGGTTGCACTGGCCTACACAGATGGTACCCGTTCACGGAAGAATGGAACTTGATGACCTTCTCGGTCAGAAGGTGCTGGAGAAAGGCTCAACGCCTTATCAGTATGGAGCGCTGAGCACAGCGGTAAAGGAAGGTCATATCCTGATTCTGGATGAAATGGATGTGGCTGACCCCAGTGAGCTGGCCGGATTATATGATCTGCTGGACGGTGCGCCTCTCGTACTGGCGCAAAACGGCGGAGAAATTATTCCGGTTCATCCAAGGTTTCGGTTTGTTGCCACAGGCAACAGTGCCGGGACTGGTGATGGCAGCGGCTTGTATCAAGGTGTGCTTCGACAGTCGTTAGCCTGGTTAGACAGGTTTCGTGTGATTGAAGTGGACTACCCCGATGAATTCACTGAACTGTTGATTCTGAATCAGATGGTGCCAGATCTTCCGGTGGTCGTCAGGGAAAAGATGGTGAAACTCGCTAATGAGATTCGTCGTCTGTTCACTGGTGACTTAAATGGAAGAGGGGAGGGCGAAGCTCAGCTCAGTGTCACTTTGTCCACCCGTGGGCTGGTGCGCTGGGCAAGGTTATCGCTTCGTTTTCAGGGTGCGCCCAGAGTATTTGAATACACTCTGGAACAAACTCTGACCGCCAGAGTAGAACCAGCAGAACGGCAGGCGATTCACCGGATTGCCAGTGATGTATTTGGCGAACTGTGGGAAGGAGGTATTGAGTGATGAACGCAACTAATACCACAGTCACCCAGATACTCGAGCAAATGTCCGTGATTGCTCTGGACTGTTCCATCTGGTCAGGCGCTCGTCGTTTGAAACCAGAGGATTTGGTTCTGGGCAAAGGCGGGCAGTTGCCGTCTGATGAAGTCGTCTCGTTAGGAAGCAAAAAACTGTGTAAGCGGGAAGTGCTGAAACCGTTTCATCGTCTGAGAGATCAGGCGTGTCGGCTCTGTGCCAGAGAAGGTGTACGGTTTCTGGGAGGGTATGCGGTACCGGATCATTATGTGTCAGGTTTAAGCCTGAAGCTTAATCAGGTGCAGCAGGACTTTAACCAGGAAAAGCAGACCTTTCTGACTGGCTATGACCAGCATATTCAGGAATGGGTCAACGCTCATCCTGATTTTGCGGAGGCTATAAGGAATGCGGTTCCCGACGTTCAGCATGTAGGTCAGCGTTTCCAGTTTGGTTACACGACTTACAAAGTAGTGGCATCGCCTCAGCCAGACAACCTGAACCAACAGGTGGATCAGCTGGGCAATACTTTGCGGGAGGAAATCAGTCGTGATGCTCAGGCTTTGTTTGAACAGACCTTCAGAGGGAAAGAGAAAGTCACCCGTAAAGCCCTGAATCCGATTCTTCGACTAAGGGACAAACTTCATGGACTGGCGTTTGTCGATCCCGGAATCTCTCCCATAGTGCAACGGCTGGATGCTGGCTTATCGCAACTGCCGAATAACGGAGCGTTAGAAGGCGAAGTGCTGACTCAGCTGATGGAGCGGGTTTTACTGCTGTGTTCGGTTGAACAAATGGAGCGTTGTGCGGAAGGTTTGACGGCTCTTGAGCCTGTGATGGTGCAGAATCATGAGTCAACTCAACCTCAGACGCCAGTAGTAAAGAGTGCAGAGGTTCAGGAAGAACCTGATATTAAGCAACAGGTAGTAGTGACGGAGGAAACGGCTTCTACCGCCACTTTCTACTTCTAAACCGGCTGGTGTAAGCCAGTCATCCCAAGCGGGACATAGTACCCGCCTGGGCAGGAGCTATGTCCCTTTTTTCTTTGTTCTTAATATAGAGAGTAGAGAGGTATTTGGATATGGCTCCTGTTTTACAACGTGCATTACCAATAGTTGGCAGTGCGTTGGGAAGGAAAATGGGCGTTCGGGTTGAAGTCGCTGGAAATAAAGCATGCACCGATGGCGAGTGCATCTGGATTCCAGCCTTCGACCTGCAGCGACCTGAGCAAGAAGCCCTGTGCTGGGGTTTTTTGTGTCATGAGGCCGCCCATGTACGCTACACGGATTTTAACCTGGACTATAAAGGATCTACCTTGCGACACAGGCTCACTAACTTGCTGGAGGACATTCGGATCGAAAAGGCCATCAGCCAGGAATACCCTGGTGCTGCTTTTTCTCTTGCAGAAGTCGTTCGGCAGTTAGTAGCAAAAGGTCGTTTAGGTGCGCCAAAAAAGAGTGATTCACCTGTGAAGGTGTTAAACGACTCTTTGCTGGCCATCCTGAGGTTAGAAGTGCTGGGGCAGAAGGCTTTGGAGCAGGAATCGACCAAAGCTCGTGAAGTGATGAAAACCTGTTTCTCCAAACAGTTACTGGACTCACTGAATGGCCTTTTAAAGCAGGTTCCCGGCTTGAAAAGCACCAAGGAAGCCCTGAATCTGGCTGAACAGATCATCGCTTTGTTTCAGAATCTCAGCAATGACCATTCTGAAAACAAAGATTCTGGTGAGATTGGTTCGGACAAACCTGAGAGTTCTTCGGAAAGTCAGGGAACCGATTCTCGGCAACCTGAATCGCAGGATCAGGAGGATAAAACAGATTCTGTGTCAGGTGCTGAACTGGAATCCGATTCTGAGGAAGGAGGAAATGATCATCCTGAAAATTTGTCTGGAAGTGATAACCAGATTGTTTCGAAAAACGGCGATGCTTCAGACAAGGCTGAAGACCCATTCTTGAAACAAATTCTGGAATCTACCGATCAGGACTGGCCGGACGACTTGTTTGAAACCGTCGCTGGAGAGCTGGAATCATGGAGTTGTGCTCAGTCTTCAAGCCTGTCAGCCATCACCACAACACCAGGGTTGGATGATGTGGTGACTACAGATGAAGACAAACGTGCTGCAAAAGTCCTGCTCTGGAAAGTGCAGTCAGAATCCGCCCGTTTAGCCGCACAGCTGACGGGACTGGTTCAGGCAAAAATACTCACCAGAGATCGAACCGGAAAACGGGGTATCCGGATAGAGGGCAAACGGTTACATAGAATGGCACTGGATGATGGTCGTCTTTTCAAACGACGGGCAGAATCCATCACTGTCAATGCTACTGTTCATATCTCACTGGATATCTCATCGTCCATGGCACCCAGGATGAAACTGGCAAGAGAGGCGGTTTTGTCGTTAGTGTTTGCTCTGAAGCAGATAAATGGAGTGACTGTTTCAGCTTCGGCTTATCCGGGAACCAGAGACGACAGAGTCTTTCCCATAATCACAGGAAAAGAGTCTACTCAGGCTGTTGCTGTAACACTGGAGGCTTTGGACAGCCACGATTCAACACCCATGACTACTGGATTATGGCATGCGGTGCATCAAGTCTGTCAGGCTGAAGCAGAACGTCGTTTGATCTTGATGATTACTGATGGTACACCAGATATCGATCATCATGATGCGGTGGTTAATCTGGTCAGCCGTTGTCAGCAGTCAGGTATAAACGTTGTAGGAATAGGCATTAATGTCTTGTTAGATGAAAACCTTTTCCCTAAACGATTGAAGATTGGACACGTTGGGGAGCTGAAAACCACGTTATTTGACTTGGCCAGGCACTGGCTGGTTGATTGAATCTTGCCCATCAATGACAACGGTATTTGTTATTGATGGGTTTTTTTTCTTTTTTTCAGTTTTTACACTTAACACTATTTCCCTGACCGGTCGAAGACTGACCGAACGTACGGGGATGATTCAAGAGATCCAGACCGTCGTTTGCGATAACAGCAACCATAAAAATCCTCTACTGCGGCAATGCCGCTCCTTGAATCGTAAGGAGTGTTTTATGGGTTATCCGGGGGGAGTGGTGTTAAGAGGACATCAAAAAAAGTTTTGCAGGTAAGTCTGTGTCAATAAAATCTACTGAGCTTTCATGATAATCAGTCACTGAGATGTATGCCGGTTAGACTCCGACGATAAGAACCCCATAATTCAGATAGGTTTTTTCAGTAGAATCTGATGTAGAAGAATTCGTTATATGGCACAAAAAATGGCACTAACTGAGGTAAAGTCGGAAGTAACAGGGGGAAGCGATTCCGGCTCCGGGCACCATACAAAAAAGGTCATCGAGTTTCGATGACCTTTTTTTTTACCTGTTATAAACGTTTCAGGAACTCGTTCCGCACCATAATTTCCAAATCAAGCATGCTATTCATGTTTTGCTTCATCGCAGTCTCATGCAACCCTGCAATAAAGTCATATTCACCTTCCTCTCCCTCATTTTCACAGAACGCCTTGAGTTCTTCAGGTGAGATAATGTGATTCTTCATGATGGCTAACGCCTGCACCAAAGAAGGTCTGTCTTGCCAATGAAAATAAGCCAATAACCTGTCTTTGATAACGTCTGACGCAAACAGAATAGGGATGTCGCCATTTTGTGACTGGGCGACAGTGGTTTCTTTAATTATTTCGTCACCAATGGCTAGAGGTGCAGAAGGAAACTCCACACAGATTTCGGTGGAGTCGTTGATAAATACACGTCCTTGTTTTTCGAATCCCAGCTCGGACATTGCTTGTTTGAGTGGCCCTGCAGAATCATAACTAGTGTTGACCATATCAATATCTTTCGTGAGATATAAGTTCTCGCTATAGATTTCAACGGCCAGTCCTCCTACCAGTACAACTTTAATGTCATGCTGATTGAGGTGATTGGCAACAATGGCAGCAAGCTCAATGATGGATGTGTTCCTAAAATCAGTCATTGATTGTCACCCTTAACTCATGTTCTTGGTCGGTTTTCGACTATGGGCTTACCGGCAGCCCTGGGGCGACTCCTTACCATGGTCAATTTCTGAATCATCGAGTCAGGGTAGACATTGAGAGCTGTTTTCAACAGCTCTTTCAAGGGTGCCAGAAAAGGGTAGCGAGGGTTGAGCTGGTACTCCCTGAGTTTACCTATCAGTCGACTGACCAGGACACCATCTTCTTCCAGCCTGGCCAGTTGTTTTTGTACAGAGTTGGTAGAAAGGCCATAAAACTCAGCAATGGCTTTTCCGTAACCGGACTCTCTAACCATCAGATAAATAAGAATCTTTTCCTGACTTTCAGCCCTGAGAATGCCTCTTAAGACGAACATATGAGCAGTACTTTTTTTACCAATATAGGATAAATATATACCATAGAGTGGTATATATAAAACAAATAATGGTATATGTATGCGCAGTATGATCCTCATGATTACAGTGGTTAGCCACCGAGCTTGAGGTTTAAGCAATTCTGGCTTGTGGGAAAATACTCTACAGAAAAACTTGCCCCAACATACGCAAGCCCGTCAAAAGCAATACCAGAGCAAAGATCTTCTTCAATCTTGTGGCATTCAGCCGAGCGGCCAGTGATGCCCCGACAGGTGCAAACAATACCGTTAGCGGCACGATGCAAATGAAACCGATCAGGTTGACGAGTCCCAGTGTTCCAGCGGGCGCATCAGTTGGAGTGTTGCCCAGCGCTAACATTGTGAGTGCACCGGGTAACGAAATGATTAACCCTATCGCTGCAGCTGTACCTACGGCCTTATGGGCGGGGTAGTTGTACAGGGTGAGCAATGGAACAGAAATGGTGCCACCACCAATTCCCACCATAGAACTGAAAAAACCAATGGACGTTCCCATAACTGTTTGTCCAGCTGTACCAGGAAGCTTTTGAAACAGAGCAGACTTTCCAGTTCTGAAGAGCATGTTCAGTGCAGATAAGGTTGCTATCACACCAAACAATATAGTCAGCAAAGTCCCATCAACACGAGTAACTAACCAACTCCCCACCAATACACCGATAAGAATAAAGAGAGCCCAACGCTTTAAAAGTTCAAAATCCACATTCCCTTTTTGATGGTGAGCACGAATTGAACTGATTGAGGTGGGTACAATTGTGGCCAGTGAAGTGGCTGTTGCAATCAGCATTGCAGATTCAGGTGATACGCCAAAACTCTGGAACAGGAAAAACAGCACAGGCACAATGACGATACCGCCGCCAACGCCTAATAACCCCGCTAAAACTCCGGCAAATACACCTGTGGCGATCAATGCCAAAAAAGTAGAGAGGTTGTTGGTTAAAAACTCTATGACATCCATTAATTATTTCTTCTATTGCTCATAGCGGAAAAAGTTTTTGTCGTCAGTTCTTTGATCAGTGGCCACCTGTGCCTCTCAATTTTAGAAGCTTTTTGCTAGAAACCAGGACATTTTGGGCGACACTGTTGGGTGGTTTTCAGTAGACGGTAACCAATGATTGACGAATTTGGGAGCCTCATGGTGCAGGAAAGCGCTATAGCCCATACCGTTAGCAGTTAGCCTGTCGAAGTGCGTTACCAGCATGCTTCGACAGGTTCAGACAAAACGGAGTATCTCAGAGTATTAACGCTTGTCTGTACTAGGCAGAAAGTTCTTTTCGGACAATTTCTGCGCCAGCACTTAAGGCATTCAACTTGCCTCTGGCGATATCGCGAGATAAAGGGGCCATTCCACAGTTAGTGCAAGGATAGAGCTTGTCTGCGTCGACAAATTCAAGCGCCTTTCGCAGGGTGTTGGCGACTGCTTCGGGGGTCTCTATGGTATTGGATGCCACATCAATGGCGCCTACCATCACTTTCTTGCCACGAACCAGTTCAAGGAGTTCGATGGGCACGCGAGAGTTGTGGCACTCTAGCGAGATAATATCGATGTTAGACTTCTGCAGTTTCGGAAATACTTCTTCATATTGACGCCACTCAGAGCCCAGGGTCTTTTTCCAATCGGTATTGGCTTTAATGCCATAGCCATAGCAAATATGTACCGCTGTTTCACACTTAAGCCCTTCAATGGCTCTTTCCAGGGTGGCAATACCCCAGTCATTCACATCATCAAAGAACACATTAAAGGCAGGCTCATCAAACTGGATGATATCAACACCAGCGGCCTCTAATTCTTTGGCTTCCTGATTGAGTATTTTGGCAAATTCCCAAGCCAGTTTTTCCCGACTTTTGTAATGATCATCATAAAGCGTGTCGATCATCGTCATAGGGCCTGGCAGTGCCCATTTGATGGGCTGCTGGGTTTGCTGACGCAAAAATTTGGCATCCTCAACAAAAACAGGTTTTTGTCTGGAAACAGGACCAACGACAGTGGGTACACTGGCATCATAGCGGTCACGAATTTTGACTGTTTTGCGATTCTCAAAATCAACACCACTGAGGTGTTCAATAAATGTAGTCACAAAATGTTGGCGAGTCTGTTCACCATCACTGACGATATCAACCCCTGCCTGATTCTGTTCGTGCAGTGACACACGCAAAGCGTCTTGTTTGCCCGCTAATAATGCTTCATCTTGCAGCTTCCAGGGCGACCAGAGTTTTTCCGGTTCTGCAAGCCATGAAGGTTTGGGCAAACTGCCCGCCGTTGAAGTAGGTAATAAAGTTTTCATAGTAAGCGCTGTCATCTATTTTCGTATTTTTTATCGTGAAGAATATTTTTTGTTTTGCTTAGGGTTGTTTAAGCGTAATCAGCAGACCACTGTTCAAGGACAGTCTGATAAGGTTTGATGAAGTGTTCCTCTGCAAATTTTCCTTGCTGGATAGCCAACTTGCTGCGCTCTTCTCGGTCATAAACAATTTGAGTGACAGAATGATCCTGGTTGTTTAAGTCAGGTTGATAGCAATTTCCTGCAACGGCATTGGCGTTGTAAATCTCTGGTCGGTAGATCTTTTGGAACGTTTCCATCGTACTGATGGTACTGATCAGCTCAAGATTGGTGTAATCATTCAGCAAGTCGCCAAAGAAATAGAAAGCCAAAGGCGCAACACTGTTTTGCGGCATGAAATAGCGAACCTGTAAGCCCATCTTTTTGAAATATTGCTCAGTCAAAGAGGATTCATTGGGCTGATACTCAAAGCCTAATACCGGGTGCTGGTTTTCAGTCCGACGATAGATCTTGTTATCGGAAACACTAAGGCATATAACCGGTGGCTTTTTGAAATTCTGTCTGTAAGTAGTTGAGTTCACAAAGTGCTGAAAGAGCTTGCCATGCAGGTCACCAAAATTGTCTGGAATGCTAAAACTGGCCTGATCTTTATTATGATCCAGTAAGCGCACACTGAAATCATAATCGCGCAAATACGAGGAAAAGTTATTCCCTACAATGCCTTCGATGCACTCGTTGGTTTTATGATCAACGATATTGGTTTTTAATATTTCAATGGATGGAAAGCTATGGCCGCTGCCTTCGATATCCATATCCACGGAAATGATTTCGAGTTCGACAGAGTAGCGATCACCTTTCGGGTTGTCCCAGTGCGCCAAGGCATTAAAACTGTTATCAATCATCCTTAAAGCGTTGCGCAAATTCTCCTGGCGGCTCTCACCTCTGGCCAAATTCGCAAAGTTGGTAGTGATGCGCGTATTGTCTGCTGGCTGATAGTTTTCATCAAACGATAGGCTCTTAACGCTAAACGTAAAGTCTTTATTCATTGTGCTTTGATATCCTGTTTTATAAGACTAATCCTGAATCAAGTCCTTGCTCTTTCAGGTCTCTCTGTATTTCTTTTCTAATGTTTTCAGCCAGTCTCTGCGGTTTCTTGCTTGTGCCTTGTGGCCTGATCAAGAATCACTGTGACATGGTCTGATGTTAAGAGCTGAATACACTTTATACTTGGAATGCTTTATGAATAAAATTGATTTAATTTCAATTAATATTGAATGTGGCTCAAGTTCTGTTGGGATGCATCAACCTACTGCCGATACTGTCTGCATTTGACCTGGTGGTGACTTTCACAAGAATTATCCCACTAAGAGTTTGTCTCAAAATAATTACCCGATTTACATAGGGATTCCGTTCGCCCTGAGCTTGTCTAAGGGGGGGATATTGGTTATGCCTTGTTCAGAACCTGATTTTCTTTCTGGAGGGATCGGTTACATCTTTAAAATATGGTTACTATAGTATCCATTTGTTTGTAATTTGTGATATTTTAGCTACAATAATGTCTATATGGATGATAAGGGTTAAGTATGAGTTTACTCTCTTTACTGACGCCTTCCGAAGTGCAGGAACAACTGGCTGCTGCGGTTATGGCCAAGAGGAAATCTAAAAAATGGTCGCGGCAGACCCTGGCTGAGCAGAGTGGTGTACCTGCTCCCACCATAAAGAAGTTTGAAGCTACCGGTCAGATTTCGCTCAGACAGTTTATCCTGCTCTGGCAGTGTGTCGATAAGCTTGAGAATCTTTCTTCCCTGACTAAAGAGGATGATCTGCTTCCCTCCAGTATTGATGAGGTGCTGAGGCAATGAAGGTTCGCAAGCTTGAAGTGCATCGCCGTTTAAGTGATGGCTCAAAAAAGAAAGTAGGGGAGCTTGCTCAGAATCAGCAAGGCATTTTCTTTCAGTACGACAAAAGCTATATCGAACAACATCAAAGCCTTTCGCCTTTTACATTACCATTTAATGAATCGCTTCATCGGGGGCCTCAAGAGCCTCATCAAGGTTTGCATGGAGTGTTTGCTGATTCATTGCCGGATGGCTGGGGCCTTCTTCTGATGGATCGAGTTTTTCGTCAGCAAGGGATTCTTCCTCATCAAATCACTCCACTGGATCGCCTGGCTTTTATTGGGCAAAGAGGAATGGGGTCACTCCGTTATTTTCCTGCTACCGATTATGAAAAAGAGCAAGATGGAAGGCTGACGGATATTGCAATGCTTGGGCTGGAAGCTCAGCAGTTATTTGAAGGTCAGACAGACGATGTCCTGCCTGCTCTGGCTCAAGCTGGTGGCTCCGGTGGTGCAAGGCCAAAGGCGTCAGTTTGGCTTGATCCCGATAACCCCCACAAAGTCAGCACCCTTGCAAAACAGGGTTTATCGCCGTGGCTGGTAAAGTTTACGTCCAAAAACTTGCCATTAGGACATGAAGAGGGACTTTGTGAAGCCGCCTGGTTAACCATGGCAGCCGATGCCGGGTTAATGGTTCCAAAGTGGGAGCTGATTCACGACACTGGAAGTTCTGAAGCGGTTGCCTGGCTGGCACTTCAGCGATTTGATTGTTCTCAAGAACAGCCTGAACCAGGTCGTTTGCATATGCATACTTTATGCGGGCTTATGGATGCTGATTATAGAAAACCGTCTATGGATTATGATGATCTCTTGAAAGTGAGTCAGGTGCTCTGTCAGAGCCCGGCTGCTGCTCAGGAACAGTTTGTCCGCGCCATGTTCAACTTATTTGGTCTAAATCAGGATGATCACACCAAAAACTGGTCATTTCTAATGGATGATGCTGGGCAGTGGTCCCTGGCTCCTTTTTATGATGTTACTTTCAGCCCTTCACCCTATAACCAGCATATGATGGCCTATCTCGGTCATGGCTCAGAGCCTCCAGTCAAAGCAGTCCAGAAATTGGCAAAACAGGCTAATATCGCCACCTGGAATCAAGCAAAAAAAATCATAGAACGAGTAGTGGATGCGCTGCAAAACTGGTCTGAAATTGCAGCAGACTTGGACGTTAAACCGAGTACGAAGAAACTCATTGGCAGGCAGCTTGATGAAACCTGGAAGGCAAATAAGAGGCTGCTATAGCTGCAACAATGGAGCTGTTTAATTCTTTCTCTCCCGTGTTGCTAGATGCAACATTCTCATGATGCCTGAGGGTCGCACATGCACGTTAAGTAGACACAAAAACACTTATAAGTGTGGTTTGTGTCCACATAAGTCAGCTACTCCGAGACTCCAGCTAAATAAATATAAAAGAGAGTTGAATTATGACCTTCTTCAAAATAGTTAGTGATGATCAGTATGGAGAGCTTTTTCCAAATATGGAGTCTATCATTGCCCAAAGTCAGAAGCCTTCAGAGCTGGCCATGGCTATGGATGAAGGTGAGCAGTTGTCAGAATATTGGGTAAAGTGTGAAGGTGTTTTAGAAGATGATCTGGCACCTGGTGATATTTGCAGGCTTCAGGTAAATGAGTTGATGCTCTCAGAGAAAGCTTACAGTGTGCTTAAACCAATATTGACAGAAGTTGGAGAGGTTCTTCCGGTTACCTACCAGGGGGCTGATTGGTATTTTCTAAATGTGCTAAAGGCTATAGATGCTGACGAGAGCAATAGCCATCAAAATGAATTCAGCCAGGTTGATAAAATTGCTTTCAAGTCATGTGATATTGAGGGTCAAACTGTCTGGACTTCTCCCTTTGGTCATTATTCGTACCTCTATTGCAGTGAGAGATTTGTTGAGCTTGTGCAAGTGGCTGAACTGACTGGCATAGCGTTCGAGCAAATAGATACAGTTTGAGCCATTCTGAGTTAAGCCATTTCCTGCGTATATGATCATTGGCTTCAAATAACTCCCTATTTACCCTGAATAATAATGTGCGACAATGGCTGATGGGTGTAGAGCGGACGGAAGCGCAAAAGTGGCCAGCATCGACAAATCAAAACTGACTGAAACAGACATCATCACTAAATTTCTCCTGCCAGCGATTAAAGACGCTGGCTGGAACGACATGACCCAGATACGTCAGGAAGTCAAACTGCGTGATGGAAAGGTGGTGGTCCGTGGTCGTGTGGCAGCGCGAAAGAAAGTTAAATCAGCTGACATCGTGCTGTATCACAAGCCCAGCATGCCACTGGCAGTGATTGAGGCCAAAGCCAACAAACACGAAATAGGCAAGGGCATGCAGCAAGGTCTGGATTATGCCCGTCTGCTGGACGTCCCCTTTGTGTTTGCCTCCAATGGCGATGGCTTTATTTTCCATGACAAGACCAACCCAGCACAGCTGGAAACAGAAATTCGTCTGGAAGACTTCCCAACCCCGGAGCAACTTTGGCAGAAATACTGCATCTGGAAAGGCTACACCGAACAACAGCTACCCATCATCACCCAGGATTATTACGATGACGGCAGCGGCAAGTCGCCCCGCTACTATCAATTACAAGCCATCAACAAAACCGTAGAGGCAGTTTCTGCCGGTCAGAATCGGATTTTGCTGGTGATGGCAACGGGCACAGGCAAAACCTACACAGCCTTTCAGATCATCTGGCGTTTATGGAAGGCCAAGAATAAAAAACGCATTCTGTTTTTAGCAGATCGAAATATTCTGGTCGATCAGACCCGAATTAACGACTTCCAGCCCTTCGGCAATGCCATGACGAAGGTTGAAAAGCGTTCCGTTGATCCCGCCTATGAAATCCATCTGGCACTTTATCAGGCACTCACCGGTCCGGAAGAGCACCAGAAAGCCTACAAACAGGTAGACCCGGATTTCTTTGACCTGATTATCATCGACGAGTGCCACCGAGGCAGTGCTTCTGAAGACAGTGCCTGGCGAGAGATTCTGGAATATTTCAGCAATGCCACCCAGGTCGGTCTTACCGCCACGCCCAAAGAAACCGATGAAGTCTCGAATATCGACTACTTTGGTGATCCGGCCTACACCTACTCCTTAAAAGAAGGTATTGAAGATGGCTTCCTGGCTCCCTATAAAGTGGTTCGGGTAGACATTGATATCGACCTTCAAGGCTGGCGACCCACCAAAGGCCAGACTGATAAACAGGGCGAGCTGATTGAAGACCGTATCTACAACCAGAAAGACTTTGACCGAACCCTGGTCATCGACGAGCGCACTCAGCTGGTGGCTGAAACTATTACCAATTATCTGAAGCGTACTGACCCGATGGCAAAGACCATCGTCTTCTGTAACGACATTGATCACGCTGAGCGTATGCGCCGTGCACTGGTCAACCTGAACCCTGAACAGGTAGCCAAAAATGACAAATACGTGATGAAAATCACGGGTGATGATGATCTGGGCAAGGCTCAGCTCGACAACTTTATCAATCCCAAAAAATCTTATCCGGTCATTGCCACAACCTCAGAATTAATGACGACAGGCGTGGATGCCAAAACCTGCAAACTGGTGGTACTGGATCAGAACATTCAGTCCATGACCAAGTTTAAACAGATCATTGGCCGGGGAACCCGTATTGATGACCGCTTCAATAAGCTCTGGTTTACCATCCTTGATTTCAAGAAAGCCACTGAGCTGTTTGCAGATGAACGCTTTGATGGTATACCCGAGAAAATACTCAACACCCGTCCGGATGACATCAACAATGACGACTCGGATCTCGAAGCATTGTTAGATGATGATGCTATCGACCAGCCTGAAAATGTTAATGACGATTTAGATCAGGTCAATGAAGAGCAGGGGGAATACAATGTTGACACTGATGTTGAAAGCCCCTGGGTGGACGAAGGTGACGATGATCATAAGGTTCGCAAGTTCCACGTCAATGGTGTAACAGTCAAAGCCATTGCCGAACGGGTGCAATATTATGACACCGACGGCAAACTGGTGACTGAATCCTTCAAGGACTACACCCGTAAAACCATGGCAAAGCAGTTTGCGTCTCTGGATGAGTTCACTAAAAAGTGGAATGATGCGGAACGCAAGCAGGCTATCATAGAAGAGCTGGAAGGCGAGGGTATACTCTGGGAGTTATTGTCTCAGGAAGTGGAACAGAAACTGGGCAAGGCCATGGATCCCTTTGATCTCATCTGTCACGTAGTCTACGATCAGCCACCACTGACCCGAAAAGAACGCGCAGATAATGTAAAGAAGCGCAACTATTTCACAAAATACTCCGAAATCGCCCAAGCAGTTCTTGGCGCGCTGCTGGAAAAATACGCCGATGAAGGCGTGCTGGAAATCGAGAAGAAGAGTGTTCTGAAGGTAGAACCTTTTCCCCAGATGGGCCGACCCAAACAAATTGTGGAAAAAGGCTTTGGCAAGCCCGCTGATTATGAGAAAGCCATCAGCGAACTCGAAGCCGAGATTTATAAAGTGGGCTGACGGTCAATGGTTTGAATGAAGCTGGGTAATCAGTAACTGAAGTTGCTTGAAGTTCTCACGGGTTTCATCCTTGAAGGCTTCCAGAGAGCGTTCAATGCAGTCCAGGCGATAGTCCGTTTTACCATGGTATTCGCGCTGTTCCTTGAGCATCAGGGCGACAACATCCTGTGTTCCGGTAACAATTTGATGATATTCGAGAAAGGCTTCATCCAATGCTTTATGCTTTGCCTGAAGTTGAAGCACTTGCGATTCCAGACCCATACTACATACCCTGTTTTTTATTAGTCGTTGCAGTAGCATAGCAGACAATTTTCAGCCTTATCTTCAGCGACTTTTATAGTGATCAAGAGATTAATATGTCGACCAGTTCCGTAATCAAATCCATTCAGGACATCATGCGTAAAGACGCCGGTGTTGATGGCGATGCTCAACGACTGGGGCAGATGTCCTGGCTGCTGTTTCTGAAAGTGTTCGATGCTCAGGAAGAAGAACTGGAATTTGAGCTGGACGATTATCGCTTGCCGATTCCCGAGCAGTATCTATGGAGAAGCTGGGCAGCAGACAACCAGGGCATGACCGGCGAAGAACTGCTGGAGTTTATCAACGCAGACCTGTTCCCAAGACTGAAAAACCTGACCGCCCCCATTCACACCAATCCTCGTGGTTTTGTTGTGAAAGAGGCCTTCAGCGATGCCTTCAACTACATGAAGAACGGCACTCTACTACGACAGGTGATCAATAAGCTGAACGAGGTAGACTTTACCGACTCCAAAGAACGACACCTGTTCGGTGATATTTACGAACAGATTCTCCGTGACCTGCAAAGCGCCGGTAACGCCGGTGAGTTCTATACGCCCCGTGCCGTCACCCGTTTTATGGTCGATCGCGTGAACCCGCAACTGGGCGAAAGCATTATGGACCCTGCCTGTGGTACAGGCGGCTTCCTGGCCTGCTCGGTAGACCACCTGAAACCTCAGGTAAGAACCACCGAAGACCATCAGGCGCTGCAAAAGAGTATTCACGGTGTTGAGAAAAAACAGCTTCCGCACCTGCTCTGCACCACTAATATGCTGCTGCACGGCATTGAAGTGCCGGTACAGATCAAACACGGCAACACCCTCAACAAGCCTCTGAGCAGCTGGGACGAAGAGATTGATGTGATCGTCACCAACCCTCCCTTTGGCGGCACCGAGGAAGATGGCATTGAGAAGAACTTCCCGGCAGAACTGCAAACCCGTGAAACGGCAGATCTGTTCCTGCAGCTGATTATTGAAATCCTGGCCGACTCTTCAGAAAAGAAAGGTGGCCGAGCCGCTGTCGTATTACCCGATGGCACCCTGTTTGGCGAAGGCGTAAAAACCAAGATCAAGAAACTGCTCTGTGAGGAGTGCAACCTGCACACCATTGTGCGCCTGCCCAACGGCGTGTTTAATCCGTACACCGGCATTAAAACCAACATTCTATTTTTCACCAAAGGTCAGCCGACTCAGGATATCTGGTTCTACGAGCACCCGTATCCGGAAGGTGTGAAGAACTACAGCAAAACCAAGCCTATGAAGTTTGAAGAATTTAAGGCAGAACAGGCATGGTGGGGCGATGAAGCCGACGGCTTTGCCGCACGGGTAGAAAACGAACACGCCTGGAAAGTCAGCATTGATGAAGTGATTGAGCGCAACTTCAATCTGGATATCAAGAATCCTCACGAAGGCGAAGTCATCAGCCATGATCCGGAAGAGCTGCTGGCAGATTATGCCCGGCAACAAGAGCAAATTGCTGGTCTGCACAATGAGCTGAAGGCTATTCTTGGCAAGGCGCTCACTCAAAATCAATAGGGATTAACGAATGCCCGGTCAGCCCGATCAGAATGAAATTCAAATTTTTGCCAGTGAGAATGGTGAAATCAGTGTACAACTGAGCCAGGAAACCATTTGGTTAACACAGCGCCAGATGGGGCAACTGTTTGACACCACTCCAGAAAACATTCTGATGCACTTGAAGAACATCTTTCATGAGCAGGAGCTTGAAGAAAATTCAACTTCTAAGGATTTCTTAGTAGTTCAAACTGAAGGTAAAAGGCAGGTGCGCCGGAACCTGAAGCATTATGATCTGGACGCCATTATCTCTGTTGGCTATCGAGTAAACTCCAAACGTGCTGTGCTGTTCAGGCAATGGGCTACCCGCATAATCAATGACCACCTCACCCGTGGCTATACCATCAATCAGCAGAGATTTGAGCAAAATGCGCTGGAACTTGAGGCTGCGCTCAAACTGGTGCGAAAGGCTGCATCATCACCTGAACTAAACAGCAGTACTGGGCGTGGGCTGGTAGAAATTGTCAGCCGTTACACCCAAACCTTTCTTTGGCTGCAGCGCTACGATGAAGGTTTGCTGAATAAACCTTCCGGCCAGCAGGGCGGCACTCTGCCTACAGAGCAGGAAGCTGAGGCCTCACTGGCAGAACTGAAACAAAATCTGATCGAACGGGGCGAAGCCACAGATCTGTTTGCCAAACCTCGGGGTGATGGCCTGGGTGCACTATTGGGCAACCTTGATCAAACCGCTTTTGGTGAACCAGCGTACCCAACCATTGAGAGTAAAGCTGCCCACTTGCTCTACTTTATGGTCAAGAACCACCCTTTTACCGATGGCAATAAACGCAGCGGTGCCTTCCTGTTTGTGGATTTTCTGCACCGCAATGGCCGATTACTGAACGATACCGGCGAACCCGTCATTAACGACACAGGCCTGGCTGCCCTGACGCTGCTGGTCGCCGAATCCGACCCGAAGCAGAAAGAGACATTGATCCGCTTGGTTATGAATATGCTGGCGGCAGAACCGAATTGAACGACTTTATGAACCAATTAGATACACCGGCTGTAATTACGGAAAACCTGGGACTTTGGGCGTCTGCTATTCAGCAGCGTTCGACGACGGGTCGGGGTTCCAGCAAAAAGATTGATCTGTATGGCATTAAGAAGCTTCGGGAGCTGATTCTGGAGCTGGCTGTCCGGGGTAAGTTGGTGCCTCAGAATCCAGAGGATGAGCGAGCCTCTTTGCTGTTGGAACATTTTGCAGCTGAAAAGGCGCTCTTGATTAAAGACAAGAAAATCAAGAAATCAAAAAAGCTTCCTGAAGTGACAGTCGATGACCATCCTTTCAAACTACCCGAACAATGGGCCGTAGCGAGGCTTGGAGAGCTATCCCTAGTCATAACCAAAGGGACAACGCCAACCTCTGTCGGCTATCAATTTACGGCTTCCGGGGTCAGTTTCATAAAAGTTGAGAATATTGCAAATAATCGAATCCAAAAAACGGCCATAAGCCAGCATATCTCAGAAGAAACGCATGCTGCCTTAGAACGGTCAAGCTTAGAAGCAGGCGATGTATTATTTTCTATAGCTGGCACAATAGGAAAAACCTGCATTGTTACCAAAGAGGATTTACCTGCAAATACTAATCAGGCACTAGCCATCATAAAGGGGACATCTTTAGTTTTTGACGTGAGATTTCTTCTTATTCTCTTGAACTCCTTTGTCGCATCAAAAACAAAGGAAAAAGCTAGAGGAGGTGCGATGCCAAATGTGTCTTTAGGAGATTTAACGCATCTTGTCGCAATTGTTCCTCCTCAGACAGAACAACACCGCATAGTCACCAAAGTCAACGAACTCATGTCCCTGTGCGACCAGCTGGAACAGCAAACCGAAACCAGCCTCGCCGCCCATACGACATTGGTAGAAAACCTGCTGGCTACGCTGACTAATAGCGGAAATGCAGAAGAACTGGAGCAGAACTGGCACCGCATTGCCGAACATTTCACCACCCTGTTCACCACCGAAGAGAGCATCGACCAGCTCAAACAAACCGTGCTGCAACTGGCCGTCATGGGCAAGCTGGTGCCCCAAGCCAGCCGCGAGGCGAGAAAGAGTCCGGACTATGAACCGGCTTCTGTACTGCTGGAAAAAATCGCCGCTGAAAAGGCGCAGTTGATTAAAGAGAAGAAGGTCAAGAAGCAGAAGGCACTGCCACCGGTTGGGGAAGATGAGAAGCCGTTTGGGTTGCCTGTTGGGTGGGAGTGGGAGCGAATAGGTACTTTTTCTCAGGTTGGCACGGGTGCAACGCCATCAAGAGCCAAGCCAGAGTATTGGTCTGATGCCGAAATTAATTGGGTAAGTAGCGGCGAAACTAGTGAACTATACGTCGCCGATACTAAAGAGAAAGTATCTATTACTGCTGTGAAAGAAACCAACGTAACCGTATACCCAAAAGGAACCTTGGTTATTGCCATGTATGGCCAAGGCAAAACAAGAGGGCAGATCACAGAGCTATTGGTTGAAGCAGGTACAAACCAGGCGTGCGCGGCTATACGTTTATTTGAAAAGCATGTAGACCACAGAGCCTTCGTAAAACTGTTCTTCATCAAGGCCTATGAGGAGCTGAGAAGTGCTGCTGCTGGAGGGGCTCAGCCTAACCTTAATGTTGCAAAGGTTGCATCGACTGTATTGCCCATTCCTCCGCTTGAAGAGCAGTGCCGAATAACCATTAAAGTGAAACAGTTAATGATTCTCTGCAACCAACTCAAAACCCACCTCCAACAAGTCCAACAAAACCGCCTGCATCTGGCCGATGCCATGGTTGAGGGGGCGTTGGCGTAGACGCTGAACATTTTTTGAAGGCTGCCCAGGATACTGTAACCTAAGGGAGGGCAGTAATAGATGGGTGAGCCGAGCCAGATTCAGACCGCTCAATCGCGCTGGTCAGCAGGAAAAGCAGAGCAGCTAAGGAAATAGTAATTATGTTAACACGTTTAAAACTTTCAAATTTTAAGGCATGGCGTGCTTCTGGAGATATTCGCCTTGCTCCGGTCACACTATTACTGGGGGGGAACTCCACCGGCAAATCCAGCCTGTTGCAAAGTCTGCTTTTAATGAAGCAGACAGCTGCCTCCCCCGACCGTATGGTACATCTCAATCTGGGCGGTGATGAAGTAAACGATTATGTTGATATGGGGTCCTTTGAAGATTTGCTGACCCACAAGCCAAAGGAGCGGAAGGTCGGCATTGAAATTGATGCTCAGCATGAAAAAACAGCCTGCTATTTTTCTGTTGAATACGCACAGGACTCAAAGAAGAGTCCGGTTGTTGACATACTGAAACTCAGTAATGATAACGAGAACTGGTTTCGAAGTTCGAGAACTGAGCGGAGCGCATTTAACCTCTACAAGCCAGGAGAAACACGAACAAGCCTGAAGAGCCGTGATTATGCACCTGAGCGAGGTATTGCCTTTTCCGCAGATGCTATAGCCGCTTTGGGGACAGAGGGTAAAATCGTCCAGGATATCAGCCTTCAGGTACGCAGAGAGCTTGAATCTATTGCTTATCTTGGCCCCTTAAGAAGCCGCCCTAAACGTACCTATATCTGGAATCGTACCCGTCCCGGCATTATTGGTGATGATGGCAGCAATGCTATTCCCGCATTGCTGGCCAGTGCACAGGCCAATAAAAAAGCGGGTGATAATCTGGTTTCATCGGTTTCTAAATGGTTGAAGAAGATGAAAGTGGCTGAAAAGCTGGAGATAAAACAGCTCAGCGCCGGTCACTATAACGTGCTTATTCACAGAGACGGTGTTGCTGCCAACCTGAGAGATGTCGGTATTGGTATCTCTCAGGTTCTGCCTGTACTGGTACTGGCTTTTTTTGCTCCCAAATATTCCACCATTATTCTGGAAGAACCAGAGATTCATCTGCATCCACTGGCGCAATCGCTGTTGGCGGAGCTCTTTCTGGAGGTCAGCAAAAAGCGGCATGTCCAGTTCATTGTTGAAACACACTCTGAACACCTGTTTCGCCGTATGCAGACACTGGTCGCTCAAAAGAAGGCTTCACCAGAACAGTGTGCTCTGTATTTTGTCGAAAGAAAGAGGTCTGACGCTGTTCTGAAGTCACTGGATATGGACGCTTACGGGAGACTGTCGAACTGGCCTGATAATTTCTTTGGGGATGCTACAGGTGAAGTTCGGGAACAGGCCAAACAAACCATGCTTCGGATGAAGCAGGAGCGTAAATCCTCATGAGTCGCCATGTTGTCGATACTAATGTTTTCATCGTAGCCAGTGGCGAGCATTCTGAATCACCTTTTTCGTCTGAAAACCATCCTGTTCAAGACCCTGATGCGGCACAAAAAGTGTTCGAATGGTTGATGGAGTTTGAGGCTGGTAACGGGAGGATGGTGGTTGACAGTGACTGGGAAATACTCAGTGAATACCAAAATAAGCTGACGGATCAGGATTATGGTCAACGTGTTGTTTTTGAAAAAATGTCACGTGGTGAAATAGATTACGTAGATGTTGAGTGGATTGATGATCCTTCCCACCCAGTTAAAGTGGCGGCTCTGGCCGAACAGCTGAACACTGTCATTCATGACCTTGCCGATACCAAAATCGTTGCAGCCTGCATGAAATCTAATGAAGAAAAAAAGCCATGCACGATTGTTAACGCCTGCGATACCGACTGGTATGACTGGCAGGAGATACTGGAAGCCGCAGGCGTTCAGGTTGAACAGCTGATAGAGGAATGGTCTCGCCAAAAGTGGAAGGAACACCATGACCGCTGATTTCCTCCGCTTTCCTCATACACCTCATATTCAATGGCTTGGTTCTGGCGAACCCCGAGGCGATAAACTCCTGCCAGAAAGTGTTGCCCGGAACTTGCTGGATTCAGAGCTCACCATTGAAGAAAAAGTCGACGGTGCCAATGTCGGCTTTTCTCTGGGTACTGACGGTAATCTCAGAGCTCAAAATCGAGGCGCATGGATTGAGAGGGATGCCGGTGGCCAGTTCAAGCACCTGTGGCGTTGGGTGAAACGCTATGAATCTGACCTGGTTGATGTACTGGGCACTGATCTGATTTTGTTCGGTGAATGGTGTTACGCACAGCACTCTCTGGCTTATAAGACGCTGCCTGACTGGTTTATTGGCTTTGATATTTATGATCGTCAACACGACCGTTTCTATACTGTCCAGAGACGAAATGAGATGTTTGAACTATTGGATATTCATCCGGTTAAAGCTATAGCAACAGGGCATTTTTCATTAGAGCAGTTACGCCATCTTCTGGATACTCAATCATGTTATGGTGCCAAAAAACTGGAAGGTATTTATCTTCGTCAGGATAGTGCTGAGTGGTTGATGAAAAGAGCAAAATTGGTTCGTAGTGACTTTGCTCAAGCTATTGATGAACACTGGTCACGTAAAGGTATTGTGCCGAATCAGACAATAATAGTGCATAAATAATCTTCTGTTTTTGGTAAGTTGAAGTAACAGCCCATCATTAAAAAAGAAGTCCTAACCGTAATGTGGGCACATGTGGAAGGCAAAATAAAGATGGCGACGAGGTCGCCTGGTCCTGCAGTAGCAAAAAGAGATAGAATCTACTTGATCCGCCTGGGTGAAGTACCCAGAGGGCTAATTACCCGTGGAACCATCATTCAGGATGGTTTTTTCGAATAAAACTTTCGTAACAATTCTAAAACATGCCGGGGACATCCAAGGGACACCTTCTGTATAAGGACAGTAATAATCGGCAAAGGCGATTTGAACTGCTCAGCGATTCCACTCATCAATACAGTTGCGTAATTGTAATCCTTCATAAGGACTATTGTTGACCAATATCAGATTGCTAATTAATGGTTGAGTCGAAAACTTCTTCGAATCTCAGGCCAGTGTACTCATTCGCTGAAACGGCACAAAAAAAATTGTTCAGAACATGTTCATCGTTGTCTCTTCTGTCTGCACAGAATATATGAGTGAAATTGTCATCAGGGATTTTGAATAGTGAGGAACTGGGAAGTTTACTCTCTATAAATACATATTCTGTTAAATGCATCTTGATAATGCCATTGTTAATCTTATATTTAGAGTTCTCTTCACCAAGCGCATTGGACTGAACCGTTACATTCAGGCAGTACCATAACTCTTCATCCACATAAAATGGCAGCATCTCACCAGCCTCTTCTAGTATGTCAACG
The DNA here is from genome assembly GCF_001562015.1 of Endozoicomonas arenosclerae. Taxonomy (GTDB): domain Bacteria; phylum Pseudomonadota; class Gammaproteobacteria; order Pseudomonadales; family Endozoicomonadaceae; genus Endozoicomonas_A; species Endozoicomonas_A arenosclerae. Next base: position 28,126 of record NZ_LASA01000167.1, on the reverse strand, counting down.
AGTTCTGTAGCAATTTCTTTTCTAAAAGCAAATGTTGACATGCCTATGTAAGCAATATCAGGCAGTGGCTTATCACCTTTTTTGGAAAAATAGGCATTAAAAACGTTGGGTAGTTTTCCCAATAGGGGCTCTGCCTTGAACTCCCACTCATCGGAGTTGTATACATCGTCTTCTGGATACATCAGGCTAAAATCAGTATCAGGCAGTACCTTATAAACCTTCATCTTCAATACTCCAATGAGCCATTCTGTAAGGATTGAGCAATCAGCTGCAGAGTTTGTCTACATTCATATTCTGTTGCTGACTGACTCAACATGGCAGTAATGTTCACGTAATATTCGTCTGTGTGTAGTTTTGCATGATTCACTGCATCTTTCATTTCTGGGTGTGGAATATACCTTGAGTCTCTGGGTAAGAAAACGCCATTGTCAGGGTCATCAATTCTGATTTTCCATTTGGCCAGGATTTTCCTGGCTGCCCTGGCTTCATCATGACTGCCACTGACAATAGCATGTGCTGCAGTATTGGGAGGGCGCTTCTGTCCCGTATATTTCAGGTGCCTGCCCAGTCGGCTACTTTTGTGCTCTTCCAGCAAGAAGTCCTTTTTCTTCATGTTCTGGGTTTCTGCGTAATACTTCGACAGTAGCGATAACCCCTGCTTAACGCTCTTTGTCATTATTTCAGTGTAAATCTTACCGGCAAGGCGCTGTATTTCTTTTTCTTTTAGAAGCTTTTTCTCTCGCTTGAGTGTTTCTTTAATCAAGCCATCGATCTGGTTCTCAGCAACAGGCTTAATCTCGTAATAGCCTATCTCCTGCTGAGTTTGACGGATAACTTCTGCCAGACCCCTTATCAACTCATAAGGTTGTAATTCAATAACCTCTTTTTCACTCATGGCTACATCCTGTATCTGATTTTGTAGAACTCCATAGGAGCCTGAGTATACCTTATGGATTTACAAAGATTCCATTTGTATGAGACCCCTTCTCTGCTCACGAATTTATTAAGGGTGCAGGTTCAAAATCCTGATATTCAGGGAGTGATTTAGGTCTATAGGCGAAATGTTTTGCCTTCCTGGGAATATTATGACTCGCTACTGACTTTCTGGTATCTGTATCGCTACAAATACAGATCTGAAAATGGCATCATCAGGAACATTATTTCATGCCGATTCGCTCAGTCATGACCCAGACCATTGCTTTTTACGAGCAAAACACAGATTCTTTCTTTGACTCCACAGTGTCTATAGACGCTCAGGCACTGTACGACCACTTTCTTACGTTACTGCCTGAACGTGGACATATTCTTGATGTTGGTTGTGGTTCGGGCAGGGACTCGCTTGAATTTATGAAAAAGGGTTATCAGGTTACAGCCTTTGATGGCAGTGAGAGTCTGGCTAAACGGGCTTCAGAGCTAACTGGATTATCAGTCGAGCATTCCCTGTTTCTGGATTATACGTCAGGCAAGATGTTTGATGGCATATGGGCCTGTGCCTCTCTGCTTCATGCTCCTTTACAAGAACTGACCGTAACCCTTTCTCACTTATGCCAATTTTTGAAAGACGATGGTTATTTTTACTGCTCTTTCAAATATGGTGAAGGTGAAGAAAACCGTGGCGGAAGACACTTTACCAATCTTGATGAGTCGGGGCTTGAGAAGGTTCTTGAAGCTACCGGTTTGAAGATTTCCAAACTGTGGGTCACTCAGGATTTAAGGCCTGGTCGTGAAAATGAGCATTGGCTTAACGCTATTTTGAAAAAGGCTTGATGCAGCATGGAAGCAAGACCTCTCGATCCTACAGATTCCCGTTCGGCGTTACTCACAACGGGTGGTATGGATGACCCACTACTGCCCAAGTTACTTGATGCCATTAACCGTGCTCAGGAAATTGAAATCACAGTAGCTTTTATTCGTATCAGTGGCTTAAAACTGCTGTTCGGTGCTTTGTTTGATGCTGTTGATCGTGGCGCGTCAATCCGTGTGCTGACTTCAGATTATCTTGATGTCACAGATCCTCAGGCATTGAGGGAGCTGATGCTGCTTAAAGAGCGTGGTGCTGATATTCGAATCTATCAGTGCAATGGTCAGCAAAGCTTCCATATGAAGTCCTATATTTTCATCCATACCTGCGATGGTGAAAGTATTGAGGGCTCTGCTTATGTAGGTTCAAGCAATATCAGTAAAGCAGCCCTGACCACCGGACATGAATGGAACCTTTGCCTTCAATGTAATGGCAATCAGGATGACCCTTATACTTTCCAGTTCATCCATATCCGTCGTCAATTCCATGAAATATTCAATCAGGAGCTTGTTCAGCCATTAAGTCACTCGTGGATAGACAGCTATCTCAAACGGCGACGTCAAACCAAACTTATAGCGGTAGAAGCAGAAGAACTGGTTGAAGCGCCAACGCCCAGTGAAATTCAACTTGAGGCCTTACAGGCGTTGCAAGCTACGAGAGAAGAAGGATATAAGCGAGGCTTGGTGGTATTGGCAACCGGTCTTGGTAAAACCTGGTTAGCTGCATTCGATACGCAGCAGTGCCAGGCAGAGAAAGTATTGTTTGTTGCTCACCGGGAAGAGATTTTACTTCAGGCCCAGCAAACCTTTGTAAAAATACGACCTGATGCGCATACCGGTTTTTATAATGGCAAACAGCGTAACACAAAGGGGCGGATATGCTGTTTGCCTCTGTCCAGACGCTGGGTCGAGAAGCCCATCTGCAACAGTTCAATAAAGATCATTTCGATTATATTGTGGTCGATGAATTCCACCACGCTGATGCAAAAACCTATCGAAATCTTTTGAATCATTTTGAGCCAACATTTTTATTGGGTCTGACAGCAACACCGGAAAGAACCGATCAGGCTGACATCATCAGTCTGTGCGACAATAATCTGGTGTTTGAACGTAATCTGGTTCATGGCATCAATGCTCAGTTGCTGGCTCCTTTTCAATACAATGGTATCAACGACAGGTATGTCGATTATGACGAAATTCCCTGGCGTAATGGCAAGTTTGACCCTTATGCCCTGGAAAATGCGTTTGCTTCCAGAAAAAGGGCCGAACATGTCCTGCACCACTGGAAGGAGAAAAGGCAACTCAGGACTCTGGGGTTTTGTATATCCAAACGCCACGCTGATTATATGGCGGAGGTATTTACTGAAGCGGGTGTCAGGGCTGCTGCTGTTTATAGTAATTCAGAGCTGCGCAGGAATGAGGCGTTAAGGCTGCTGGCAGCGGGGGATCTGGATATTCTTTTCTCCGTAGACTTGTTTAATGAAGGTACAGACCTGCCTGCTATTGATACTGTGCTGATGATCAGACCTACAGAGTCCAAGATCCTATTCCTGCAACAGCTGGGTCGAGGTTTGCGGCGTCACAAAGAAAAGAAACATCTGGTCGTTATCGACTTTATTGGTAACCATGAGTCGTTTTTGACCAAGCTGATAACACTTCATGGCGCACACTCCTACCGCCAAGTGTCAGACCAGATCAAAACCGGGAAAATGATTCTACCCAATGGCTGCTTTGCCAATTACGATCCAGAAGTCATTGATTTTCTGGATCGAATGGTGAGGAGTCAGAAAGCCACTATGGTAGACGAGTATCAGTCACTGAAATCAATGCTTGGCTACAGGCCCACTGCGACTGAGTTCTATCACTATATTTCTGAAACAGGTACTGATTTTAACAAGGTTCGCTCGCAGAACAGCAGCTGGCTCGGCTTGCTGGCTCAGGTAAAAGACCTGACACCGTCTGAGAGTGAAGTGAACCGCATCCATGGCCAGTTCCTGCTCAATGGCATTGAAAAGGCAGCCATGAGCAAGTGCTTCAAAATGATATTACTGGATGCTTTTCTAGAACTGGATGGCTTTCTTAATCCTCCTTCAACAGAAAAACTCGCAGAAAAGTCATGGCACCTTCTAAAGAGAAGACCCGTTCTCTATCAGTCTGAGCTTCCAGCTAAACAGCAATCAATGTCTGCTGATGAGAAAGGTTGGCATAGCTACTGGAAAGGGAATCCTATAAAGGCTTTTTCCGAAGGTAAAGACACGCTTTTCGAGGTGAGGGAAGGCAACTTTACATTTAAGGAAGCTGTTCGCTCTGAACACAAAGACCAACTATACCAGTTTGTTCAGGAGCTCGTTGAACTCAGGCTGGAGCAGTACTGTGTTCGTAAAGGACTTCGGCCTGACATCAGTCTGGCAGAGTAAAAACTAAAATCGCCCAAGGTACAGGTATCGCATGAGGTGCTGATAAGGAAATATGGGTTGATTCAGGTGAACTTTTAGTGCTAGCTGTAAGCTAATGACCAGTACTCATGCTGCCTACGCAGTTGTTGCAAATTTTGCACATACTTATTTTTTTTCGACCAAGAACTGGACAAGGCAGCTCTATTGGCTGGAATACTGCAGGAGATTAAAAACAATGGATAAATCTATACTGGACACAGTGCATGATGACGTCAAAGACCTCCATGAAGCAGGTTTAATGGACGACATTACCCTAAGAGAGTTTGACGCTCTGTGCCTCCCTCCTGTCAAGCAGTACAGTGCCGAGCAAATCAGACGAATCCGCACGCGAGTAAAAGCCAGCCAGGCGGTATTTGCTGCTTATCTGAATATCAGCAAGTCCACTGTACAGAAATGGGAGCAGGGTGCCAAAAAACCTAACGGCCCTTCACTCAAGCTGCTAAACCTGGTGGAACAAAAAGGGCTGGAAGTGTTGGCCTGATTCCGATGGTTGATAAACAATCGGGTGGGGTGTTGTCACATATGATTCCAACAGGTCAGCGGTGGAAGAAGTTTATCGTATTGTCCTGATGAAGCCTGTCCATAAATTAACTCTCGGTTTCTATCTTCTGTTTCAGGTTCTTGAAAACATTATCTGCAATCTGAGCATCACCCCGTTCAATCTGCCGTTGCCCAATGGCCAGTATTCTCAACAGTGCCATCAGGTTTTGCTGCTCTTGATTGCTATCAAGTTCGCTCTGATCATCTTTCATAGTACCTCCTTCTATTGAAGGACAAATTACTGCTCCTGAAACTCCCTCAAAGGCCCATGAACAGCCCCAAGCAGAGTGTAAACAGTAGGCAGTACAAACAAAGTAAACAAAGTCCCCAGTCCAAGCCCAGCAAAGATAACCACCCCAATATTCATTCTTGAGACAGCTCCGGCACCGCTGGCTGTGATCAAAGGTACAACACCTGCCATCATGGCCAGGGTAGTCATGAGGATAGGGCGCAGGCGGATTCTGGCGGCCTGGAATACCGCTTCTTTTTTATCTTCGTTCAGTGTGATTTGTCGGACTTTTGCGACTTCGCAGATCAGTATGCCGTGTTTGGTGATTAATCCCATCAGGGTTAACAGGCCCACCTGGGTGTATATGTTCATGGTGGCAACACCCCAGGCCATAATGGTGAGTGCTCCGGAAAGTGCCAGAGGCACTGAGAAAATGATCACCAGTGGGTCTCGGAAACTTTCAAACTGCATGCTCAGGATCAGGAAAACAATGATGAGGGCGAGGGCAAATGAGAAATAGAGTGACGAGCCTTCATACACAAACTGTCGTGATTCACCCTGGAAGTCATAAATAAAGCCTTTTGGCAGTAACGATGAGGCGGTTGTTTCTGCTAACTTGATGGCATCACCTATTGAGACACTGGGGGTGGTTACTGCACCAATCGTAATGGCGTTAGCCTGATCCATTTGTTTCAGTGACGGCGTGTCGCCAACCACTTTGTAGGTGAGCAGGTTAGAGAGTGGGATTTCTTTGTTTTTTCCGGAGGTTGTATCGTTAGTACGGACATAGTAGCTGCTTAGCATTTCCGGAGTCAGGCGATTTTGTCGCTCTGTTTGGGGGATAACCTTGTAACTTCTGCCGTCTACGTTGATGTAGTTGATGTTGTCGTCTGCCAGCAGGGTTGAGAGCGTATCAGCAATTTCCTGCATGGTGATGCCATAGGATCCGGCTTTGTCGTGGTCCACTTTGGCGGTGATTTTGCCCGCATCGTAGGTCAGGTCCAGTTCGGTGTGCAGGAACTTGCCACTTTTATCCAGCTCGTCTTTGATCTTCAGGGCTATTTTGTAAATGCTTAAATAGTCGTTGTTGCTTTTGATGGTCATTTGCAATGGATAGCCACCACCGGGGCCGGGTAGTGAAGGCATAGGGAAGATCGAAATGGTCATGCCGGCAATGTCTTTGGTTTTTTCCTGTACCTCGTTGATCAGTACCTCCATGCTTTGTTTGCTGCCTCGTTCATCCCAGGGCTTTTCCATGATAAAGCCAAATCCCTGATAACTGGCGGGCACCCCTGAGATAGTGAGAATGGATGTGATTCCGTCAATTTCATCAACCCTGTGGCTGAATTCATTCATGTAGGTATCAACATAGTCGAGGTTAATGTTTTTTGGACCGGTGGCCATGAACAGGAAAGAACCCTGATCTTCGTCGGGGGCAAAGCTGGTGGAAATAACATGGAACAGGATGGGGAGACTTAAAAAGACGAGCAAGGCAAACAATAACACTGCTTTATAATGGGCGAGTGCTTTTTCCAGTAAGGCTGAATAGCGATTGTCCAATGCAGTGAGCAGTTTTCGCACCTTCTCTTCAAAGGGGGTAGTGCTTCTTGCTTTTAACAAAGTGGCGCACATCATGGGCGACAATGTTAGGGCAACAATGCCTGAAACAATGACGGCTCCGGCCAGTGTCAGACCAAACTCCCTGAACAATGCCCCCGTCACGCCACCCAGAAAGGCTATAGGCGTAAAGACAGATGCCAGAGTGATAGTCATGACTATAACGGGGGAAGCAATCTCCCGTGTACCGACAATACTGGCTTCAAAAGGCGGCATTCCTTCTTCTATATGTCTCTGAATGTTCTCAACAACCACAATGGCATCGTCCACCACCAGTCCGATTGCCAACACCATGGCCAGCAGGGTTAACAGATTGATGGAAAAGCCCAGGAATTGCATGGCCAGACATACGCCAATCAGAGAGAAGGGGATGGTGATGACAGGAATCAGCATGGCCCGAATGTTGGCCATGAACAGAAAGATCACCACGATAACAATCAGACTGGCTTCAAAGATGGTTTGCAGTACTTCCCTGATTGCAGACTGGATGTAGGTGGAAATGTCATAGGCTATATTCAGCCGCAAGTCACCGGGTAGATTCTTTTCTATATCCGGAATCAGGGCTTTAACGCTTTTTGCTACATCGAGCGGGTTGGCACTGGGGGCGCTTTTTATCGCCAGGACTACATTGCTTTCTCCGTTCAGACTGGCATTGGTGGTTGTTGATAAAGCGGCAAACTCGGCCTGGGCAATATCGCCCAGTCTAATCAAACCTTCTGACGTTCGGGCAATGATCAACTGTTCAAACTCTTCAGGACTCTTAAGGTCAGTATTGATGGTGATGTCATAAAGGTTGAATCGACCCTTGATCTGGCCGGCAGCCGCACGGTAGTTATTGGCGGTGAGTGCATTTTTTACTTCATCAATCGAAAGGCCGTGTGTGGCCATTTTTTCGGGATTCAGCCACAGTCGCATTGACAGTTCCGGCCCATAAGTCTCTACCGAAGAAATACCTGATAGCGTTACCAAACGGTTAACGACGTTTCGTTTCAAATAATCTGTGACCTGAGGCCGAGTCATCTGATTGCTGATGAAGCTGATATAAAGGGTGGCTGAGTCCTCACCGTTGGAACTTGCGATCTGGGGCTCTTTGGCTTCAGGTGGCAGTTGGGATTTTACACTGTTGACCTTGGCCATGATTTCCGCCAATGCAGCATCCGGATTGGTACCGGTTTTCATTATGGCCTGGATGTTACTGCTGCCAAGGCTGCTGGTAGAGAGCATGTAATCAATATTGTCGGCTTCAGCAATGGCCTGTTGCAGAGGTTGGGTCAGGAACCCTTGGATGACATCACTGGCGGCACCGTAATAACTGGTTGACACTGTGATCGTCGTATTGGTCATTTGGGGGTATTGCCTGACCTGTAACTTATATAAAGCCTGCAGTCCAAGCAGGAGTATAAGCAAGCTGACAGACACCGCCATCACCGGACGCTGGATAAATACATCGGTAAATTTCATGGTGGTGCGCCTCAATCCCTGGGTACTGGCTGACTTTCATCAAGCAGAGAGTGTTTTACCAGATAGACCGGTGTGTCATTGGATAATCGGACCTGGCCCGTCACCACGATCTGATCTCCCATCTTGAGTCCCTTGCTGATCAAAGCCTCTTTACCATTGTGATCAGACACCACAACGTCATGCTGCTCCACCTGGAGTGTTTTATCTTTTTTCTCGATGACGTAAACCATTTGGCCATAGAGCGTGAAGTTGATGGCGGGTTGTGGAATGACAATGACATCCTGCTGCTTGGGTAATATCAGTTCAGCCGTGGCGTACATTCCTGAGCGCAACAAACGATCTGCGTTAGGCACTGTCGCCTGTATCTGTATCGTGCCACTGTTTATGTCAACGACGGGGCTAATGGCCAGTAATGTGGCATTAAAGACTTTTCCGGGATAGGCGTCGGTGGTGATCTTGATAGGCATGCCAATTTCAACGGCTGACAGCTGAGTCTGGGGAATGGTGATGTTCATTCGCATGGCTGAACAATCCTCCAGTACTGTGACAGCATCACCGGACTGCAGATATTGGCCAAGGTAGATATTTCTGAGTCCCAGGCTGCCTGAAAAGGGAGCAAGAATCCTGCGCCTTTCTATGGTGGCTTTAAGACTTTTTATGTCCGCCACCAGGGATTGATAGGCTGAGAAGGCATTGTCCAGATCAGACTTTGGAGCACTGCCCTTTTTGAAAAGAGTGCGCGTGCGATCAAGAGTGTGACTGGTCGCAGAGAGTCGTGCTACCGAAGAAGCCAGGTTGGCTTTTTCTACTGAAGAGTCCAGCTCAAGTATTTCCTGACCTTCTTCCACCCACTGGCCGGACTTGAAATGAATCTCGTCAATAATGCCCGATTCGGCAATGGATAGGGTGACCCCCTGCACGGGCTCAATAAAACCTACGGCTTTGATAGAAGGTTGCCAGGATTCAGGTGTGACAGTGTAAGCTGTTACAGGCACTGCGGGTGGTTTCTGCTTGCTCAAAAATTGGTTGGTGGCGTATTCAACATAATATCGATAGCCAATGACCGATCCAAACAGCAGGACCGCGATCATAACGGCCAGCAGATAACCCCGAACAGGGTGTTCCGATGTCTTATCTTTTAAAGACCCCATGACTGTCTACAACCTTCAGTCAGATGAATGGGGGAAGTTTAGACAATGCTTCAAAAAAGCGTTGTCATTTGTCTGGTTCTCCCATAGAATAGCGCCAGCTTTCGGAAGTCATTGGTTTTAAAGGCTTTTATCTCAAAAAGATTAGTTCTGATCTGGAAAGCAATCGATAAAGGCGAGTTAGCAAAGCGGTTATGCAGTGGACTGCAACTCCATTTAGACCGGTTCGACTCCGGTACTCGCCTCCATTCTCTTCTCTAAGATTCATCAAAAGTCTAATTCAGACACTTCTACCCAAAAGTAAAATTTAACTGGCATAGCTGTTGCTTTAATTTTTTAATCCTGCTGCCGATTAGCTCATCAAGCGATCAATATCAGGGATTGTCATGTCTATTGGTGGCGTACCGCCTAAGGGTCCGGGCTCATCACACAATGTGCCAGATCCTAAAAAGTCCAGCTCTGCTGAAGGCAGGCAAAGAGGTAGAAAACTGACCTCACGCTCCAGCCAGAAGGAGCGGTGGCTACGTGACGCCAAATCTAGCAAAGACTCCAGACACTTCTCTTCCTATGATACAGAAGTGGTCGATCCTGATGAGGTTGACCCACAACTTTCACTTTCATCATCCGGCTCAGATGACAGCTCCAGAACTGACAAGCGTGGCAGACTGCCCGGTGACAAACTAAGGCATCAGAGCAGTGTTGATTCTGGTTTTGGGACTCTGGCCAGTTATTCCAGTCATAACCTGGATATGGATGACATTGATGAAGAAGATTTAGATGCTGTTTTTGAGAATGATACTCCGGAGTTGACTGATCAGAATCGAAAGCTGATCGAGCAGGGCCTTAAAGATATTGCCGATGAGCTCTATCATCTTGGGGCTTATGATGTCTCCCAGTTGAAGCGTGCTACTAATGCTTTTCAGGGCTGGTCTTCACAGAAGCTTGGCACAGCTTTGGAGTCGGTGGGTTTGAGCTATCACTGGGATGTTGTTAGAAACAGTGCAGTAGAGTTGCTTGAATGGTCAGGTAAGGGTGAAACGTTGGAATTGCCTGGATCTCTGATCAAGGCAGCTAAGAAAAAAGAGTCTCTTGATGTTGAAGCCGGTCAGGCATTCAGCCAGGCCATTGATGCAGAAGGCACTTTAAAGCGTGTTTATTATAGAAATAAAGCTATACGCCTGAGAAAGTCTTCCAACGAGCATGTGAAAGGAGATTACACCAAAGAGTTCAAAGGCTATCAGGCAGCTTTGAAAGAATACATTTCAGACCAGCAAGCCAGCATTCAAATGCATGAGAATTATGATGAGCTTAAAGGCTCATTGTATGAACGTTATGGATTATCTTCTCATACCGGAATAGTCAGTATTGTTGAAAAAGAGTGGGTGAGAAATATTCTGATGCGCCGGGCAGTTGAAGCGTCTTCCATTGCAGGTACCGGGCTACTGTGATCTTTCTCCATTCTGAAAAGTACATTCGATAACTCTCTGAATTACCACTGATTATTAACCTCCCTAGATTCAAGAGATTGTATTTCTTCAATGAAATCCAGTCCTACATGAAAAAAATGTGACAAAATTCTTCCAACTGAAAAATCAACATGTCAATATGTGATGATTGTCACAGGGAATACAATCTGGAAGTTGTGACACGGGGTTAGCAGTCTAAGAAGAATTTCGATAATGCAGCTCCTGCTGCAGCATGGAAGTGCAGGGATTTTCTGATCATATGAGTCTGTTTCACAGTGACCACGATCCTCTGATCAATTGTCTGGAAGAACTTACCCGGTATTTTCATTGCGATGTCAGTGTAGAAACGCTGCTCTCGGGTTTGCCTGTATCCGAGCAAGGACTTTTACCTTCTCAGTGTCAACGAGCTCTGGCTAAAGCCGGACTGGAATCATCTCTTTCTGAACAACCACTTAAGACGATCTCTTCAAGTGATCTTCCCGTTATTCTTTTACTGCTGAATGATAAAGCGACGGTCGTTTATCAGTGTAATGCCAAAACAGGAAAGGCAATCATTGGCGAGTCAGTAAACGATAGAAAAGAAATCGATATACAAGACATTGAAGGTATTTATTCAGGCTATCTGATACAGGTAAAGCCCGAAAAGAAATACTCGGAAGCAACCTCTGAAAAAAGTTCATCAAATCATTACCCCTGGTTTCGGGATGCCATTCTGCCTTATTGGGGAACCTTTAGGGATGTATTGATTGCCAGCTTTATGGTGAATCTGTTCGCGCTGGTCAGCCCGTTGTTTGTCATGAATGTTTATGACCGGGTGGTGCCTAATCAGGCTTATGAAACCCTTTGGGTGCTGGTGGCCGGTGTCTTCATAGCCTTCAGTTTTGATTTTGGGATCAAACTTATACGCGCAAGAGCCATTGATCAGGTGGGCAAGCAGATTGATATCAGACTGTCTGCAAAGCTATTGGAAAAAATACTGGGGCTCAAGTTGGCGGTCAGGCCGGGCGCTACCGGCAGCTTTATGAATAATCTGGCTGAGTTTGACAGTATTCGACAGTTTCTAACGTCTGCAACCATACTGACACTCATTGATCTGCCTTTTGTTCTTTTATTTCTGTCATTAATTACCTGGATAGCTCCTTCACTGGTGGCCATTCCATTAGTGTGCATGGCGTTAGCGGCAGGCGTGGCGGTTCTGATTAATTCTCCACTGCAAAAAGCCATAGAAAAGAGCCAGCAGGCTTCCTGTCACAGACAGTCTTTTCTTCTTGAAACGCTACTCGGGCTGGAATCGATTAAAGCGTCCTCAGCCGAAAATCATCATCAGTTTCACTGGGAACGTTCCAACCAGCAGATCGCTGAAGTGAATCTGACCGTTAGAAAACTACAACTTTATTCCAGTCAGGCCGCGACTTTTATTCTTCAGGCCGGAACCATACTTATTATCTCTATGGGGGTTTACCTGATTGGATTGGGTGAGCTTTCCATGGGGGGCTTGATTGCCGTCATGATGATTGCCGGGCGTTGTACTGCGCCGGTCATCCAGTCGATCGGTTTGCTGAATCAATATCAGCGTACACGACAGGCAATGGATTACACAGACACTCTCATGGGCCTGCCACAGGAACGGACAAACGACAGACACTTTCTGGTGCCAGAAACCTTCAGGGGTGACATTCGTTTCAAACATATTCATTTTTCTTACCCTGATGCACCTCCGCTTCTGAAAGACATTACTCTGGAGATAAAAGCCGGTGAGACCGTTGCCATTCTTGGGAGGATGGGAAGTGGCAAAAGCACTTTACTGCAACTGATTGTTGGGCTTTGGGAGCCATCGGATGGGCATATCAGTATTGGTGAGCTGGATATACGTCAGATTGATCCAGGATTCTTGCGCAGCAAGATAGGTTATGTTCCCCAAAAAATAACGCTTTTCTCAGGCTCTATCCGAGACAACCTGTTAATGGGACGGCAGGGTATTTCTGATGAGAGACTGGTTTCCTCTGTAAAACAGGCTGGCTTGGGAGATATTTTGTCCGCACATCCCCAGGGACTGGACTTTCAGGTGGGTGAAGCCGGGCGACATTTGTCAGGTGGGCAGATTCAGTCCATTGGTATCGCCAGGGCACTGTTAGGTGATCCAAATATTCTGATACTCGATGAGCCAGCCAGCTCCATGGACAATCATGCAGAAGCACAACTGATCCAAACACTGAGCCGTTTCAACGACAAAACTATTTTGATCGTCACCCACAAAAAATCTCTGGTTGGGTGTGCAGATAAAGTAGTTGTGATGGATCAGGGCCAAATCGTCGGGATTAAAAGCAGTGCTGAGATGGGCCAGCCAAAAGTATCGGTGGCCACGGCCCGTGATATGGAGGTGGCCTGATGTCAGAAGAGCAAAAATCCTACAGGCAGCTTTATCTTGAAGACAGCCGGGCTCAAATGAATGAAAAACGGCAGACCCAGGGACGCAGCCTGATCATTCTTTCGTTAATGGTTCTGATGGTGTTTCTGGGATGGTCTTCTGTGGCAGAAATTGATGAGCTGGCCAGGGGGGATGGCAAGGTGATTCCTTCCAGTCGGGTTCAGACCATACAAAATCTGGAAGGTGGGATTGTTTCTGACATCAATGTCAGGGAAGGGCAAACCGTTGAGAAAGGCCAGATTCTACTGGTTATGGACGACACCCGCTTTTCCTCGAATCTCGATGAACAGAAGGCCAGCCTCAGTGCTTTGAAAATGCGTAAAGCGCGCTTGGTGGCAGAAATTGAATCTCAATCATTTATGCCCCCAGAGTCTGAGCAGAATGAATTTCCTGAATTGGCTGTATCTGAATCAGCTCTCTACCTCAGTCGTAAAAAGGAACTGGCCAGTAGAACAGGGGTTTATCGCGAGCAGTTGGAACAGCATCGTAAACAATTGGAAGAAGCTGAAGCCAAAGAGTCTCTTTTGAAGCGTAGAAAGGCACTGCTGGATCAGGAGCTGGAAATGACCCGGATTCTTGAGGAGGAAGGGGCTGTTTCCAAAGTAGAACTGTTACGCATTGAGCGTCAGGTCAGCGATGTCACCGGTGAAGAGCTGATGGTGTCCAAAAGTCTGGATCGTATGGCGGCTATGATGCGAGAAACCCGGGAAAGAATGTCCGAGGTTGAACTCTCATTTATTAATGAAGCCCGTAAAGAACTGAACGAAACACTGTCTTCTTTAAATGAATTATCAGCCAGCGGTACTGCTTTGGCGGATAGAGTGGATCGTACCAGGGTCCGATCACCGGTACATGGCATCATTAAATCCATCATGGTCAACACTGAGGGAGGTGTTGTGCAACCCGGTATGGCCATGCTGGATATTGTTCCCATTGAAGACAGTTTGAAAATTGAGGTTCGGATCAGACCGGAAGACATTGGTTTTCTGCATCCGGATCAACAGGCTACCGTCCGTTTTACTGCCTATGACTTTACGGTCCATGGCGGTCTGAAAGGTAAACTCAGACACATCAGTGCAGACACCACCACGCTCGAAAACGGTGAAAGTTTTTATCTGGCGCTGGTTGAAACCGAAGAAAATTTTCTGGGTCAGGAGTCTCAGGGGAAGGCAGTCATACCTGGCATGGTAGCTACAGTCGATATCCTGACCGGAAAAAAAACATTATTGAATTATTTTCTGAAGCCAGTGCTGCGAGCCAAGCAGCTGGCTTTCAGTGAAAGGTAAAAAGCGAAGGCAGGAAGTCAGAAGTCGTCATCAAAACCAGTTTATTGAACGATTAAAAGAGGGAATTTCCTGATGGCTACAGCTTCAACTGAAGTAGGGTCTTTACACCTGGCACTTGGCAAAGTCATTGCCAGAGATCCTCAAGGCAAAGAGCGAGTTCTTTCTGCAGGTGACAGTGTTCGTTTAAATGAGCAGGTGATCACCGGCTCTGACGGTGTCGCCCACATCGATATGATCGACGGCAAAGTCATTGTTCTTTATGAAGGAGATGGCATCAGCCTGGCCGAATATCTGGAGCTCAATGGCTTTCGTTTTGTTGGAGAAACAGGACCAGAGGAAATCAGTGACATTCTTGCTGCCCTGTCGGGCAATGATGGCGGGATTAGTGAATCAGCACTTTCAGTTGATGACCTCAACAACCTTGAGCCACCTGCAGCTGGGCAGGATGGCAATGGCGGTCAGGATGAAGGCGTACTGCTGGAGCTCAACAATCAATCAACTCAGGCTGTGGCTGACTTTGACAGCTTTATTCCTCTTGAACCTCTTCTGAATGCCCCTCTGCCTGAAGAGAATGAAGATGAACTGCCTATTGCCGATGTTGAGGCTATTGCCCCCACTGGTGTTGTTCAGAATGTGACCGGTGATGAAGACACGGCCATTAGCCTGAGCCTCAGTGCAGCCCTGGTAGACAGTGATGGTTCAGAGATTCTCACTTTATCACTCTCAGGTGTCCCTGAAGGATCGGTTCTGACGGATGGTAGTTTCACTATCACTGCCGATGGCAGTCCTATCGATGTTTCTGAATGGGATCTGTCTGCCACAACACTGACACCCCCTCTGAACTTCAATGGTTCACTTACTCTGTCTTTTACTGCAACGGCAACAGAGTTAAACGGGGGGGACCAGGCCGCCAGTGCTCAATCTTTTATTGTGGCTGTTGATCCGGTCAATGATGCCCCCATAGCAGAGGCTATTGGGCCGATCACTACCGACGAAGATTCTGCCATTCTTGCCATTGAGCTTTTACAGACCGCATCGGATGTTGATGAAGATGATCTGGATGTTAACTCAGTAGCCGTCAATGTAGCCTCAGGCGTAACGCCTGAGTCGGATATTACTTTTGCCATCAATGAAGAATCGGGTCAGCTGTTACTGGATCCCGCCCAGTTTGGCTATCTTGCTGATTCAGAAAGTATAACTTTAACGTTTGTTTATAACGTTAATGACGGCACCGTAGATGTCGCTAACACAGCCACAGTTGTTATTGAAGGTAGAAATGATCAGCCTGTTGTAGAGAGTGTGACCGTTTCAGAATTAACAGAAGACAATGATCTGATTGCGTCTGATGGTAATGAAAATGCCAGATTTGATGGCACATTATCTGTAGTAGATGAGGATGCGACGGATACCCATACTTTCAGTCTGGTAGCTGAGTCGGTCACAAGCGATGACGGTGAGACAGGCGTCGTTGATCCGGAGAATACGTCAGTATCTGTCAATGCTGACGGTTCTTACAGTGTTATCAATCCGGACTTTAATGCTCTGGCTGACGGTGAAACGGTAACAGTCACTTTCCGTTATATCGCCACTGATGATTCAGGCACCGACTCTGCTGTCAGTGAAGAACAGACCGTCACTCTGACTATTACGGGGAGCAATGACCAGCCTGTCGTTCAAGATGTCACACTTTCAGCGTTAACAGAAGACAGTGATTTAGAGAGTGATGACGGTCAGGAAGCAGCAAAGTTCGAAGGACAGCTTTCTGTTACTGATGAAGATACCACTGATACCCATACCTTCAGCCTGGTGGCTGATTCTGTCTCGACCGATGATGGTGAGCTAGGTGTTATTGATCCAGCGAATACCTCTGTAACAGTTAATGCTGATGGTAGTTACAGTGTCGTTAATCATGATTTTAACAGCCTGGATGAGGGTGAGCAGGTAACGGTTAGCTTCAGCTATATCGCGACAGATGATTCCGAAACAGATTCTGCTGACAGTGAGCCAAAGACGGTTACTTTGACGATAACCGGTTCCAATGATGTACCTGTAGCCGTTGAGGACACAAACCTTTCAACTGAAGAAAATACGGCATTACTGGTTGATGTTCTTGCTAACGACACGGATGAGGATACCAGCGATCAGCCTGCAAACTTTACACTTAAATCAGTCGCACTGAGCCAGGAAGGGACAGGTTCCGTCAGTATTGAAAACAATCAACTGAAGTTTGAACCGGGTAAAGACTTTGATTATCTGGCTTCTGGCGAGTCCATTAATGTCGTCGTTTCCTACACCATGTCAGATGACAGTGATGCAGAATCGAGTTCTACCGCCACCATCACAGTGACAGGCACCAATGATTCACCCGTAGCGGTTGCTGATCCAGATAACAGTACCTCAGAAAATGCGTCTGTCACTATTGATGTTCTGGCAAACGATACGGATAAGGATCATAACGACAGTCCAGAAAACTTCAGTCTGGACAGTGTTCAGGTCGTGGATGGCAATGGTGATCCCTTATCAGGTCGTGGCAGCGCCAGTATTGTTAATAATCAGCTGGTGTTTGAACCGGGCACTGATTTTGATTATCTGGCCGAAGGTGAAATGGCTACAGTTATTGTCGCTTACACTATGAGTGATAATGAAGGGGCTCAATCGGAATCTACGGCTACGATCAAGATCACAGGGACGAATGACAAACCCCTTGCTGTTGATGACACGCATTCTCTGAGCCTTGAAATGGATCTGATTGAACCAGGGTCTACGAATGGTTCTGCGATTGTCTTTGAAGTTCAGGTGGAGAAGGGGGCAGAGCTCAGTTTTGACTGGCTCTACACCGACATAGATCCAAGTCAGAATTTTAACGATTTCAGTTTTGTGTCAATTAATGGCAACCCGCAAATGCTGGCCAGTGTTCAGAATGATCAGGGTCAATATAGTTGGACAGCGTCAGAGGCAGGCACCTATCTGATAACACTGGGTGTAATGAATGATCGAGATACTCTCTTTGATCCCAGTCTGAATATCAGCAATTTACAGATAACTTCTGGCAGCATAGTGGATTCGGATACTTTAGGTGGTTATCAGGAGACAGCTGAAGGTTTCAAGCTTTCCCCACAAAATCCCAGTGTCGACTCTTCTGTTATAGAAAACTTTCTGCAAAACAAGATGATTGAATTACAGTCAGTTACAGGTAATGTGCTGGATAATGATTCAGATAAAGATCTTACCGATGAGTTAACCGTTCAATCATTTGATGGGGAGTCCACCCCGGGTGTGATAACAGGTCTGTACGGTGATTTGACCTGGCAAGAGAATGGTTCCTACACATACGAGCTTGATCCTGATCGTTTAGCGTTTAAAGAATTGGCTGAAGGTGAAAGGGCTGATGAAGTTTTTGATTATGTGGTCACTGATGGCAGAGAAACTGATACAGCCTCTTTGACGATTACTGTTGAGGGACTGAATGATCCGGCTGTTATAGAAGATATCTTTAATGGCTTCGGTGGTGACGTGGTTGAAGATGGTGTTCCGGCTTCAACGGCTACCGGTAAACTGTCGGCCACTGACGTTGATAATAATCACAGTGACGGTTTCCAGGCTAAATCGATAGCAAGCCTATACGGCACACTGGTGATGCAGGCCAATGGTGTTTGGGAATACACGCTGGATAATGAAAATCCGGTGATTAATGCTCTCAATACTGACAGTCCCGATCTGGAAGACATCATCACGGTTGAATCTGTTGATGGCACAGAAGCCCAGATTACACTGTCGATATCAGGCAGTAACGATGCTCCCACTGTCAGTGACTCAGCTATAGATCTGAATAATACGGATGAAGACGATAGCATTACGATATCACAGTCACAGTTATTGGCTGGCTCGTCGGATGTTGATAACGATCTTGAAGATTTGAGTGCAATCAATCTTTCTGTCTCTTCTGGCAGTGGATCACTGACCTACGATGCTGAAAGCCAGAGTTGGTCTTTCAAGCCTTCTAAAGACTGGAGTGGAGAGGTTACCTTCAATTTTGACGTGTCAGATGGAGTGGATTCGACCCCATCGACCGCTATTCTGACGGTCGATCCTGTTGCTGATAAGCCGGTCCTGAATGTCACAAATGTCAGTGGTCCTGAAGATACTGCGGTATCCCTGGATATTCAGGCCCTGCTAAGTGACCAGGATGGCAGTGAAACTCTGTCACCCGTCACGATCAGTAATATTCCTCCAGGCTGGCAGTTCGTCAATAATCTGGGAGAACTGGCTGTATCGGGTGGGGTTCTTGTTTTGAATCCCGGTGACGAAGTTGGCTTAAAGGCAATACCGCCACACAATTATTCTGGAACTCATACGTTTACTGTCAGCGTAACCAGTAGTGAACAAAACAGTTCGTCATCCGAAACCGTCCAAAAGCCTTTGGAAGTTGAGATTCTACCTGTTGCTGAACCTGCTGATTTGCAGGTGCCTGAAGCCACATCAGGACATGAAGATACGGCGATTGATATCTCAGGAATTCAGGTCTCTGTAGGTGATACTGGTGATACGAATGAGCAGCTGACCCACCTTTTTGTTGAAGGAATGCCTGTTGGATCGGTGCTTTCTGATGGTGATCAGTCTCTGATCATTACTTCAATGAGTCAGGTGGATATATTGAGTTGGAATCTGGCTCAGTTAACCATTCGTCCGCCTGAGAACAGTGATCAGGATTTTGAACTTCAGGTGACCGCTGTTACCCGCGATGGAGATTCTGAGGTCACAACCGACCCTCAAACGATAGCGGTAGATGTCGTTCCTGTTCTCGATAAGCCGTCAGTAGATACTCTTTATACCAATAATGCCGAGCCCACTTTGACGGGTGAGGTGGCACTGGGTGAAAACGAGATTCTCCAGGTGTTGGTTAATGGACAGCTATTCACTGCCGGAGTGGGCTCTGCGCCTCTACAGGTGGATGCAGAAGGTCAGTGGTCCCTGAATATGGCAGGGTATCCTTTGCCTTCGGATGGTGAATATGAGGTAGTGGCTACTGTTTTAAATCCTGAGCTTGATCCTAACTTTATTCAGGACTCGACCCGGAATGAATTGATATTCGACACAAAAGCACCGAAAGGTACTGTCGTTTATAACCATAAAACCAATGATCCCACTCCAGAAATATCCGGTAAGCTCAAAGCACCTTTGGGTGACGATGAATACCTGAAAATTACCGTAAACGGTGTGACTTATGTGAATCGTGAATTCCCCGAGCAGGAAGAGGGGGTTCAGCTTGTTGATTTCATTATTGGAGAAGACGACAGAACCTGGCATTTTTCTCTGCCAGAAGAAGATGCGATTAACAGTTCGGATGAATACGGTACTGAGTATTCAGTTGAAGCTACCGTTGCGGATCGAGCAGGCAATGTAGCCACTCCAGATGATGCCACTTTACTGGTGGATGTAAATCCTCCGGCTATTGTTGCCGAGAGTCTGTCTTTCTCAACAGGCGACAGCATTAACAGTGTCGAGTCAGCAAAAACGTTCAAAATTTCAGGAATGACTGAGGGTGCTGAACAGGGTCAGAAGGTTCAGGTAAAACTCTATCAGGGTGATACTGAGTTCAATTATGAAGCGACCGTTAAAGCGGATGGCTCATTTGTCCTGACGCTGTATCCGCAGAATCCTGAGCACTCCAGTGGTCGCGGTATTGATCTGGAAAGCTTCGATGACGGCAGTATTGAGATGGATGTCAGTGTCACCGATAAGCTGGGCAATCTATCCGATACGGTTTCTGATTCAACTCAGTTGGATAGAACACTTTCAGGTACTGAAATCAGTGTTGATGCTATCAGTAATGATTCCGGTGTGGCAGATGACTTCAGAACCAATGACTTTGATGGATTGACGCTGACAGGCTCTTTGAATCAGTCATTGGCAGGAGATGAGTCACTGCAAATATCCATGGACAAAGGCAGAACCTGGCTTGACGGTGTCATGGTCGATGGCGAAAGCTGGTCTTTTGCTGAGTCAGAGGGAACTGCACGAACTCATGGTCAGAAGGTCAATTACTGGTTGCGAGTAGTTGATGAAGCCGGTAATACAGCGTCTCAGGAAGAGTTCGCTGTTCAACAGGTTACCTTCGACAACCAGGCTTCTATTACATCGCTGGGTCTGAATAAATCCGGAGAGATCAGTTGGAATGAAGCGGGCAGTCTGGTTAAGGTCAATGGCAGAACCCAAGGTGTTGAGTCCGGCCAGTCGGTCAGTATTAAGCTTTCAGGTCTGATTGCCGGAGAGCTGGCTGATTTCTCTTTCAATAGTACGGTCGATAATGGCCGCTTTACTCTGGAATTACCTTCAGAGTTTCTGCGTCAATTTGACGACCATAGTTCAGTATCCATCGAAGCAGTTACCGCGGATCTCTCAGCGAATGAGGCAATCTTAAGTCACGTTGTTGAACTGGACTTTACAGTTCCCGGAGATACCGACGGTGACCATATCCCCGATAATTCAGGTAAGCCCATCGTTACCTTATTGGGTCCGGATGATGGCTTTATCAATGAAGATGAAAACTCTGGTGGCTTTAAGGTTCTCGTCTCTTTACCTGCCGGAGTAGAAGAGGGTGATCGGGTTCGGTTAACGCTGAAGCAGGTGGGTGGTCAGTCTGAAACCATTGATTACACCGTTACGGCTGCTGACTTGCAGGGCGGGCAGTCAACCGTTCTGATTCCTGAACGCCTGATGGGAGAAGGCTGGTTAGACGGTGATTATAAAGTCACAGCCAGAATCAGCGATGAGGCCGGCAATGTTTCCAAAAAAGGCCCGGCCTATCTCTTCACATTGGACACTACGCCACCTGTTGCTGAAATGTTTAGTCTGGATCAGGTGAATAGTGATACCTTCCCGGCTCTCTTCACGCTAACGGATCTTAGCTACTTTGTTGAAAATGATTGGCCTTCACTGAGTCCAGAAGACTTTCAGGTTGATAATGGCATCATCAATTCCATAGAGGACCTGGGTAATGGGGAATACTTATTCACTATTACTCCTGACTTCGATCCAGGTGTGGACTCCGGTGATATTAGTATTCAGTTGGCAGAAGGTTCGGTACTTGATCACGCTGAAAATGGCAACGAAGCTTTTGAGCACTCTATTGACTACGACAATGATGATCCGGTCATTAGTTTATCCCGGGGTCTGATAGGCGAAGCGTTTAACACAGACAGCTCCATCGCAAATCTCGATGCGGCAATGGCTCTGATCGCAGACAATGATCCTGATGCCACTTTTACGGCCACAAACATCGATTATACCGATGACTCAGCACCCACATTAGCCGAATTCCTGGCTGATGGTGCCGATGGATTGACCGGTGATACGACGGCCAATGTGGAAACCATGGCATTTCGCTTCAGTGGACAGATTGAGTTAGGCGCAGGGGCACACAGCTTTAGAATTACCTCCGACGATGGCTTTATTCTCAAGATCAATGGTGAAGAAGTCGCCAAGTACGAAGGACTCAGGTCTGCAGCGCCTACGACCGGCATCTATAACGTAGCGCTGGAAGAGGGCGGCTACCATTCCTTCGAGCTTGTTTACTTTGAAAATGCCGTTAATGCATCTTTGAAAGTAGAGGTTGATAGTGGTGACGGTTATCAAGTTCTGGATCAGGCCAGTACACTAAAGAACAGCAGCACTTACACAGAAGGTGATGGTGCGATTGCTCTGGATCAAGGGCTGATTCTCAGTGATAACGACCATTTTGATCTTGTTGGAGCTGAAATCAAGATTCTCAATTTTCAGTCCGGTGAAGATGTACTTGGATTTACCGCAGCCAATGGCATCAGTGTTGAGAGTTACGACAGTCAGACCGGAACATTAAAGCTGACAGGTTTTGCCAGCATTGAAGACTATGAAGCAGCATTGGCGAATGTCACCTATGAAAATACTTCCGAAGACCCGTTAGCCGGTCAACGATTACTGTCTGTAAAGATCAATGATGGCCAAACCTGGAGTGCTCCAGTCACTACTTATCTGACAGTTCAGGCAGTCAATGATGCCCCTGAAATGTCGGTGAGCAGTTCAACAATGGACTACCAGGAAAATGATGGTTACCAGATCATTGATAGCAGTACTGCTTTAAGTGATGTTGATAATGACAGCCTGCACAGTGTCACGATCAGGATTTCTGAAGGTTATGTGAATGGGCAGGATCGTCTTGATCTGGATAACGGTGCTTATGATTCCTCTAAAATCACTGAGCATTGGAGTGGTCAGGGTTATCTGACACTGACCGCAAAAGATCCAGAGAACAATCCAGTCTCCGTCAGTGAGTTTGAAAGCCTTCTCAGACAGGTTAAGTACAGAAACAGTAGTGATGATCCAATAGAAGGGACAAGAAAAATCACCTGGACGGCTAATGATGGGCAAGATAACAGCAGTCCGGTTGAGTCTTTGATTAATGTTATTGCGGTGAACGACGCTGCTTACGTAACTCATGTCCGAAACTGGACTTATGAGGAGAACAGCAGTCCAGTCTTTGTCGACAACTCAATCACACTGGTAGATCCCGACAGCAGTCACATTCATAAAGTCACTCTGACCATCAGTAAGAATTACGATGAAGATCATGATGTCCTGAGCGTCTACAGCGAACAACCCGGTATAAATATCAATTGGGATAACCCAACTGGAACGCTGACGATAACCGCTCAAAACCCTGCTGGATTGGCGAAGCAAGATTTTGAACATGTGCTTGAAACCATTTCATTCCACAGCTCTGGTGATAATCCATCAACGGCTCAAAGAGAATTAACCTGGGTGGTGGATGATGGTGAAGGGGATGGTCAGCCCGTCGTTTCAAAGATTTCAATCAGGGCTGTGAATGATGCTCCTGAGAATCTATTCGATAATGCAGACCTCGCATCACAACCGCCTTTATTGGCTGAAGAAGATACCGTTCTGCAAATTGATAATCTCAGTGTGCAGGATGCTGATGCCAACGGTGACGCCATCCGTGTGACTCTGCAGGTTGAACATGGACAATTAACTCTGGGCTCTTCTACAGGCTTGAGTTTGAGTGGACAGGGGACTGGTAGTCTGGTCATGCAGGGCAGTCAGCAAAACATTAATCTTGCCCTGAAAACACTGTCGTACAAAGGGCTTCCAGACTTTAACGGGAATGACTCTCTGGTCATGACCAGTAATGATCTGGGAAACAATGGCAATGGTGGTGCGAAAGAATCACGCTCAGAAATTGCCATTGCAGTGGCTCCTGTCAATGACAAGCCCCTGTTGGCTAGCAGCTCCGGCTTGAATGTAGAAGTATTTGATACCAGCCCGGCTTCAAGTGGCGACTTCAACTCATTGAGTGAAGTGTTAACTTTCATGGATGATGAAACCGCTGATGCTACTTTCATGGCCCATATATTGGCCTTTGACGACGGTAATCCGGATACGCTCAGTAACTTTATCGGTAACAATGGCAGTGACCTTTCTGGCTTGGGGAGTGAGCCGTTTGAAACCATGGCTTTGCGCTTTACCGGCCAAATCAAACTGGATGCAGGTACTCATAATTTCACCGTTCGTTCCGATGATGGTTTCAGCCTGAAGATTAATGGCCAGGTAGTCACTGAATTTGATCGGGATCGTGGTCCCGGTAACAGCAGTGGCAGCTTTAGCGCAAACTCAGATGGCCTTTATGACATTGAGATCGTCTATTGGGAGAATCGTGGCGGTGCTGTTCTGGAGGTGTCCAAAGATGGACAGATACTGGACTCCAGTCTTTTGTTCAGTAATAACTCATCTGAAAAGAGTTATCAGGAAAATCAGTCGGAACCGGTAGCATTATTCTCAGATATGGCACTTTCTGATCCGGATGGTTCTTTAAACAGTCTGGTTATTGAAGTGACCGGACCGTTTGATCCCCAGTCAGATCAATATTTATCCCAAACGCCATCAGGGGTCGTCCGACAAGACAGTTTCGAGAATGGTGTGCTGACGATAACTTTCACTGGTATTGCTTCTGTAGCTGATTACCAGGCGCTGCTGTCCTCAATTCGTTATGAAAATACTTCTGAAGATCCGGTAGAAGGGGATCGGGATATCAAGGTCTGGGTCAATGATGGCGAGTTGGATAGTGATATTCTGGAGACAACGCTCACTGTTACCGCGGTTAATGATCAACCATTAGCGCAGGGATTTCTCATAGAGCCGGCATCTCAGAGCATTGATTTCAGTCAATTTGTCTCAGATCCGGATCATTCGGATGCCCAGCTTCAGGTCATTATTGAGCAGCTGCCTGAATATGGACGTCTTTTCCTTGAGCATAATGGTGTTGAGCATGATGTTTCAGGATCTGATCTTGGCAATACCCGTTTCAACCTGGATTCTCTCAACTATGAGGTGGCTGAGTTAGAGCTTGGCACTGCATTGCAGCCAGGCATCCAAGGCTGGGGAACCGCCAATGCTGGTAACAGTGTTTTAACCAGTAATCAGGATGGTGTGGTTATAACAACTTCCACACAGGATGGTGAATTTGAACAATACAACCAGCCTGGTCATGTCGGCGTAGGGCTGGGCCTCAAAAATGATGGCATCAAGCGAAGTAACTCCATCAGTGTTCAATATTCCACTGCCATTGCCTTTGCAGTCATAGGCGTTGATGGCCTGGGTGGGCACTTTGATGCCAATGCTAATCAGGATGCCGCAGTTAAAATATCTGTCACCTTTGAAGATGGTAGCCAGGGCGTATGGACCTTCGATAAAGGCGATCTGGGAATCAGTGACAGCGATTACAGTGCTGACATTTCTGTAGGTCATGGCAACCAGTATCAGATCAATACTGAAGGTCTCGGGATTCTGCAGATGGACTTCTCAGCATCATCCAACGACGGTGGCAGTAACTGGGTGTTGAGTTCTATTGAGAGCAGTGTCAGTGATTCATTCTCATATAAAGCGGTTGATAGTGATGGCGCAACCAGTGCAGTGAAAGCCGTCCATATCAAAGGCGCAGCCATTTCCGGTACTGACGGTGATGATGTTATTACCGGCACCACGGGCAATGATGTCTTAATCGGTCATGCTGGAGCGGATACCTTCCAGTTCACCATGGATGAGTTGCTTGAAGAAGATTCCATTCAGACCGATCGAATTCTTGATTTTAAAGTGGGAGATACGGCTTCAGATACAGAAGCTGACTATCTGGATTTAAGCGACCTGCTATTAGCAGACAACACTCAGGATGTATCAAAGTTTATTTCAGATATTGCCGGTGAAGGGCTGACTGTTTCCATTGATCAGGACAATACGATCATCGAGTTCAACAGTACTTCGGATCCTGATTTGCAAACGCTGAAAATTGTTCTTGAAGGCACCGGTAACGATTGGGGTGTAAATGCTACAGGAGATGAAGTACTTGCAGAGTTAATCGGCAACGGACAGCTGATCGTATAAACAAAAACAATGAAACACTCTTAGTAAATACAACAATAAACAGAATGCCAATAAAGGGAGAATTTCTAATGGCCACAAGAGTAGTCACGACATTGGGTCTGAGTTTTTTGCTGACGTCAGGCTATACCAGCGCAGATACTTTGCTGGACAGTGTCAACAAGGCGCTAGCCACCAATCCGGAAATTATGGTGAGAACCAGTGCTGCCAATGCAGTGAGTCAGGAAGTGAAACAGGCTCGGGCGGGGTTTTATCCAAAGGTCAATCTCAGTGGTAACGTAGGTTACGAGCGCACTCGAAATGGAACAACTATAGGTGCCTATCAAACGGCTACCAACCCCTCTAACCCTGATAGGGATTTATCGATAGAAAAGCACGCTGACAGAACAAGACGACAGGCAAGTCTGACGGCAACACAGATGTTGTGGGATGGTCAGTTTACTACCTATGATCTTGAACGACAGGAAGCCAGAAGTAAGGCAGCTAATCTTGAAATCTGCTCAATAGTTGAGAGTATCAGCCTCAATGCGATTGAAGCTTATATTGGAGTCCTGCGAAATCGCTCACTGGTTGAGAGTGCAGAAGACAATCTTACCCAGCATGAAGAAATCGTGAAATTAATTCGTCGCAAGGCGGATATTGGATTGAGTTCTGATGCCGATCAGGCTCAGGCAGAAGGCCGATTAGTGCTTGCCAAAGCTAACCTGATCACCAGTCAGGCTGCTCTAAGAGATGCTGAAACTCTGTATCGAAGAGTGGTGGGAAATTTACCTGAAACGTTTGAGTCTCCGGATTCACTCAATGATGCGCCATCAGGCCTTGAAGGTGCCTTGAAGTTAGCCAGCAGCAACCATCCGGTACTGAAAATTGCCAGAACGGATGTTGAAGCCGCTGAGGCTCAATATGAAGGCAGCAAAAGCACATTCAGTCCAACAGTTGAGTTAGCGCTGGCTGCAAACTGGGGCAAAGATGTAAACGGAGATAAGGGTACGGTTTATGATCATTCAGCATTGCTTAGGTTTAATTTTAACCTTTATAACGGTGGGGCGGATTCAGCTCGAAAAGCGCAAACAAGTCAGTTGATGAATGAAGCCATTGAAGTCAAAAACAGGGTGCAGCGTCAGGTTGAAGAAGAAGTCCGTTTGGCCTGGGTTGCAGTTAACTTTGGTCAGGAAAGGCTCAGTCCGTTGGAGAGCCACGTAACTTTGTCCCGTGAATCCCGAGACTACTACAAGAAACAATTCCAGGTAGGAACCCGAACACTGCTGGATATGCTGGATAGCCAGAGAGAGTTCTTTAATGCCAGCAATGCTCTGATTCGTGGCAGTAATGATCTCAAATTCAGTGAATATCGTTTGCTGCAGAGCACAGGTTCTCTGGCATCAGGTTTGTCGGCTACCTTGCCAGAAGCGGCCAGTCAGTGTCGTTCATGAGTTAGTTCAATTCTCCATCAGGCTTTCGAAGTTTACGAAAGCCTGACATCCCCTTCCTTGAAATACTCTGATTCATCTCCATCAATCTTTATAGAATGACAAAAGTGAGAGTTTCTGATGGATCAGTTTCATTTAGCCCAAGTCAATATTGCCCGTACCAAAGCCTCCCTTGAATCGCCAGTTATGAAAGGCTTTGTCGATCAGCTGGACAGAGTGAATCAATTGGCTGAACAATCCGATGGTTTTGTCTGGCGTCTGCAATCGGAAGAAGGGGATGACGCAACATCCATTCAGGCTTTTGAAGATGAGAATATCATTATCAATATGTCTGTCTGGAGAGATATAGAATCACTCAAAAACTTTGTTTATTCAGGTGAGCATCTGGCGTTATTGAAGAACAAAAAACTCTGGTTTGAAAAAATGTCCATTCCAACTCAAGCATTATGGTGGCTTCCCGTCGAACAATTGCCTGGTGTTGAAGATGCTATAAAAGTACTTAAGCAGTTAGAAGAGGAAGGCTCGACCGAAAAGGTGTTCACTTTTAACACGGCCCGGGCAATACCGGAGACTGTTCAAACTTAATATTTAGTAAATGATCCACGTTCTTAGAACGTGGTTTTGCTTTATGCCCCCCCTATAAGGGGGCTGAAACCGCCAGCCTTCAGAGAAGGCTGGTGAGAGTTGCCCCAAGATTGCAGATTATTTCCTGAAATCTATCTCCTGCTGGAGACGTTCTTTCTTTTCTTGGTACTTCACATATTTACGGATCATTTCTGCATCTACTCCGACAGTATCGACACAGTAGCCTTTTGACCAAAAGTGATTACCCCAATAC
>NZ_LASA01000166.1 GCF_001562015.1 Endozoicomonas arenosclerae | reverse complement strand
GCTATGAAAACATGATGACCCCTTACGAAAAGTTCCTGTCACTGAAGGAACCAGAACAGTACCTGAAAGAAGGGATTACACTGGACCAACTAAAGGACAAAGCGGAAGCCATGACCGATAATGAAGCGGCCAGAAAGCTGCAACAAGCCAGAGAAATCCTGTTTCAATTAGTTCATGAGCGACAAGCCGAGGGTTAGGTAGTAGTACCTGCCTTCAGGCTCATTTCAGGATTGGAAAATACTGAATGGCAGGCAGGCCAGTAATACTGCAATCCGATAGAAGAGTTGTTGCATCAGACTCAGAAAATTATTAACCAAACCCTGAAAAAACTCGATTACATTTGCCAGTCCTTCACCCATGTTCCTGGCTGGAGTGGTGTGCTCTGTAAGAAAGCTTTCAATACCCGTTTTCATAATGGTTGCCGCATAGAATCGGTGGCCAGTTCGCAAAATCCAGTCTGCGTTATCCCTCCCCAGCCTGTGGGCATATTGCTGTTGTTCAATTTGCAGATACTTGCTCATGCTTTGCCCGGACATCACTAACCAGAGCAATAACAGACCAAGCCCATAACAACAGATAGTAATGGGATTGCTTTGTTTCTGAGCTTGCTTCTGAGAGAGTGTCATAGCAGAGGTAGAAGTGTATTTTCAGGGTTTTGGAGAGTAAATGATCGGGATTCTGCCTTTCAATAAGCGCCCGCCACCCAGTCGGGCTAAGTACTCCAGATTGGGCAGTTCGCCCAGTAGTTGTGGCGGGAACAGATCTCCGGTCTCTTCCAGCTGCTGCTCGCTGAGGTTACCAGTAAATTCCATAGGACGGTTTGCATCAGTGCTGATACCCTGATTGCGTATGAAGTATCGGTAACGAACCGGTGGCAGTTTATCGGTGATAAATTTCTGGGTATCCGGATTTTGTGTTCTCAGGCAAATAAGGTGATTGCAATTGTCGATAAACTGTTGAGCAGCTGCTTCTGAACCTAACTGGGCTTCAAAGTCTGCCAGTGTCTGGGTGGCGACGTATAACCGAAATTTTGCCCCCCGACCTTTGTTGAGCAGTGATAGCAGTTGAGGGCAAAGTACTTCTGCAGCTTCGTCTATAAACAGGTTGATCGGCTTCTCATCGTTCAGGGAGTAGTTATATCGATCTCCGGCCACAGCAGCCAGATCAGCCAGTAATAGCTGGCCAATGGCCTTACCCACCATAGGATCGGACAGAGAGTCGAGCCCAAAATACATCACTTTATTTTGGTCGATCAGGCTGGCTGTATGCGTACAGGGGCGTAGGTCATCAATATCCGTCGGATCAGGCGATAATAAACGAGCCAGTGGACCACCTGTAAGCATTCCCAGAGCCGGTAACAGAGTGGCAATCATTTTGCTGTAGTGAGCCCGGTCATGTTCAAACAGAGAGATGAGTCCTTCTACATCGGTGCAAGGGGCATAAGACATGACTTTATCCCGATAGAATTCAATCCAGCGTCGCGCAATGGTATCTGCATTTCTTTTACCTTTGGGTACCTCTTTCTGAACAGTATTGGAAGCTTGGGGACTATGGAGGGTGCAAACAATAGTGAGCGCTTTAATCAGCAGCTTGGTGACCCCACCTTCCAATCCTTGCCGAATCATAACCAGGGTAGGGCGCTGGCCACAAAGAAGGTAGCCTTGAACCACGGCATCAACCGCTTTCTGGGCAAATGCCTGAAACGGAGCATTATCACCGCCTGAAGGCATTAATCCGGAAATCCGGCTGGCCAGCTCACTGGAACGGTTAAAGTTCTGAAGCAGGTTGATTCGGATGGAGTCAGCCGGAAAGCCCGGATGAAACTTCATAAACCGGTATTGATTGCCTGATAGCTTGCAGCTTCTGTGTGTATGGCTGGCAAGGTCATGATCTCCCTTGGGATCAATGATGATTGTGGGTTCATTGCGTAGCACAGCCTGTGTCACCAACAAATCAAACAATCGGGTTTTGCCGCTGCCGGGCACTCCAATGACCATCGTGTGCATCTGTGTTTGCTCAAGAGGCTGGTATAAGGTTTCTTCATGTTCTTCCATACCGTGAATCCAGCCTGCTCCCATGGTTTTTTCTGATTTGGCCGGCAGGTTATCGCTTCGCAGTAAATCCCATGCCTTCTGTCCATGAAGTCGCTGCCATTCAAAGCCCCAGCCTAACCAAACGCCCTGATCCTGGTTCTTTGTTTGCAGCGATTGGCATTGCTGTCGGGTCAGCTTTAACAAAGCCAGTTTTTTACCCTTTAATCTGCTTTGTTGCTGCCATCTTGGTAGAGCCTGAGTAAGACGAGTAACCGCCATGGTCGCGCAGAAAGAGGATGTCAGAATAAAGCCAACCCATGGTAATGAACTGAAGAAGGAAAGTGTGTAAGCGGCGTTCATAGCGGAAAACCAGACCACCGCAGCACTCAGCTCATAAATAGGTCTCCAGTTTTGCTCGTAGGGGCGGTCATTGATCATTCTGTTCTCCTGCAAACTCTTCTGCAGGAGAGTCTGCTGGCAGCCATTGTTTGCACTGTTGGGAAATGACAGGTTGCAGTGCAATCACCAGGCGACCATTTCGTCGAAAAATAATCTGGTTGCCTAAAGGCTTGATCCAGCCTCTCTGGTTCCATTGCCTGAGCAGAATATCCGAGTCTGGTAGTTCTTCGGATTTCACCGAATCAGGCCAATGCAACAGAAGGCTGTCTTTTGCCCACTTGATATCCTCTTTTTGGAGTTTGGATATGACAAGATGAAGCCAGCTCAGTTCATTCTCTTTTTTTTCTACCGGCTGATCTCCAGTACTGACAGTTTTCATAATGTGATTAAGAGCTTCTCCTCTTACGAAATGAAGTTTGACACTCTTCAGACGAGCCAGCTCAACTGCATTGATTATTTGTGATACGCCACGACCGGTTTTTTGCCCGGTCAGCGCACTGACAAAGGTTTGCCAGAGAGTGCTGTTATCGACATCCGGTTGCAGGGTTTTACTGAATGATTGTGGAGTTATCTGTGGCAACAGTAATAGATTGATGACTGTATATTCTGGTGCCAATGGCTTTTCGGGGTTGGTATCACAGTGCTTCCACTGAGGTGAGTAATTAGTGATGCGATGTTGTTGTAACCATGCACCAAGACCTTGCTGAAAAGCAGGCCACTGTTCTGTTGATAGCGGCTCTAAAGTTTTTTGAACAGCTAGACAGGAAGTCATTCTACCACTGTCATATAACAGCCCGGCTACTCCTGCCATTAATCGCCATAGAGGTTCCCTGGCTCTGCGTTGATCAGGATACAAGTCATGGTCGCTGTGAATTTGTTGCATGGCGGTTACCGACCAGAATGCAGTTTCAAGTGCATGGCGAATCGCACCGGCCGGTCCGCAGTGATGTTGAGGGTGAGCGGGCAGGAGGTGCAGCCAGTAGGTGAGATTATCCAGTGTCTGGTCAAATAAAGGTTGGAGTTCTAAAGGTAAATTCAATTGCTCATTCACCTGTTCCACCAGTTTCTGTTGCTGGTAAAGGATGGTTCCGATGCCAACCTGATAGCCAGCGCAACCTGAACTGGTTTGTTCAGGAGGGTCAGGCTGTGGGGCATCGCTGGGTGATAGGGCTGCTTCATTGTCAGTCTGATGGGGGTGTAACCAGTGATTGATCATGGTTAAAGCCTGTGAAGTCGTCATTGTTAAAGTCCAAAAATGGAATTAATAATGGTGGGCGTCACTTGTAGACCTACTGCTGCACCGACTCCGGTTGCAAAACCGATGAGAGAGTTCCGGGCCATTCCATAGGCCAGTCCAATCAGCACAAATGAAATGGAAAGCGTTCGGCCCAAATCACCCTTGATCCAGCCTACGAGGCGGCCATAAATTTCTGCAAAATCATTGGCTCCGGAAACCTTGACGGGATCAGCCGCCTGAAGCTCAGGCGCAAATAGGGAAACCATAGAGAATGTTGCTAGTAGCAACATCCATGATGATTGCCTAAACAGAAACAAAGGTTTCTTTTCAGGTGATAAAAGAGTGCGCATGACTGGATTCTCCGGATTAATCATCAGCAGGCGAATAAACTGGAATGGCCGACTGCCAGTCTCTTGGGGCTATATCCGTCATCACCACGCTGTCACTGTGCCAGTTGCCCTGTCTATCAACCCAGGGGGCAATCCAGATTCTCAGGATTTGTGCAGGTGTACGGTTGGGAACAGCTTCGGGAGTGACAAGCCGAAGGTCTGGCTCAGTATGTAATTTGGGGGGAGTGGGAAATAGATTTTCAGTGGGCGTAGAGTCAGTATCTTTGTATATCTGCCTGGCTGATTTACAGACACCCTTGCCGGGTTCTGGGCAGGCATATTCTGATTCTCCGACTCCGAATAGTGAGCAGCCCTGAATAATCGGGACGAGCAAACCTATCAGAAGCCACACTCCAGTATAGGGTTTACACATGAGGAAATCTCGTAGGGTTAGTTTTTCAGACCATGGGTAAGGATCAGGTCCACCTTGCGTTCGGCACTGATTTCGATGACGGGCACCATCTGGTCAGCCAGATTCAGGTAAAAGTCGGCTAGGGAACCTGCGAATAACCTCTAATTTACTTCCCTTCTTGAATCGAGTTCGAAGTAGGACTGAAATCAGAGGTCTCAACCCCTTATTTGTATGATATTTAGCCACTTTCGTGACTTCAGGGCGGACTAACCCTGTGCCCGGATCATTTGATCCAGTCGAACAATATTCGCCAGGGCAAATAAAGTAGACAGTTTATTGTCATTCTTCTTCAAACCTCGATACCTGGCTTTTATAAATCCAAATTG
>NZ_LASA01000165.1 GCF_001562015.1 Endozoicomonas arenosclerae | reverse complement strand
TTCTTTACAAGAATATCTCTGTCTGTCAGGCTGTGAATCGTCCTTGCCTTGGCGGGTTATGTCTGAGCTGGCACAGTGTGGGCATTTCACCCCGTCAGGCCAGCGAATCTGGCGTATCTGTTCAAAGCACTTGGCGTTGTCGAGGAGGTCATAAAGTTTCATGACACTTTTGTACAAGAAAACGTCTTCTATTCATAGTCAAATAACTCGTCCTCAACCAGCTCCCCAGAATCCATTAAGAGCCTTAATAATAACTACTGGCTAAGAACTCTTTTCAATTCTAATGTTCTCTATCAAGCAGTCTGTTTTCTAATTACTGAAACTTCTAATTGATTTATTTTTTTACTGGATAGTCAACGCAATCTTCAAACAGTAAGTGCTTTCCACTTCTTTTTCAGCTGAGTCAGTTATGTCACGCTTATCACTGATCATTCTGTTTGTACTTTTTTTCTCACTGCCTCTTAAAAGCCTGGCCATGCCCTGTGACCCTGACAAACGCTGGGATGAAGGCACCAATGAGCTTTCCAAAGAAACCGAAAAATGCAACGACCTGGTTGGCAAAGTTCGGAAACAAAACAAACCGGAAACTGAATTCGAATTACAAGAAAAAATGTTGTCGGAAAAAGGGCCGATCAGCGACCTGCCCATCATTGAACGAGAAACGTCATTTTCAGAAAGTTTTGAACCCGGCACCATCGGCGAAATGCTAAACAAAATAAAAGAGAGTCCGGATGTGCAAAATGCCTTGGGCAATGTTGAAGAGATGGCGGAGGCAAGAGCCGCAAAGATTGCAGGCTTTGATGATTCAGGGGTCGATGCTGCCACCAAGATCAGCTTTGATGACGCCTCCAGTCTTACCAATGGTGCATTCAGTAATAAAGAGTTCTCGGATATCAGCCTGACAGAAACCGCTATAGAGGCCATGGGCCTGGATGCCATGGCCGTCATGATTGGGCAGATGCTGATGCCTTCTTTCGACACCCCAACCTTCACAGATCACATGTCAGGTGTAGAAAAAGCCCGTTTAGCGTTGAGTTTTATCCCTATTGTTTCACAGATTTACAATCTCGGAGCGGATATCGCAGAAGCTGTTCAGGGAGGCGTATCTCCTGCCGGAGTCGCTGAAATTGTGACTATTGACCTGTTCAGGGATTTCCAGGGATTCTTCTTACCGGAAACCCCTGCGGAACAATGGGTTCTGGGGGGCATTATAGGCTCCATCAATCAGCAGGGTGCAGCCAACAAGGCCGCCAGCAAGATTGTCGATGCCCTGGCCAAGGATGATTACAATCATAAAGTCGTCAGCGCCCTGCAAAAGAAAGTCGGGCAATTTTATTTTGATACAGTCTGTCCTGTCGGAACCATTGAAGGTGCCTACGGCTGCCTGGTGGATCGAATTGATGACCATGCAGGTAGAACAAAGTGGTCGCATTTCGTCAGTAATGATGTCCTCTATGTTCGTCCGATGGGTGGGCAGTGCCCACCCCAATTCCATTTTGACGGTTCCAACTGTCGATCCGATCCGGAGATCGTAACCGTTGGCCGCAAAGTCTGGAATCTGAAGGAAGGCAGTATCTGGATCTCTCGCTGGCCTCATCAATGCGAGGATGACACCACTTTTGATGGGCACAACTGCAAGGTAAATGGCATTGATGGTGGTATGAAAGACAGACACCCTGTAGTCAAAGAGAACCGCCTATATATCAGTGCCATTGGCAACCACTGCCCGGATGGGTACAAGTACAACAACCTTTACCACCTTTGCCAGCGTAACAAGATTATACGAATGGATGGCCGAAAGGCCTGGACGTGGAAAGACTCTCTGTATACCTCTCCCGCTAAACCACCCAACCCTCGTGATGTTGCCTTGTATCTGTCTCACGCAGAGCTGTATCAGAAATGGGGAGATCCGAATAAAATCTATGACTCAGTCCTTAACTCCAAAGATTACAGCAAGAAATTTTAGGCCAGCCTGGAAGAAATTATGGTTCAACTGCGCGCAGGCTATCCACTGACCATTGCCGCCTATCAAAACAACCTGAAAGCCTCATACCCTGATCAGTCTCTGAGCCACCTGCTTGGCTTTCAATCGCTAGCTTCAGCCCGACTTGGCATACTGCAAAGACAACTGCTTGAACTCAGATACGCATTCAGAGCACAGTTAAATGCTCACCTGAATCTGTCCTATTCCGGTCTAACCGGCTGTGATCACATGATGCCATCCCCTTATTCCACTCGAACGGAAGCCGATCTTTATTCCTGGATGCATTATTGCCAGAGGCAAAATGCCCAGCATGAGGTACTCTCCGTCGAAGGCAGCTCTTTTTCCCTTCATAACAAAAAGATGGCTAAATCCGACGAGCAAGCCATTACCAAAGCCTACGAAACGTACCTTGATCACCGTCAAAAGCTTCTGGAACAAACCGTCAAAGACATGACTCACCTGCGGGATGAAGGAAAAGCCCACTTTGTTACAGACATGAAAGAAAAAGAAGACAAAGTTCAGGTGATGACAAAAGCAAGAGAGGCCGCAGACAAGCTTGTAGAAGACGTCGGTAAATCCGTTCTGGATCAATTAATTAATGGCGAATCGCTCTGTGTAGTTAACTTCCTTCCCGGCAAGAATAACTGCACCGCCAACATTTCAGTCGAGGGAACCATTTTTGGTGAAGATACGACCTACCAGGGCCATAAAGATTTCCATATCAAATGCTTTGGCAGCAAAAAGAATGGAGCCTTATTTGATGCGGTGATGAAAAAAGCTTCCACCGACTCCGCCAGAGTCTGGTTCTCTGGCAACTGCGATTCTGACGTTATGGCTTTTGGTTTTGATCACAGTAAGGATACTCTCTTCAACCCGAAGCAACTTAAGCACAAACAAGCCGCAAGTCTGGCCAAAGTCAGGGATCATTTTCAGGAAGATGTCAGCAAGACCCCTTACTACCTGGATCGCAGTGAGTATGTGAAATACCTGACCCATGAGAAAAAAGCAGCGAACCCTTTCCCTAATAAACAGGACAGCTTCACAGCCAGTAAAGCCACGCAGACCTTGCTGGCTCTGGATAAAAAAAGATCGGATCAGTTAAAAGAGATGGAATCAAAGCTCTATGTTGAAATGCCTGAATTTGTCCACAGCGTGGATAACTTTCTGGTCACCCATCTCAGAGGAAAGAAATCCTATCAAGATGTTCTGCATGCAGACTGGTACAGGGTAGGTGATCACGATAAAGAAAAACTCAATCTGGATTTATTTGAGTATGTTTTTATCAACTATGCCTAGGAGCTATGCAGAATTCGGCAGGTTGAGAAGCAGCAGCAGGGAGACTGTTATGATCTGGTCACACCCTATGCCCGAATGATCATGGATTTTATCTATGGGCTTGATCAGTTAAGGGTTGTTCAAAAGAGCGACAAGGATAAAACCCTGATCTATTCAAGCTATCAGAAACGCCCCAAAAAGCCGCTCCAGAAAGCCCCTGACGGAGGCTGGGCGGGCCTTATTGAAGGCTTGGGAGCGGCCTATCAGTATGCTCATGATCTTGTCTATACCATCAAGCTACCGCCTTTCTCCAAAGTCAATATAAAATCATTGACGCTTCAATTTACTGAATCCCAGTACGGTCAATTGGGCGAAGCTCCCGGACAACTCTACCGTATGAGACTGATGGAACAATCCTATCAGGCATATGGCGGCTGGATGTCCAATCTCGAACACTCCCTCCTCCACCCGATCAGGTGATGGCCGATTACCTGTTAGCCATTAGCGACTCGGACTCAAGCTTGTCTGTCTGGAACCAACTGGACAAGGCGACCATGCGTCATACCCGCAGCTGGCAAAAAGTACTCACTGAATGTCAGATGCAACCCGGGCAAAAGCCTTCAGATTAATTTCCAGACTCCGATGCCGATAGACAGCCTTAAGGGCGATTCTTCATTCACACGTTCACGCCCTGCACCACCGGAGATTCAATGGATAAGAAACCGGATGACGAAGGGAATGTCATTGATCTTTTTACCCGTAAACCCGTTGATGAAAAAGAAAGTGAAAAGATCATAAGGCTGGCTCCAGAGCTGGATGGTCTGGAAATGCTTTACAGCAATGACGCGAACCCTGGCAAACTGTTCAGCATGAAAATTCTCTGCTGGGCGCTGAAAAAAGACGGTACCGTAGATGCCATGGTGCCCTGGCTGAACAAACTGGTACCCGCCCAGGATTTAAACGACCCCTTGAATGGTCATTGGGAAGGTTACTATGACAGCTTCCATGAACACGCTTTTTTTGAACCGCCCGAATACAAAATAACCGAGCTGGAAACCGCTGCCAGCTACTATGAAGTCAAAGAAAACGACTCAAGTCTTATTATTCAGGAAATTGGCGACAACATCGGCACCCACGCCATCATGACCGAAGACAACTTCCACACCATTACGCTGATTCATGTTACCAGCTGGCGTTTATACAATGACGGTCGTATTCATGCGATGCTGGCCGATGAGAAGAAAGTGGAAACCACGCCGATTCTGTCAGGGGATGAATGCCTGTTCCCGGCTCAGGAACACGAAGATTTCAGGTACTTCTTCCACCATATTATTGCCAACAAGATCAAGCACGGCGACGCTGACGCCATTGCCGCGTTTACGCAATTAATTGAAGAGTAAGCCCCCACCTGGAAATCCGGATCATACCGTTTCCTAACCCCTTCACAACGGCCGTTTCAAACAGCCGTTTCATATTGGAAGAGACTCTTTATCCTCTGCCGACACGGCTTTGTACTATCTTAATGCATGCTTAATGCATGTGCGGTGCCCGGACTACCGGGCTGTCATAGTTAATAGATAGTTAATAGATAGTTAATATTCGCAATAAGCCAGGGAGGGGCGTCACAACAAGTAAAGAGGTGAATCACCGTGTACAGACTAAAACCATCGTCCACATCCAGCCTGGTACTGGCCTGCCTGCTGGGCAGTGCCAGCGCCTGGGGGTTGCGGGTTACGCCCAATATCACCTGCATTGTTCCCCCTGCCAGTGTTAACTGCACCTCGGAGGAAGGAAGTTTGTTGATGGAGACAAACTCATCAAACGGCAATGGAGTTTATGACCAAAATAACAACAGACCTAGCCCCCTTGTGTTGGGCAATTTAACCCTGACTCGACTGAATGTGAACATCAACCCGGTGACCGGTTTCGCCACTTCAGCAACCGCCAACTTACGGGCAAACGAGGGCGCTCCATTGCCGTTTACTGGCATTTGCTATGAAAATAAGAATGTTGCTGTTTACCACCAATGGACGGTGGTAGACCCGGTCACCCTGCCCGAGCCGGAATTGTCCCTGACGCCCGGTGCGCTGCATATTCACTACCCCAACCTGCAAGGGGTAGACCTGCAGACCACAGCCCACTTTGGCGGCCCGGCCCAGGTCTACCAGCTGCAGGTGCGGGACGGTAACCAGCAGCCGCTGCTGAACTATGAAGGCGGCATTACCAGCAGCGACACCCAGATTACCCTGCCTCCGGCCTATGATCTGCCACTGAACTTGTCGCTGCCCCTGAGTCTGGCCTACCAGCATGTTTACCACTGCGACCCAGCAGGTGCAACAAGCCCCTTGAGGGCGCTAACCATCTCGCCGGAAGATTCGGGCCTGAGCTGGAGTGCACACCCCTACCGGGAAGATGAAGAAAGCCCCCACTGGCTGCTGAGCCTGCGGCTGCCGTTTCTGGGCTATGACCAGGCACAGCTGGTCTGGCAGGGGGGCGGCAACAGCACTAATAGCACCAGTCCATCTTACAGCCCGACCTTCAACACGGAACCGGGCGACTACCAGATTCAAGCGACCGATCTGCCCCCCGGCCAGTACACCCTGCAACTGGAATACTGTCAGGACGCCCAGTGCCAGCAGGTGGCAACCCGCACCCTGCCGCTGGGGCTGAATGTACCCGAAGCCGATCAGTGGCCCACTGGCGAGGTCGCCTGCGACAACAACGACTGTGACGATGGCCGGGTGACTTTCCGGTTCCGGCAGATTCATTCCGGTGAACTGGATGTCAACCTGACCACCAGCCGTGGCATTAAGCTGCTCAGCTACAGTCTGGACGACCGTCAGCAACCCCTGAAGGTGAACTTTGCTGGTGCCACCGGATTCCAGTACCGCTGGCAGCTGCAGGGCGACCACAGCAGCCAGCCCCTGGTGGTAGAGCAGGGGCATTTCACCCTTCCGGGTAGTTCTGAAGCAACAGACAGTTCGGCATTCCTGGTCACCCCTTCCCCCTCAATGAGTCTGAATGCCGAAGGTGACAATACCGTGCTGGCTGCCAGTGTTGCCTCCGTGGTTACCGCAGTCGTAATTACCGCCGCAGTGGCGCTCGGGGTTGTTGCTTTGGTTCTGGTCTACAAACAGCAACAGACCCGTGCTCTCACTTTGGAGATACCCATGTGAACCGCAAACCGGGTGCAATGGATTCGGGGTCAGACACAGTGCATGTTCAGCCGTTGCCTCAATAGCTGAGTCACTGAGTGTCTGCCCCGAACTCTGTCTGCACTAAAAGGTTCGGGCAGGTATATCTTGCAAAGACGTGAACCCTGTCAATCTGTCTTCTCCTGCTTGCGAATCAGGTAGATGTAGTGTTTTTCAACCTGTTCATGGGACAGCAACTCATGATCGAGAAAGTTACAGAACTTGGGAATATCCCGCTGGGTCGAAGGATCTGTTGCCGTGACCTTAACGGTTTCGCCCGGCTTCATGTCCCTCACTTTATTATGCAACATCATTACCGGCTCGGGGCACAATAGACCCGATGTATCCAGCTCATGATTGATTTCAACACTTTCCGACACATTCACTCCTGTCTTCAACTAACCAGGACCCGGACCGACTCAATGATCGATAAACAATAGCCAGCCCTGCACTGCGCGCCAGCATAAAGGCACTGTAAGCCAACCACAAGCCGTGATTCCCCATATCCCTTGTGAAATACCAGATCGGTAAGAACACCAGCAATGTCGCCACCAACATGGTGTTTTGCATCATATCCGTACGAACAGCGCCAATAAATACCCCATCCAGCCAGTAGCACCAGACTGCAAACAACGGCATGGCTGCCAGCCAAGGCAGATATTCTGCTGCTGTTGCCGCCACGGCAGGAATATCCGTCAGCAGCCCGATCACCTGATTGCCCAGCAAAGAAAAAAGGATGAGGAACAAAACGGCACAAATCAGGGAGCAATACCCTGTAACTCTAACAACCTGTTTAAAACGATCCAGCTTTCCCTGACCCAGCGCTTCGCCACTGAGAGCTTCTGCTGCATGGGCAAAACCATCCAGACCATTGGAGATCAACAACAGAATATTCAGCAACAATGCATTAGCCGCAAGAATATGACTGCCACTTTGTGCCCCCTGGGCGGTGAAAAATGCCTGGGTTCCCAGCAGACAGAGCGTCCTTACAAACAGATGCCGGTTCAACAATAACAACTGACGCATGGAGCTCAGGTTTAGAATGGCTGATCGCTCAAAGGTTCCGGGCTTGTTGAGCAGCGTTCTCTTAACGACCCAGATACCCAACAGCAGACTGGTATAATCGGCAATGACCGTAGCCAGAGCAGCCCCCTGGGTCGCCATATCCAGTCCCAGAACAAAGATAAGATCGAGCACGATATTGACCAGATTGGCCGTGATCAGTATCAACAAAGGACCTTTCGGTCGATGCATACCGATCAGCCAGCCAACCATCGCGTAATTGATCAGAACCGCCGGTGCGGAATAGATTCTTGTAGTGAAATAGATTCGGGCCTGTTCAGCCACTTCTGCCGCAGGATTAAAAAAAGGTAAGGCGATGTTCAACAGTGGACGGTGGATCAGAATAACCACAAAACCAATCAGCAAAGCCAGTAACACCGATTGTGCCAGCCATTGCCGGGTAGCCTGATGATCTTTCTGCCCTAATGCCTGAGCCACCAGCCCGGTGGTCCCCATACGAAGGAAACCGAATGCCCAGAAGACCAGGGTAAAGAGTGTGCTGCCGATGGCCACTCCACCCAGATAGATCTCGGAAGAGAGATGGCCCAGTACACCAGAGTCCACCAACCCCAGCAAAGGCACGGAAATATTGGAAAGAATGGCAGGCCAGGCAAACATCCAGACCCGCCGATACATTGCTGCAGTCGACGTCAACGCCAGCCCCCACAATTGCCTGACAGATAATCAGACCATTGTATGGGACTTTAGTGCTATCCAACATACGTAGAATCGTGAAACGCTACTGACTGCTTCCCGGAGTCAGGTCATCCGGAGCACCGGAAGAATCCTCGTCATCATCACCTTCATCAATAATTCTAAATGGCAGAGATGGCGTGTTACTTCCTGATGATGTGTGGCTGACAGAAGCCTCAGGGTGGGAATCATCCTCGTCCCTTTCCTCCTGATACTCACTGGCGGCCAGGGCATCCTGCAACACCTGTTTTTCGACGGTAAAGCTGGATGTCATGACGTAATAGATATCACTCAGATGACTGGTCATTGTCTTCTGCTCTTCTGTCATGGCTCCTTCGTTCATCCGCTGAGCCCGAGCAACAGGCAACTCTGATCGACCATCATAACGATAGGTATCACCCAATGCTTCGTGACTTTTCT
The DNA here is from genome assembly GCF_001562015.1 of Endozoicomonas arenosclerae. Lineage (GTDB taxonomy): Bacteria > Pseudomonadota > Gammaproteobacteria > Pseudomonadales > Endozoicomonadaceae > Endozoicomonas_A > Endozoicomonas_A arenosclerae. Next base: position 6,238 of record NZ_LASA01000165.1, on the reverse strand, counting down.
CCAGCTCTTTGATTTCTCGATTCAATGCTTCTTGACCGGCCTGGGCGCTGCGGAGCTGTTCTGTCAATCGCTGCATGGCTTCCAAATGTTCAATGCTTTGTTCAACCAGCCGTTGGTACATATCAATAACCTCGCTCCCTAACGGATGGCTCTCTTCCTGTGGCTTTTCCGTGTTTCTCAAAGCAGCCCTGACACTCTCAAGGTATGACGCGGTTTCCTTCTGCAGCTTTGAAAGCTGTTCGTTAAGCTCTTCTTTACTTGACTGCCACTCAGTGGCCCGCCCCCAGAGATTCTTCATTTTTTGCCAGGCTACTTTAAGAGAACGACTTGGTTCGTGTAGTGAACCCAAGCGATCATCAGCCTTTTCACCGAACTGCCTGATATAGGTTTCCAGAAACTTTTTGGACGTTGCCAGGCCGGATTGAATGGTATCCTGATCGTTTTGTAAGGCTGTTTGCCGCCAGGCTTCCTTCTCTTCTGCAGTTGGCGGTGGAGGCAGTTGTGGAGGGCTGAGAACCACCTCTGAACGATCCGTTGTCAGGTCATAAGTATCGGTCAGGAAACGATAATGGTTCCGAACCCCCAATTGCATTCTCAAGGTGAACTCTTTTTTATCCGGTCTTGTAACCACCGCAGAAGAGAATTCCATGCTAACCCGTATCTCGACATAACTTTCCCTGAGTAAGATTTCCACGTGCTTTTTGGGTTTTGCAGACAACCTGACGGTCCCTGCAAAAATATTGGGATGGCCTTCTATACGCACATGGTCTCCTAGCCCCAATGCCTGCTCTAAAATGCCCTGATTCAGTCCCTGCGATTGCATCTTTTCCCTGACTTCTGAGTCAATATCGACAGGTACCACAAAGCAGACTTCCTTGAGCACCTCCTCCATTAATTCTTTATCATCAAAGTACAGCTCCAGATTAGCCAACAGATCCTGCACCATTCGCTGACTCAACTCTTCAGAAGTTAGCTCTGGCTTACTCTCTTTGATCACCGAGCGATGCTGTTGGTGATGGTAGACCACTTCATTCTTGCCTCGAGACAGAACAATATCCCAGCCTTTTTCGTCCAGTAAGGGTAACGTACAGGAAGGTTGATCTGCGTTTCTGGTTTGACCCAATTCTTCCAGAATACTGACCACCAATTGGTACTCGTCATTATTCCTCATGCGGCGGATCTGTGTTTGACGCACTCTTACTTCTCTGACCGTACGTTGATGGAGAATTTGGTTCAGCTCCTGCTTAAACCGATTTAAAACAGCTGAATCCAGATGCCTTACCAGGAAGGTAGCTATTTGAGCGGTATAACCCTGCACAAGGATATCAGCCAGAAAGACCGGCAGCGGGGCATCAGGCTGACTGCTCACAGGCTTGAACTGTTGCCTCAGCGCAGCTTCATTCTCACTATTGATGTACTCAGCCAGTTTTAAAACGCCTCTACCACGACCTTGCTGCAACTGTTTTTTCAGAACCAGATCATTCATGGCTCTCATCACCCTGAACCGGGTAGTATCCCGAGAGGCTTCAGGCTTTGCGGCTTTTTCTTCCTTCTCAGGAGACTCACTGAACTTTTCAAAGTTATCCGGACCAGAGGGGATACCATCCTCTTCTGGTTTTTCCTCCACTTTGCCTTTTGAATCATCTGGCTCTGGATAGCCGCCATCGGGTGAAGCGGTTTTCTTATCAGATCTGGAAGCTTTATTGCCATCGGTTACTTCTTCAGAATGAACGCTGCTGTCACCCTTGATTTTTTTCTTTGCCGGGGAGTAAACAGGAACATACTCGGCACTGGTCGAGCCTGGAATATAAACAGAAGTACAATGCCTTCTGCCGTAACGACCTTGCAAGTAGACTTCAAAGAAAAAGTAATGCCACTCCCCCAGCTTCATCAGTAATTTTTCAAGGGTTAAATGAGTCCACTCCCCCTTTTTCCAAACACTGATGTGGATGGAGCCATCCATTTCCTGGCTGACGGTATAGTCTTCAACGTCGCCAAAATAAATTCTCAGGTATTCACGAATCAGGCTTTCCATCAAACCATTGGCAGCCAGACAGATATCCATCTGAAAGCTCCTTCCAGGCTTCAGTTTTTCCGGTAACCAGAGTGTGAAGGTTTCTCCTTCATCATACACAATGGTACTAATGGATTTTATGCCTCTTTTAGCTTCTTCCTGTGCACGAGGGGGCTTCAGCTCCAGTTGGATGAAATACTGATTTTTCTTCCTTAAAAGCCTGAGTAACCAACGCTTATCTTCCAACTGATAGAGAGGACCTTTGACAATTTCCAGTGGATCACTGACCAGAGGGGCTGGCAGATGGGGCAGAGCCTCCTCACTGCTGAAAAATGTAACGGGAACACTGTCATGAATATGCGCCTGCATATCCAGGGTGTTAACAAGGGGCCTGGGGTCTCCCCCAACAAAACCATAGGGCAATCCGAAAGCCATGCCATCAAAAAGTGATCCAAAAACCGGCAGCGCTTGAAACAGCCCAACCAACAGCCCTACCCCTTTCCACTTCATACTGACCCGGTGCCCAGATTGAACAAGAGTCAAAATTATAGATGGCTTTTGAATAACTATTCCGAATGCTCAGGTGGTCATTTTAGTGACTTATATTCTGGACTTAATGAAGGCTGCGACTTTCTCTGCTGCTTCGACCAAGTGCTGTTCATGAGTAAAACCAGATTTTACTCTGGGCTTCAAATCATGATTGCCATCTTCCAGCCAATAAAGTTTGATATTATCTGACAGGTCATAAGCCTGAACTGTTGCATAATCACCCATAGCATCACGACTCCCCTGCACCACCAGCAAAGGCAACGAAAAGTCAGCAAGATGCCCTGTCCTGGGTTTATCCTGTTTACCCGGGGCATGAAACGGATACCCTAAACAAACGACACCATCTGCCTTTACCTCAGGAAACTCTGACACCAGAAGACTGGCCATGCGCCCGCCCATGGATTTGCCCCCGATAAACAATGGACCATTATGGTTTGCACGAACCTCTTCAACGACTTCCTGCCAACACGCCAATAATTTAGGTTGCCTGTCCGGAGGTCTTTTCTTGCCGGTTTCTCTTCGTTCCTGCATATAGGGGAATTCAAAGCGCACAACAGTCACACCCGCCGTCATAATCAGGTCGGCCATTTGATTCATAAAATCACTGTCCATGGCCGCACCGGCACCATGAGCAAGTATCAACAATGGAGACCCGGTTTCAGCCCGGTTCCAGATAAGGTTCATAGATCAATAATCCAGAATGAGTAATGCGCTTGATTGTACCCCATTTCCCTGACCCGTCGCTGCCATCTGGACTAAGCTGGACGAAGCACATGTCCTGCTCACTGGCCAGAGTACTACTCTCTATTGTTTGAAATTTACAGACCTTTGTCGTTTTGTCTCTAATCAGCACGTTTCATACACTTCAAATGGAAGCCACTGATGACCCAGGCCCGCTTTACCCAGGGCTCAACAATGAAGCATGTCATTGTCATGAGTCTCAGCAATGCAGCAGGCATCACCACCCTGTTTCTTGTCGACCTTCTTGACCTGTTCTTTCTCAGTCTTCTGGGTGAAAAGTTTCTGGCTGCCGCTATCGGCTATGCCGGAACCATTCTGTTTCTCACTTCGTCACTGGGCATTGGTTTATCCATTGCGGCAGGGGCTCTGATCTCAAGAGCCATTGGCAGTCATAACCGGGAAAGAGCTTGTCAGTTTCAGGTGAACATCTGTTTCCTGGTTCTGTTGATCAGCGTCATTCTGGCTATTATTTTCTGGCTTTTGATCCCTCAACTGCTCACCCTTCTGGGAGCCACCGGGAGAGTTCATGAGCTGGCCACTCAATACCTGAACATTCTGATTCCTTCCATGCCTCTGGTCAGTCTGGCCATGACACTGGGAGCCGGCCTGAGAGCTGTGGGGGATGCCAAGCTGTCCATGACATCTTCACTCTCAGCCGGTGCTGTGAACGCCATTCTGGATCCTATTCTGATCTTTCTCCTGGAATTGAATATTGAAGGCGCAGCCATTGCTTCAGTGATGGCCCGGGTCACACTGTTTGGCGTTTCCTGTTACGGTATTTTTCATAAACACAAACTTTATTCCCCCTTCCACATTTCCAGGTTTGCCAAGGACCTCAAAAACATTATGGCCATTGCCCTGCCCGCCATTGCAACCAACCTGGCCATGCCTTTCAGCAGCGCCTGGATGGTTCGCTACATGTCGCAGTACGGTGATAGCTATGTGGCTGGCTACTCAATCATTAATCGACTGATACCTGTTGCCTTTGGTGTCATATTTGCCCTGTCCGGAGCTGTGGGTCCTATAGTAGGCCAAAATTTCGGAGCAAGACTGATCGGCCGAGTCCGGGAATCACTTCGCAACGCTATTCTATTCACAGTGTGTTATGTCGTGATGATTTCAGTGGTTCTGTTTTTTCTGCAGGATATGTTTATAGAGGTATTCAGGGCCCGTCGTGAAGCTGCCAGTCTCGTGTCGTTTTTCTGCACCTGGATTGCCATCAGTTTTGTATTTACCGGCACACTGTTTGTCACCAACGCCGCCTTTAACAATCTGGGCAAACCTGGATACTCCACTCTTTTAAACTGGGGTAGAGCCACTCTGGGTACGATTCCTTTCATATGGCTCGCCTCTGAGTATATGGGTGCTTATGGCGTTCTGGTGGGTCAGGCTGCAGGCGGGATTCTATTCTCTGCGATAGCAGTATGGCTCGGCTTTCGAACCATCGACTCCATTGAATGCAAGGTCACTCGACAGGACATCATTGCCAGTATCATGACCCATCAAGAGGAAACTACAGCCTGCTCCTTCTATCCAATGTCATCTGAATGTTCACAACTTGCACAAATGGCTGAAGAAGGTGAATGCGAAGAGGCCTGCAACCTTCCCGATAAAGCCAAGCAAGCGTCTTGATCCAGAGCATAAACCGCTGCATGCTATGGGTCGTTGTTTCGCAAACTGACGTTAGAGTTGGAAATGAGCACACCACAATCAGGAATTACTCCAGAAGCCAATACCGATGCCTGCTTTCTGGTTTTAAATATCAAGCAAGATGCAGACAGCCTTGATCAGATAAAAAAGACCTGTGCACTGATTCCCAGACTGACCCGGGATCTCAATGAACAGTATCCGGATGCAAGACTGTCCTCCACCATCAGCATGGGCAGCAAGGCCTGGGACGCTTTGTACAATACCAGTAAACCGGCTCTTCTTGCTCCTTTCAAAGCCGTGGCAGAAGGAAACCGGTTGGCACCGGCTACGCCGGGTGATCTGCTGCTCCATATCCGTTCCAACCGAAAGGACATCAACTTTATCCTGCTGCACAGAACCATGGATCATTTTGGCCAGGCCGTTGAGGTTCAGGAAGACGAGACAGGTTTCCGTTACCTGGACAGCCGTGACCTGACAGGCTTTGTGGATGGCACTGAAAACCCCCAGGGTGATAACAGAGCCAGCGTGACCCTGGTGGGTGATGAAGATAACTCGTTTTCCGGTGGCTGCTATATCCACACTCAGAAGTGGGTTCACAAGTTCAATCAATGGAACAATCTGGCAGTGGCTGATCAGGAAAAAGTGATTGGACGCACCAAGGAAGACGACATTGAATTCAGTGGTGAAGAAAAAGCACCCACCGCTCACGTCAAACGCTCCAACGTCAAGAACAGTGAAGGCAAGAGCATGGAAATCCTGCGTCACAGCATGCCCTATGGCAATGCCAGTGAAGGCGGACTTTATTTCGTTTCCTACTGCCGAACCCCGGTTCACTTTGACAAAATGCTGGAATCCATGATCAAGGCTGACAGCCACGGTCATTATGATCACTTGATGAACTATTCCCAGGCGGTCACCGGCTGTGCGTTCTTTGCACCTTCCGTAGAGTTCCTGGAATCCAACTCCTGACTTCTTTCTGACTTCGATATCAATAACTGGTGTTCCCGGCTTGTATAGGCACTTTGGGAGCATCAGTGCTTATTCTGAACTAAGGAACCTGCGAATAAGTCCCTGATCATGAGATAATAATCTCAGCAGCTTGATCAGAGGTAGTCATGGACCAACAACTCTCTTTTTCCGACAGTGAATTCAGCCAGAAGCGACGCAGAACTCGTAGGGAAATTTTTCTTGAAAGAATGGAGGTTCTGATTCCATGGAAACGCTTAGAGGCCGTAATCGAGCCCTATTACCCTAAGCGTGGCAACGGAAGACCTCCTTATCCTC
>NZ_LASA01000164.1 GCF_001562015.1 Endozoicomonas arenosclerae | reverse complement strand
CCCTGAAGTTAAGCAAAAGTTATGGGGTGGAGCATTCTGGAGTTCAGGATATTTTATGAATACTGTCGGCCAGCATGGTAATGAAGATGTAATTGCAAATTATGTCAAAAACCAAGGCAATGCGGAGTACAAGCAGCTACACCGGAAGGAAATAAGTCCGAACCAAATCAGTCTGTTTATGGACTGACCACTCAAGTTGCACTGAGGATACCCCGCAGCTTGCTGCGGGGTAGTTCATTGAGTCTTCTGCCCACCTGAAAAGGGTGGGCTATATCTTCCTGTAATTAGTACTTTTGTCCTCGCTTATTCGTTTCTCTCATTCTTTTATCCTTGTTATCGAAATCCTCTGCATTGGCTAATCAGCAATCCTGCGCACAACCCTAAATTGACTTAAGTCGGGTGGACTCCTAGTATTGCCGGCCTGAACGTCTGGTGAGAGCTCAATGACTGCTGATACCCTCAGAATTACTGAAATATTTCATTCCCTGCAGGGGGAGTCCCGAACCACGGGCCTGCCCACTGTATTTGTCCGTTTGACTGGCTGCCCTCTGCGGTGCACCTGGTGTGACACCGAGTACTCCTTTCACGGCGGAACTCGCATGTCTCTGGATGAGATCATTGATCAGGTGGAAGGCTATGGTGCAAAACACGTTTGTGTGACCGGTGGGGAGCCCCTGGGCCAACCAAACTGTTTTCCTCTGCTAGAACGGTTATCTGAAAAGAGGTTTGAAGTATCACTGGAAACCAGCGGTGCCATGGATGTCTCTCAGGTGGACGCCCGAGTGGTAAAGGTGCTTGATCTCAAGCCACCTGCCTCCGGTGAGAGTCATAGAAACCTCTACGAAAATATTCAGCACCTTACCACGAACGATCAGGTGAAATTTGTGATTGCAGATCGTGGAGACTATGAGTGGTCTGTCAGTAAACTGTTGCAATACAATCTTGTGAATCGGGTGTCTGATGTGCTTTTCTCGCCCGTCAATGATCAATTAGCCCCCGATCAGTTAGCCGACTGGATTCTGGCAGACAAGTTGCAAGTCAGGTTTCAGGTGCAGTTACACCGGGTCATCTGGGGCGACAAGTCGGGCGTATAGCGTTTCCATTGAAGCATTGATCCGACGTTAAGGCTTTGTCTCGAAAAACTTTCCGGTTTATATCCGGATTCCGTTCACCTTGAGCTTGTCGAAGGGTGGTGGTATTGGGCTTCGACAGGCGCAACCCGAATGGGTTTTCAGACAAGTTTCAAGTAAAACTCTATTGCCGAAAGTGCAGGTTATCGTTATCCCGGTTTGCCTGCATTTCTATGATCAATAAACAGGATTAAAAAACATGACAAAGAAAGCAGTCATTCTGTTATCCGGTGGTCTGGATTCCACCACGGTGCTGGCTATTGCCAGAGACCAGGGGTATGAGTGCTATACCGTCAGTTTTGATTATGGGCAGCGGCACAGATCTGAGCTTGAGGCTTCCGTTCGTGTCTCCAGGGCGTTGGGAGCAAAGGATCACAAAACGCTTAAACTGGATTTGCGCGATCTGGGTGGTTCAGCCCTGACCGATGACGATATTGATGTGCCTGAAGATCTGGGTGAGGGTATCCCGGTGACTTATGTGCCAGCCAGAAACACGGTATTCCTCTCTCTGGCGTTGGGTTGGGCAGAAATACTCGGAGCCAGGGACATTTTTATCGGGGCCAATGATGTTGATTATTCCGGCTACCCCGATTGTCGTCCAGAGTACCTGGAAGCGTTTGAAAAAATGGCCAACCTGGCCACCAAAGCAGGTGTGGAAGGTGACCATTTCCGTATCCAGGCGCCGCTGCTTAAACTGACCAAGGCCGAAATTGTTCAGGAGGGGGATCGTCTTGGGGTGGACTACGGTATTACGGTTTCCTGTTATCAGGCAGATGATCAGGGTAGGGCGTGCGGCGTATGTGACAGCTGCCGGTATCGCAAGAAAGGTTTTGAAGAGGCTGGTGTAACAGACCCAACGCCTTACGTTGAATCCTGATCTGACAAAAGTGACTCGAAAAAAAGAATCGGCCACACAATTGTGTGGCCGTTTTCGATTATTGCATCTTGAACAGTTTTGCCGGTACCTTGAAGAAGATCACATCGGTGGATCTTGGTTTGGGTGAGTTGGCTCCATTGTCAGTGACTAAAACCAGTAATTTGCTGCCATTTTCTCCATCAGGCCCCAGGGTTACCCCTTCAATATTGATTCTTTTGAAATCCGGAAAGGTTTTTTCAAAATCACGAGTGCTTAGCAGGCGCTGCTTTCTGAGTACAGGCAGTGATGTTGTCTCTCCGTTATTTTCATTCAGGTTGCTGCCGTCGTCCTCTGGTGCAGGGGGGAGCGGGTTATCAAGGTCAACCAGATAAACCTCGGAGTACGAGTAGTTGACGGTTTTTCTATTGGCAGCTTTGACGTAATTTTTTTCGATGACAAGGAATTGATGGTCATTGATGGCCTGGGCATCGCTAATGCTTTGTACAATGACATCTCTCAAGGGATCGTAAAGCCCTCCCGGAACCGCTGTAGGCTGATAATGGTACTGAATGTCCGGCTTTACGACGGCTGAAACCATATTTGCGGCTTCGGTCATGGAGAAGCGTAATACTCTACTGGGCGTAGTGCCTTTGGAATGATCCCAGTGCAGGTCATCTTGAAGCAGGCTTTGCTCGGTAATAGCCAGATAATCGTGGCTGCCCGGAATATGGGTAACGGTTTCAAAGCCCCGGTTGCGTTTGACCCCTTTTCTGTCCGGATCGTCACTGTGCCAGTTGTATTCAATGTCATAAATGAATGGAACCCAGTGCGGGATCTTCCAGTCGAAACGCCAGCCTGTGTTGGAGAATTCTTTGGGGTAATGATAAGCACCCAGCAGAGAGCCATCTCTGCCCACTTTTAGTAAGGTACTGTGAATATTCCATCCAGGAATTCGAATCCAGGGTGATACCCAGTTAAGCGGGTAAGTGGCGCTCTGCTCAGAGGCAACGAGAAAGGCGTCATCGCCCAGAAAATCGAAGCCTTCTGTATCGATATGACCATTTTGAGTCCAGTGAACCGTGTCATTGGGTTCAATGTCCACCTCTTTGATCAGGCTGCCCGATGTCGCCAGGAAGGTTTTATTGTTTTTTACCACGCCTTTACTGGTAATCAGGGTTTCTTCCGGAACCAGATAGTAACGGGACCGACCGTTTTTGTTGTAATAGTTGGGAACGGCTCCGGTGTCATCCGAGAGCAGGATGAATTGATTATGGGTTTTGTCATAACGGATGGAAGAAATCCCGAGAATGGGTTGCTCTTCACTGTAATCCAGTTTTTTACTGCCAAGAAACTGAACGCCGCTCTGGCCGGCACTGGCTCCTTCGAAAGATAACAAAGCGGAAGCTACAAAGAGCGAGAGAGGCCTTAGTCCTTTGAGTGACATGAGACTACCTTTCTTATAACGGGATTAGTGTAATGGGCTTAATCCTAGTCGAAAATCGGCAGGTTTCAGGGGGATTTGTCTGGTCAGTTCTGAGGAGGTATATAAAAATAATTTATCTTTATGTTTTATAGGGGCTTATTCATCCAATCTCGTCGAATGGGTACAGTGGGGTTCTCAAGTTTTGGAATGGAAACTGGCTATAGTTTGAGCTGGTCACCCCGATGCCGTCGATCAGTAGCTCATTGCGGGTGATGCTGGCAAAACTCTCTCTGTGGTGAATGCGGCTCTTTAATAGCAGATAACGCTTGAGTTCGGGGTTGATGCCGCAGGCAATAAATATGCCTTTGTCCCAGGGCTCTATATGATGAGACGTCACAATAATCTCCAACTCCCCGCATTCAAACACTGCGGTGGGGCCCATGTTAATGCTGATGCCGCCATACATGGGGCCGCCCAGAGTCCATCGCCCGTTTGTGAGTGTTTTCACTCTTCCGGTAAGGGTGAGAGGCTCTCCCTTCAAACCCAGGGCTTCCATATTGGTTTTTCCACCCAGCTCAACGGTGATGATCTGGTCGATGCCTGCCACCTGCATGAGCTGAACAGCGGCAGGGTCCCAGACTGCCGCTACAGCAACATTCTTCAGATTGTGCTGAATAACTTCACGAATTACTGTCATGACATCCTGGGTGCCCCCTGAACCACAGTTGTCACAATGATCCAGTAATAATGTGGTTTGTTTGAGGCCTGCTGCTTTTTTAAATATTTCTTCGCTGGATACAGGGCTGTAGATCATCTCTTTTCGGCACTGCCAGGCCGCTTCTACGATTTCATCACACACTTTCTCTGCCAGTTCAGGGTCATTGTTGGTAATGATGACCACGGAAGGGCCTGTGTCCGGGGTGTCTGAAAGCGGGAATCCGCCGAACAGACTGATATCAAGGACCCTGTCCAATTGCTCTCTGGATCGGCAGAGCTTCATAAGGCTTTTAAAAGGTTCGTCATCAGTACCTTGCCTGAGCGTGTGAGGGAGAACGGGAATTTGACCCAGCTTCATCACTGGATTGGTCTTGCCACTCACCTGATCCATCAATAACCGGCCCGCTCGCAGGCCTGTTTCTTTCATGTCGGTATGTGGATAGGTGTGATAGCCGCAAATAACATCTGCCAGCTCAACCATTTTCTGGCTGACATTGGCGTGGAAATCAAGACTGACTGCAATAGGGAGGTCAGGGTATTGCTGTCGTATTTCTTTCAGTAAAAGCCCCTCGGCATCCAGATTGCTTTGGGTGATCATGGCGCCGTGAAGGTCCAGAAAGCAGGCTTCAGCCCCGGCCAGCTGGTTAATGATTTTCTCTTTAAGCTGCCAGAAGGTTTCATCGTCAATGGGGCCTGAAGGCATGGCTTCTGCAGCAACAGGGGTTATCTGTTGAATCTTGAGTTCGTCCAGTAGCTTTATGTACCCGCCAATTGCGGTGTTTGTTCCGGCCAGCTTTTCGGGAATATGTTCGTTATAAAGCAAAGTCCACTCTGCAAACCGATTCAGGTCGGTGACCAAAGGGGAGAAAGAATTGGTTTCATGCTTGAGCATGGCTATCAAAGCGCGCATAACAGAAATTCCAGACTGGATGAAACAATAGATAGACCAGGTTCTGGAGAAAAAACAGCGACAATATTTTCTATTCACTCAGGATTTGTCTGAAATTAACTTTCATGCTGAAATTCTCTAAAAACCCATTCGGGCTGAGCCTGTCGAAGTTCAATACTGCCGCTCTTCGAAAGGTTCAGGGTGAACGGAATTCCTCTGTAAATAGGGAAGTTATTTCGAGACAAATCCTTGGCATTTAACTGAGTGCAGAAAAAACTTGCAAGATTTATCGGGCTGAGTATTATGACGCCGCGTCGGGTCGTTAGCTCAGTTGGTAGAGCAGTTGGCTTTTAACCAATTGGTCGTAGGTTCGAATCCTACACGACCCACCAATTTCCTTCCTTTTCTTCTTCTCTCTTTTATCCAGCTGCCTCAACGTTTCAAGTGTGTTAAAATCGGCGCAATTTGCCCAAATGTGTCTTTAAGAGACTGTCAGACCGATTTTTATGAGTGTACTTAGTGATAGAGCATTTGTTCAGGACCACCTCAGCGGCGCTTCCGTTCAGGGTCTGGATGAATCTAAAGAACAAGCACTGAAGCAGAAAGTGCGTGAGCTTCTGGAGCAGGAAAATGCAGTTCTTGTGGCTCATTATTACACCGACCCTGTTGTGCAGGCCCTGGCTGAAGAGACCGGAGGCTATGTAGCCGACTCTCTGGAAATGGCCCGCTTTGGTCGAGACCATAAAGCCGATACCCTGGTGGTGGCCGGTGTTCGTTTTATGGGGGAAACCTCTAAAATTCTCAGCCCTGAAAAACGTGTGCTCATGCCGACACTGGAAGCTGAGTGCTCTCTGGATATTGGTTGTCCGGTGGATGATTTCTCGGCATTCTGTGATCAGCATCCGGATCGTGAAGTTGTCGTCTATGCCAATACCTCGGCAGCAGTAAAAGCCCGGGCTGACTGGGTAGTGACTTCCAGTTGTGCTGTGGACATTGTTGAGCACTTGATGGACCAGGATAAAAAAATTATCTGGGGACCGGATAAGTATCTTGGCAGCTATATCCAGAAAAATACCGGAGCCGACATGTTGCTCTGGGACAGCAGCTGTATTGTTCACGAAGAGTTTAAGGCCAAGGGAATTGAAGACCTCAAGAGAGTCTATCCTGATGCCGCTGTGCTGGTGCACCCTGAATCTCCGGATTCCGTTGTACAGGTGGCCGATGTTGTAGGTTCTACCAGTCAGTTGCTCAAGGCTTCCCAGGAAATGCCAAACTCCACTTTTATCGTGGCAACAGATCGCGGCATTTTCTACAAAATGCAGCAGGCCTCCCCTGACAAGTCTTTTGTTGAAGCTCCGACCGCAGGCGAAAGTGCGACCTGCAAGAGTTGTGCGCACTGCCCCTGGATGGCAATGAATTCACTGGAAGCTCTGGTTCAGTGTCTTGAAAAGCCCGGCGAATTGAATGTGGTCAACGTGGATGATGAGCTTAGAGTCAAATCCCTGATTCCTCTGGATCGAATGCTGAATTTTACGGCGTCACTCTCCTCCTGATTCTCTCTGATCTAATGAAAAACCCGGGCTTTGTTTCCCGGGTTTTTTATGTGTGGAGACAGTGAAGGTTTCACTGGCAGTGACCTCTGTATTTGCTTGTAAGTCAGTCGCTTGAAAAGTTTTTATAAACCCTTTCTAATTTTACACGAGTGTGTCATTATTTCGGACGATTCTTGACGTTGGGTTTAAGGATAACCTTACGACAGTAAACCCGAGAGGCTGTTGATGTTGAATCAGGCCATCAGCAGTTTCTGAAATGCTGACGTCATTGGCGCCGGTGTTTCAAAAACAATAATAAAGAGGGTGGAGAAATGACCGTACAAGAGAAGATTGATGTCAGTACTGCTGATATGCAGGCTGTTCTGGATCGTCAGAAGGCGGCCTACCTGGAAGAAGGTCCGGTTTCAGCAGAAGTCCGAATTGATCGCCTGAATCGATTGATTGACCTGGTTCATGATCATAAAGATGAAATGGTTGTAGCCCTGAGTAAGGACTTCGGTCATCGATCCAGCCATCAGACCTTAATGTCGGATATCTATTCCACACTTGAATCCCTGAAACACACCAAAAAATCCCTGAAATCATGGATGAAACCGGAGAAAAGAAAGGCTCCTGTTCCCATGAATATCTTCGGTGCCCGCGCTCGTATTGAGTATCAGCCTAAAGGGGTGATTGGTATTCTGGGTACCTGGAACTTCCCTATTCATACTGTAGTGTCTCCTTTGGCTGGCATCTTTGCCGCAGGAAACAGGGCTCTGATCAAATATTCGGAAGTGACTCCCGAGACTTCGGCACTGATGCACAGTCTTATCAAGAAATATTACAAGGAAGAAGAGTGTGCTGGCTTCCTGGGTGGTCCTGAAGTGGGTGCTGCTTTTTCCGGCCTGCCACTGGATCATCTGATTTTCACCGGTGCTACTTCCATTGCCCGTCATGTTATGCGCTCAGCCTCTGAGAATCTGACACCTGTAACGTTGGAGTTGGGGGGTAAGTCTCCGGTCATTATTTCCAGAGAAGCTGATCTGAAAGAAGCCGCTCGTCGTATTTTCGCGGGTAAGACACTCAATGTTGGTCAGGTCTGCCTTTCTCCTGACTATGTCTTTGTTCCTGAAGACCTGCGTGAAGAGTTTCTGGCTCATGCCTTCAGTATTGTGGCAGAAATGTTCCCGACTATGCTGAGCAATCCGGATTACTGCTCTGTCATCAATGAGCGCCACTATCAGCGCCTTCAGGGGTATATTCAGGATGCTAAAGATAAAGGCGGCGATGTAAGGGAAATTAACCCGGGTAATGAAGACTTTTCTCAGCAGCAGGGTGTTCATAAAATCCCTTTAACCCTGATTGTCGATCCTTCCACTGACATGAAGGTGAGCCAGGATGAACTCTTTGGTCCACTGCTCTGCGTGAAGAGCTATAAAAAGCTGGATGAGTGCATTGATTACATCAACGCCAATCCCAGACCTCTGGCGCTGTACTACTTTGGACCCAAGAAAGGTCCGGAAGTGCGTAAGGTGCTCGATAACACAACTTCAGGTGGTGTCTGCATCAACGATGTCATGGCTCACGTCAGCTGTGAAGACTTGCCATTTGGTGGTGTTGGCCACAGTGGTATGGGTAATTATCATGGCCCTGAAGGCTTCAAGACATTCAGTCATGCCCGTTCAGTCTTTACCCAGACCAAGATCAATCTGCAGGCTCTGGGCGGTATGCTGCCTCCTTATGGTGAGAAAGCAGATAAGACTCTGGCCGGTATGATCAAAAAGTAAGTGCTTTTTCGATGCCGGCTTCGCAGCAGTGGAGCCGGCAGAGCCCTTCATCCCACCATTCCTGATTGTTCTCATTCTGCTCAAAACTTCTGCTACTATCACGCGATCTGATAAAACAAATGAACAGGAATCTGAAATGTTGCTGGAGCAGTTGGACACGCCGGCGCTGATCGTCGACCTGGATAAAATGGAAGCCAACCTGAAGAAAATGCAGGCATTGGCTGATGCTCTGGGTTATGCGCTGAGGCCTCACACCAAGGCTCATAAAATTCCAGAATTTGCCCGGAAACAAATAGAGCTGGGCGCCCAGGGTATTTGTACGGCCAAACTGGGAGAAGCTGAAGTGATGGCTGATGGGGGGCAGAGAGATATTCTGATCACCACGCCAATAGCTGGACAACAAAAATATGAAAGGTTGGTCGGGCTTTATCAGAAATACCCGGATGGACGCTTTATTCAAGTGATAGATCATGTTCAGCAGGTCCAGGGTATTGCCAGGCAGGCAAAAGCAGCCGGTGTTACGGTCAGTCTTCTCATTGAAGTGGAAAGTGGTCAGCAACGCTGTGGTGTGGAAGCGGGCCCTGAGTTATTGAGTTTGATTGAAGCTATCAACCGTACTGAAAGTGTGAGCTATGAAGGTATTCAGGCATACAGCGGTCATTTGCAGCATGTGAAGGGGTTTGCAGCCAGGAAAAGTCAGGCCTACGATGCAGTTAAAAATGTTTTTGAATACATCGTGGCCGAGCTGGAGCCTAGAGGTTTGGCTCCGAAAGTGGTCAGCGGGGGAGGGACCGGTACTTTCAGGGCATACGCTGGACTGGGTTATACCGAGATACAATCTGGCTCTTATCTCTTTATGGATGCGTCCTACGTTGCGATTGGTAATGCTGAGGGAGATTCGGTGAATGATGAGTTCCAGTCTGCACTGAAAGTGATTTCCACGGTGATCAGTCATCCCAAATCGGATAGAGCAGTTCTGGATGCAGGTATGAAAGCCTTGTCTATCGATTCCGGAATGCCGGTTATTGATTGTCATCCGGATGTTATTTATCAATCTGGAGGAGACGAGCATGGGATACTGCATCTGCCCAAGGGTAATGAGCCTTTTTATATCGGGCAAAAACTGACTCTTACTCCCAGTCATTGTGATACTACGCTAAACAACTTTAGTCGTCTTTATGGGGTCAGGGAGGGCGTTGTTGTGGATAGCTGGGAAATCATGGGAAGAGGTAGGAGTGACTGAGAAACTTGGCCGCCTTTACAGCGGCCTTGTCCAATCAGCTGTTTTCCAGCTTCTGACGGTATTTGAAAATATCGTTCAGCTTCTTATCAATCTTGGCTCTCAGGGCATAATTGTCCCCCACCATCTTGCGGGCAAACTGCAGGTGTCTGATAGCATCATCGAGATTGCCGGTTAAAAAGAAGTATTCCGCTCTTGCCTGGTGAAGTCCCAGAATGTCATCAGCCTGACCCTGGACTTCCGCCAGTTCATACCAGATATCCGGATCGTCCGGACGACTGCGGCTTAAATTCAACAGCAAATCCCGGGCTTCCTTGAAGCGTTTGTCCTGAATCAGGATATCGGCTTTGGTGGCTATCAGGGGATAATTGTTCAGGTGAATGGATAGTGCTGCATCCAATCGTTTTAAGGCTTCATCTGTTTTGCCGGTAGCGGATTCCAGCCTCGCCTGAGCCATGATCAGATGAAGGTTTCTGGGGTGCTTTTTCAGCAGTGTGCTCAGTTCACTTTCAGAGGTTTTGTAATCCCTTGCTTCCAGGCTGGCCAGTGCCAGTCCGTAGCGTGTGATGTCTTCAGAGCTGGTGTGTCCAGACTCCAACTCTTTCTTCAACTGGCGGGCATATTTTGCAGGATCTTCGGCGCTGAGGACGAACAATCTCATGCGGGTCAGTTGATAATCGAGACTGCCCTGTGAGCCGTTTGAAGGTAATTGTGCAGCCCTGGCCCGGGAGTCTGAAATACGGTTGTCGGTGACCGGGTGAGTGAGCAGGAATTCAGGGGGGCGGCTCTGGTAGCGGCTCGATTTATTCATGTTCTCAAAGATCTCAGGCATGGCCTGGGGATCAAAGCCGGCTTTGGCCAGTGTCTGAATTCCGATGTTATCCGCTTCTCGCTCAAACTGTCTGCTGAAGCGCAAACGACTGCTCTGAATGCCGGCCACTGTCGTAGAAAGGGCTGCGGCACCGGCATCACCACCGGCGGTTGCCATCAGAATGACGGAAGCAAGAATGGCTGCAGCTGTGGGCAGACTTTTATTCTTGGCATCTTCAACATTTCGGGCATAGTGGCGCTGACTGAGGTGAGCCAGTTCGTGTGCCAATACTGCTGCGAACTGGGCTTCGGTGTCAGCGTTAAAGAACAGTCCTGAGTTCACCCCGATAATACCGCCGGGTGCTGCAAAGGCATTGAGATTGGCGCTGTCTATGACCAGAGTGTTCAGGCGGTGATCTTTTATTTCGCTGTATTCCGCCAGACGATAGATCAGTCGTTCCAGGTATTCCTTGACCTCGGGATCACTTACGGTGGGTGTTCTGCTGCGCAAGTATTTCAGATAGGTCTGACCCAGCTCATACTCCTGTTGAGGTGAGACTATGCCGGAGGTAGTGTCCCCCAGACTGGGCAGTTCAATTGGGGCCGCGCTTACAACTGCGGAAGAAGTTCCGAGCCAGGTGCTTAGCAGGGCTGCCATCAGGAAACCCGGTTGCTTCATAGAATATCCATACTCATATAATCTGCGGTACACTGTATCGTCATAAGGGTGCTGGCTCAAACAGCCATGATAAAAAGAAACGCATTTTACGACCTCCTTACTTATTCGATCAGGTCATAAATGCGCTTATCATGACTGGTATCCCCGGGTGGTGGAAAAAACAGCCATCACTCCATTTTACACGTCACCGACATTTGCACCAGAATCTTTCAGTGGTTGTCGGATGGGGAGTGAGTGGTTCAGCATAACATTGGCAGCAGGGTTCCTGTACAGCTGATTTTCAGCTTTCCTGAGGGAGAATTGGTTTCATCATGATAGAAGTGGATGTCGAACTGGATCTGAAAGGGATGAATTGTCCGTTGCCCTTACTGAAGGCGAAGCAGGCTCTGAATAAAATGAAGCCGGGCGAGGTGCTCAGGGTTCAGGCTACTGATCCTGGATCGGTTCGGGACTTTGCCAGCTTTGCCCGCATCAGCGGACACAGGATGCTGGCAAGCGATGAAACCTCCGGGGTGTTTATCTTCACCCTTGAGCATAAATAGCCATGAGCTGAAAAGCCGTCATGAGAAGCTGATATAGATTAGTAGTGAACAATGCTCACTCATTTAAAAGGAAGAAAGCATGCTGGATATCATCAGGGGGTGGCTGAACCGGTACCTGTCGGATCATGAAGCCCTGGTGCTGCTGTTGATGCTGGTGACCGGATTCCTGGTCATCATCTTTATGGGGAATATGCTGGCGCCGGCATTAGCGGCCCTGGTACTGGCTTTTTTGATGCAGGGGGTGGTGAACACGCTGGAGAAATGGGGAGTCCCCCATATGCTGGCGGTCACTATAATCTTCACCATCTTTATGGCCGTCCTTCTGGCCTCTATTTTCCTGCTGATTCCGCTGATCTGGCAGCAGGTTACCGGGTTGCTGAATGAACTGCCCAATATGGTCAAGCATGGGCAGGTGATTCTCAAAGAATTGCCCGAGCACTATCCGGCCTTTATTTCTGAATCCCAGACGGCAGCTATTGGCAATACCATTAATATGCATCTGGCTGAGTTTGGTCAGTGGGCGCTGTCTTTCTCTATTTCCAAATTGCCCGGTGCAGTGGGCATTCTGGTCTACCTGATTCTGGTGCCTATCCTTGTGTTCTTTTTTCTCAAGGATAAAAGAGAATTGCTGGGCTGGATCGGGACGCGTCTGCCTACACGACGCCGACTGATTATTCAGGTGGCCGACGAAATGAATGACCAGATCGCCAACTATATCCGGGGTAAAGCCATTGAGATCCTGATTGTAGGCGGTGTGAGTTTTGTGGCTTTTGCCTGGTTGGGGCTGAACTATGCCGTACTCTTGTCGGTATTGGTGGGCTTTTCAGTAGTAGTGCCATATATCGGCGCTACCGTTGTCACCATTCCTATTGCCATGATCGGACTGTTTCAATGGGGTGTGGGTCAGGACTTTATGATGCTGATGATTGTCTACGGCATTATCCAGGCGCTGGACGGCAATGTTCTGGTACCTTTGCTGTTTTCTGAAGCAGTCAACCTGCACCCGGTCGCCATTATTGTTGCGGTTCTGGTGTTTGGAGGTATCTGGGGCTTCTGGGGAATCTTCTTTGCTATCCCGTTGGCGACACTGCTGAAGGCTGTAATGAATGCCTGGCCCAGTGTGCATGATGTCGAAACGGCGGGTTAGTGCCGCCAAGCGTTAATGCTCATATATACTCCGTTCATCCTGAGCTTGTCGATGGACGCTGGTGATGCACTTCGACAGGCTCAGTGTGAACGGTATAGGGTATTACGCCTGGCTCAAGAAGAAGGCCGCAACTGTTTCAATGGAGCAATTAGTCAGGCGTCTACCGTGCCTACAAGTGGAGCATTGGCTTTCGAATCAAAGTGGACACGGTGGTAGTTGTTTCCGTGTCTGGCTGGGCCCTGGTCAATCTTGGCACCGAGTTCACCCAGGCATTGGCCAATGATTTCAAGCTGTCCACTGGTGGCTAAAGAAGACTGCGCGCTAAAGCGCTTGAAGATCGAAGTCGGAAGATCCAGAGGTGGAACTTCGCCATTGCCCAGAGTATCCATCAATGCTGCCAGCTCAATGCAGAACTGGTTTACATAGCCGGTACGATCCTTACCACTCTTACAGAAGTCATGGTAACCATCGGCTGCATGTTGACCAATGACATTGAGCAAGCCCGCCAGTAATAGGGCCATATCCTGATCTTCATGATGCAGCTTGTTGTGCAGAATATATTGAACCTGACGTGTACAGTGAATCATCAGGTTTTTGAACTCCTCGCCCTTGTCCGTTGTTCTTAGAAAGTCATCTACCCGGCCACCAATAGGCTGGGAAGGGTCCATGCCGCCAAACATATCCACCGAGGCTTTTTCATTGATGGGGTCTGCCTGTTCCCAGACTTTGTAGACATCTTCCTGACCCATCTTGTTAACCGGGCAGGAGAAGAGAACGCCGGTGTAATTGACCTTGACTGCCTGCTTTTCTCCAGCACCGTCGGTAAATTCAATGGCGGTCGGTCCATTATTGCTGAGTTCGTCGATAGCTCTCTGGATGAATCTGTGCATGACCATTTCGTCATCCAGTTTGCTGGCTACCAATTTTTGAAGCTTCGGGCTTAGAGTTTTTGCTTTCTCGTTTGCAATGGCACGTACTCTGTCTGGGCTCAGCAGGCTGGTATGCATGGCAGTAAAGTCGATAGGGGTTCCGTTTTCTACTGCTTCCTTAAACTCCGGCTTATCGCCCATAGCTTCCAGGACCATTAAACCGATTGTTTCACGCATCCGGGTAACGGTAACATTAAAAATATCCTGTTCAGCGGCCTGGGCTGCAAACATGGGGAAGGAAACAGGCACACCTGTGCGAATTTTTCGCATGACAGGTCGGCCTGCACCATCGGTCATACGAACAATCCAGCTGTTGATGGCGTGCTCTTTTTCTTTGGGAGACATGGAAGAACGGCCTCCGTGTTCAAGATCAAATACATCTTTTCCAGATCCATCGAGCTTCAGGTGATGGCCGTTTTCGTCCGGTTCCAATGACCAGCTCACGGCGCCAGAGGGGGTGGTATCGATCTTGTAGGAATAGTAGACACCGTTATGAGCCATGACGTATTCCTTGTGAATAGGCTGCCATGGGTTGTGATTCAGTGTATGTTCCAATGAGTGGTTAAAGTTGCCTTTATCAATTCGGGCTGCTTCCAGCTGTTTTAAAAGCACCTTTTTGGTTTTATGCAGTTGACCGACAATGTTTTTGACTATGACTGGTTCAACCTGCCGCTCTTCCTCTTCTTTCATTCTTCTTTCAAGGCTGGCTTTCAGAGTTCTCAAAGCTGTGACTTTCTGTCCCCGGGTATGACGTTTTATAAGGTTGAAGCGACTGGTTTTGGCCAGTTTCTCTTCGGTGCGTTTGAGCTTTTCTTCTGCAGCATGGAGGGCAGCCCGGAAGAGTCGAACATTACCTTGCTGGAGGTTCTTGTCATGACTGAAGTCGTTTTCAATCAGGATCTCAAGGGCCGCTTTTTTCTGGCTCAGACTGTCTTTAACCTTGATGAGGTCCTGCAGAGAGAGTGCAATCACTAATTCGCTGGCCGGGTGATCAAGCTGGCCAATCACACCTTCCTGCATCTGTGTGATCAGGCCCTCCAGAGGATCTTCTATATGTTTAAGCAGCTCCTCAAGCCGTTCCAGCTGCTCAACAGGATTTCTCTGGGCATCGTAAGGTGATTCGCACAGTGCGGGTACTACCTGTTTTGTCATAAAGCCCACAACGTATTTGAGTCGGCTCATTTGTTCGTAATCGAGATTTAATTTTTCCTGAATTCCATCCAGTTTTTCTTCCAGCTGAGCGGTAGGGAAGTAGTCTCGGAAAAAGGTTCTCAGTGCCGGGATGCTGCCAGGCAGATAATGTTCAACCAGGCTCTTGTGATTACGCAGTGCACTTTTCAGTTCTTCCTTGGTCGCGGGACGGCCGGCTTGAACTGAGGCATGATAAAGGGCAATGTCCAGTTCCCGTTGTTCGTGGGCAGGCAGTGCATCCATTTCGAACCCATACAGTTCGCTGAAGGATTCTTTCCAGTGGGTTCTGGCTTGTTGCTTTTGTTCGGGTGTTAAGGGTGAAGCAATTTTTACATCCTGAGGCAAGGGGGCCTGGGTGACATCGAGCTCCATGGCTCTGGCTGGACGAAGTTGTTCTACGTCTGTGATGGTGTTAGCTCTGAGTCGATGGAAGTCCTGTCTGTCGGCTTCGTCCAGCTCCTGCCAGTCGCTCCAGTTCATATCTTCCAGGAATTCATCATAACTGGCGTCGGTATCGGTTGAGTCTGCGTCAATATCCCTTTCCACTCGTCCGGGAACCAGAGCGGCAATAACCGAGTTTAGATAAGTAGGCTTGGGTTCTTTTTCCAGTACTGTGAAACCATTTTCTACTTCAGAGTCGGAATCAGAACTGGATAAAGGAGGGGGAGTAGTTTTCGGTGCTGTAGAAACTGTTCCTGAGACAAACTCCCCCCATTCCTGATCATCTTCAACCGGTTCTTCAGGAGTGGGTGCGGAGGGCTTTAAGCTGGCTTCTTCCAGAGGGGCGTCTTCACCAATGACTATGGCTTCGAGCTCATCGTCCTCTGTTTCAATGATTGAGAGCCTTTCCACTTCCAAGTGACTTTTGCGGAGAGTATCAAGATCCCGGGGGTCCAACAGTTTGAGCGTTTCTTCAGAAGGAAGTTCTCTGGGCTTTAATGTTGACAGAGAGGTCAGTGTGGCTTCAACAGAGACATCTTCCAGAGGATCCGGGAATTCAAAAGTGGGCGATGCTGTTGGGCTGAGAGTGGGTGTTCTGGGGCGTTCGTAAATTTGGGCTTCCGGTCCTTCGTGGATGTCTCGAAGCTTGGTAGTGACTTGAAGATAGTCGACCAGAGAGTTGTTGAAGTTGGCCTTACTGGCATCTGAAAAGATGGCTCTGACATGGGTCAGGTATTCGGTGCGTTCCTGAGCTCCAAGTKTGGCATCTTCAAGCTGTTTTGAGAACTCGGCGGTCAGTGCATCCAGTTTTGTCTGGTCCAGATCGGGGTTGTCTTTTTCTGTTAGATAAGAGGTTAACGCTATTTCTGCACGAGTCAGATCACTCTTGTAAAATCCTACAGGCGCTTTAGGGAGTTGTTGAATTTGCTCGCGGGTCAGCTCTGCACCCGCCTTCGAGAAGTCTTCGTGAGCGTTTTCAACCATTAATTGATGGTAGTGGGATTCCAAATGATTGATTGCGAGAGCGTATTCACTCGCAGAATCAATACCATTATATTTCTGGGCCGAGGACAGTATGACTCTGAGTTGTCTCAGATAAGCATCCCGGGATTCGGGTTTGAAGTCAGCTTGTAAAACTGTGGTCCAGAGGTGAGATACCAGTTTGGTGGTCTCTTTTATGCCTTCCTTACCCTCTGATACGCTTTTTTTAGCAAGATAATTGACCAGCGCTGTTTCAGCTTCATGCAAAGCGCCAGCCTGGCTGGCCAGCAAGCCTTTGGACACTTCAAGTGCTCTGTTAACCGTGCATCTTTCAGCGGGTGCAAGGACGTGCACTCGACGTTGGTCAATGGCTTTGACGGGGTTCAGCAGGCTGTTGATCTGTTGATACCGGGAAGCGGTGGCTTCAAACTCTTTGAGAAAGGCTTCTGTCTCCTGGGGAATGGAAACGGACCAGCCAAAAAAAATCCCGGTGGATAACAGCTTCCCTGATGCATCCTTACCAATGTACCTTCCACCCAGGGTACAACTGTTGCAGTAATCAACCACACTTTTCAGGGAGAGTTGTTCCGGTGATACGGGGGAAGCTCCAGGTTGCATGCTTTTTTCCTCTGCTATCGCTAAATCTGGCTTCATAGGCTTTAGCGGCCAGCAGGGGGAAAACTGTGGGGTAGAGCGGGGCCATCAGATCAGATGG
The DNA here is from genome assembly GCF_001562015.1 of Endozoicomonas arenosclerae. Lineage (GTDB taxonomy): Bacteria > Pseudomonadota > Gammaproteobacteria > Pseudomonadales > Endozoicomonadaceae > Endozoicomonas_A > Endozoicomonas_A arenosclerae. The sequence continues at coordinate 6,453 of NZ_LASA01000164.1, read as the reverse complement.
CCCGAAAAGATGGATTAACCCAGTGCCTGGGCAGCCTGGAGAACATCTTCTACATGGTTTTTTATCCGGACTTTGCGCCATTCGTGCTGCAGAATGCCTTCACGGTCGATGAGGAAGGTGCTGCGCTCAATACCCATGTACTCCTTGCCATACATGTTCTTCAGCTTGATCACATCAAACAGTTTGCAGAGTTCTTCATCGGGATCGGAGATCAGTTCGAAGGGAAATTCATGCTTGGTCCTGAAGTTGTCATGGGATTTCATGCTGTCACGGGAAACCCCGAAAATCAGTGTATCAGCCTCCTGGAATTCGGCGTACAGGTCACGGAAAGTCTGGCCTTCACTGGTGCAGCCCGGAGTGTTGTCTTTGGGGTAGAAATAGATGACGACTTTCTTGCCTTTCAGTTCGGACAGTGTGACTGTAGTATTATTGGTTGCCTGGGCAGTGAATTCCGTAACGGGTTGGCCTAGGGTAAAACTCATTGTTCGTCCTTCGATACTGTTGTCTTGGTAAACGGCTGTCTTAGATAAATGGTTGTCTTTACTTAGACAAATGTTATGGGTTCAGGGCTCATATTGAGCATTTTAATGCCTGAATAAATGATTTTCATTGGCTTGATGATTGTGTTTCAAGCTATCTGAATCTGTAGCCGGGAGTCTGCTGGACTTAAGCTGACTCGCTCTTTCTGGATTTCAGGCCGAATCTGTCTTGAGTCCAGCAGGCTCCTGGTGCGAATTACCGGCAATGGTATATAAAGCTGGACTGAGTTGGGCAGAATGTCAACGCTGCCCTTGTTAATGCCTGTGTGCGTCAGTAACATTACGCACAGCTTTTGACTGACCTCTTGGAGTGGATAGATGATTACCGGTAGCCTTGTAGCGCTCGTGACCCCGATGCAGGATGACGGAGAGCTGGACTGGGAGCGTCTTCAGAAACTGGTTGAATTCCATATAAAGGAAGGCACCGATGGCATCGTGGCAGTGGGTACTACCGGAGAATCTGCCACATTAACAGTGCAGGAGCACTGTGAAGTGATTAAACGGGTGGTAGAACAGGTAAATGACCGGGTTCCCGTTATAGCCGGAACCGGTGGTAACTCTACCCAGGAAGCTGTTCTTCTGACAGCAGAGGCGAAAACCCTGGGCGCAGATGCCTGCCTGTTGGTGACGCCTTATTACAACAAACCAACTCAGGAAGGTCTGTATCTGCACTTCAAAACCATAGCGGACGCTGTGGCCATTCCCCAGATTCTCTATAATGTGCCCGGTCGAACTGCGGTGGATATGTTGCCAGAAACAGTGGCCCGTCTTTGTGGTCATGAGAATATCGTGGGTATAAAGGAAGCCACAGGCATTCTGGAGCGTGGTACCCGGATTCGTGAGCTGTGTGGCAGCGACTTTGCTATCTATTCCGGTGACGATGCCACTGGAATGGAGCTGATGCTGCAGGGCGCTAACGGTGTTATTTCTGTTACCAACAATCTGGCGCCTCGTGCCATGCATGAGATGTGTGTAGCGGCTCTGAATGGAGATCGTGCTACAGCCGAGACAATTAACGCTAAACTGGACGCACTGCATCAGAAGCTGTTTGTTGAGGCGAACCCGATTCCTGTGAAATGGGGATTGGCCGAAATGGGCTTGATTGGCGAAGGTATCCGCCTGCCGCTGACGCCTTTGTCTGAGGGCTATCACCCAGTACTGCGTGAAGCCCTGAAACAGGCTGAACTGATTTAATTACTGGTGGTACAGGTTGTTGATTAGCAGCAGGTACCCGTTCCCGGATAGACTGAGTCTCAGGATTACAGGCTGCTTGTCCGGGGAGATTGTTATGGAGCTTTTCAGAATGGAGATCGTATGTCGCGAGCGATGAAAACCTTGCCGGTTATGGCCTGTGCTCTGGCACTGGCAGGTTGTGCCAATCCATTCGGCAAGGAGGGTTATTTCCGGGACAAGTCCGGAGATTACACTCAGGCAAGGGTGACTAAACCGCTGGAAATTCCTGAACAGATGAATACGGAACCCATGGTGGATTCCCTGTCCATTCCTCCTATTTCTTCTGACCATACCGGTCTGGAGTCTGACTTTGCAGTGCCCAGACCTGACCAGAGACTGAGCCAGAAACAGGGCGAGTCTTACACGATCGAACGGGCAGGGGAAGAAGAGTGGCTGTTGGTGGATCGTTCCCCCAGTGAGGTCTGGCCCAAGCTGCAGGCTTTCCTGGAAGAGAATGACATTCCGGTAAAGACTCAGAACGTAAAACAGGGCATTCTGGAAACCGAATGGACAGACCTGGGTAAAGATCCTGAAAAAGGTTACGTATCCCGTGCGTTCAGTAAACTCTTTGGCGCTGAAGTAACGGGTCCTGTGGAAGATCGTTTCCAGTTTGAGGTTCGTCAGGGTGTCGCACCTGCTTCTTCCGAAGTGCATCTGAAAATCAAGTCTCGAGCCATTCTGGAAGAAGGGCAGCAACCGGGTGAGCCTGACTGGAATAATCTGACCGAACGCAGTCAGAAAATGGACGACAGTATTTTGAATGAGCTGCTGTTGTTCCTGGTTCGTGACGACAGTGAGAAATCCGTTTCTTATCTGGCTCAGGATCTGAATCTCGGTAACCTTGCTGTTCTGGAGCAGGACGGTGCCGGTAATCCGCTGCTGAGACTGGATCAATTGTCCTTCGCTCGCAGCTGGTCGGCCGTGGATGCAGCATTGCAGCAAGCCGGAGTGGATGTAACCGACAAGAACCGTTCCGCAGGTATCTTCTATCTGCAGGTTGACCCCAAAGGTGTGGTCAAGAAAGAGGAAGAGTCCAGCGGTTGGTTCAGTGGCTGGTTTGGTGGTGACGACGAGAAAGAAACACCTAAAGATGTACTGTTAATGAGAGTGACAGAACTCAATGGTGTTGTCAGGGTATCGGTGGAGAAAGATGCCAATACCTCAGCGCCTGCCGACATCAGTCGCAAACTGCTAAACCTTGTGAAGGAAAACCTTAAATAGGTTTTAACCTCACTCAAAAAGCCAGTCTCCATGACTGGCTTTTTTTCTTTGACGGCTCGTAAGGCAACACGACCGTCAGTGCACTGCCTGGCAGTGCCCGTTTGATCTTCCACCTTTGATAAATGAGAACAGGTATTGGCAATGAGTTTTGCTGATAAAGTACTGGCTGTTAATAATGACCTGCCGATTCGTACCGAGCTTCCCGTGCATTCCGGCAAGGTTCGCTCCGTATACTGGCTGACAGAGGCGGACAGTCGCCGCCTGATCAGGGAAAAAGGCTATGATGTGGCCGAGGATACTCCTCTGGCGATCATGGTGATCTCCGATCGTATGAGTGCCTTTGATTGCATCTGGAAAGGCGAGGGTGGTATGAGAGGTGTGCCCGGAAAAGGGGCCGCTCTGAATGCTATTTCCAATCACTGGTTCAGACTGTTCAAGGAGAATGGTCTGGCAGACAGCCATATTCTCGATATCCCTCATCCTTTTGTCTGGATTGTCCAGAAAGCCCGTCCCGTGATGATTGAGGCGATCTGTCGTCAATACATTACCGGTTCAATGTGGCGAGCTTACAGCAAGGGTGAGCGCGAGTTCTGTGGCATCCAGTTGTCCGACGGTTTGCAGAAAGATCAGAAGTTGCCCGATCTGCTGATCACTCCTTCTACTAAAGGCATTCTCAAGGGGATTCCCGGGGTTCCGGAAGTCGATGACGTGAATATCACTCGTACGGATCTGGAAGCTCACTATGAGGCTTTTAACTTCCGTCAGGCTGATGACATTGATCGTTATGAAACTCTGCTGAAAGAAGGCTTTGATGTGATCTCTAAAGCTCTGAGTGAGCTTGATCAGGTCTTTGTGGATACCAAGTTTGAATTTGGTTATGTCACTGATGCCCAGGGTCAGGACAAACTCATTTATATGGATGAGGTAGGCACCCCGGATTCTTCCCGAATCTGGGACGGTCCTGCCTATAGAGAAGGGAAGGTGGTTGAGAACTCGAAGGAAGGTTTTCGTCAGACATTATTGAGCCATTTTCCTGATCCGGATATTTTGCTCAATAAAGACAGAATGGATGAAAGGCTGGCCCTGGCAGAAAACAATGAGTTGCCCCAGTCGATCATGATGAATGTATCCAAAACTTATCTGGATATCGCTGAGAGGATCACTGGAGAGCCGATAGCGCTTTCTGACAATCCGAAGGCTGAGATCGTTGCCATTCTCAAAGAGCAGTATGGATTGATTGATTAATCCATGGCTGACTCTGGGCCGGGATTCACAGCAGTTCCGGCTTTCAATTATTCTTCAAGGCCCTTTGCGCCTTAGATACTCTTCTTCCGAAACGTAATTAAAGCAGGATACTCCAAAGGCCTTTTCCAGGGCTGCGCCATAGTGGGCAGCAGTTTTAATCTTCTTCGGGAACATTTTCTGCTCCTCTTCACTGGCCTGTGCTTCAATCTGATCCAGAGCCTGGTGACCAATGACCACCGCTTCCAGTAGTTTTGGGTAGGTTGCAGTGATAGTGGAACAGAGTTCTGCCTGTCGGTGCCTCTCAATGCTATAGCCAATAATCAGGGCGCCAAAAATGATGGAGGCAGGAAGGACTATGGTGAGTGTTTTCATTGCTTTGACATGAGGCTATGAGAAAAGGGGAATAGCTCTGGGCTGGCCACAGCTGCACAATGAACTAGCTTAGATGGAAATTTCTCGGCAGGGTTTACTGGCTGCAACACAATTGTCTTGTTTTCGTGTTCTAGTGTGTACCTGTTCGCAAGGTCATACGCGTTATCACCTGCCGCTCTCGGAAACATGGTAACATGTACTCAGTATCAGGCTGGATGTCTTTGAAAATGACCCTTTGGGTTCTCTCGATGCATCTGGATGGCTTTGACGGGGGCTGGTCGTTTAATAACTATTGGTTATTAGCAAGAATGCGCGGTGTGGCGCGGGTTTTCCCTCTTTTTTATGTAAAGAGCTTGCGTGAGACTTACGTCATCTGTTTTTTATGCACAAATGTCAAGCCCTTGACGTCAAAAAAATGCAGCTTTTCTAAGTGATTGATTTTATAAGGATGAGCTGTAAGTTACTGAAAACAAAAGAAAAATAATTGATCAAAAAATGATCAATTTGTGTAGGGTGCAGTAAGAATCGGTCTTTCTGAATGATTCGACAGGTTCTTCCACAAAGTTATCCACAGATTCTGTGGGTAAGATTTCAGTAAAGCTTCTGAAGAAGTAATACGATCTGCCTCCAAAGCCGTTTATTACAACTTTTTATTAAAGGATGCTGTACTCCTGACGAGTCGGCTAGAGAGTCTGAGCATGAACGAATTGCCCAATATTGTTGATCTGACTGAAGAAAATGTCCGTGAAGTGTTAATCGAACAGTCGGCACAGCGACCGGTATTGCTGGATATCTGGGCCGAGTGGTGCGAACCCTGCAAGAGCCAGCTGCCCATTCTGGCCAGCCTGGTGGAAAACTACCAGGGCAAGTTTCTGTTAGCCAAGCTGGATGCTGATCAGCAGCTGGGTCAACAGCTGATGGCTCAGCTGGGTGTGCGCAGTGTACCCACACTGGTCTTTTTCCATCAGGGTCAACCTGTGCAGGTGCTTTCAGGTTTGCAGACAGAAGCTGCGCTAAGAGAGGTACTTGATCAGCTGACAATGAGCCCTGTAGAACGTATCAAGCTGCAGGTGGATCAGTTAATTGAGCAGGGTCAGCACGAACAGGCTTTGATGTTGCTGCAACAGATTCTGCAGGAAGAGCCAGAGAATCATGCTTTACAGGTTCTGCAGGTTAATCTCCTGTTGGAAGTCGGGCGCATTGATGACGCAAAAACCCTGATAGCTGCTTTGCCTGCAGACACTGCCGGTATTGCCCAGCCCAAAGCCAAACTGGCTTTCTATGAGATGGTGGCTGAAGCACCACAGGTGGCTGAGCTCCAGGCCCGTCTTCACGACGATGAAAATGATCATGAGGCTCGCTATCAGTTAGCGATTCGTCAGGTCATAGCCGACGAAAATGAGCAGGCACTGGAAAACCTTCTGTTGATTGTCAGAAGGGATCGTGAATTCAGGGAGGACGGTGCAAGGCTGTTAATGCTGAAAGTCTTTGATCAGCTGGGGGCGGGTAATCCACTGGCCAAGCGCTATCGTGGCAAGTTGTTCGGGCTGATGCACTAAACCCGGCTTGGGGCTTGTCTGAAATTAACTTCCTTGTTGAAGTCCTCTCAAAACCCGTTCGGGCTGAGGCTCTATGTTTCTTGTCAACCTGCTTTTAGTAATTACATAAGAAATTAGAGCCTCATCGGTGAGAAACTCTCCACTGCAAGAGCCTTAGGTCTTTAATCAGACAGCATAGCTTTTTGCATAATGGGGGAATGATATTGAGCCATATCGAATGTCTTTTGGCTACGCCATACGCTGAATGCTATACGTATCAGCTTGCGCATCACGGCTACCAAAGC
>NZ_LASA01000163.1 GCF_001562015.1 Endozoicomonas arenosclerae | reverse complement strand
GAGGATAAGGAGGTCTTCCGTTGCCACGCTTAGGGTAATAGGGCTCGATTACGGCCTCTAAGCGTTTCCATGGAATCAGAACCTCCATTCTTTCAAGAAAAATTTCCCTACGAGTTCTGCGTCGCTTCTGGCTGAATTCACTGTCGGAAAAAGAGAGTTGTTGGTCCATGACTACCTCTGATCAAGCTGCTGAGATTATTATCTCATGATCAGGGACTTATTCGCAGGTTCCTTAGTGAGGGCTACTGGTATGCAAGATCGCCAGAACTGCTTCATTCTCCATTGATGCAGACACTGGTCTGGATTAGGGTGCCGGGAGACGTTGTTTTCGCACTGGGCGCGCTTCTGTTGCTGATTTTCATGGTTCGCCTTTATAGAAAATCCTGAAGATCCGGTCATTATTTCAACAAAGATTTAAGTGAAGATCACTTTCGGCGTTTCAGGTTAAGTTGTCTGGAACTTGCTCACTGGCATGGTCTTCAAGGCTTTGATAGCATGGGCAGCAAATGGCAATGTTGCGGTTTGCCTAAGTTCCTTCAGGCTTCATAAGGTATGCAGACTATTCCTGTAACTGTATACCTTCTTTCAATATTGCCTTCACTCCCCTTACATCCAAATGGTAGACATCTATGCTTTCCTATTTGCTGGCTGGTGACCACGGTATTCCCCTGACTCTGGTGGAAACCTCTGACTATGCTCGCTGGTTTGATGAGCAGTCAGAGCCACTTCAGAATTGGCTGACCTGCACAGACTACAAGGGCAAGGGCATCAGCCTGATACCAGGCGAAGAAGGTGTAATGAGTCAGGTGATTGTTGGTGTTGAAGATCTGACCAGTTACTTCCTGTGCGGTGACCTGGTGAATCAACTGCCTGCAGGTGACTATAAACTGCAGGGTGATGAAAACCTGCTGAAGCTGGCTGCATTCAGCTGGGGCCTGGGGGCTTATCAGTTTGATCGTTACAAAAAGGCAGACGACAAAGAACGTCCAAGACTGATTCTGCCTAGCCAACCCCAGGTTGAAGAAGCTGAAAAGTTCATCAAAGCCATTGCTGTGGTTCGTGATCTGGTGAATACCCCGGCTGGCGACATGATGCCTGAACATCTGGGCGAAGCTGTTGAGAATCTGGCCGAAGAGTTTGGTGCCAAAGTCAGCCAGATTGTCGGTGACGAGCTGCTGAACCAAAACTATCCAACCATTCATGCTGTTGGTCGTGCCAGTACCCATGCGCCACGCCTGATTGATCTGACCTGGGGTAATGAAAATCACCCATTGATCACTCTGGTGGGCAAGGGTGTATGTTTCGACAGTGGTGGTCTGGATATGAAAGGCGCTGCCGGTATGCGTCTAATGAAGAAAGACATGGGCGGTGCTGCTCATGTTATCGGTCTGGCCAGACTGATCATGGACTTCAAACTGCCTGTGCGTTTGCGAATGATGATCCCTGCGGTAGAGAATGCCGTAGCCGGTAATGCTCTGCGTCCTGGTGACGTAGTGAAAACACGTCAGGGGCTAACTGTTGAAATTCATAACACCGATGCAGAAGGTCGTCTGGTATTGTGTGAAGCGCTGACAGAAGCCTGCACTGAAAACCCTGAAATGATTGTAGATTTTGCGACTCTGACCGGAGCTTGTCGAGTAGCCCTGGGTACTGAGGTTGGCGGTTTCTACACCGACGATACGGCTCTGGCCTGTGAGCTGATGCAGGCTGGTGACAAGACTGATGATCCTGTATGGCGTATGCCCCTGCACAAAGGCTACAAGTACATGCTCAAGAGTGAAATCGCAGACATGACCAACTGTGCCAAAGAGCCTTATGGTGGTTCCATTACTGCTGCTCTGTACCTGCAGGAGTTTGTTGGCAAAGATATCCCATGGGTCCACTTTGATATTATGGCCTGGAATATTCGTAACCAGCCGGGTCGTCCGGTGGGTGGTGAAGCCTTTGGTGTTCGTGCCGTCTTTGAAGTGCTGCAGAGTCGTTTCGGTCGATAAGACCCTGCTGTAGTCATCAAGCCACTGCCTGATTCAGGTGGTGGCTTTTTTGTGGGTGTCTGAAGCCTGAAAGGTATCAATATCAGGAGACTTGTGCAGATACCTACTTCAAAGGAAAGCAAAGTTATCAGGTGGGGGGAGGCTATTTCACAGGGTGGAATTCAGTTTGACTCTTCAATTCCTGCTGGTCTGCCTGGAGGTATTCCTGAGTCAACCTCAACCCAGATTGGTAAAACTAATAGTGGTCAGACTGTCACCGCGCTGAAAGACACTATTCCGGAAGTGCCTAAAACCGGAAAACCGCCTGGATTTCCAAACACAGACATAACAAGCCGCAAGCCATCTATTCCTTCCGATTCAACCTCGTTACCCTCTATTCACTCCAAAGAATCTGAACCGGCTGAGGATAAACCTCCTGTTGATGAAGTACTGGAAGAAAAAGTCCCTCGTTCTTTCAAGAAAAAGCTGGCCGACGCTGCTCGTAAATTCAAATCGAAGACCTATGGCGATCTGAAGCGATGGCTATTGGGGCAAAACTTTAAGCCTGTCCCCCAGGGGTTACTGGACAGGGTTTCTTATGACAGCAAAATGCAGGTCAACCTGACTCAAAGAAATGAGATGTTATCCACCTTGGCCGAACTTAAGGATCAACTGCGAAGTTTGAAGGATGAACTTTCTACTTTAGAAAAAGATTCCCCTCGCTATCAGGAAGTGAAGTCCCAGATCAAAAGCATTCCTGAAGACAGGGAAGCACTGAAAGAGCAAATCATGTCATTCAATAAAGAAATCGAGGCCGATTTGCCTCGATTTGCAAAGGTTGAGCGCCAGGTAAAAGGGCATTAAGCATCTGGATCGTTTAAGGATTTGCCATTGAAGGTGTCTGGTGTGTGGAATCGTATTTTTTCAGTCTGAAGCACATCCAGTACATCAATCCGTAAAGCGTCATTGAACCCATTAATACGCCGGGCCAGCCTGCTTTCTGCCAGCAGGCGATGAGCAGGAATCCACCCAGGCTGCCTCCCAGATAATACGCAACAAGATACAGTGCTGTAGCGGTAGCTTTGGCACGGGTTGCATGATGACTCACCCAGCCATAAGCAAGAGAATGAACAAAAAAGGCTCCGGAGCTGATCAGCAGCAGACCGATGATGACAGCTGCCAACTCATGAAAGCTGGTTATCCATACCCCACTCATACTAATGAAGGTTCCGATCAGGATGCCCTGAGTGGTGGTATGTTGTTTACGCCAGTGTCCACTGAGTCGAGAAGAGATGGTGCCGCTCAAATAACAGAGAAAAATCAACGAAGTCCAGCCAACAGGCAGAGAGTAGGGTGGGGCAATCAACCTAAGGCCCATAACCGTGTAGAGATTCACGAACAGGGCAAAATTCAGTCCACCGATTAACACTGCGAGTAAAAGCTTTGGATTGTGCAAGTGCTCTGCAATGATACGGCTGGCACCTCTAACACTGAACCCGGACTCTTTCTGGAAGTGTGTTGCTTTTGGCAGTAAAGCATAGACAGCCAGAGCACATAGCAGACTGAACAGAGCCATGGCAGCAACTGCGGTTTCCCAGTTCCAGTGCTCAGAAACTAAACCGCCAAAGATCCGGCCAGTGATACCTCCCAGGGAGTTGGCGCTGATATAAGTACCCACAGCCATCATAAGCGCGCTTTGAGTGAATTCTTCTGCCATGTAAGCCACTGCTACTGCAGCAAAGCCTGCCAGAGCTACTCCCAGCAATGCCCGTGAAAAAATCATTACGGTCAAACTGTTTGAAAAGAGTATGCCCAGTCCTGCCAGAGGCACCAGTGCCAGGCTGATCATCATGACCGGGTAGCGTCCCAGCTTTTCTGAAAGGATGGCCCAAGGCAGCAGTGTCAGAGCCAGCCCTGTAGTGCTTGCTGCCAGCAGGCCGTTCGCCTTGAGAACGGAAACCGAGAACTGATTGGCCATGACAGGAATGAGTGGTTGAAACAGATACAGGTTGCAGAATATCAGGAAAGATCCCAGTGCCAGGGCAAAGGTGGCTTTTCGATAAGAAGGTGTGGCGAGATCGATCATGTTATTACTGCTGTTGAATATGAAACGAACGTTAGAATAAAGTTTTTTGATAAATAAAAAAAATATATAATAAATATAGAATCCATATATTATAGATATGAAATGTGAATATTCGATATCTCCGTTACTTCATAAAAGTGGCCGAAACCCTTAACTTCACCCGGGCTGCTGAGCAGCTGCATATGGCTCAGTCGGCTCTCAGCATTGCTATAAAAAAACTGGAGAAGGAGCTTGAGCTAACCCTCTTTCATCGACAGGAACGCAGAGTGACACTGACCTATGAAGGTCAGGTGCTTTTGCAGCATGCACAGCAAATTATGCAGCAGATAGAAAGCACAAAGCTGGCTATGGATGAGCTTAAAGGTTTGGAAAAGGGGGAGGTACGTCTTGGGGTACCCAGCATGATGGGGTCGTATTTCTTCCCGGAAATTCTGATGGCGTTTAAAAGCCGATATCCCAATATTAAATTACGAATGGTTGAAGCGGGCACCCAGACTATTCGGAAAATGCTGGTGAATGGTGAGCTGGACCTGGGTGTTGTAGTCAATCGGAATGTCCCGGACACTCTGGCTACAGAGCATCTACTGAGTTCAGAGATGGTGGCCGTGTTCAGTGAAAAGCATCGCTTTGCCCAGCAGGCATCGGTCACTTTTGAGGAGTTCTTCAGTGAAGATCTGGTGATGTTCAGAGAAGGCTACTTTCACAGAGAACTGGCCGATGAGATTTGCCAGAAATATCAGCTGGAAGCCAATATCGCCGTTGAAACCAATCTTTTGCCCATGATTCTGAAAATTGTTGAGCATAATCAGGGGGTTTCACCCTTGTTAGAGCTGGTCACTCAAAGTGAGCATCAAATACGCTGGGCTCCTTTCAAGGATCCGGTAAAGCTGGACATTGTCATGGCCTGGCGTAAAGGCAGCTATCTCTCTCTGGCAGACAGGACGTTCAAAGAGTTTGTGAAAGAACAGTGCAACCGGTAAGTGATCTGAATCGACCATTCATACGTAGATAGATTATTCGCGGGCAAAAAAGATCGCATCAATCACCGGAGAAGGGAAGTTCCGTATGATTAGAATACTCTACCGTCTGCCAGACCTGACTTGTGCTCAAAAGTTGAATCAACTGGTTGAGTCTCAAGGTGTATCCCACAATCGCATCCACATAGCTCATAAAGATCATCTTACTCTCCATAAAGAGGACCTGAACGACTTGTCGTTTCTGGAAGAATACGACACTGTACATTCCGGTGAGCGAGGTTTCCTTGTAGGTATTATATTGACTGTACTGGTCGGGCTTTCGGTCTATGAGCTTATGGAAGGTCATCCGATTGCCTCAATCATAACCTTGTTCGCCAGCCTGGTGGTGCTCGGTTACTCCACCTGGCTGGGTGGTCTGATAGGAGCTTCCAGTGACAACTACCGACTTCAACCTTTTCACGATCACCTGGAGCAGGGCGGCAGTGTCGTCATGCTGGATATTGATGCAGACTCGGCTCCAAAACTGATGAATGCTATTGCGCATCATATTCCTGAGGCAGAGCCTGCAGGCAGGAGCCAGATGTTGGATAACCCGTTCAAGGGATCATTTTTTCTTAGAAAGCACTCGTGAGGTCAGACTATGAATCTGAAAACACTGAATGCCATTGCACGCCAAGAACCTATTCATCTGGAGTTGATCTCAGCAGAAGGTGATATTTACCTCTGCAGAATCAACGACAGGGAATGGCTAACTCAGGGCACGGAAGAAAAACCCAAGGTTTTTCACAGTATTTTTGAGGCCAAGCACGCATTGGGCAAAGATCTGTCTGATCAGCTGGATATGGTCATGTCCACCACCTATGACGAAATGATTATGTCCGGTGACGAGGCAAAAGGTGAATCTATTCGTCATGGTCTTTCAAAAATTGATCGATAGCTTTACACCAGCCATTGCTGGGTCGATCGGGTAACAGGTTCTGATCTCGCAAGCCCAGTTTGAATTCTACCACTGAGCGCCATTCCAGCGAGCCGAGGTCAGGACCATGACCCATACCATCACCCGTAGGTACTCTTGATTCAACGTATTCATACCAGCTTTCGGTGCAAAGTGATGGCTCTTTGACCTGAGATGCACAGCCGTTCAGAAAGAGGCAGAAGAACAGCCACGAAAAGATGTATTTGGATTGAGAAACGCAGGGTGGGAACATTTTCATATCACCGATACTAAGGGTTAAAACCTTGTGCATAGACAGACTACAAAAATATAAGAGAAAGTCCTTGAGCATTAGACATTAAGAAACCGGAATGAGTGAATTTCTTAACATTGAATCATTTTCAGCTATCTTTCTTCATAAATGAATACTTGGCGTTGAACTATAGGCGTTGCGGAAAGAGATATCTCAACTATGTATTTGAAAAAAGCTCTGCACTTACTCGTTTTGAGCTTTTGTTTCATCTGTTTTACCCCCGGTGCATTGGCTGCCTCTCATCCAAACAGTTTATATTCGGTGCCGGGATTTTCCATGCAATCACAAGGTTCTATTGAGCCCCTCCTGAAGTTAGCGTGGAGGCTGGTTGTCAGTGCCAGTGAGTCGATCCGAAAGTGTTTTTCCTGCTGCTGTACTGGATCGTCAGAAAAAGACCGCAAAGGCAATTACGTCCGGGTTCCGAACTGTGAACCTGAAAGCCCGGTGGAAGAGAGCAATGCGCCTCAGCCAACAAAACAAAATCATCGCTCAGCGGCTTCTCAACGACTTCTTACTATTCACAATCCAAAGAACTACCACCAACAGCTAACTTTGCTACTGAGCAATAACCAACACTCACTCGGAGATACCCCCAAGGATGGTAATTGTTTCTATCACGCTGTCTGGAGTTTGACGAACATAGGAATGGAGTCTCTTCAGCAAACCATGACCGCACTTTTGAGTTCCAGTGAGGATGAGCAAATCATTGCGGCTCAGGCCATTATTCAAACTCATCTGGGTGAAGATGTTTCTGGTTTTGTACTCGAATGCATCGAGCAGAATCAGTGGGGAGAGCTTTCATTTCTACCCGTGCTGGTGCAGGCTCTTAATATCATTCAGGGCGATCAGTTTCAGGGAATTGCCGTGATCACCCCTGATAACAGTTTAAACAGTGAGCCCCTTATCACTATTTATCACCCTAATGGCGATACGACAATCACCACTGAATTTCCTGCTCATCTTCCGATACTGATTCATGAAACAGCGATTCATTGGACTTTCGCCGAAGCGGATTCGCAGACGCCGGAAGGGACATTGGATCATCCTTCTGCTCCCATTAGCGAGACTACTCCTCATGACATTGGGCCGACACCTGGGTCTGGGCGAAGTGTTTGTATTTATCCGTCTGCGTGTGGTCAAAACGTGTATAAAGAGATGTTTTATCCCGGGTGGGGGGATAAACCTCCGTCTTCTATCTATCTGTTCGATTAAATTCGAGCAGGCAATCAGTCTTTAACTCTGTTACTCACTTGTTGGCACAATGAGATCCCCTGACTGGTTGCAAAACACAGCCAGGGGAGATGTATAACCCTCAGAACAAAAGTAATGGACTTTATTGATGGCTGGCTCTTGTGAATCGACCTGCTTTGTAATACCAGCCAAACACGAAAATGTTATACCAGTTGCGAAGTGTGAAATCTTCTATGTCATTGAGAACGGTCAGAGGGTGATAAAAAGCTCTTCTTGGGTTATGACTGAAGAGACCAATTCGATTTTCGAAAGGTTCCTGAAAATAAAAATCTACCGCTCCGTTGATCACGGTCTGAGTGAGCAGTGTCTGTAAAACGAACCCGGTATTTTTACCCACAAACTGATTCAGCAGCTCCTTCATTTTTTCATAAAAAAATAAGTAAGAGGTATAACTGGCTCCAGTTAAAGTGGCGTATTTTTCATCGAACCTCTTGGTTAGGGCTTGCATCTCTCTTTCTCCGTTACCCACGGGTATTGGTGCAGTTGTTCCCAGGTTGCTGACTTTGCCCTGCAGAGGTATCTTCAGAAACTCTCTTGCTTCCTGCATAAGGGATGCGAGAAAACATTGTGCTTGTTCAAGTTCAAGATCATAGAGAGTAAATTTGATGTGTTCCGACAGGGTTTCCTTAGTGAGCTCTGAGGCCATAGATTCATCCGCTGAGACTTTTGAAGAGCCTTCCCCGTGATAGAGGTAATGTTCCAGGCCTGCGAATTGTTCAAAGCTCTTGATATGAGCAATGAATGCCTTGACCACGGCTTTCCTGATATGGGTATAACGGGCTCCCGATATGGAAAAAATCACTCTTCCGGGCGTAATCCCTTTTTGATAACCGATGTAGCTAAATAACATGAGGGTTCCCAAGGCAGAAGACCAGGAAGACCCCACTTTATTTAATGACATGCTGAAAATAACGGCACCTATGAGCATGGTGCTGGTACCGACTCTTTGCTTCTCACTGCCGGATGTAAAGGGGGAGTCTTGTCCACGCATGAAAACAGGCTGGGTGAGATTGGCAAAGATGGCTTCAAAATCGTGCTGTTCATGCCTTCCTTTCATCTGTTGAATCATGGCAGGAGAAAGATGAATAACACTAAGTTCAAGATGGGAGTCATCTGAGTTCAGATTCTGAACAATTAAAGCAGGGCTGTCTTGTTCATTTTGTTCCTGAGTTTGGGAAAACTCTTCTCCTTCGGACAGTGTGCAGCTCACTTCCATTTGGTATTGACTCTTTATATTTCTTTTCAAGTAAGGAACAAAGCCTGCTTCTTCTTCATCAGGTTCAAAAGGGGTATAGCCCCTGTGATGTATTTGAGCCAGAAACCAGTTGGCTTCAAAAAAGTGCATGTCGCCGGTTTCGACACAGATATAAGATTCATAATTAGGCGTTTCCTTATTGTCCGTCAAAGGAAGTGCCTGAGAACTTGCGGCAACTAACAGCAAGTAAAATAATAAACTGCGGCGGAAAAATCCCATAGGACGCTCCAGAATATTTGTTTTTAATCAGTGTTTTTAAACTGCGGCG
>NZ_LASA01000062.1 GCF_001562015.1 Endozoicomonas arenosclerae | reverse complement strand
AAACCGTCAAATAAATTAAAGTTTTTTGATTGTTTGACGAAAAGGAAAGCCCACGTTTTTTTCATAAAAAAGAAAGACAGTTATCAAATAAATATCATTTAAAGTTTTTGATAATACAAAAACGGCCTCGTGTACTTTTTAAAAAAGTACACGAGGCCGTTATAAACGTCGTATCTGATCCAGAACAAATTTGAGACAAAAAAAATGGCTATCAGCTTGCGCTGATAGCCATTTTTTTAACTGACTTGATTACCGCATGGTTTCTTCATAACGATGAAGACCATACTTTCTCATTTTCTCCACCAGAGTCGTACGGCGAATCTGAAGTTTATCAGCGGCCCTGGCTACCACACTGTTGCAATCACTCAGGGCTTGCTGGATCAGACTTTTCTCCAGCCGGGTCAAAAATTCCTTCAAATTCAGTCCGCCAACAGGAAGAATCGCCAAATCATCGACTTTTCCAGTTCCTGCCGGTTGAATGCTGTCCGGGAATAACTCAGCAACGCCGTCATCATCGGTAATGGCTTCCATATGACGGAAATTCTGGGGCAGATCCTGAACACCGACCACTCCATAGGGGTACATGATCGCCAGTCTTTCCAGCAAATTCGACATTTCCCTGACATTACCCGGCCAGTCATGGCGACAAAGCGACATGATGGCAGCAGAACTCAAGCGAATGGAGCCACGACTCTGTTTTTCCATAGCACTGACCAGTTCATTCAGAATCAACGGAATATCTTCCGGACGATCCCTGAGAGCGGGCATTTCAATGGGGAAAACATTCAGTCGGTAGTACAGGTCTTCCCTGAACTCACCGGACTCAATCATTTCAGAAAGATTCTTGTGAGTAGCCGCAATAATTCTGACGTCTACCGGAATCTGTTCAGAACCACCAACACGCTCAATGGTTCTTTCCTGAAGTACCCGCAATAATTTGACCTGCATATGCAAAGGCATATCGCCGATCTCGTCCAGGAACAAGGTTCCGCCCTGAGCAAGCTCAAACCGACCTTTTCTGGAGCTGATTGCGCCAGTAAACGAGCCTTTTTCATGTCCAAAAAGCTCACTTTCCAGCAAATCGTTGGGAATGGCACCACAGTTTACCGGTACAAAAGGCATGTCTCGACGGTGAGAATGATCGTGCAGGTTTCTTGCAACCAGTTCCTTGCCTGTTCCTGACTCCCCCGTCACCATGACATTAACATCACGGTTAGCAACTTGAGCCATGGAAGCTCTAACCTTGCGCACCTTGTCACTTTTGCCCACAAGGCCACGGAACAGCTCCACCTGTTGATTCATCCCTGTCTGATGGAGTTGCCGCCACTGCTCACGATAAACCTGCCCATAATGCAGGCACGAGAGCAATTGCGAACGATTGCATGGCCAGTCAATACGGGCAATGATTTGTCTGCGGAGAGAGGATTGGAGATTTTCCGGAAGCGGTTCGGCTATGCGAATGACGGGAACACCGCCACTCCAGTTCTGTATGCGGGCAATCATGCCCTGCATTGAGCTTTCTGCCTGGAGAAAATCCCCAAGAAAAAGTGCACAGAAACCGTCTTTGTCGGATTCCTTGATAGCATCTTCCCAGTAGGCGGAACTGACTGCTCTGGTACGATACCCCATGAATTCAATAATGGTACTTAGATCATGTCGGCGCTGTTGAGAGTCTTCAATGATCAATACCTGATCTGCTGCATCCATTGTAACGACTTTCCTTGTCATCAAAGCAATGAAAATAGACAGCCTGAAATAATATGAATCGCAATAAGCAAACTCTTATTAATTCAGTTAAGGTCTAAAATCCTATTTCGTCAAATTTCTCCGTCACTTTAATTCTTTTTTTGATTTTTTAATAAAATATGACGTGAATTAACCACCCTCTCGCTGCGTTTATTGAAAATTTCAGCATTTATTAACAGGCGATCTCTATTTCGCTGGTTTTACCGTACTTTCAGTGACACTTTGATGAATATCTTCTTTAGCAATGGCTTTTTCATAGAACCAATACTCATTCTCAACTCTTAGCCTTACAATGCCACTCGGATATGACTCATCAGGTTGAGCAGTAGGATGAACCCAAGCCCCAGACCACAAGCAGACAACTCAGAGCGCACAGAGAAAATCGTTATTGTCGGAGCAGGACCCGCCGGGTTACTTCTGGCTCACTATCTTCTTCAGCAAAAGCACTACCAGATCACCCTGTTTGAAAAGCTGCCAGAGCCCAATGATGAAAACCTGATTTCTCAACGGACCTTCCCTATCACTTTGCAGTTACGGGGAATGGGAGCCTTGAAACAGATTCCGGAGCTGGAAGAAAAAGTCGCTCAATCCGGTAGCTGGTCAAAAGGCACCCTGATGCACGGCAAAAAGGGTCACAGAACGATTCCAGCCCGCTCACCTTTATTGCTGACCCACAGAAACCGGTTAACACACATTCTGCTGAAGGCATTGCAATCACAATACGGGCAGGATCGGCTCAGGATCGAGTTTGAAACCCGTTGCATTGCGTTAGATGAACAATCCCGAACCATTGTTGTGGAGAATGAAAGCGAGGGTCAAAAGACAGTTTTCTACGACAGGCTGGTAGCTACTGACGGTGCCCGATCAATGATTAGAGAGCATCTGACCCGGCAGAAAAAAGTCCATAGCACCCTGCAGGAAGTCCCTAATGTCTACCGGAACCTGGAGATACACTGCCCCCTTGAGCAACAGCTACAAGCACTTTCTGCAGATCATATCCATGTCTGGAATATGGGCAAGAATGCTCGTCTCATGATGATTCCACAGGGAGAGGACATTCTAAGGGGAACACTGATCTTTCCCCGAAATCAGGATCCTTTTCAGCCCTTGCAGTCCGCCAATGATGTAAAGGAACTCTTCCAGCGTAAATGCCCTGAACTGACCTCTCTTATCGACCTCGATGTTGCCAGACAGATATTTGAGAGGCCCGTATCCAGAAATCTCACCGTTCGTTGTGACACCATGCACGTCGGAGGGAATATCTTACTGTTGGGGGATGCGGTACACGCCGTTTCCGCCTCAATCGGTCAGGGTTGTAACTCAGCCCTTCAGGACGTAATGGTTTTCAGTCAATTACTGGAAGAGCATCAGGAAAACTGGGATACAGCCCTTCCTGAATTCACCGAAAAGCAGCTTCCCAATGCTCATGCCCTCAGGGAACTGTCGGATTTCAGTTATCCACAAACCAGCTGGTTAAATGCAGAGTTTATTTTCAGGGTGACCCTTGGTAAAAAACTGGCCCGCTGGATTCCGGCATTTGCCAAACCATTACCCAGTGTATTGGTTGCGAACAGCACCGTCCCCTATAAAGAAGTGCTTGAACAAACTCGATGGTGGACGGAGCGTGTGAAAAAGTCACTTCTACATTAACGAAAAAGGCCCTGCAAAGCAGGGCCAAACGCACACACAAAGGAACTGATGGGGGGATCAGAACACGTACTGCACTCGAGCTACGATAGCATTGCCATCGTCTTTCTCATTCACGTAAGAAGAGTGGTTCTTCACTTCACCGTGAACATAGTTCAACATGCCGCGAATATTTTTGGTTGGGTAGTAGTTCACACCCAGAGTGTAGGAAGCGGTTTCTACGTCATCACCATTGGTGCCCAGAGTCACAGCGCTGTCAGCATCGGTAGTGGTTGTGGTGTAACGAGCGAAGGCTTCCCACTTGCCACCTTTAGGCTTGCTGAATTCACCTTTCTTATAGGTACGCTTGCCACCGTCGAGCATGTAAGAAACCTGACCGTAGTAGCCGGTTACTTTTACGTCGCTGTTAGCGTTGTCAGACTTGATGTCACGAATGAAGTATTCGCCCTGCAGCTGCAGTGACTGGAACTGACCAGCCAGTTCAAAGGCGTACTCAGCATCATCCTTAACATTCATACCTGTGCCATTGAACAGCTTGATCTTGGTTCCCTTCTTGGCGAACTTGATAGAGCTCTTGGCAGCATCGGTTTCTTTGTCAGGGTTGGCATTGTAGTAAGAGAAGCCAACGTGCAGCAGCATTTCATCTTCCATGATAGGTGCATAGGCAGCACGCATCTGGTAAGCAAACTGTTGCTTCTCTTCACTGTCGGTGCTCTTGTCCAGACCGATGTATTCCATGCCGGCACGGAGCAGGTAGTTCTTGTCTGCTGCAAACACCTGAATACCGTAGTCGTTGTTACCGTCGGCACGCAGGGCTTCATAGATGTGTGGACGTTCGATAGCCATGATCCAGGAAGAACTTACAGAGTCTTCCAGACCGAATTCGTTGCCCCAGCGACCGATTTTGATGTTAGCGGGTTTGAAACCACCGTAAGTGATGTTGGCTTCATCCAGAACGATGTCGTTGTCGTCAGATTCCAGAACCAGCTTGTATTTCCAGTCTGAATAAGCCTTACCACTGATACCCAGCTTGCCACGACGCAGGTAACCGAAATCCTTGTCCTTGCCACCGGCAATGAACTTGTCCAGATTCGCGTAGTCCCACTGCAGCTTGCCGCTTACCTTGAAGGAAAAAGCGCCATCTTCTGTTTTCAGCTGAAGACCACCATTTTTGGTGCTGACGATAATATCTTCACCTTCAGTCTTAACCACACCAGCGTGGGCAGAAGACAGGGTCAGACCCGCAGCAACAGCGGCTACAGCCAGGGAAACAGGCTTGAGTTTCATTAAAAACACTCCTTGTGAATTGTGTTTTTTTATTTATTAATTGCTCAAAAGAGCTGTGTGTCGGCATTTTTTATAATTTGCAGCCTGATGTGTCTCACGACCCCTCATGATTCAGGGCATGGCTGCAAGACGCTCATGGCTGTTTTTTATTAACTTCGGGAGGGTATATTGAAATGGAAATATTTCTTGGAGGTGACGAGAGAGAGAAGGTTTTATGACATTTCTAACTCAATGGTCAGGATATTCAAATCTGGATCACACTTTGAAAGAAGGAATTTTCTGTGCATTTTTTCGAAGCCAACAACGACAAACGGACATTAAACCTGGTGGAATAATGCCCGTTCTTTGAAGGTGATCAGAAGAGTGATTAGTGGCTTAAGAGCCCTGTTCTATGATGCTGTCATCCTCATCAGAGTCATCTTCATAATCGTCGTCATCATCTTCGTCTTCATCCTCTTCCTCCTCTTCAGATTCAGAGTACTGACCTGGATACGAAGCCGTTTCATTCTGATACAGATCTTCCGAGTCATAATCATACTGCCCGGAGTCAGTATCATTCTGCTCATCAAAAAGATCCATTTCATTGGCAACGGTAAATCCCAACCCCAGGATGGCCAGGATGAAAATAGAACCCGTCAAAAGCTTTTTCATGGTATGGCCTCCCTGCCAACATGAATCCTTCTTTAACTCTTAACGACTTTTTTCAGACTTCCTGAACCTCTTGCCAGAGCTTCCGGAGTCGTTTTTCAGACGCGGGGAAACGGGTTCCCAGCTTCTGAGCAAACAGCGAGACTCGATATTCTTCCAGCATCCAGCGGTAGAGCATCAGGTTTTCATCCACAATCTTGTGCTTCTCATGAATAGCCTTGCGCTTTTCCCAGGCTTTGTAGAGATTGCCTAACTCTTCTGACCAGGCCCGATCCTTGTTGACCTGTGCAGGAAGCTTCTCCTGTCTGACCTCGATACCTTCCAGGAATCTGGGGTAATGTCTTAGCCACTCAATGCCTGCATCACACAGGAAGCCCGGATAGATCAGCTGAACCAGGTGCTGCTTGATATCGGAGAGTGAAAAAGCCCGGTCAAAGGATATTTTGCCCTTCAGTTGTTTACTGACGTTATGAGCCTTCTGGAAAATATCGAACAGCAAACTGTCCATCTCTTCAGCAAAAGGCACCAGATGTCCTTTTCGCTCTTCAATAAGCGCTTTGAAAGCGGCCTCATTTCTTGGCCAGTCAGCAGGATCATGAACAAAGACTTCTGAAATCAGGAACGCCTGAAGATCCTCCTCCAAAGCCCTGGCCTGCATAATGCCCGTAGTCAGCAGCTTCACCTGTTTCAAATGTTTCATTTTCGACAGGGCAAACTTCAGCTGACTGGACAATTTGAATTGCAACAGCCGGGTCAAACCCATTCGATGGGTCGCTTCCGCCATGGCACGATCTTCGAACAGTTTAACGGCAACAGCGCTCTTCTGATCCACCAGCGCAGGGTAGGTTTTCAACACCAACCCACCCACTTTACGGGTAATTTCCTCAGGCAGCTCTCCACAACTCCAGTCTTTCAGACCTTCCTGTTCCAGTGAGCTGTCCGTCAGTCTGCGCATGCTGTCTTCAGACTCACGACCAAACTTTTCTTTCAGCTTGACCAGGTCACGGCCCTGCCCCAACACTTTGCCGTTCTCATCAATCAGCCGGAAATTCATCTTCAGATGATCAGGCAGATCCCCAGTGTCCCAGTGCTCTTCCAGAATGCGAATACCAGACATACGATGCAGGTGATGACCCAGAATATCAGTTAATGGCTCATCGCAAATGGACATGGAATCCATAGCCCCACGAACATAATCCGGCACCGGCACAAAGTTTTTACGGACGGCTTTCGGTAAAGCTCTGACCAGTGCCACACACTTGTCGTAAAGCATACCTGGTACCAGCCATTCCAGCCGGTGTTTAGGCAACAGTCTCAGGGCTTGTACCGGAAGTGTCAGTGTGACCCCGTCATCGAGAGCACCCGGCTCAAAATGATACGACAATGGAAGCTCTAACCCTTCCCATCGGAAGCGATCAGGGTATTTGTTCTCAGTGACCTCACCGGCATCGTGCCGCATCAGGTACTCTTTGGTGAGATACAGCAGTTGAGAGTCTTCTCTCTCAGCCCCCTTGCGCCACTTTTCAAAGCCAGATCCGTTGTGAATATTGGCAGGCAGCTTTTCATCGTAAAACTGATAAAGTGTTTCAGGATCGACCAAAATGTCCCTGCGTCGGGACTTGGCTTCCAGTTCATCCACTTCCTGAATCAATGACAGGTTGTGTGACTGGAATTTACCCTGTGAGTGGTAATGACCTTCTACCAGAGCTTCCCGGATAAAAATCTCACGGGAGACCGCAGGATCAATCGCGCCATAACCGACCCGACGACGTCCGACAATAATAAGGCCATAAAGAGTGACCTGCTCAAAGGCAACCACCTGGGCTCTTTTCTTTTCCCAATGAGGTTCAAAGTAATTTCTTTTGACCAGATGCCCTGCCAGCGGCTCAATCCACTGAGGCTCCACTTTGGCATTGGTACGGGCAAACAGTCTGGAAGTTTCCACCAGCTCGGCCGTCATCACCCACTTAGGTTTGCGCTTATAAAGGGTTGAAGACGGGAAGATATAGAAGCGCCGATTGCGCGCGCCCATATAATCTGCATCGTCATCCTTGCTGCCCAGATGAGAAAGCAGACCAGCAAGCAGGGATTTATGAATATCTGCATAGCTCGCTTCGTCTTCATTGATCTTCAAGCCTACCTCTTTACAGGCCAGCGCCAACTGACGATGAAGATCCCGCCACTCGCGCATTCTCATAAACGACAGGAATTGCTGTTTGCAGTATTTACGCAGCTGACTCTGGGAAAGCTCCTGACGCTGCTCTTCATAAATATTCCAGAGCTGAACCAGACTCATAAAATCAGAATCGTCGTGATAATGTTCACGGTGTCGCTGATCTGCTGCCTGCTTCTTCTCTGCCGGGCGTTCTCTTGGGTCCTGAATCGCCAGGGCACTGGTGATCACCAGCAACTCACTGAGGGCACGGTTTTTGTCCGCTTCCACCAGCATTCGAGCCATTCGGGGATCAACCGGCAGTCTGGAAATCTGCTGACCGATTCGAGTCATGCGACGTTGGTCACTGACAGCTCCCAACTCCTGCAACAACTTAAAGCCATCATTAATGGCTTTAGAATCCGGAGCATCAACAAAAGGAAAAGCGGCAATATCACCCAACCCCAACCTGAGCATTTGCAGAATAACCGCTGCCAGGTTGGTTCTCAGAATTTCAGCATCGGTAAATTCAGGCCGCCCCAGGAAATCCTCTTCAGAATAAAGCCGGTAGCAAACACCTTCTGCTACACGACCGCATCGACCTTTACGCTGATTCGCCGAGGCCTGCGACACCGGCTCAATGGGCAATCTCTGAACTTTGGAGCGAACGCTGTAACGGCTGATTCTTGCCGTACCCGGATCAATAACGTAACGAATGCCCGGAACGGTCAGCGAGGTTTCCGCCACGTTGGTGGACAAAATAACCCTTCGCCCACCATGGGACTGAAAAATACGGTTTTGTTCCGCTGCAGACAGACGGGCATAAAGAGGAAGAATTTCAGTGTGAGCCAGTCTGGCGTCTTTCAGGAATTTATTGGTTTCCCGGATCTCCCGCTCACCGCTGAGGAACACCAGAACATCACCAAGACGGCCCCCTTTACCGGAACGCTCCAAATCTTCAATTTCCCGCAGACAGGACAATATGCCCTGCTGAACTCTCAGGTCAGCATCCCGCCCTTCAAGCTCCAGATCTTCCATGGGGCGATAATTGACATCTACGGGGAAAGTTCGGCCTGATACTTCAATAACCGGTGCATTGTCAAAATGCTTTGAGAAGCGGTCTACATCAATGGTTGCCGAAGTAATGATCAACTTCAGATCAGGACGCTTGGGCAGGAGTATTTTCAGGTAACCCAGCAGGAAATCAATGTTAAGGCTGCGTTCGTGGGCCTCATCGATAATCAGGGTATCGTAACGATTCAGAAAGCGATCATTCTGAATTTCGGCCAGCAGAATACCGTCGGTCATCAGTTTAACCAAAGTATTCTCATTGCCATGATCGGTGAATCGCACCTGATAACCGACCTGTTCCCCCATAGGTACTTTCAGCTCTTCTGCAATCCGGTTGGCTACGGATCGGGCTGCCAGCCTTCTCGGCTGGGTATGGCCTATCTGACCAAAAATACCCCGGCCTGCTTCCAGGCAGATTTTCGGAATCTGGGTGGTTTTACCGGAGCCTGTTTCACCGGCGATCACAACCACCTGATTCTTTTCGATCGCCTCACGAATTTCATCACGACGGGCTACAACCGGCAGCGCTTCATCGTATTCGATAGCAGGAACAGCCTGCAGCCTTTCCTGAACTCTCGAAGTTGAGCGACTGATTCTGTCCTGCAGCTTTTCCACAGCCCCCTTGTCGCTGGCTTTCAGTCTTTGTATTTGCCTGCGAACAGGAAAACGATCCCTGACCATGCACTGGTCCAGAGCATCATACAGCGCTTTCTTCTGAGGATGACCACCCTTTGCACGGCCGCTTCTTGGGGAATGTTCGCTGGTCGATGACCTTTCTTGACGCTGGGTGGGCTCAGGGCTGCTATTTATTGGCTCAGGGCTGTGGCCGGACACTCATATCTCCCGGAAAATGCATTTCAATCAAAGCACGCAATTATACTCGGTCTGGTCTCTGATATCCGTTTTTCTTTTCTACCCCTTCTTATCTGCATCCCTTCTAACTCTTTTTGTCAGTGATACTAACTCTCTTGTTTCAACCTTATGGCTCCCGCGCTGTCCAACAGAGATGAAATAGACCGACTGGAGCTGAGCATGAACCCCGGAAACAGCCCATACACACCACCTCTACTGCCGCCTTCAGTGAGCTCCGCTGAAAGCCCCGGTGTGCCTGTTCAAAATCAGAACATGGAGGGGGCCGATCCCAGGTATAAGCAGTGGTCAGTCAGTGAAGCTTTTACAGGTCCATTTCTGGAGTCAGCACCTTGCTACTCTGGGAGTACTCCACAAGCCCCTTACTCTTTTGGCAATGAGGCCAGTATTCAGCCTGCAACCATAACTCCCGGTTACCTGCCTCAACCCGAGAGTGATCCCTCTGTGCATGGCTATAACAGAGATCTGTTTGAAGCTTTAAGTACAATAAAAAGACTTCAGACCGATATGGGGACTTTATCTCAGTGGCAACCTCCCTCAGACACGCCCTTTTCCGCAAAAAAGGAACTGGCCAGAGAAAAACACAATCTGCATAGCCTTAAACAGTCGAGAACGAAGCACGAGAATAAACTGAAAGCCCTGATACATGAAGATCAGCAATTAGCCTGGGAGAATGTCGAACTCCGCAAACAATTGCTGGCCCTTAAAACAGAGCATTCAGTTGGCATGGCTGGGCACTGGCAAAAAGATGAGGATGTTGATCAAAGCATCTTCCAGCCCTGTGCAATTCTATGTGATGCACCTAACGCAAGCACAAACGCATTACAGGGCTCTGAATACGTAACGACCAAAACCCATTCCAGAAAACGACTCGAACCCGGTCGCCCTCCAGAAATCAGAAAAGCCCCCAAAAAAGATTCTGTGGAGCCTGTACTTGAAATAGCTCCGGACGATGGTGCCCTCAAAATCAAACTCGAAGCACTACTCCCAACCTATCCGGAACCCCGTGATCTGGCCCGTGAGCTTAATCAACAGGAAGTCACCATCCCTGAATGGGAGGAAGTGGATTTTGCACCTGAAAGCGAGGACTGGACCGCAAATAAGGTCAAATATGCCTTTCTAAGATTGGGGATAAGAAAAACCCGACTCACAGACCTTGTACTGTTGAAAGAAAAGAATCGGGTCGCATACAAGGTGCTCTGCCGACGCCTGCATTTATCCTATGTATCAGGTCCTATCGACAAGCAGCTGATTAACGCTCTGAAAAGTTACGCGCCACTGGCCAAATGGACTGATTTTATCAGCACCTCTCAAAAAGAGTGGACTCCCGGCCTGACCCTGTTACTAGCCTGGGAAGACGGTGCTGAGCTGACAAGAAGACAACTGCTGATGATCTTGAATAGCCTTTCACCCTCCAGCCCTCAATATGAAGCAGTGTGTGAAGACTTTCTGGTCCAAAGATTGCGGGATGCCGCCGGCCATCAGGAAAGCTATGTATACGACGAGACACTTCGGGAGCATTTGAACGAATTCTGCAGAAAACTGAATGAGAAAAAGCAAAGCGTTCCTGAACAATGGAAAAGCAGACACAGTAAATGGAACAGAGATCTGGCGTTCGCCCTGATTTCACAAAAGCTGACAGTAACCACCCCGGAAGAAACCACTGAAGACCTGCTCGATACTATGGAGCTGGCTAGAGTCAATGGTAATGAAGAACAGTATAAAGAAGCGCTAAGGAAACTCTTTAACAGACCCAATGGTATTGAAGCGACTATTGCCCCTCACCACGGTATGAAATCAGTTTTCTACCCTATTCCGGGCACATCAGTCGATAAAGGTCAATGCACCCTTTCAAAGGCACTTCTGAGTTACCACTATTTCCTCGGCATAGATCGCCAATTTCCCTCAGCGCAAACCGTTCGAAACAAGACAAGTATTCTTAAACTGGTAAAACCCGAGGCTACTGAAGAAGAGAGAAACAACCTCAAGCTGAATTTACTGTGGAGGGATTCCGATGTACACGACTAACTCCCCTACGGACAGTGACAACTATTGTTTACTTCCTTCACCTTCTACCTCTCTTTCGTCTGAAGGGCAGCATAATGGAAAATCGGTTCGAGCCCAGGAAGTTAAGCAAAGTGCTTTCCCAGATCCGGATGAGAACAATAACCAAGACCAGTCTGAATTGATTCGTTTAGCGCTGTCCAATATTCAAAAACTGGATTCAGCCATGAGCGAAGCCCTGAAACAGCTGCCTGCTCCCGAAAGCCTGTCTGAAGAAGAAGCGGAAGAAGAGTTGATTGAGACAAGACTGAGTCATTCGGAAGTCACCCGAGAATTGCAACAGCTCAAAGGCCAAATTCAACTTTACAGTTACTGGATCAAAACCAGAGAACAGGAAAAAGCCTCACTGCTCAAACAGATTGCTGCTTGTAAAGAGGATAATCGAGCACAGCCAGCGAACGTGACCTCAGTGGATATATCGACCTCTGCTGCGGCTTCCAGTGATTCAGTCAGTTGGGAACGGAACCTCTCATTGTATGAATTTCCCCAAAGCGCTGAGGGTAATGAAGTTCAGCCCGGTATTTCTGACAAAGGGAAGGGTCCGCTTTCAGAACACAGACGTCGTCGTACGTCCCGAAAAAGAGTCAAGACATCACTCCAGACGAAGAGTAAACGTCCCAGAAAAGAACTACCCGCTCCACCTTTTCCACTGAGCCCCAGTGAAGAGTGCTTGAAGACGAGCATTGAGCTGATCAGAAATGAACTGGGAGCGTCTGCGACGCTTTCAGATTTAGCTAAAGCCCTCAATGATCAAGGCAATTCTGTACCCTTTTGGCTTGAAACCACCCTGCCAATGGGTCACTGGACAGAAGCTGCTACTCAATACACTCTGTATCGACTGGGACTGGCAGAGCCCGATGAGTCTGTATTCTCAGCATTAAGACTGGACTCTGAGATAGGGCTAAAAGTGCTCAGTTTAGCTCTCTATCGCATCTGGCTTTGTGGAAATGTACCGACTGGCTTGCTGCATGCTCTGGATTCAACTGTGCCACTCGACCACTGGAAAGATCTTAATCTGCCTGCAGGTACAAAATGGAGTACTGGTCTGGCGCTGTATGTTATCTGGAAAGAAAATCCCGACCTGCCAGAAGCAACCATTGATGATTTTGTAACCCTGCTGAAAAGTTTGCCTGCCAGCTCCAGCAGTTATGCAACAGTATGCATCTCCGTGGTATGCAGGGAGTTTGTCAGCCAGTTTGGCGACCAGGAAAAAATCAGCTGGAATCCAGAGGTAGAGCGATTTGCTGTGCAGCTTTCCATGAAACTGAAAAATCTGCCGGTACCGGAACTCTCTTCTAATACATTGTTGGCTTTATGCAATTACTGGGACGTGTATCTGATACACGCACTCCTGTCTTCAAGTCAGTTGGTTGATGGCTGCCCTGCTACTGCCAAAGAAACGGTAGAAAAGATGAGGGAAGCCAGTGAAAGCAAAGAGCTAACGCAATATAAATTGGCTTTGGAGGAGTTATTTAACCGATCTCAGCCCATCAGCAGAACCTTGAGAAACCTGTTTACCAAAGACTCCTGTTTTTACGAAATTCCAGGAGCCAATGTCCACACCGGACAGCTGACCGCTGCAAAAGCCATCCTGAGTTACATTTATCACTTCGGTATCAGGGACTTCAGCCGTGCCCAGATTACCCAGAATGCCAAACGCTTGCTGGAACTGGTCAATTCAGATGCTACCGAAGAAGAAAAAATCGCGTTGAGTGTGCAAGAAATCCGCAGGAGTCTGAAAGACCAATAACTGTTAGCCTCACTGACCACCCTGTTATAAACCAACCTCCGATTTCATGGTCAAAAGCAGTAATTGCTCTTTGCCTGAACGGAGAATCACTATGCAGTCAGGAAGCTCTGGTCCCTCTAACAACAACCCCACCTACTTCCCCCCACCGGGTATGGGATTAGACCCCATGTGGCCAGGAACGGACCCTCAATGTCCAGCTCCAGTGTCGGGTGACAGCGGCTTTTTCAACCAATGGAGTACGGCCCCTTATCCAGGCACCAGCTATCTTCCAACAGTAAAAACAGAAGATTACTATGATCCCGCTCAAAGGCAGCAGGCAGTCGATCTTAAAAGAGCTACAGAGACCCTCAATAAAAGATATCAGAGAGTATTGGTTCGAATGAAAAGGGCCATCACTCAATCTCAAAAGAGTGAAGAACTCACCCTGCAGCTGGATGAAAAATCAAAAGCGCTGGAGAAACTGGGTCAGGAGCATAACGAGCTGAAATCAGCGCTCGAGCTGGAAAAACAGAAGTTGCAGACTTGTGAAGCGAAGCTTCAGCTTAAACTGGAGGTCGTTAAAAGGCAGTCTGATTTACTTGAGAAAGCGAAGAATGAAAGATCGCCCTCCCCGCCTGAAAGAGAAACTCCCACAAAAAGCAATTCTGGAGCACAGGCCAACCAACTATTGCTCGACAGATTAGCAGAATACCAGGGAATAGAAGCTCAGTTAAAAACAGCCTCTGATGAGGTCACAGCCTTGAAAGGCAATGAAGAGAAAGCCAAGGCGCGATGCGAACAATTAAGCCGGGAACTGGCAAACCTGGAAGGCGAAATGGCGCGCCTGAAAGAAGAGAAAAGTCAGAGCTCAAACAGTCTGGATGAATCTATTGAAGCTTCTGCCCAGGCTCTGGCCTCTATGGAGACCACAAACAAGAACCAGAAAGAGCAGCTCAAACAGTCGAGAGAACAACTGACAGCCGCTCAAAAAGAAAAGGAAGGCCTGCGTCGGGAGAAAGTAAAGCTGGAGCTTGAACTGGAACAAATGAAAGAAGAACTCTCAGAAGCCCAGACAAAACTCAAAGAGGAAAAGCAAGGCACCAGTCGCAAGAGGAAGGTTCCCGGAGGCAGTAACACAACAACTAAACGACCTAAATCGGGAGGTGGCACTTGAGCGTAAGCGGTACACCTCCAGAACAGCGATCACCGGCTGTCAGCAGTGAATCCGTTACACCTTCCCACCCGCCACCGGCAGCTCAGGGTGTAGAGGGACGACCTCTCATTGCCCAAACATCGTCAAGTACTGGACCACAGAGCCGCCTCTTGACTGAATTGTCCGTTCACAGTATCAGTCCTACTGCTCAGTCCTCTACTTCTGTTCTGGATTCTTTGCAAATGGATGCGGCCTATGAGCAGGAACGGTCTAAGGTCAGCTCATTGGAAGAGAAACTCTCTGCCTCTGAAGCTGAGTGCAAAAAGCTTCAGGAGAAGCTTTCCAGTCTGGAAGCCGAAAGTACGGAACTATTGAAAAAGAATCGTCACCTGACCACTGACGTCAACCTGTCAGAACTGAAGTCGAAATCTGACGCAAGCCAGATTAAGGCCCTTGAGGATGCCCTGGCTCTGGAAAGAGCCAGGGTTCAAAAACTTCAAGACCACATCAATGACAACACTCCCCTACCTGAAACTCGTCAGGAGCTCTTGGAACTCAATAACAGAATATCCAGAGTACAAGCCGAAAAGGAGCAACTTCAAAGAGAACTGAATACGCTCAGCAGCTCCCATGATAAAACAACGACGTCTCTGAGATCCTATACCCAGTCCACAGCACGACTGTCTGAACTGATTACTCAACAGGAAAATGAGCTGACGGCCCTGCAGGAAAAACTTCAAGCGCTAACCCAAGAAAAAGAAGATCAGGGCATTGAGCAACTTACACTAGAGCACAAACTCAAGCGTGCCGAAAAGGCCAGGCAAAAACTGGAAGAGACTCTTGAGGAAAGAGAGAGTGAACTCAATACCAGCGAGCAGGCTTTAAACTCACAACGTAAGAAATTGAGAAGCCAATCCCTGCTCCTGCAAGCCCGGATACAGGGAAAAGAAAAACAGTTAAAAGAAGCCCGGACTCAAGTCTCAGAAGCCACAAAAAAACAAGGCTCTTAATGGATTCTGGGGAGCTGGTTGAGGACGAGTTATTTGACTATGAATAGAAGACGTTTTCTTGTACAAAAGTGTCATGAAACTTTATGACCTCCTCGACAACGCCAAGTGCTTTGAACAGATACGCCAGATTCGCTGGCCTGACGGGGTGAAATGCCCACACTGTGCCAGCTCAGACATAACCCGCCAAGGCAAGGACGATTCACAGCCTGACAGACAGAGATATTCTTGTAAAGAATGTCAGCGTCGTTTTGATGACCTGACACTTTCTGTTTTTTCAGGACACCATAAGCCTTTGAAAGTGTGGGTAAGCTGTCTGCACCTGATGTCACTCAATCTTTCGAATCAGCAGATCGCCCGTG
>NZ_LASA01000162.1 GCF_001562015.1 Endozoicomonas arenosclerae | reverse complement strand
GCCTTTTGATCCTGTGCCTCGATAAGAATTGATCAGTGGAGACAGGTCGAGCTGGTCAACAACATCCACCACAAAGCGAGCCATATGACCTTCTGGAAGATAATCCTGGATGCTGGCAGGGAAAAGGTCGGGAGTGTTTCGGTCGACCGGTTTGAACTTCCACTTATTCATAGTGCTTTGAGTGTTACTGGTACTGGAATCAGGATTTTACCTGTTTTGCTGGTTAAGTCCGACAGGCTCCTAGAGCACTCGTATCAAAAGCAAAGTACTCATAAGCCTGCAGCAAAGGGCTATCACGCTGCTCATAAAAGTCATCAGCGAAAAGATCAGGCACAGCTCCAGCGGGAGCAGCTTACAAAATTGCTGGACGGTATTGATAGAGACCCTATTGCCGTCATCACGGGTCTCTCAGCAATACCGCATGAGCAAATGATCCCCTCATACAGATCAACCAAGCCTGCTCATAGACTGCCAGACACAAAGCCTGGTATTCCCTGGGATCAGGTCAAGCACCCGTTTTATGGAGAACAACTGACTCTGCCCGAAATAGAACAGCTAATGAAAGATCAGGCCGAGGGCAAAGGTAAAACATTCCAACAGAAGGTTGAGGACAGTGTGTCCAAGCTCACTGACTACCGACAAAAATACGCAGGCGTGGGTGAGATAAGGTTGAACTTCAAGCTGCCCGAAGCCGTGCAACCGCAACCGAAAGAAAAACTTATTGAAGGTATGACTTATTCTGCACGTGAACTCGAAGGGGAAACCAAAGCAGTAGACTGGGGTGCAGAGCCCGCCCATCTGGGAACCCTTAACGTATTGCCTCGCCTTATGATGGCTCCCCTGAAGGAACTAAGGGAGATGGGTGAAGCCGCTCCTGATGAAGTGAAAGAACTTCTGGAGACAAAAGTTAGGGGCATCCCCTTCAAACACTGGGGAAATTACGCTGAGCTTCAGGAGAAATGCTCTGCAAATTTCGAAAGCTTCAAGAAAAAAGCGGAGCCAGAATTTAGAGCCCACTTGGAAAAAATGCTCGAAGACCCTCAGGTCTACGAAACAGAACAGAGAAAGTTTATTGCTGCTGTCATGGAAGAAATTCAACAGAGCTTTGTTGATAACCAGGTAGATATAGAAGATTTACTGGAAGAATTTGACACTGACTATGTCGACAATACTACTGAATTCCTGCTGAACAAGTCATACAGTATGGCGCTAACCAAGCAGGGCTGGACTGTGCGTAACACGCTTAATCAATTGATCGGATTACTGGAAAAAGCGAATAGTCTCATAACTGACCATTACCATGACTCGGGTATATCCTCATCATCAGGTACTGACTCTGATTCCACCAGTGACTCAGAAGAAAAAGCCTGAATGCAATAAGGATTTGTCTCGAAATAACTTCCCGGTTTACATAGGGATTCCGTTCACCCTGAGCTTGTCGAAGGGTCGTGGCATTGGGCTTCGACAGGCTCAGCCCGAACGGGTTTGAGAAGGGTTCCACAAGGAAATTATTTCAGGACTATTCCTAAGGGGCTGATCATTCGGCCCCTTTTACTCTCAAAGTTAACAATTTACCGATTTTCCGGTAAATTCTGCCCTATTCAGAAACAGATCGTTTTCTGACCCGTCTAATGCACCGGTATTGAATGAAAGCCAAAAACAGACGTCTTGCCCTCCAGGATATTGCTGACCAGGTAGGCGTAACAAAGATGACCGTCAGCCGCTACCTGCGTGCTCCTGATCAGGTGTCCAAAGCCACCGGTGAAAAGATACAGAAAGTCATTGATGAAGTCGGCTATGTTGCCAGTCGTGTTCCTGACATTCTCTCCAACGCCACCAGCAAAGCGATTGGGATTGTGGTGCCTTCCCTTTCCAACCAGGTTTTTTCTGCCGTTGTTCAAGGCATAGAAAACATCACAGAGCCTGCTGGTTACCAGACCATGATCGCTCATTATGGTTATGACAAAGAAGTGGAAGAAAAACGCATTGAGTCCATGCTCTCCTACCATGTTGATGGGCTGATTCTTTCCGAATGCGACCACACTGAAAAATCGTTAAGAATGATTGCCAATGCCGGTATACCGGTCGTCGAAGTGATGGACTCTCGACTGCCCCCAATAGACCTGTCAGTCGGCCTGGATCATCAGATAGCCAGTGAAGCCATGCTCAGAAAAATGATCAGTCGAGGCAAAAAGAACATTGTCTTCTTTGCAGCCCGAATGGATGTCAGGGTGCGTCAACGCCTGACAGGCTATCAATCCATCATGAAAGAGCTGGGTATTGAACCCGTTGTGCTATCCACAGAAGAACACTCTTCTTTCACTCTTGGAAAAGAGCTGATGACTCAGGCACTCAATCAATACCCGACACTGGATGGCGTCTTCTGCTGTAACGATGACTTGGGCATTGGCGCCATTCTGGAATGCCAACGGCGCAATATTGCCATCCCGAACCAAATTGCCATTGCTGGATTCAATGCTCTGGATATTGGCAAAGCCATTCACCCCAATCTGGCCAGTGTTTCCACGCCCCGTAAGGCTATCGGAGAAACAGCAGCACAAATGCTTCTGGATAAGCTGACTGGAAAGAAGGTCGGAGAAAACGTAGTCGATCTGGGCTTTTCGATCTTTGAAGGCGAGAGTATCTAGACTTTGAATCAGAGCCTGCCTATAAGACAGGCTCAAAAAGATATCACACAGCCTGCTGTCCTTTTGCCAGGGCAACGGCCTCAGCCGATAACTGAGTAATAGCCTCCCAATTTCCTGCCTTTACCAGATCACTCGGCAACATCCATGAACCACCGATCGTCGCTACACATCCCAGAGCCAGATAGTCGTTCATATTAGCTGGACCAATGCCTCCTGTCGGACAGAATCGAACTTGAGGCAGCGGTGCAGAAATTGCCTTCAAGGCTTTCACGCCACCATTGACTTCAGCAGGGAAAAACTTGAGATGATCATACCCGTGAGCCAGGGCTGTCATGACTTCTGAGGGGGTTGCACAACCAGGAATCAGTGGCGCTGTCCCTTTGCTGGCATGTTCCAGCAATCCAGTAGTAATGCCTGGAGAGATGACAAACCTGGCTCCTGCCTCAACTGCGGCGTCGTATTGCGCTTCATTGATAACCGTTCCCGCGCCCACCATGGCGTCGGGCATAGCTTCACTGATAGTACGGATGGCTGCCAGTGCTGCGTCCGTTCTCAGAGTGATTTCAAATACTTTGATGCCGCCTTTGCTCAGAGCCTGAGCCATAGGCAGTGCATCTTCAACGTTGTTAATAACCATAACCGGCACAACGGGAGAAGCTGCAAAAACAAGAGCGGGTTCAATGGCCCAATTACTCATTGATTGTCTCCTGGAAATAAAATGGATGCCCCCTGCTCAGCACTGGAAATCAGCTGA
This sequence comes from Endozoicomonas arenosclerae, assembly GCF_001562015.1. Taxonomy (GTDB): domain Bacteria; phylum Pseudomonadota; class Gammaproteobacteria; order Pseudomonadales; family Endozoicomonadaceae; genus Endozoicomonas_A; species Endozoicomonas_A arenosclerae. The sequence goes on along the minus strand of NZ_LASA01000162.1, from coordinate 6,821 downwards.
CGGAAACCATTGAACAATTCACGGCCACACCCTGAATGTTGAGGTGACAGGTCAGGACGGCTTTGGCTTCGCTCCGAAAGCACTGCATCCACAGAGATTGTTCCTTCCCTGGCATCCACAGTAATCCAGTCGCCCTCTTCAATAAATGCCAATGCACCGCCCTTTTCCGCCTCGGGTGTCACATGAATCGCGGCAGGAATTTTACCTGAAGCACCAGATAAACGACCATCTGTTACCAAAGCAACTTTGTGGCCCGCTTTCTGAAGGTTACCCAGAATCGGCATTAACATATGCAGCTCAGGCATACCATTGGCACCGGGGCCATTAAAACGCACCACTATGATAGCGTCTTTATTCAGTTTGCCCTGCTTGTAGGCCTCTGCAACATCATACTGAGAATCAAACACCACTGCAGGTGCCTGAGTCACCCAGTGCTCCTCGGCAACGGCGCTGACCTTGATAACAGCACGCCCCAGATTACCACTGAGCACTTTCAAACCACCGGTTTCAGCAAATACCTGCTCCGGTGCCACAATCACTTCAGGGTCTTTGGAGACACCCGCGTCTTGCCAGATGACTTTGCCATCCACCAGCTCAGGTGACTGCAGATAGTTCTCCATAGTGCCATAGCAGGGGATGGCCTCCATATTAAACAGACCACGCCTGGCCAACTCAGACAACAGAACCGGAACGCCACCAGCTTTCTGGAACTGGTTAATATCAGCTTTACCATTGGGGTAAACGCGAGTCAGCAAAGGTACAGCCTGGGAAAGCGCTTCAAAATCATCCCAGGTCAACAACAGACCTGCTGCTCTGGCTACCGCAATCATGTGAATAGAGTGATTGGTGCTTCCACCGGAGGCCAGAAGGGCTACCAGTCCATTGACCAAACTGCGCTCATCCACAACCTGCCATAATGGTCTGTATGAAGGAGCATCAGGAGTCTGGGCAGCAATAGACGTCGATGCCTCAGCAATCAGAGCATCACGCAACTCACTTCCAGGGGGAATAAATGCAGAACCAGGCAGCATCAATCCCATCGCTTCAAATACCAGCTGGTTGGTATTGGCGGTGCCATAGAATGTGCAGGTGCCTGGAGAGTGGTATGCGCTGCATTCCATTTTCTGCAGAGCTTCCTGACCTACTTCTCCAGCCACGTATTGTTGACGGACCTTAACCTTCTCGTCATTGGTGATGCCTGTTGGCATAGGCCCTGAAGGTACAAACGCTGTTGGCAAGTGACCAAACGACAAAGCCCCCATGAGTTGCCCCGGGGCAATCTTGTCACAAACACCCAGCAACAGAGTGGCATCAAAGGTATTGTGGCTTAAACTAACCGCAACACTCTGGGCAATGACATCTCTGGAATACAACGACAGATCCATACCGGGCTGACCCTGAGTCACACCGTCACACATGGCAGGCACACCACCCGCTACCTGAGCACTATGACCCATAGCATTCAGAGCCTGTTTGATCTTGCCAGGGTACTCCCTGTATGGCTCATGAGCACTCAGCATATCGTTGTAGGCAGAAACAATGGCTACATTAGCTGTAGTAAAGTTCAGGATACGATCTTTCTGCTCACTGCCACAGGCGGCTACTGCATGGGCCAGGTTGCCACAGCTCAGTGACTTTCTGACTTTACCAGTACTGGCCTGCTGCTTCATTCGCTGGACATAGTCTTCACGGATTTTCCGGCTGCGCTCGGCAATTCTCCGGGTGACTGATTCTATAACCGGGTTCATGCTGCCATGCCTCCACTCAGATCGGATACAGCCTGTGAACAAGCTGCAACTACCTGATCAATGCTGTTGGAAATATCAATACGAACGACACCAGGCTCATTCTCTTCAGGCTCTTCCAGAGTACTGAACTGACTCTGCAACATGGTTTCACGCATAAAGTGTCCCTTACGGGCTTTCATTCGCTCAAGAATAAGATCATAGCTACCATCCATGTGCAGGAAGTAAACCTGATTATTGCCCTCACGGATGGTATCCCGGTACTTCAATTTCAGGGCAGAGCAAACCACCACCGCCACTTCATTCTTGACTTCTACACTGTAGGCAACATCCCTGATACGCTCGAGCCACGGCTGACGGTCTTCGTCGTTTAAAGGCGAACCACCGGACATCTTCTCAATGTTACTTCTTGGATGCAGATCGTCACCGTCAATAAACTTGGCACCCATCTCATGACTCAATGCTTCACCGACTGTGGACTTACCGGAACCACAAACGCCCATTACCACGAAAACCTTACCAGCCATTATTTGATCTCAATCAATAATTACCAAAAAAGTCAGAAAATTAACTTCTTCACATAAAATGTTATCGGTAACATGTTACCGGTAACAGCACTTCATGAAAAGTAATTAATACATTCGAGAATTACCGCCAATGTCCGATTTGTCTCTGATATTTACTGCCGCAGGTTCGATCATCCTGCTGCTGTTTCTGGTGATGAAAGCCAGACTTCACGCAGTCGTGTCCCTGATTCTTGTCTCCATGATTGCCGGTGTCACCACTGGCATGAACCCAACCGACATTGCCGCTACTATCCAGAAGGGTATGGGTGGCACACTGGGCTTTGTAGCCGTTGTAGTGGCACTGGGCGCCATGTTCGGTAAAGTTATGGAAACAACAGGAGCTCTGGATCGTATCGCCCAAACCCTGTTGAACCGTTTTGGTTCAGAACGGGCCAACTGGGCCATCACCATTACCGGCTTTATCTGTGCCCTGCCCCTGTTCTTTGATGTGGCCGTGGTGCTTCTTATTGGGGTGGTGTTCGCCATTGTCCGTAAAAGCAAGGACAGTGTCGTAAAAATGGGTATTGCACTGCTGGCGGGTATCGCTACTTGTCAGGCCTTCCTGATCCCGGCTCCGGGCCCAATTCTGGTGGCTTCTCAGCTGGGCGCTGACTTTGGCTATATGATTCTGATTGGTCTGACTGCCTCTATTCCTGCCATGATTCTGGCTGGCCCCATGTTCGGCTCTTTCATCAGTAAAGTGGTTGATGTACCTCTGCCAGCCCACGCTAAAGCCAGTGAAGAATTCAAAGACCGTGGCGGTGAGCTGCCATCTTTTGGTCTGGCATTCGGACTGATTATTCTGCCTCTGATGATGATCGGCCTGCAGACCATTGGCGCTCGTTTTGTAGCTGAAGACTCTGCCATTCACGGCTGGCTGACATTTATTGGCCACCCATTCACGGCCATCATGGTTGCGTGTCTGGCGGCCTGCTACCTGCTGGGTATCAAGCGCGGCTATGACAAGGATGAAGTGATGAACATCTGTGGGTCTGCATTGCAGCCAGCCGGTGTCATTATTCTGGTTACCGGTGCTGGTGGTGTATTCAAGCAGGTTCTTGTGGATTCCGGTGTAGGTCAGGCGTTAGGCAATATGCTGGCAGGAAGTGGTCTGCCTATCGTGGCCCTGGCCTTTATTCTGGCGGCTGCCGTTCGAGTTATTCAAGGTTCCGCAACCGTTGCCATGCTGACTGCCTGTGGTCTGATTCTGCCAATGCTGGAGCCTCTGGGTCTGTCTGGCGCCCAACTCGCTGCTATTACTGTTGCAATCGGCGGTGGCTCAATTGTTCTTTCCCATGTCAACGACTCTGGCTTCTGGCTGGCCAACCGTTATCTTGGATTGACTGAAAAACAGACTCTGCAAACCTGGACAGTCATGGAAACCATTATCGGTACGACGGGTGCCCTGGTTGCCATGGGCTTCTCTCTGTTCCTCTAACAAAGCCTGTGGGCAGGCATTCAGTCTGCCCACCTGTCTATTTTATTCTGCCTTAACCCAGACCTGGGTTCTTCCCAACAGAGCAAAACCCAGATATCCCCTGACTTCCAGCTTCTCACCGTCTTCTATCAGCTTCATACTGGCACTGTAGATTTTGCCGGAGGTGGGATCAAGAATCTTTCCATCGTCGTATTTTGAGCCATCCTTTTCCATGCCCCAGATAAAGGTCAGCCCTTCCAGCTTTTGATTCTTTTTATCACCTTCGCACTTTTCACAAACCATATCCCTGGCTTCAGGATCAAGGATCTGTTCAATCTTACCTTTCAGCTCATCACCGTCTTCCCAGATGGTCACCAAGGATTCTGCCTTGTTGGTTTCTTCATTCACAGTATGCCACTGACCCACATAGCCGTTTGCAAATGAGATAACAGGCAGGATCATCATGGATGCCGTCAGCAGAATTTTTCTTAACATAGGGTGCCTCTTTTTCTTATTGTTAGATGATCCGATACTAATCGGATCAATGTTAAACAGCCAGCTAAACTATTCTGACAGTCTTGATTGGAATTTGATCCGCAGATTCCCTTCAAGAATTTTTTATTAACGCATCCACTGTCCGGAAGTTGACCATGGCCAAACAAATCAGTTTTGGTAACGCTGTAAATGACGCTGAGCGCTGGGCCTTTAAACTGCTATCCAATGAGTTACCTCAAAACTACCTTCTTCTAACCAATATTGAGATACCGCTTCACAGTGGTCAGGCGATGGAAGTGGATGCACTGGTCATCGGCGAATGGGGTATTTATGTTGTTGATGTTAAGGGCTACATAGGTCGACTGAATGCGGGTCAGCACGCCTGGTCGCTGGATGGCCGGGATGTGGATAACTGTCTGGCCAAAGCCAACTACGTAGCCAGAGTTCTGGCCGGAAAAATAAAGCATAAAATTCCCGTGGGGGTTTATGCCCCCTGGTGTCAGGGAATGGTCTTTGTAACTGGGCGCAAAGGCGAAGAGATCATGCTGGAAAAAGACGATGGATCGTTAAGCATCTATACCCCTGAACAAATCGTTTCAGCACTGACCCATCAATGGGGATTAACAGCTCCGAAAAAATTTCCAGTCACTGAAAAACAAAAAGAACATGTTCTGGAAACTTTAGGACAGGTATCAGTGGTTGAGCGCCGTAATAATCGCATTCAAGACTTTCACAAAGTGAAATGCCTTTTCATTCAGCATGGTCTTGAAATCTGGCAGGCAGAGTACCAGCCTGGCGATTGGTCTGCTCCCTGGTTATTAAAGATTCTGGTTTCAAGCGGTTTTGAAAGCCCGCAAATCCAATACACTCAAGAGCAGAAGCTCAGGGATGAATTCCTCAGGCTGCAGAAACTCTCCGGATGCACCGGTGTCCCTTACTGCGCTCCTCTGATCCAGGATGGCGAACAACTGGTACTCCCGATAAAAATGCCCAGAGGTGTGCCTTTAAGTGCATTTAAACCACAAGAGCACACCACCTACCAATTGCTGGAAGCTCTGAGACATTCGGCCCTGGCTTTGCAACAAATTCACCGCCGGGGTTATACCGTAGGAAACTGGTCAGAGAACTGTGTATTTATTACAGACGACGGTGACATTGAATACATTGATATCATCAATGGCTCAACACTGGATGACGACATTAAAAACTACGCTGCGTTATTCTGCCCATTGGCCAGACAAACCCGTCAACCACGAATCTATCAGTGGTATGAACAGGCTGCGGCAGGCAGGCATCTGGATTTAGACTGGTTATGTTGCGACCTTTCAGCCCTCATAGAAATGGGTATTTGTGACGGAGAACAACGTGCCGTCACCCTTCAGAAAGGTGCCATTATTGACCATCACTTTCAACTTGAAGAATGCATTCAGGCCAGTGACACCAGCCAGCTTTGGCGAGCCGAACACCTTCAGGGACAATACGCCTGTGGTATCTCAATCTATCACCAGATCAATGAGCACTGGCCAGAATTAAGCTGTTTATACCGAAGTCTTTCACACCTGTTTCATCCCCATATTGAACGGGTCATCGCTTTTGGCCAGCTCCCGGCCAGTCAGGATTTGTTTATCGCTCGCTATTGGTTAAAAGGTTATTCTCTGGATGAGCTCGAACACTATGAAGAACAACAACCCCAGATGTGGTTTGCTCAATTACTCACCGGCCTGCAATACCTGCACAAAATGAATATTTTCCATGGGGCGATCTGCCCGAAAAACATAATATGCAACCCAGTAAGGGCCGTTCTGGTCAACTTCGGAGTAGGTCTGGATATTGCCGCAGAATCCTATTCCCAGCAGTATGCAGACCCCGATCTCTGGGCGGAAGAAAATGACATTGAGAAAGATCTCTACGGTCTGGTGGCCAGTTTTGTCGATGTTTTGACACCCATCCGCCTGAATAGTCAGCGATCAAGGGACTGTATCCTGAAAGGGCTCGATGCTATTGACCCTAACCTGGTCGGTCAAAAGCTGTTTGAATCCTGCCAGAATGTTCTTACTTTCAACTTTTCTCCAGACTTATCAGAAAGTTACCTGACCCAATTTGGTCTTGAATCCTCATCCCTTTAAAAAAACTGATATTTAACAGGCATCTATATTGGAAGGAGTGGGAAGTAAAAGAGAATATAAAAATGGATATACCTGGCAATCGTGGAAGGCGAGATAGCCTGGACAGTGGCATTGAATCACCATCCAGTGAAACTCCTCCAAAAATAGGCAACACCTTTCATAAACAAGTGCAATCATTCAGTCTTGGTGAAAGAATTACTGAAGAGTCATCAGGAGCCAATCAGGCTTATTGATCTGGGCCAAAACTTCCCGACAAGAGTTTCTGTATAACTGACACCTCATATTTGAGGTGTACATGAGCAAAGTCGACGGCCGTAAAATTTCCCATGATGTTCGAGAATCTATTCGTTTAGAGGCTATACACCTATGGCTGGAGGGCGCCACTGTCAATCAGCTATCCGAAAAGTATTCTACTCACAGGTCATGCGTTTACGACTGGATTGATCGTTATGAACGAGGTGGCTTGGAAGCC
>NZ_LASA01000161.1 GCF_001562015.1 Endozoicomonas arenosclerae | reverse complement strand
ATAGTTGGTAGCGGGAGCCGGATTCGAACCGACGACCTTCGGGTTATGAGCCCGACGAGCTACCAGGCTGCTCCATCCCGCACCGAAATCTGTTCAGTAATCGTCTGGTAATCAATTGCTGTTGTAATAGTTGGTAGCGGGAGCCGGATTCGAACCGACGACCTTCGGGTTATGAGCCCGACGAGCTACCAGGCTGCTCCATCCCGCACCGAAATCTGTCCAGCAATTGBCTGGTARTCAACTGCCGTTGTAATAAGTTGGTAGCGGGAGCCGGATTCGAACCGACGACCTTCGGGTTATGAGCCCGACGAGCTACCAGGCTGCTCCATCCCGCACCGAAATCTKTTCAGCAAWCGTCTGGTAATCAATTGCYGTTGTAATAGTTGGTAGCGGGAGCCGGATTCGAACCGACGRCCTTCGGGTTATGAGCCCGACGAGCTACCAGGCTGCTCCATCCCGCACCGAAATCTGTTCAGTAATCGTCTGGTAATCAATTACTGTTGTAATAGTTGGTAGCGGGAGCCGGATTCGAACCGACGACCTTCGGGTTATGAGCCCGACGAGCTACCAGGCTGCTCCATCCCGCACCGAAATCTGTCCAGCAATTGTCTGGTAGTCAATTGCCGTTGTAATAAGTTGGTAGCGGGAGCCGGATTCGAACCGACGACCTTCGGGTTATGAGCCCGACGAGCTACCAGGCTGCTCCATCCCGCACCGAAATCTGTCCAGCAATTGTCTGGTAATCAACTGCCGTTGTAATAAGTTGGTAGCGGGAGCCGGATTCGAACCGACGACCTTCGGGTTATGAGCCCGACGAGCTACCAGGCTGCTCCATCCCGCACCGAAATCTGTCCAGCAATTGTCTGGTAGTCAATTGCCGTTGTAATAAGTTGGTAGCGGGAGCCGGATTCGAACCGACGACCTTCGGGTTATGAGCCCGACGAGCTACCAGGCTGCTCCATCCCGCACCGAAACTGTTTGGCTGCGACAGTAAGCAGTAAATGATCCAAACAATCAAGTTGGTAGCGGGGGCCGGATTCGAACCGACGACCTTCGGGTTATGAGCCCGACGAGCTACCAGGCTGCTCCACCCCGCATCAACGAGGAGCGCATAGTATGGACGATGATGCTTAAAGTCAATAAAAGATTAAAATGCTTCGGTTAATAACTAGCCCGCATATTATCTGAGTTGGCAGTCTTCATTTTCACCAGCCTATAGCCATCGTGGTCTGCAAGTAAAAGTGGAAATAGAAAAGATGTTTTTTAATGCATGAATGAGCAGTGAGCTGCAAAATACTTCAACTTGTCAGCACATCAGATTCGAGTGTCTGAATGTCAATGGCGAGATGGGGGGGGAAGAGTACAGAATGGCTTTGCAGGCAGGAGTATCCGATAGAGAGCTATGTGGAACAAAGCTCTCTATCGAAAAGTTAAGAAATTTGTGAGCTGGCTTAGCTAGCCAGTGCCCGATCCTTGATAAGAGACTCAACAACGCTTGGGTCAGCCAGCGTGGAAGTATCTCCCAGGTTTTCGTATTCACCGGATGCAATCTTACGCAGGATGCGACGCATGATCTTTCCAGAGCGGGTTTTTGGCAGTCCCGGTGCCCATTGGATGATATCCGGCGAGGCTATTGGACCAATCTCCTTACGCACCCACTGTCTCAGTTCATTCTTAAGCTCGTCTGAATATTCCGATTCAGCAGTTAATGTGACGTAGACGTATATTCCCTGACCCTTGATGTCATGGGGGAACCCAACAACAGCCGCTTCAGCAACATCATGGTGAGAAACCAGTGCTGATTCTATTTCAGCGGTTCCCATGCGATGACCGGAAACATTCAGTACATCGTCTACTCGCCCCGTGATCCAGTAGTAACCATCTTCGTCTCTGCGAGCTCCATCACCCGTTGTATACATGCCCTTGAAACTTGAGAAATAGGTTTGAACAAAACGCTCATGATCACCAAAGACGGTTCTGGCCTGGCCAGGCCAGCTGTCCAGAATCACCAGATTACCTTCTTGTTTGCCTTCCAGAATTCGACCTTCATTATCCACCAGAGCGGGTTTAATGCCGAAGAATGGGCGCGTCGCAGAGCCAGGTTTCAGATCAGTTGCGCCTGGCAGTGGGGTCAGCATGGCGCCACCGGTTTCAGTCTGCCACCAGGTATCAACGATTGGGCATTCTTCATTACCAATGGTTTTGTAATACCAGCTCCAGGCTTCCGGGTTAATGGGCTCACCCACACTGCCCAGCAGTCTCAGACTGGAACGGTCAGTGCCTTCAATTGCTGCATCACCTTCAGCCATGAGCGCACGAATAGCAGTAGGGGCTGTGTAGAGAATATTGACTTGATGTTTGTCGACGACTTTACTGACTCTGTTGCTGGCTGGATAGTTGGGCACGCCTTCATGCATCACCATAGTGGCACCATTCAGAAGAGGGCCGTAGGTCACATAGGTGTGGCCTGTGATCCAACCAATATCAGCATTGCACCAGAAGACTTCACCGTCTTTGTAATCAAAGACATATTGGTGTGTCATGGACGCATACACCAGGTAACCGCCGGTGGTGTGCAGAACGCCTTTGGGCTTTCCTGTAGATCCCGATGTGTACAGAATGAACAGAGGATCTTCAGCATTCATTGCTTCTGGAGTACAGCTGGGTGAGGTCATGGCTGTCAGTTCATGCCAGTCAATATCCCGGCCATCCTGCCAAAATATTTCTGCTCCGGTATGACGCAACACAATCACCTTCTCAATGCTGGTCACTTCCTTGTTCTCAAGGGCCTGGTCGACATTCTTTTTCAGGGCTACTTTACGCCCGCCACGAATGCCTTCATCCGCAGTGAGTACCAGTTTGGCGTTGGAGTCGATAATCCGACCTGCCAGAGCTTCTGGAGAGAAGCCTCCAAATACTACTGAATGAATGGCGCCTATGCGTGAGCAAGCCAGCATGGCTACAGTGGCTTCCACTACCATAGGCATGTAGATGGCTACTACGTCACCTTTACCAATCCCCTGACTTTTCAGGCCATTAGCCAGTCGGCAAACTTTTTCGTGGAGGTCGCGGTAGGTGAACTTTTGCGCGGGCTGATCTTCTTCATCGGGTTCCCAGATGATTGCTATCTGGTCGCCTTTGGTTTCCAGGTGTCTGTCCAGACAGTTGTAGGAAGCATTGGTGGTGCCATCAAAGAACCAGTTGATGTCGACATTTTCGTGATCAAAAGACACCTTCTTGATCTGCGTGTAAGGGGTAAACCAGTCGATTCTATTGCCATGTTCCCGCCAGAATCTCTCCGGGTTGACGACAGATTGCTGATACATCTCCAGGTAACGTTCATTATCTACCAGGGTGTTCTGTCGCTGAGCCTCGGTCACTGGGTACACACGCGCTTCAGTCATAAGGAATCCTTAGAGTTTTTCTAATAGTTCTTCTGGCAATGCACTTATACGGCGTTTGTAGTTTTAAGCATTGCGGTGCCTGATCGTCATATTAAGACGATACATCCTTCAGGGAATTAGACTTTGGTAGCAGGATTCTATTGTGGGCAGGTGAAGAAAGGGTTTCAAGTGATAGATTCAAGACTGAGTAGTGAAATCATTTTCCAGGTAAAAAAGACAGGGGGCGGCCCCCCTGCCAAGAGCACGTATTCCAAATTAAAGATACCAATGCCCGTACCGTGAAAAGTGAACCAATATGACACTTTTCCTTTTGACTGATTCGTAGCGGCGTTTTATTAAGATGAATCTCCTTTCGAATGTTACCGTCAAAGTTGATTGTTGGTTTGGCTCATAGCTCTGATAGAAGATGATTTGGTACCTTCGCACACATCTTGCTTGAATGCCGTGAGCATTAAAAAACTCCATGAAAAGCTAGCAGTCAGGGCCGTCTCCTCCATGCGACTTTAGTCGTAGTGGGGTATAGTTAGCCAAGAATATTGGGTATATCTGTATTAAGTTTCAAAGTTCAGATAGCCTGAATCGTAACTCCTGACAATAAACACAAAACAGTCTTCTTGGTTTATGCCTTCATTCTTTTTTAGTTTGATGATGATCATGAATGACTGAAATTTATAGAAAAAGTAAGAAAGTATGGCCGGATGGTGGTTGGCTCTCATAGCTCTGCTCTACATAGGCGGGTTGTTTTCGGTAGCCTGGTATGGAGATCATGCGGGGGCAAGAATACGTGAAAAGTGGCGGCCGTATATCTATAGTCTTTCACTGGCGGTTTATTGTACGGCCTGGACTTTTTTTGGTGCTGTCGGACAGGCGTCCCAGTCAATACTTTCATACCCGACTATCTATATCGGGCCCATTCTGTTTTTTATCTTTTTCTGGAAACTGCTCAACAAGTTGATACTGGTGAGCAAGCGGGAAAATATTACGTCTATTGCTGACTTTATTGCCTCCCGCCATGGCAAGTCACGAGGGCTGGCCATACTGGTGACGATTTTGCTGGTGGTTGGGATTCTTCCCTACATCGCCCTGCAGCTGAAAGCGATCATTATTGGTTTTGACTTGCTATCACCAAACACTATGTCGCCCCGTAAGCAGCAGGACGTAGCTCTGGTTGTGACCCTGCTTCTGGCTGTTTTTGTCATAATGTTTGGCACACGCCGATTAGACACCACCGAGCATCAGCATGGCGTTATGCTTGCGATTGCCTTTGAGTCCCTGCTGAAACTGGCTGCTTTTTTGATTGTCGGTGGCTGGATTACTTACCGGTTCTTTACCGAAGCTCATGACCCTGTAGCGCATTTTGAGGCAGCTATTGCCAATACGGCCGATGAGAGTCTGTTTCTTACTTTGATGGCGCCAATTATGGTGTCCATGGCGGCTTTTATCTGCCTGCCCAGACAGTTTCATGTGCTGGTTGTTGAAAACAGTGATATCAAGGATCTCCAGCGTGCCCGTTGGCTCTTCCCGATTTATCTGCTTCTGACGGCTGTTTTTGTCCTGCCTATGGCCTATGCCGGAAATGCCTGGCTGGGCAAGTCCATCTCTCCTGATTCATTTGTGATCGCACTGCCAAAACTTCTGGGCAGTGAGAGTATGGCTGTTCTGGCTTTTATGGCGGGTCTTTCCGCGGCTATCAGCATGGTCATTGTGGCGACCATTTCTATGACAAACATGATTTCCAACGAAATCTTAATGCCGCTGATTCTCAGAAGTTCCGGCCATGGGCGCAATGAGTTCTACCGGTTCAGTGGGTTGCTACGAAATGTCCGGCGTACCACTATTATCGGACTCCTGCTGCTGGCTTACATTGTCTATCGAATCATCAGTGCCGGCGAAGACCATCTTTTGGCCAATCTTGGTCTGATTTCTTTTGCCGCTGTCGCACAACTGGCTCCTTGTGTTCTGGGGGCGCTCTATCTCAGAGAGAGTAACTATAAGGCCGCAGCTGCGGGTATCTTGACGGGGGGGCTGGTCTGGCTAGTGACTTTGATCGTTCCTTTATTTGTTCACTCGGGCTGGCTCGATAAAGAGTTGCTTGAACAGGGGGTTCTGGGCATTGAAATGCTGAAGCCGGCTGCACTGTTTGGCTTCGAAGTCACTGGGACGCTTCAGGGAGCCAGTATTTTTGCACTGGTGGTGAACACACTTGTTTATGTCCTGGGCTGCTTGTTATTTAAGGTATCACCTCTGGAGAGCCGTCAGGCAAGGCGATTTGTCGATGCGTCCGTGGTGGAAGGTGATCTCTATGAAGACATGACGGTGACTGTCGACGAACTGGAATCTCTGGCCAGTCGTTTTCTTGGCGAGGAGAAAACAAGAAAATTGATTGCTGACCAGATGCCTGAAGAGCGTCCTTATCTTGCCAGTAGTGACATGATTGGTGCGGTAGCCAGGGGATTGTCTGGCATCATGGGCGCGTCGTCTGCAAAACTGGTCATGAAAACAGCGTTGAGTGGCGATAATGCACTGATTGAAGATGTAGAGGCCATGGTGGATGAAGCATCGGAAGTTTTGCAGTTTAATCGTGAGCTGCTTACCGGTGCTATTGAGCATATCGATATAGGTGTCAGTGTTGTCGATCGGGATCTCAGGCTGGTGGCCTGGAATCAGCGTTATCTGGAACTCTTTGACTATCCAGAAGGGATGATCAAGGTAGGGCGTCATGCAGCGGATATCATTCGTTACAATGCTGAGCGGGGCTACTGTGGCCCCGGCGATGTCAATACCCATGTCCGAAAGCGTATCAATCATATGCTGGAAGGGACAGCCCACAAATCCGAGAGAATCCGTGAGAGCGGACAGGTCATCGAGACCCGTGGTTATCCCATGCCTGGAGGCGGCTTTGTGATGAGCTTTACCGACATCACTGAGTTTCGGCAGGTTGAACAAGCTCTGAAAGATGTGAACGAAAGTCTGGAGCAAAGGGTTGAAGCTCGAACCAGTGAGCTTAACAGTCTTAACAGAGAGTTAATGAGCGCCAAAGGAGCGGCAGAGCGGGCAAATCATCTGAGGTCCAAGTTTTTTGCCGCAATCAGTCATGATTTAATGCAGCCCATGAATGCTGCCAGGTTGTTTGCTTCCTCTCTGGATTCAAGTCTGACACATTTTGAGCACAAACAACTTTCCAGTCACTTGAACAGTTCACTGCGGTCAGCGGAAGAACTGATCAAAGATCTGCTGGATTTGTCTCGTCTGGAGGCAGGCAAACTGAAAGCAACGTTCAGGGAGTTTCCTCTCTCTGAGATTCTGGATCCTATGAAGGTGGAGTTTGATTTACTGGCCCAGGAAAATAATCAGACGTTCAGAATGGTTCAAAAGTCTGTGTGGGTGCACAGTGATCCGGTTCTGCTCAGGAGAGTTTTGCAAAATTTTCTGACCAATGCTTTCCGATACTGCAATCCACAAATCGGAAAAGTCATGCTGTGTTGCAGAAAGCGGGGCGGGCAGCTGTGTATCGAAGTCAGGGATAACGGCAATGGCATTCCTGATGAATTGCAGTCACTGATCTTCAGTGAGTTTGAGCGCTTGCATCAGGGGGGTAAAGGGTTGGGATTGGGGCTTTCGATTGCTCAGGGTATTGCCTCAGTGCTTCATCAGCCCATTGGTCTGAAGTCTCGTGAAGGAAAAGGGACCGTCTTTTCTATCGAGATGCCTTTAGCCGAGAAAAGAACAGTCAGGCAGCTTCCTGTTCGTTCTGGGGCGGGTCTTTCCATGAAAGGGATGACCGTACTCTGCATTGATAATGAACCGGAGATATTGCTGGGCATGCAGAGTTTGCTGGCGCGATGGGGTTGCAAGGTATTGTCAGCAGCCAGTGTGAAAGAAGCCTTCAGTGTTGTGGATGAATGTGGTTTGCCTGATATTCTGCTGGTGGATTATCGTCTGGAAGACTCTATGGATGGCATTCAGCTGGCAGAGGCGTTGAGAGAACAGTCGCCCTGTCCGCTGCCGGCGATTCTGATAACGGCTGATAAGCAGGACAGTGTAAGAAATCGGTGTCGGGAGCTGGATATAAAATTATTTGGTAAGCCTGTTAAGCCAGCATCGTTAAGAGCCCTGATGTCTTCGCTCACCGCAACAGCCTCTGTTAAGGCGCTGAGCGAGAGTTAAAGTCAGGGGGTTGCAGGTGGGCTGGGTGGCTGGCTTTCAATGCCCTGAGTGTCGCTGCTGATAGAGGGCTGTTCAATTTCCAACTCGTTCATGGCTATAACCGCCTGAGTCCTGCTGCGTACGCCAAGCTTTTTGAAAATGGCGGTGACATGGGCCTTGATGGTGGCTTCAGACACTTCCAGTTCATAGGCAATTTGTTTGTTTAGCAGGCCTTCACTGATCATGCCCAATACACGAAACTGTTGAGGTGTGAGGGTGGCCAGCTTCTGCTCCAGTTCCGATGTTATTCCCTGTTCGGGCAGTTCCGGTAGAGAATCTGGTAGCCAGGTATCCCCTTCCAATACCTGGGTCACAGCGCTTTTCAATACGTCCAGTGGGGAAGACTTCGGGATGAAGCCATTAGCGCCGTGTTGCATGGAGCGATGGATAATTTGCGGATCTTCAGAAGCGGAAACGATAACAACCGGAGCTTGGGGGTATTGTCCCCGCAGAAAAATCAGGCCGGATAAACCATGGGCACCGGGCATATGCAGGTCAAGCAATATGAGATCGGGAGACGGAATTTGTTCCAGAATGTTCTGAAGAGCAGCAATGGAGCCTGCTTCATAAATCTCCGGGTTCTCCAGCCCCTGACGCAGAGCTGCCTGTAAAGCGGCTCTGAACAGTGGGTGGTCGTCTGCAATGATGATCTTGTATTCCATTCGCTCAGATTGCCATTTACCCGGTAAGCTGTAAAGACTGACCGGTTGTTATTGTTCCGGAGGCCGAGGCTGTCGATCAGGCTCGGCTCCTCCCCACGTATTGAGGCTTATCGGCGGGAGTTGAATGAAAAACAGTGTCAGGCCTGACCTTGGGACAGGACAGGACTGAAACAGTGGGGGAATTTACCCTGTTTTTTCTCATAGAAGGCCTGAATTTCGGCCAGGTCCTTTTCCATGTTGCATCCGGGTTTGATGGCTGGGCCAAAACCGGCTTTTTTATGACGAAAATCCAGGTAGGCCAGAATAATGGGTACATCTGCCCCTTTGGCAATATGGTAGAAGCCGGTTCTCCAGCGATCACCTTTGGATCGGGTGCCTTCAGGACAGATCACCAGTCCCAGCTGTTTATTGCCTTTAAAGCAGCAGATGGATTGTTCTACCAGGCTGCTTCGGCGAGCTCGATCTACCGGGATACCGCCCAGCCAGCGCATGATTGGGCCAAAGGGGCCCCAGAACAGACTGGATTTTCCCAGCCAGTGCGCTTCAATGCCGTTACTCAGGCCTACGGCCATGCCAATGAAAAAATCCCAGTTGCTGGTATGAGGCGCCGCAACCAGAATATAGCGAGGTACGCGGGGTTTTTTTCCTTCGACCTTCCAGCCGGTAATCAACAGACACAGTTTGGCCAGAACCTTTAACAGCTGACTGATGATCGGCGTATTAAACACCGTTAAGCGCATAGTTAAGCCTTAGTCTTTTGACCATTGAGCACACAGTAACCGGCCAATGCCTTGTTCAGGTGCTGCTTTGCTGTGGGTACTAGGTTTGTATGTGTTCCGTCATAGTTCTGAATGGAGTGGAATGGTTTTTCATCATTCCTGGAATTCAGGCTATGGGAGTCGTGCCCTGAGAGGGCAATCAAACGGAGTGCGATTTGACGCTTTTATTATCAGATTGAAAATACGTAAATATTCGGGGTTGCAATATGTTTTTTGAACGGTCAAGGCTTTTTAGGATGCGCCTTTCAGGCCGGAACTATCCAGACTGAAGGCAGTCAAATCAGGAGGAAAAGAATAATTCACGGAGGATTTCGCTATGTATTCTACTGCTCCTGCCGCAGGCCAGGCTGCTCCACAGTCCCTGGAAAGACAACAGTCCACGCACCCTGATTCCAAGATTACTGAACATTTCTGGAATAAATACAAGGTCGAAGCGCCTTTTCAGCACTTCATGCCATCGGTATCTGAGCCTTATCTCTGGACTGCGGGCGGGCTTGGGGTCGGGGCCGTAGTGGCTCTTGCCGCGAGATCGATCAATTTGGTGGGCGATATGGGCGCTTGTGTTATTACAGGTGCAGGCGGCTTGATGGGTTACGCGGTTAAAGGGTTAAGGGTTACTTCGCATAACTTTCACAATCTGCGACCATTGGTCAACGCTGAGTACCGAGCCAGTCAGTTGCTGGAGGCGTCTGCCGTTGCCGATCAAGGTATCCAGTTAGCCAAGGGAACCGAGTTGTCAAAGTATATGTTCGCGGGCAGGCTGACACAGCTGTATTACAAAGATGTACAGTACTCTGAACTCTCAAAAGCCAATGACGAGTACGAGAGTGCTTTTGAGAACGCCAAAACAAAGAGATCCAATGTCACGGCTCTTTTTGGAGGCAGTCATCAAGCTTCATCCGATTTCATCCGCACTGTTGCTCAAGGGCATATTCCTGTCAATACATCTGAGCGCGCTGTTGACGCTGCTCGGGCCAGTCTAGAAGCCAATCAGGCTGTGAGTGATAAAAAACTGGCCATGGTAGGCGCTTTTGAATCGTTCAAAGAATCACTGGCTGAACCTCTTGCTGAAGTCAGATCGGATATAAAAACGATGAGGACTGAGGTAGAAGCTACTGGGGCTGTTCAAAGCCAATAAGGAGATAGGGGCTTCTACTTGTTTCCCTGCTGCTCTGTTCATAGCGCCCTTTACTGTATAAAAAAACAGTAAAGGTCGTTGTTTCCTTAAACGCCTGTCGTTAGACTTCAGTAATACATTCAACGTTTCCAGTTCAATCATGTCCGATGAGAGCTCATCCATTCAGAGAAAAATACTTCATGTTGATGCTGATGCTTTCTACTGTTCAGTAGAGGAGCGGGATGACCCTTTATTAAAGGGAAAGGCTTTTGTCGTGGGTGGCAAGGCTGAGCGTAGAGGCGTTATCGCCACTTGCAGTTATGCAGCCCGAAAGTCTGGAGTCCATTCTGCCATGGCCTCGTATCGGGCTGTCAGGCTCTGTCCTGAGTTGATTATTCTCCCCGCCAGATTTGATGTTTATAAAGAAGCGTCGCGACAGATGCATGCCATTTTTCATCGCTATACCGAGATGATTGAGCCGCTTTCTCTGGATGAAGCTTATCTGGATGTTTCAGAAACGAAACTCTGCAGGGGTAGCGGTACCCTGATGGCCAGGGAGATTATGCAGGCGGTCAGAGAAGAGATTGGGATTACTGTTTCTGTAGGAGTGGCACCCAATAAATTCTTGGCTAAAGTAGCATCGGACTGGAATAAACCTAACGGAATTTGTGTAATTACACCGGATCAGGTTCAGGATTTTGTTTTTGAATTACCCGTCGAAAAAATTCATGGTGTCGGTAAAGTCACAGCAGAAAAACTTCACAATAAAGGTATCATGACCTGTGGCATGCTGAGGCAGTATTCACCCGTGGAGCTATGCCGCTGGTTTGGCAGCTTTGGTGAAAGGTTGTGGGAGTTGTCCCGAGGTGTGGATGATCGCCCGCTGGAGCTGGATAGAAGGCGCAAGTCGTTATCTGTTGAGCATACCTATGATGAGGATCTCCTCGACGAGCAGGCCATTCTTACCCAGGTTAAACCGCTGCTTGAAGATTTGTCACAGCGCTTTCAGAAAATAAAAAATGAGTACTCTGTGACCAAACGGTTTGTCAAAGTGAAGTTTAATGACTTCACTCAAACCACTCTGGAGGAAATGGTTGAGCGGGATGATCAGCCGCCGGAAGCTCATTTCAGAGAGCTTCTAGTGAGGGCCTGGCAAAGAGGTAATAAGCCGGCCCGACTACTGGGAGTGGGAGTAAGACTACTGGATCTTAGGACATCGGGGCAAATGCAGCAGTTGGAACTTTTTGAACGAAAGGCTGGAAGGCTATAGAATGTTAAGTCCCTCAACATGATATCTCGATAGGTCCCATGGAGCTGAATCTCGCAACTCCCGCCCTGCTGTTTCCGGCTATCTCTCTTTTATTCCTTTCCTATACCAACAAGTTTCTGGCTTTGGCCTCTTTGATCAGAAGTCTGCATGGAGAGTTCAAGAAGCACCCGGATAATCTTCATATTAAGGAGCAGATGGAAAACCTGCGACGAAGGATGAAGTTAATCAAGCATATGCAGGGGGCTGGTATTGTCAGCTTCATCTGTTGTGTTCTGGTGATGTTTCTTCTCCATATGGGGAAATACCAGCTGGGATTTATTCTCTTTGCTATCAGTCTATTGGCGCTGCTGATCTCTCTTATTATCTGTCTGGCCGAGATTAAAATCTCTATTGACGCCCTGGAGCTGCAAGTCAGTGAAATGGAAGACTGAAGATCTTTTTTAAGCCATTGATTGAATCCTTGGGATTTGTCTCGAAATAACTTCCCGGTCTACATGCGGACTCCGTTCACCCTGAGCTTGTCGAAGGGTCATGGTATAGGGCTTCGACAGGCTCAGCCCGAACGGGTTAGAGAAGGAAGTTATTTCTGGACAATTACTTCAAGGGATGAAATCAATTCTGGCTTGCCATGGTTCAAACCTGTTTTTTCAAAAGCCATTGGCTGCCCAGTCCTGAAACCAGACAGTAGGCCACAAACCAGTAAAACCCGGAATGCAGTGAAGCATGGAAGCTCAAAAGAGCACTTTCGGAAGAGGCTGCATTGGCTGCCAGCATGGCGATCAGCACTCCCATGGCAAACACATCCGCCATGGACCATTTCCCCAGGAATGCATTTAACCTGAGTACATTCTCCCGGGCAGGAGGATGGAAGGACGCCAATAATAACAAGGTTTTAATGGCAGGAATGACGACGCTAAAGGTTAAAATCAGTACAGCTACCAGTTTATAGCCAAAATCCCAGAGATCTTTTGCCGTGCCCAGAATGCTTCTGGTTTTCTCATAAACCCGGCTTTGCCCTTCAACTTTCAGATTGGAGAGAAACTGGGTAGCCATAGATAACAGGGCAGGGTGGAGAGACTGTTTTTCCATGATCTTCTGTCCTTCCTGGACCAGAGCCTGGCGATTCATATCTGCCTGGAGTGTCATTAACGGCTGGGTGATGCCGGGAATCAGTAATCCCAGAGAGATGATTAAAACAATAAAAGGGGCCGCCAGGCGGGCTCCACGAGACTCGGTCATTTTTCTTGTTGCTTCCGTTTATGGTTATAAAGTCACACAAAAATAGAAGAGAAACCGGTAAAGAACAATTCTGATGGCTTTACCGGCTCAATAGTAATATTTAGTACTATTGTTCAGATTAAGAGCGGAACGTTATGCCGGTTCCAAATGATCAACAATCAGTTGAAGGCTTTGCTGGCCACGAAATTCATTGATATCCAGCTTATAAACGACGTTGACTGAATTGGCCTCCAGATTCGGCCATTCTCTGGGATCGATATTGAAGGCGATGGCATCCACAAAGTATTCCGAGGAGGGGACTTTCAAAACCATTTTCAGATGTTTATGCCCGACCAGTCGCTGCTGGATAATCTGGAAGGTTCCGTCAAAAGACGGCTCCGGAAAGTTCTGTCCCCAGGGCCCGGCATCTCTTAAAAGCTGTGCTGTATCCATGGTGAGCTCCTGGACACTCAGCTCTCCATCGGTGTGAATTTCTGCTTCCAGCTGCTCGCTGGTCAATTCTTGTCGTACAATCTGGTCAAAGGCTTCATTAAAGCGCTGGAAATCTTTTTTATAAATACTCAGCCCCGCTGCCATGGCATGCCCGCCAAACTTGATGATCAATCCGGGGTTTTCCCTCGCTACGCTGTCGAGGGCGTCACGCATATGCAGACCTTTGATGGAGCGTGCAGAGCCTTTGACCTGGTCGTTGTCGGCCTCAGCAAAGGCAATAACCGGTCTGTGCAGCTTTTCCTTGACCCTGGAAGCCAGAATACCCACTACCCCCTGGTGCCAGCCTTCCTGGAACAGGCTGATACCCCAGGGCATTTCTGAGGTTTCATCAAAGTGCAGTGAATCAAGGTGCTTCATGGCCTCCTGTTGCATACCCGCTTCAATATCCTTACGGTCACGGTTCAGTCCATCCAGTTCTGCTGCCAGCTCTCTGGCTTTCTCAATACGATCTGTGAGCAGCAGTTCTATCCCGGTAGACATGTCATCCAGTCGACCTGCAGCGTTAAGGCGAGGCCCAAGAGCAAAACCCAGGTCAGAGGACGTTAATCGGGACTGTTGTCGACCAGCGATCTCTATTAAAGCCTGGATGCCAGGGCGGCAATGCCCTGCTCGGATTCTGGCTAACCCCTGGTGAGCGAGAATACGGTTATTGGTGTCCAGACTTACGACGTCGGCAATGGTGCCCAATGCCACCAGGTCAAGCAGCTGAAAAGGATTGAATTCAGTTTTTCCTTCAAACCAGCCTCGATTGCGCAGCTCTGTTCTAAGGGCACACATAACATAAAAAATGATGCCTACCCCGGCGGTGTTTTTTCCGGGAAAGGGACATTCGTGCTGATTGGGGTTAACAATGGCATCAGCTTCTGGCACTTCTCTGCCTGCAAGGTGGTGGTCAGTAACAATGACCTGCCAACCTTCACTTCTAGCGGTAGCGACCCCTTCAATACTGGAAATACCATTGTCTACTGTGACCAGAATATCCGGATGGTATTGTTTTGCGACTTCGACAATCTCAGGCGTCAACCCGTACCCATATTCAAAGCGGTTGGGCACCAGATAATCAGCTCTACCACCCATGGCTCTTAGAGCAAGCACACCTAATGCACTGCTGGTGGCGCCGTCGCAATCAAAATCACCGACTATTAGAATCTGACGGTTTTGGCTGATGGCGTCGGCCAGGATCATGGCGGCCTGGTCAATATCCTTGAGAGCCTTATAGTTATGGAGACCCTTCAGCTGTCGTTCAATGTCAGATGGTTGACTGACTCCACGGGCACTGTATATCCGGGCAAGAAGAGGGTGAAGGTTAACGGACAAACCTTCCAGAGACTGAGTAGGGCGACGAATAATCTGAAGTGACATGCGTTGAGCAGTTCAGCTATGAGTTGATGGAGTTGTTCCACTCTATCACATAGCACTGGTATTCGCAGGCGAGATATAGAAGGTGGAGTCCGGTCTGGACTCCACCAGAATCAAAATTACTGGCTCAGTCGCTTCTGAATGAATCCTTTTACTGAATTCAGCTCGTTATCCACCACATCATAGCGCTCTTCACGGTCATGAAGGTCTTTCATGTGATGAGGCAGTTCAGGACTTTCAAGACCTGCTTTTTCAACGGCTTCAGGGAACTTGACCGGGTGAGCAGTAGACAGAACAACTTTTGGCATGCTGCTGTCTATTTTTACTTCTTCCAGTGCCCGGATACCGGTAATGGTGTGTGGGTCAGCCAGGTACTCTGTGCGATCAAACAGGGCTTTGATAGCTTCGCAAGTGCTCTGGTCATCAGTACGACTGCTATCAAACAGTTTGCGAATGTTCTGCCAACGGTCGTCTGTCACAGAGAGTTTGCCAGTGCTTTCAAACGTAGCCATTAAATCCGCCAGCGCTTTGCCGTCTCTGCCAAGGATATCGAACAGCAGACGCTCAAAGTTACTGGACACCATAATGTCCATGCTGGGCGACAGTGTGTGTTCCAGTCCCTGTTTGCTGTAATCATTTTCCTGGAAAAAACGATGAAGAATATCGTTCTGGTTGGTGGCAACAACCAGTTTTCCTATTGGGAGTCCCATACCCTTGGCAATGTAACCTGCAAAGATGTCACCGAAGTTGCCGGTGGGTACAGAGAAAGCGATTTCCCTGTCGGGCCCACCGAGCTCCAGGGCAGCATGGAAGTAGTAAACCACCTGAGCCATGATGCGGGCCCAGTTGATTGAGTTAACCGCAACCAGGCTGGTATTTTCTGGCAGGAAGGACTGGTCAGAAAAGCACTGCTTGACCATCGCCTGACAGTCGTCAAAGTTACCCTGAACGGCAATGTTGTTGACATTGGTGTCGAGTACAGTGGTCATCTGTCGTCTCTGGACTTCAGAGACGCGCTGGTATGGATGCAGGATGAATATGTCCAGAGCTTCACTGTGACGACAACCCTCGATGGCTGCAGACCCTGTATCACCGGAAGTGGCACCCAGAACAACGGCACGCTCACCTTTTTCTGTGAGAACGTAATCCAGCAGTCTGCCCAACAGTTGCAGGGCAAAGTCCTTAAAGGCGAGGGTCGGGCCGTGGAAAAGCTCCATGACCCATTGCTGACTTTTCAGCTGTGTCAGTGGCGCGACGGCTTCATGGGCGAATTCAGCATAGCTGTCGTCAATCATCTCTTTCAGCTTGGCGTCAGGAATTTCTCCGGCCACAAAAGGTTTGATGACTTCAAACGCCAGCTCATTGTAGGGCAGGCCACGCAGAGAACGGATCTTCTCCAGACTGAACTGGGGCAGTTCGGCAGGCACGTAGAGTCCACCGTCTTCTGCCAGTCCGGCCAGAAGCACTTCCTGAAAGCTTTTTTCTCCGCCCTGTCCCCGGGTACTGATGTATTTCACAGCTTATTCCATCTTTTTGTTTATGAACCCATGGTTGTTTATGGATTCATGCTGTTTAG
This sequence comes from Endozoicomonas arenosclerae, assembly GCF_001562015.1. Lineage (GTDB taxonomy): Bacteria > Pseudomonadota > Gammaproteobacteria > Pseudomonadales > Endozoicomonadaceae > Endozoicomonas_A > Endozoicomonas_A arenosclerae. The sequence goes on along the minus strand of NZ_LASA01000161.1, from coordinate 5,878 downwards.
CGCAAAGAGTGGGGTTTGAAACGCCTCACTCCTGATGCATAAGCACACAGGCTTATGCTTTTCTGGAATTCATGCTGAAGCCGATGGGCTTCAGTCCATCGCCTCAACACGGATGCGAGTAATAGGTGCCTGGATGTCGATCAGGCCTTCGATCTTGCTGATGGCTTTATCCAGAACAGACTCTTTGATGGTCTGGGTCAGGATGATGATGTCGGCAAAACCATCGCTTTCACGAACAGCCTTTTGGGTAATGGCATCTATATTGATCCCGTTATCGCTCAGGATCTGCGTGATGGCATTCATTACACCCGGATGGTCGTCTGCATGAATGCGAAGATAGTTCACACTCTGCGTTTCGCCGATAGGGAGTACTGGACTGCTGCTCAAAGCGTCTTCTGAATATCCCAGAGGATAAGGAGCTGCTTCAGGGGATTCCAGAGCGCGGGCAATGTCCATGATGTCAGCTACTACGGATGATGCAGTAGGTTCGGCACCTGCTCCCGGGCCTACCATCATGGTTTCACCCACGGCGTCGGCGTTGATCACTACAGAGTTTAATACACCATTGATGTTAGCCAGTGGGCGAGAAGCTGGAATCAGTGTGGGGTGAACTCTGAGCTCAATGCCTTTGTCGGTCTGGCGAGCAATGCCCAGGTGCTTGATGCGATAACCCAGTTCTTCAGAGTACTGGATGTCGGCCGGAGTAACACGGCTGATACCTTCTGTATAGGCTTTCTCAAAGTTCAGGGGAATGCCAAAGGCGATGGAGGCCATAATGGTCAGCTTGTGGCAGGCATCAATCCCTTCAACATCAAAAGTCGGGTCAGCTTCGGCATAACCCAGTGCCTGAGCTTCTGACAGAACGTCGGCAAACGGACGGTTCTTGTCGCCCATTTCAGTCAGAATAAAGTTGCCTGTGCCATTGATGATGCCCGCCAGCCAGTTGACCTGATTGCCTGCCAGTCCTTCCCGAAGGCATTTGATGACAGGAATGCCTCCTGCTACTGCCGCTTCATAGGCGACAACAACATTCTTTTCCCGGGCGGCCTTGAAAATTTCATTGCCATGCTCGGCAATCAGGGCCTTGTTGGCGGTAACAATATGTTTGCCATGCTCAATAGCGGTGAGAATCAGTTCTTTGGCGACATCATACCCACCAATCGTCTCGACAAGGATGTCGATTTCAGGGTTGCGAGCGACATCAAAAATGTCTCGGGTAATCTGCGTGGTCGAGGTATCAGCAGCCGGATTGTCCCTGCGGGCACCAATCTGCTCTACAATAATGGGTCTGCCAGTTCGTGCTGCAATGCTCTGGGCATTGCGAGTCAATACATTAAATGTACCGCTGCCTACGGTACCCAGGCCACATATTCCTACTTTGACCGGTTTCAAACTGTTATCCCCCAGGAGCTGGTTAACTCGCTGTCTGTGTCGACGGCTTTCAGAGATTGATAGAAAGCTCTCTGATTCTTATCAATGGATCGGGGATTATAGCCATAAACTCCCCTCAAGGGCGATAGTCTTCCCGGACAGTTTGAGGGTTATCCGCTGTCAAAAGCCTATCTTGCTCTATCCTTCCTGTTTTGATTACAAATTAGGAATGCTTTATATGATTTCAGGCAGGAAAGTTGGTACTACGGTTTTTTTATGGTTGCTGGTGGGTTCGCCACTTCTGCAGGCCAAAGAGAGAGTAGTCAATCATGAGCAGCTTGCGGAAGCGCTTTCAGTCAATGATCTGCCCAGTGGTTACGTCACCCTTGAACACTGCGAGGTCATGAAGCGGATCGGTTCAACACGCTATGAAAAGTGGTCTTTCAGTGTCACTTTCAAAGAGCATTACGGTATTAACAATCGCAAAGGTGAGATCAAGGCATCCAGTGCCACGGACTTGATGCTGGAGGACAAGCAGCAGGGTAATCCGTTGCCAAGACGGCTTTACAACAACTTCACTTCCAAGTCGGGATTGGAAACTTTTGAGTATGGTGTGGCTGTGACCGATATGAATGGCAAGGTGCTTTTAAAGAGAAACTATTCCTGCCCCTGGTCCAAAGCAGTCTTTTTATGGCGGGATTAAGGTATGTTTGAGGGTGCGGACGAAATCCACACCCTCAACACGGTTACTTCTTAGGTGCTGGAGCCGGTAGCGGGGCGGCAGGAGCTGCTGGGATGCCCATGATTCTGGCCAGTTCTGCAGCAGGTCGATACCCGGGGATGGCTTTACCATTCTCAAGGAACAGGGCTGGGGTGCCACTCACACCCAGATTCATACCCAGCTGAAACTGTTCTTCTACCAGAACTTCACAATTCGACTTTTCTTTGTCCTTCTGGCTTGCCACTTCTGAGACAGACTTGCCGGTTTTCAGCTCGGAAATCGCTTTTTTCCTGTCGGGGGAGCACCAGGCTTCCACCATTTTGGCATAGGCTGGAGACTGTTTGCCGCCTCTGGGGAAGGCCAGATAGCGAACTTCGATCCCCAGGTTGTTAAGCTCGGGGACTTCCTGGTGCAGTTTTCGGCAGTAGCCACAATCCACATCGGTAAAGGCATAAACGATGCCTTTGGTTTCCCCCTTGGGTGTAAAGACAATCTGATCTTCTTTCTTCAAAGCTTTCAATTGTTCTGCAACGGCTTTGTTTCTGATCTCTTCGGTAAGGTTAACGATCTGGCCATTCTTTATTTCCAGCATATCGCCCCTTAACAGCAATTTACCGGTTTTATTGGCATAGATTACGTTGCCGCCTTTAAGAACCACTTTGAATACACCTTCCCAGTCACTTTTATCAATGCTTTCTATGGGAATGTTGGGGTCCAGGCCTTTGAGTTCTTTGGTGATCGCATCACGAGCGGCTTCAGTCGCTCTGTCCGCTGTGGGGGCTGCCTGCAGAACCGGGGTGACTGCCAGGGTAGCAGTAAAAATAAGGGCGCTTAAACGCATGGGTCGTCCTCTTGGATTTTTTCTTTTCTTGACCGGCAGTGATGAAGGGTGGCCGGGATGTCTTATCCCAGTCAGACTCCTGAAGCCAGTCTGGTGGCTACTGCCAATAAGATCGGTGAGTATGGAGCAGAAGTTTAGACTCTTTACGGTGATTGTCAGTCTAAATGCGATCTTGAGGAAACCGGAAGACAAAGAAGGGGCAGGGCTGTTAAGGCTCTGCCCCCTTCTTTGGGGTAGAAAAAGATGTATGGCGCTCCGAGACCGGCGAAAGGAGTGGGGCGAAGCAGAATCAGTCCGATTCAGAGGGGGGACACGAACTGATGACCAAACACCAAAAACTGAACTGAAAAGGAGGCTGACTGATAATAGGCAGTACAGCCAGCTTCCTTCCAGAAAAAAGTTAGGGATTAATTCGTGTTGTCCAGCAGTGTTTTATCCGCTTTGTTCTTCAGGTCATCGGGCTGAAGCGTCCCGTAATAGTGAGAAACATCAACAATGTCCTGTTGAGACAGGTTTTTGGCTGTCACCTGCATGTAGACGTTTTCACGCTCACCGGACTTGAAGGCTTTCAGCTGTTTGACAATATAAGCTGGCTTCTGGCCCTTGAGGTTCGGATACTGCTGGATATAAGGCAGTACTGTTTCTCCATGGCAGCCCAGACAAACCTGTTTGGACAGCTGTTCGCCATTGAACAGGTTTGGCTTTGGCATTTTTTCAGCCTGGGCGGGCATTGCAGAGAGCAGCAGACCCAGTGTGGCTGCAGCTGGTAGAGCAACAGATTTCAGCATATCGGGTCCTTACTCCTTGGGTGGAGGCATCATTGATGGATCCAGAGGAAGCCTGCGAAATGTCTCCAGATCAATTTTTGCCTCACCATAGTTGGTGCTGAGATAGGCAAGAATCGGTTCCCAGGTTTCAGACAGATCCCAGAGTCCCTGGGTGTCAATCATCCACTGCAGGGTTTCGCGCCAGACTTTTTCATCACCACTGTTCTGTCCAACAATCAGGGTGGTGTGGCAGGCATTACACTGTGCGTTTACCATTTCCCAGCCCGGTGCCATTTTCAGGCCGGACTTTGGGTCAACGGGGTACTCTTTTTTAGGCGCTTCGTCCGATGCCGCCAGAGCAGAGCTGGACAAGAGCACTGAAACCACCAAAATCTTGAGTGATCTGAGGCCTCGCATCAGGCAACCCTCACTGCGATCCGGTGACAGCCGTTAAAGAGATAGCCTTTCGGGTTCCACTGGGGCTGAACCACGGGTTGGGAATCACCTTCACTGTCTGTAGCTTTTGCCCAGATTTCGTAGTACCCCTGCTCAGGCAGGTCCAGATTTATTTTCCATTGCTGCCAGGCACCCGGGTTAACCGGTTTAGCCAGCTCGGCTTCGTGCCAGCGAGTACCATAGTCGTAGCTCACTTCAAGCTTGACCACTTCTCTCTGACCAGCCCAGGCGTGACCGCGAAACTCCTGTGTTTTACCCAGAGGCAGTTCAGCACCGGTTTTCGGGAAGGTGATCAGAGACTTGACGACCATCTCTTCGATGATTTCGAAGTCTTCATTCGGAACTTTCTCGCCCGGGGCTACAGGGTATTTAGGGACCTGGTAAGCCGGGGCCGCCATTTTGGCGCCGTCATGAACCTTGTTACGAATGCTGATGCCAGTTGCCGCTTTCTGGGAAACAGAAGCAGGGCGACCGCCAAAGACAACACGCAGTGGATAGCCGTTCTTGAAAGGAATGTCTTCACCGTTCATGGCCCATGCAATCAGAGCGTTACCATTCATGGCCGCTTCAATAGGGACGCCACGGGAAATGGCTGGACCTTTACCACTGAGGTGCTTATCGATGCCGTGGTTACCCGTGTAAACAGCGTCATCTTTTACGCCACAGTCTTTCAGTACGTCACTGAGTAGTACACCCGTCCATTCTGAGCAATAAACAGCTGCATTGCTCCACTGGTTGCCTTTGGCACCCGGGAAAAAGTTTTTTCGGCTGTTTCCGCCGCACTCAAGTACCAGTTGCTGGGTATGGTGTTTAAACTTGCTCTTGAGCTCATCGATGGTGTAAGTCTTGGACTCGACCACTGACTCGCCGTCTACGGTGAATGTCCAGGTTTTGGGGTCGATTTTATCGAACTCTGGCATCAAGCCGTTCCAGCGAACAAAAGGTACATTCGATGGGGTGATTGCCGGATCCAGCATGTGCTCAGCGGGTTGAGCATTCAGTGGGCTGGTGTTGAGAACCTGGTAGTAATCAGGTAATTCTTCAGCCTTGCTCCATTTCAGGCTGGAAATATCAATCGGCTCAAGCCCTGTTGGGCGGTTTTCTGCAAATACCCATCTTACAGGCAGGATGGAAACAGCGGATGCCGTCAGAGCGTGCTGCAAAAACTTTCTTCTGTTCATTTTGAGGAATCCTTTTTGCCTGCGTAGAAATAGTCAGCCAGGAGCAGCATGTCTTCTTCGCTCAACAGCTGGGCGACTTTGGTCATGGTTTTATCCTGTCGCTTTCCATTCTTGAAAGCATGCAGTTGAGAAATGAGGTACTCGCGGTTTTGCCACTTCAGATCAGGGATGGTATTAAAAGTATTGCTTCCATCCTTGCCATGACAGGCCTGGCACATGTTGGCTAACTTTTCATATTTCTCGGATGCCTGGGCTGTCGCGATGAGAGTTGATGGCAAAAGCAACAGTGCTGTGGCTACCCATGGGCTCAGCGATAGTTTGATGGAATCCGGTATTTTCAAAGCGCAAGCCTTTCCAATTTTTCAGATATTAACCCGAACTTTTTGATTAAAAGACAAAGGTCTTATTCTTTCTGATAAAGAATGGGTGTTTATTAAACGAACAATATCTGGTTGATGTTGTGATGCGATAAAGCTGATGACAGCTTTCCCTCTTTTTGATTTAAAAATTTTGCATGGGCTTTGTAAATGAATACATACGT
>NZ_LASA01000160.1 GCF_001562015.1 Endozoicomonas arenosclerae | reverse complement strand
GTTTCCTTAAGCAGGGAGTGCGATCACGCCAGGCATGGAACCCGCTACAGGAGACATCCAGCCGCTTACAGAGGAAACTAATACCAAAACGTTTATGATGGTGTTCTACAAACTCGAATTTTATCTGCGTTGTTCCGCGAGAAACTTCTCCCACTTTTTTAGGAAATCATTCTCCTTCTTCAGTTCAGCAACTTGCGCTTCCAGCTTCTTGATGCGTTGGCTTTCAGTAAGCTCCTTTTCTCTGGAAATGCGGTTTAACTGTTTAGAGATTTTGCGTTCATCAGCCACAAGTTTGCCCTCGAAATATTCCTTGCGCCAACGGGACAACATAAAGGGATGGATGTCCAGTGAATTTGCTACATCCTTGATCAAAGCATGAGGTTTGAAGGTCATGCGAACAGCAGTGACTTTATACTCGTTGGAAAAACGGCGTGTCGGTTTATCGGGTCTGTAGGTTCCCATTTAACACCTCATTCAGTTAGTAATGAGGTGTCCACTAAAGCGGGGGAAGATCAAATCTTTAATATTTTCTCTCTGACTGTGAGAGCTACAGAATACACCTGTAGCTGGATCACAATAGAACATCAGGTCGATTGCACTTATTGATTTAATCCAGACCCGAGAGATTCTGGACAGATTTTCTTGATTGTGAAATTATGATAAAAGCTATTCATTTCTCTGCCCGAATTACTATTCAGCAATTGAGGCTCTCGATTTATACGTAAGAGCTGGGCATGGTAATTATAGCCAGCAGGGATACGAAATATTACATTATATTCAGGGAAAAGGCTTTTTACAGGATTCTCTTGAGATGCGAACATCTCTGCCTCTTCTCCTGTAAGGCTAAAAATTAGCTCTCGAGGTGTAGCAAGTGTTTTTATCCGATGAGGACACCCTGGGACTTCAGCTTCAGAGTTTGCATCCTTAATGTAGCGACTGCACTCATCATCAAATGTTTCCAGGACATAATCACAACTAGTATCAATAAGTGAACCATCATCTGTCTTTAACCAGACGTCCTCCGACTCAATAACATCATTATTATAATGCTCTGCCTGAACAGAAACAGCAAAAGCCATAACAAGGCTAAAAGCAAGACACAAACGTTTTAAAAGTTTCACTTTAAAGAACTCCTTTAATTAAAGTATTGTCTCAGACAGATAAAACCAAGATTAGTTCACAAAAAGCTAATTAAAATTTTAAAAGCAAGCGCTCAACCAACAACACCTGCCCAATGCGATTCACACTGGGTAAATTAAGCTCAACCTTCTCTATTCGAATAAATCTTAAATAAAATCATATTACCTTCAGCTATTCTCACCTCCAGAATCTTGGAAACAATAAAAACCAAAAGTAATTCACCTTAACAAAATCAAGATAGCTTTGAGAAATACCCTGGTCAGAAATAGCTGGAGAGGAAATGCGATTAATAAACCGATCAATACTATTCCTTTTTCTTGGAATAAGTACTTTAACCCTGGCGTTTGAAGAGCCCTCTGAAAAAGCAATCGATCATGATTACTTCCTTTGTCACAGCCAGCATAAAAACCCACTAAATTCCTATTGGTACCTAACAACAGCGACCTATCAAGGCAATGGATTTACTGGATTCCCAGGCAGTCACAAAACCTCCAGTGCAATAGCAAGGTATCTTAAATCTTACTTTCACCAGAGTATTGTCTGCTCACCTATTGGCAACAGTCTGCACCATATGGACCTACCGGCAGAAGGCACACATGAACTGATTTCAGTGCCCATCGTTACGACTGATAACGCTAATATAACGGTCTCTGCAAAAATAGTTTCCCCGGAATTGCTTAAAATAGCGCTTGAATCAGGAACCCACGGGCCTTCTCCTTTCAAACAGATCGCTAGTACTTATCCATCCCCTACAGTCGCTTCAAGTGGAACTGGCGGCCTTTTCAACACCCGATATGTTTTAATGTTTGGAGTCTGTGCATTTCTATTGGCAAACACAATTGGGCCAGACTGGGCTCCCATTTTAGCCGCAGGCATCACTTTTCTGATCATTGGAGCCGATAAGTTAGTGAGGTTCAGCAATGTCATTGAGTACCCATACCCAGAAAGGCTGGCAAAAGTTCATGTCACCAAACAGGCTTTAAAGGGTATGTATGCAATTGGAACGAGCCACTCAGCCTATGAACTGCCAAAAGTTCTAGTGGATATTAACCGGTTTGACAAACTCATGAAACTGCATGTTTTTGATAAAATTGTAGGTCCACTATCATTGAATGAAATGAACCGGATGACAACAATGGTGAAAGAAGGACTTTCAAAAGCACTTAAAACCGCAACAGAAGAAATTAACAGGATACCTCAAACTAGAGATGAGTTTTACGGATATGGAGGACACTACTACTGGTCACCTCCAAGGCGCAGGACCCTTGATGAGCAGACAGAAAGCAACCTTCGCGCTATATTGGAGATGCAACTCCCAACTATTGAGAAGTACACCACCTTCGCCATGTACTATCACTACTTTAAAACTTTTGTACTCTTCACAATGGGCACCAACACTTGGCGCGTTTTCCAAACAATGATACCACAGTACATTTTCAACGAGGCATTTGAGCTGGTAACAGGTAAACCCATAGAAAGCACAATTGGATTTTATGAATATGACAGCAACCAAGGCTTTATCAGCCGAAACAATCTTTTAAATGATATTGAAGACTTCATGGCTCGAAATTGGATCACAACTCTGACTCTTACGTACCACTTTATATATTTGAAGCAAAGAGAGCCTGCTCTTAAACAATTTGGTTCGATGCCATATAGCAATTAGCCATAACTACCACACCCCCCTTCAACTGTATCTCAAGAGCTCTTTGATTGAAGGGGCACTTTCTTTCCAAGAACAATAAAAATAAGAACCATTCTTTTTTACAACCCCCAAAAAGAGTCTACGCTTTCTTTCATATCATTTTCATCTAATAAGAAAGAGGTATAGATGAACCCTTTCCCAAGGTTTGCTGGACGCTTGGGCTGCTATAAATCATTTAACAAAGCGGCCAAAAGAACAGATAAAAAATCCTTTAGATTCATGACGCTGATTTTATTTTCTGGGTTGTTATTTAAAACATCTGTGCACGCTGATGACACTGTTCAGATGAGCAAGACCCACGAAAGCTGTCATGAAGCCATGAGGGACCGACATCATTACGACCCCTTCCATTTCCCTAAACACCTGGAATGCAAGACCATTCTGGAAACAAAGGAAGGGGCTTTTATGGAAAAAACGGTTTTTATCCCCCCTAACATTCTGGAATATACCTGCAGGTCAACAGCAGAAAAGCCTTCAAAAAACACCCCATTTCCTGACTGCCTGGCCCAATCAAAAATAGCAACATCCACAAGCCGGGCCATTGAGACACCGGGCTACCCGATAATACTCATCAAAGATGACATCTATTTGCACCCCGATTACTCCTTTTCAGAACTCATGACCTACGCCCTATATAACGGCGGCAATCTGGTTGAGATTTTTTTTCACAGCATGCTATATCTGCGAATATGGACAACATTCCAAAAGTCAGATAGTTTTTACGCCTTTCCGGCAATGACGGCAGGAATGACTTGGAACACAATTGAAATATATAAACACGGCCTTCACAGTAGTAACACCCATCATGATCATGAATTCAGCGTTCAAGAGACAACAGTAGATGGGCTAAGCACCATTTACGAGTTAAAAATTGAAACCCCCCATGCCTTCGCCGCTTACAGCTCCCTTAGAGGAGGGCCCTCAAGCATCGGGGGAGCTATGCTCGATCTGAAAGAACTGGCCTTCTTCGGACTGATCTGGATGAACGCTTATACTACCTCAACCTCCTGGATTCCCTATTTCTTTGGCAACCATGATCATGAACACTGCCCTGACCTTGCATCAGCCCCGCAAAACAGTAGCTGTGTAAAACAAACTGAAGAAATATTTGTCCTTCTGGATGATCAGTGAAGTCCAAGGAAACCGCTTAACACTTGCTCAGCCCTTTCAGCTTCCTCCAACGCCCAGGAGGCTTGATGAAAAAGGAGGTTTGCCTGAAAGGCGGGCAGGTGAAGATCCATAATCGCACTGTAATGAGGAAAGCGGGTGTAGGTGGTATAGCACCCCCGGAACCAGTTCCCTATAACATTACCTTCAATGCAATCTCTAACAGTCCGGTCAAGCCGCCTCCACCACTTACCGGGCAGATCATTGTATACCCAAAGCACATCAACATGATGACCCCCCTGAATACCGTGAAAATCATTCTTCAGAACCCTCAGTCCTTTTTGCAAGACTATCGTAGGCTCCCCCGCCGCTTTCTTTTCCATGAACTGTTCGGCAAGCCAGGCATAATAATCGGATTCGAACACCTGCCCTCGGGTCAACGCCTTAAACTCCTTTCTTCGGGCAGAATCTTTCATCAAAATGTATTGTTCCTCGATAAGCTTTTCATCGGGCTGTATTCCAAATAATGCAGGCAGCGCTTTCTCCAGCCCGACTAGAAGACCATTTTCTTTTGTACCCTTGTATATGATTGGAATATCCGTATTGATGAAAGCAATAATGCGATCGGATCGTCTGGCCAGCAGTGGCATTATGCCCAGATAGTCTAGAAACCCACTGTCTATTAATTGATAGCTTGAATCATCTTTAGCACCACCACCGGGATTTTTTAGAGCAAACTTGAATTGTGGAAGCACGAAGTAGGTTAAAGACCCCCATACGAAGTTGGCATAGTTTGCACTACTGGCTGCAAGAGCATCCTGTACTCTCATGAGAGTCAGTTGCTCTTCACCACCCTCCCCTCTGCTTACCCAGCCAAATTCGGAATGATCAAGATACTCAGACTTAAACCCATCTATAAAAGAACGCACTCTGACTTTTTCAGGTAGAACCTCGAACGGATAGTAATGCTCACCCTTCTTAAGCAGAGCATTGATTATGATGCTCATCTCAGCTTTTTTGCGGACAAAAAAATCATTATTCAACGGTGCTTCGAATTGCCCACTCAGACTCTGATTCAGAAACTCACTCCAGACATGGGAACCATCCAACCATCTTGAGAACGTCCCCACTACAAAAGACACCAAAAAGCCGGGCAAGTTAGAAAATTCTTTATGAGCATTACCCAGACTACTGTTGGTTAAAACATGAAGATTACTTTTGTTTACAGGCTGACCAGCATCAGAATCACTGACTTCACACCCCTTACTACAGGTAAGATGCTCTTCCTCGATTCCAACAGTTAACTCTTCAGGATTTTCGACCAATGTTCCCAAAATCTGCCGATCATCCAGCTCACTGCTGTAATAGCTGACGCCAAACCAGGCGCCTCCCGAGACCAGTGACAGATCCTTGATCTGTTCTTCAATACCGTACTTTCTCAGTACAGCCATCTGCCCCCTGGCCAAAGCCATTGAACGGCTACCACCCCCAGAAATACAGACACCCAGCTTTCCTGCCTGATCAGCTCCATCCTGTTCGAACAGGTCATAACTTGAAGCCTGCTGATCCTTTTTTGCAGAGAAGCCAGAAAGAAAGTCCTTTGACTGCGAATAGAGCATCAGAGCACCCGCCTGGATCCCCGAACTGAATAGGCAAACAGAGAATAACAGCAATCTCCAGCTCATGATTTTTTCTTCTTGATAGTAGAACGAGAAGAGTCAATATAGCCAAAGCGAGAAAATACAGGGCGAACAATCCTGGTTTATTTCTAGGGGCCTGACTTAGTACAGCTAAGCTCTAAATCCCATACCGTTCGCACTGAGCCTGTGGAGTGCATTACCTGCATCCTTCGACAAGCTCAGGATGAACGGAGTATGTATGACCATTAACGCTTGGCTGCACTAGGCCAGTGATTGCCGGTATTGATTGGGAGTGATGCCCGTCCACTTTTTGAATGCCCTGTGGAACGCAGCTGCATCAGAAAAGCCCGACTGCACAGCAATTTCACAAATAGAAAGGCGCCTTGTCATGAGCATTTCTTCTGCTCGTTTACGGCGGTACTGATTTTTCAATGCCTGATAACTGGTATTCTCTTTCTGAAGATGGCGATGCAGTGTGGGTACAGACATATTGAACGACCCAGCCAGTGACTTCAGAGTTGGCATCTCACCCTCATGACTTCCCAGATGCTCCTCAATCTTTACCGAGAGAGAACGATCCTTGTATCGAACATCAAACAACCCCTGCAGGAAGTTCAACATAAGCTGCTGAACATCTCTCTGGTTTTTAATGACAGGCCTGTCGAGAAAGGATGAATCGAATCGTAAAGCAGAGACAGGAGAATTACAGGTAACAGTTGCATCAAACAAAGCCTCATACTGACTGATCCTCTCAGGCCAGGGAGCATCAAAGCGGACTTCTTCCAGGGAGATAGGCTCACCGATCAACCAGCCAGCAATATTCCACCAGATCCACAGCGCCGTAGAACACCCCATCAGACCAGGAAGCCAGCCAAAGCCATCCATTGAAAAGTGCGAGGCATCAAATCGTTCGGAGGTACTTTGCGGAAACTCAAACACCCAAAGCGCCGATGCTCCCTCTACCTCCAAAGAAATTGCAGCCTTGGAAAAACTCATCCGCTGAAAAAAACAGTCAGCCTTGTCGAGAGCATCTTTCAACGTCTCGGCTTGTGTCATTGACTCCAGAAGCAACTGATAGCTACTGAATCGTCGGACCTTATCAGCCTCATCACCATGCAGCTCAGCCTGAATCTGATAGACGACTTCATGAAATAAACGACAATAATCATCCAGAGCAATATTCTCAGTCTCCAGCTGCTCACTGGCAATTCCTGACAACTCAAGAGCAAGACTGCGATGAGCCTCTTCACGCAAGAGCTTTAACAGGGATCGTGCAAACCGTGACGGCATTTGTCGCTGCATAACAGACCACTCATTCTTTTTATTACTTCACTGACATCGCTCAGAAAGAGTTAGTACTTTCTATATAATGCATGCATATTAAAGCAAAAGTGATAATTATGAACAGCCTTTGTGATTATTTTGGCTATTGAAGCCTCACGCCTGATTCATAAGATAGCCATAAGGACAACCAGCTGCCATGAGCCACCAACAGCCATGAGCGACTGAAAATCTTTCGTAACCGGCAATGAAAGATTCTTCACCCTAAAAACAGATCAAACAGAAGAACAATAACGATGACCGTTTCAAGAGAAGACACCCAGGCACGACTGGACCTGCAAGGCGCAGGTGCTACCCGACACACTCCGGAGCAAAGCTACACCGTCAGCGATCGCTTTGAAGAACTGGCTGAAGTCTATCCAAACAAGACATTCCTCATTTATAGGGACGAGAAGGTTACCTTTTCTGAATTGAATCAAAAGGCCGATCAATACAGTCGACTGGCACTCTCCACCGGACTCAATCCCGGTGACACCGGGGCAGTAATGGTTGAGAATCGTCCAGAGTTTTTCTATGCCTGGCTGGGTCTCGCTAAAGCAGGTATTACTGCAGCATTGATTAACACCCAGGCAAGAGGTGCAGCCCTATCTCATGCGCTTCTGGAAACCTCATCAAAATGCCTGTTTCTCGGTACCGAATGCGCAGAACTCTACACAACGGTTGCTGAGTCAGTGACCGATATTAAAGTCTGGGCATTACCAGACGGAGAAAACCGGATCATCCCCAAAGGTGCAGAGCCCATTACCCCCGCCCTGGAAAAAGTCAGCAGAAACAATCTTCCTGAAGGGCTCAGAAAGAACATCATTGGTGAAACACCTCTATTCTATGTTTTCACCTCTGGTACTACAGGCCTCCCCAAAGCCGCCATTATCAGCCATATGCGCTGGCTCGGTGTTGGTGACGGCTGGAGCAAGCTCTTGGGCATGACCGATGAAGATGTATTCTATTGCATCCTCCCCCTGTTCCATGGCGCAGCAGGTATGTCCCTGGTATCCAATGCCCTGTCTTCCAATGCCAGTATCGTACTGAAAAGAAAGTTTTCTGCCTCTCGATTCTGGGATGATGTACGACAGCATAATGTCACTACAACACAGTATATTGGCGAGATCTGTCGCTATCTGGTTAATCAGCCTGAACAACCTAACGACAAAGAACATACGCTTAAACGCATGACGGGTGCGGGTGTAAGCACTGAAGTATGGCAGCGTTTTATTGAACGTTTTGGAGAGGTTGAGATCTACGAAGGCTGGGGGGCTACTGAAGCCAATTGCGGCATCATTAATGTTGACTGCAAACCCGGCAGTGTGGGTCGCATTCCCTTCAGGGAAAAATCCAACCTGCGTCTGGTTAAATATGACCTTGAGAATGACTGCCATGTGAAAGACGAGAACGGCTTCCACATTGAAGCGGAAGCAGGAGAAGTTGGCGAAGCCCTGGGAATGATCCTGAATATCCCAGGCCTGGGAGCAGGTCGTTTCGAAGGCTATACCGATGCAGAGGCCACTGAAAAGAAAATACTTAGAAACGTGTTTACCGAAGGGGATGCCTGGTTCCGCTCGGGTGATCTTTTGAGCCGTGATGAAGAAGACTACTACTACTTTGTCGATCGTATTGGTGACACGTTCCGATGGAAAAGCGAAAACGTCTCCACCACCGAAGTCAGTGACGCCCTATCCTCTTTTGAACCGGCAGAGTTGATTAACATATACGGGGTTGCAGTCCCTGATCATGAAGGTCGGGCTGGAATGGCTGCTATACAACTTAAGAATGGAGAACAGTTCGATGGCAAAGCATTTTATAATGAAGCCCGCGGTGCTCTGCCCCAATATGCCATGCCACTCTTTGTTCGTATTGCTGAACAATCAGATCTGACAGCCACATTCAAGTTGCGCAAGGTCGATCTACAGAAGCAGGGTTATTGTCCAGACTCGTTTGAAGATGAGCTCTATGTGCAGGATGCTGTCGAAAAGACTTATGTGAAGTACAGCACCGAGGCACTGCAGAAGATCAGTATCAAGCCTTTTGAGAAAAAAGCCTGAATCAAAAAAGATAGAGTCTGAAACGAAAAAACCAGTCACAATGGACTGGTTTTTTCTTTAAATGGCATCCCGTAGGGGACTCGAACCCCTGTTACTGCCGTGAAAGGGCAGTGTCCTAGGCCACTAGACGAACGGGACACACTATCTTGTTCACACTTCATCAAGAAAGTGTCGATTTGGTGGAGCTAAGCGGGATCGAACCGCTGACCTCAACACTGCCAGTGTTGCGCTCTCCCAGCTGAGCTATAGCCCCAAAATCTGATGCGTATTATGCAGTTATTTTCCGATCGATCAAGTAGTTGGTTTTACTGAACTCACTACAGCCCAGCGTAAGTGCTCATACATACTCCGTTCATCCTGAGCTTGTCGAAGGATTCTTATCATGCACTTCGACAAGCTCAGTGCGAACGGTATGAGGTATAACGCTTGGCATCATTTATTAACTTTATTACAGGCATAAAAAAAGCCAGCCTACTGACTGGCTTTTTTAACTTGGAGCGGGAAACGAGACTCGCCCTTGCTATAAAGAGACGACCCCAACCTTGGCAAGGTTGTACACTCTTAAGTTCAGGCTACGCACATTTTCTTCACGCATAAAAAAAGCCAGTCTACTGACTGGCTTTTTTTAACTTGGAGCGGGAAACGAGACTCGAACTCGCGACCCCAACCTTGGCAAGGTTGTGCTCTACCAACTGAGCTATTCCCGCACTAAAGATGTTTTAGGACCTCTTTAAAGTCCGGAGCGGAAAACGAGACTCACTCTTTAACTCTGAGGCGACCCCAACCTTGGCAAGGTTGTGCTCTACCAACTGAGCTATTCCCACAATTTATATGGCATCCCGTAGGGGACTCGAACCCCTGTTACTGCCGTGAAAGGGCAGTGTCCTAGGCCACTAGACGAACGGGACACACTATCTTTTATACTTCCTTAAAAAAGGAGAGTATCAATCTTGGTGGAGCTAAGCGGGATCGAACCGCTGACCTCAACACTGCCAGTGTTGCGCTCTCCCAGCTGAGCTATAGCCCCAAAATCAAGCGCTTAATTATGCAGCTTTTCTCTTTTGAATCAAGCGATTGATTCGGTAAAGTGGCTGACTGCACCAGCGAACGAGGCAGAATTCTATGGACTTACCCGCTCCTTGTCAACTTCCCTGAATCAATTCTGAAACTTATCCTTAACGGAATTAACAAACTTCTCATACTTATCACGAACAAGAGCCCTGAGAGTGTTGCCCGTAGGATCCTTGTAAACAGCTCCTGCACGCCCTTGAACTGCCGGAGTAGCGAAGTTTCTGAAATCCGGCTGCACCTGATCAGCCAGCGCAAAGATCTGCTCCGCCACTTCATCGGCAGGAACCCCCTGACCCAATCGCTTATCCAGCATCTCAACAAAATCAGACATCAGCGGCAAAGTCTTATCTCCCTTGACCTTAATAGAACCCTGAGGAGAAGAACTCATTATGCCTGTTCGTGTTGCTCCCGGCTCGTACACAATCACATCAATATTGTCATCCTTGAGATAGCTTGATTGCCCCATAGACATGGTTTCAACCGCTGAACGTGTAGCGGAATAGCTTTCCTGCAAACCACGAGGCTCCAGAGCCTGAATACTGGTGACATTAATGACTCTACCGCCACCTATCTCACGCATCACAGGCACCACCGCCTGCGTAGTCCTGGCATAACCCACTACATTAACGTTAAAAAGCTTCAACAGCTGATCATCAGGATCAATACTTTCTACAGAACCCAGCACCATATAGCCGGCACTGTTGACCAGAACATCAACCCGACCTTCTGCCTTTATGATCTTCTTGAACGCATTTTTTACGGATTCAGTATCACCCGGATCCATTTGCACCAATATATAGCCATCATCCTGAGAGCCGGTGATCGAGCCTTTCCGGGTTGTTCCATACGCTTTGTATTGAGGATCCCGTGCGAACCGCTCCACCACAGCTTGAGCTATACCGGAAGACACCCCTGTCACCACAACCACCTTTCTGGCGTCAGAGGCATAGAGAACCCAGGGAAACGCAAGAACTGCAAACAGTATTAATCGAGCCATTATGTTTCTCTTGCTTGTTATTCTGTGAAAGTTACTCCCCGGACTTTCCATCACAGGACTCGATAAAGTCCGACAGACGCCCAAGAGCACAATCCAGCATAGCAGGCGATACGCTATAGCAGAGTCGGAACCACCCCGGACTGATACAGTGGAAGAACTGGCCTGGAGATATGTTCAGCCGGGCATCACTCATTAACGCCTCAAAAACCTTCAACTCGCTCAGATGGTCTTCTATACCCAGGACCTCCCCCAGGTCCATCCATATAAAAACACCCGCCTCCGGACGAAGAACCGTCACCCCCATCTTCTCAAGGCGATCTATAAGATGACATGAAACGCTGGCAAGGCGCCGACAACTATTCTCCAGGAACCGCCCTGCCTCGGATGAGCCCAGCAACCAGGCAATTTGTGTCTGCATTGCGTTCGACATCCTGAAAAAATAAGCCTGATCAGCTACGGCTTTGACCAGCTCAGGATCCTCACTATAGAAAAACCCGGTTGGCAGGCCCGATATGGAAAACCCCTTTCCCAAGGAATAAAGGGTGTGAACTTTAGGACTTGAGTACCTTAAAGCAGAAACAAAGCCATTACCGGCAAATACCGTATCAGCACAGACCTCATCCACAACCAGATCAATCTCCCACTTCTCACAGACAGCAAGAATGGCTTCCAGCTGGTCAGAGGTAAGATACAAGCCAGAAGGGTTTGCTGGATTATGCAGAAGAAGAGCCCTTATTTTTCTACCTTCACTAACAGATGACTCTAAATGCTGATCCAGCAAGTCAGGCTGTATTTTGAACTGCTGTTCGGCCCTACCGGGTAAATACTCGACCTCCACCTGCGCTCTTAATCGCAAATCATAATCAAATCCGGAATAAGAGGGCGACGGGATCAATATGACATCACCCGGATCACAGAGTGCGAAACCAACCGCTTCAATCAAAGCAGTAGCGCCTGAAGCAAGCACCAGGTTATCGGGATTCAATGGTCGCTCCGCTCTGGCAGACAACCATTGAGCAACCACCTTTCTGGCCTCAGCCTTGCCATGAAGGCACTGATACTGATAGTCCTGCAATTCTGCAGCGGGCGCACCTTCCAGTATTTTCTGTGCATCCTGACAACATAACCCATGCTGTGCCGTACCCAGATTAATATAACCTTCGGTATTGGCTTCAGAGTATGGATTCTCAGCGCAACGAAAATGAGCATCTGCCAACGTATGACTCATATTCAAACGACTGAATCTTTTCGACAGCATCAGTGTTGCTCCTGGCTCTTTTTGATCATCCAGGGAGCACTGCCTAAACCCAGAGAAGCATCCAGAACACTGCCCCGAAGCACCTGCCCCTGAGCACTGCATAAATAGAGACAAAGTTCTGCAATTTCATCAGCCTCAATCAGCCGGCGCCCTGGCAACCCATCAGCAAAACCCTCTAGCTCCGCCTCTGACATATTTCCGGTCGTACTGGATTGAAACATGGGCGTATCTGTTGCCCCGGGACAAACTGTGAACAGGTCAACAGACGAAGACGCCAATGTGGCTGCATACAGCCTTCCCATACAAACCAGCGCAGCTTTGCTCATTTGATCTGCCAGTCGAAAACCGGGAAAGACACTGACGCCGCCACCAACAGAACTCATCAAAATAACCTTGCCCTGCCCCTGCTTTTCCATGACAGGAATCATCGAACGGCACAACCACATCGGCCCAAGTGCATTGACCTGCATTAAAGCCCGATCCTGCTCCATCAGATCACTGGAAACCTTTTCAACCGTTTTGCTGCCCAGCCCACCATTGATAATCAGGGCAAAAATATTGTCTGGCAGTCCATTTATAAATTTTTGGAGCGAAGCGGGATCCCCCTGATCCAGTTCACCACACGACACAGGATAGCTACAAAGCTCTTCACACAGATCCCGAGCTCTCTGCCCACCTCGGCAATAGCTGAATAAAACTTCATAACCTGCTTTTGCAAACTGCCTGACCAGCGACTCTCCTATTCCACTACTCCCTCCAGTGATCACCACTTTTTTTTGTTCTGCCACAAAAGTCTCCAGAGCTGGCTGATAATCAGAACAATGTAGACACTGACTTTGAATATCGCCGGGAAATTCATTGGACTCCGACTAAACTTTCAGTCTTTCTCACCTCAGGAGTCTTCCATGACTTCTCACCCCCCTCTCGCAAAAACTGCCAACCCACGTGAAACCTTCAGCTCCAACTGGAGCTTTCTTTGCACTGCAGCCAGCAGCGCTATTGGACTGGGCAATATCTGGAGCTTCCCAACTCTCGCGGCTCAATATGGTGGCAGCGCATTTCTGATTGCCTACATCATGATCACCTTTCTATTGGCCTGGCCACTTCTGACACTGGAACTTTCTGCAGGCAAATATGGAAGATCAGACAACATTGGCATTCTGAAAAGCATGACAGACAAGGGAGGAAAACCATTGGCGTTATGGGGAGGCTATCTGGCACTGGCATTTATTACGACGGCAGCCGCGCTTTATAGTGTTGTGGGAGGATGGGTGCTCGAACACGCGTTCAAGTCGCTTTGCGAGCTTATTCAGATCCCACCCTCAACCATCTCGCTTAACAGTTTTTTCTGGGCACTGGCCTTTCTGACGACCACAGCCCTGTTCAGCAGCAGAGGCCTTCGGTCCGGCGTAGAACGCTGCACCAGAAAACTTTTGCCCTGTTTTTTTGTTCTGCTGATCATCATGGCGCTTTACGTACTCCAGCTTGAACACGCCAGAGAAGGCATCAGAGCTTATCTGGAACCTGATTTCACAAGAGCCTTCCAATCCGACGTATTGCTTGCAGCGCTGGGTCAATCATTCTTCTCCCTCTCCCTGGGAGGCACTACCATGCTGATCTATGGCTCCTACCTGCAGTCCAAATCCCGGACTCACACCCTGGCCACCCAGGTTGTTTCGGCTGACATACTGGTTTCCATGCTAGCAGGACTGATGATCATGCCCCTGATCTACTCTGCTACTCACATCAACACCAATGCTATTTCTGAAGAAGGGGTAATAGCTTCAGGTCCGACGCTGGCTTTTGATGTTTTACCCAGCCTGTTCAGTCACATGGGTACCATCGGCAACTTGCTGAGCCTGGCTTTCTTCGGCCTGCTTTGGCTCGCCGCAGTCACCTCAGCGATTTCCATGCTGGAAGTGACCGTTAGTCACTTTCAGAAGAAAGGTCATAGCCGTGTATCAGCCTGCACTTACACGACAGCAATGGCAGCAACCATCACAATTCTACTGATATGGGGCGGCAACAATCTGCTGATGGCCACTCTGAAAATATGCACTCAGCTAATTCAACCTGTACTGGCAATCTGCGTCTGCATTCTGGCGGGATGGTTCTGGAAGCGAGGAAAGATGATGAACGCTTTGTCAGGTAAAGAAAGTCAGAGCATTTTCTGGACGACTTTTGCCTTTTATATCCAATGGATCTGCCCGCTGCTGATTCTTATCCTGATCTTCAGCCTCTGGAAATAGCAGCAGTCTCTGCTTATTTTTCTCATAAAAAAAGCCCGATACTTTTCAGTATCGGGCTTTCTGATATGGCATCCCGTAGGGGACTCGAACCCCTGTTACTGCCGTGAAAGGGCAGTGTCCTAGGCCACTAGACGAACGGGACACAATCTTTTGTGTCTATATGCTTTTGCATACAGCCTTAATTTTGGAGCGGTAAACGAGACTCGCCCTTGCTATAAATAGACGACCCCAACCTTTTCAGGCTTAATTTCTCACACTCTTTAAATTGGAGCGGGAAACGAGACTCGAACTCGCGACCCCAACCTTGGCAAGGTTGTGCTCTACCAACTGAGCTATTCCCGCAGTTAAGATGATTTGGGACTTCTTCAAAGTCCAAAGCGGGAAACGAGACTCACTCTTTAACCCTGAGGCGACCCCAACCTTGGCAAGGTTGTGCTCTATCAACTGAGCTATTCCCGCAGCGAAGATGTTTTTAGACTTCTTCAAAGTCTTAAAAATGGCATCCCGTAGGGGACTCGAACCCCTGTTACTGCCGTGAAAGGGCAGTGTCCTAGGCCACTAGACGAACGGGACACAATCTTTGTGTCTATATGCTTGAGCATACAGCCTTAATTTGGAGCGGGAAACGAGACTCGAACTCGCGACCCCAACCTTGGCAAGGTTGTGCTCTACCAACTGAGCTATTCCCGCAGCGAAGATGATTTGGGACTTCTTCAAAGTCCGAAGCGGGAAACGAGACTCACTCTTTAACCCTGAGGCGACCCCAACCTTGGCAAGGTTGTGCTCTACCAACTGAGCTATTCCCGCAGTGAAGATGATTTGGGACTTCTTCAAAGTCCTAAGCGGGAAACGAGACTCATTCTTTAACCCTGAGGCGACCCCAACCTTGGCAAGGTTGTGCTCCACCAACTGAGCTATTCCCGCAGGAAGATGTTTTGAGACTTCTTCAAAGTCTTAAAAATGGCATCCCGTAGGGGACTCGAACCCCTGTTACTGCCGTGAAAGGGCAGTGTCCTAGGCCACTAGACGAACGGGACACAATCTTTGTGTCTTTATGCTTGGTCAACATAAAGCCTTAATTTGGAGCGGGAAACGAGACTCGAACTCGCGACCCCAACCTTGGCAAGGTTGTGCTCTACCAACTGAGCTATTCCCGCAGCGAAGATGTTTTATGACTTCTTCAAAGTCTTAAAAATGGCATCCCGTAGGGGACTCGAACCCCTGTTACTGCCGTGAAAGGGCAGTGTCCTAGGCCACTAGACGAACGGGACACAATCTTTGTGTCTTTATGCTTGGTCAACATAAAGCCTTAATTTGGAGCGGGAAACGAGACTCGAACTCGCGACCCCAACCTTGGCAAGGTTGTGCTCTACCAACTGAGCTATTCCCGCAGCAAAGATGTTTTAGGACTTCTTCAAAGTCCGGAGCAGGAAACGAGACTCACTCTTTAACCCTGAGGCGACCCCAACCTTGACAAGGTTGCGCTCTACCCACTGAGCTATTCCCGCTTAATCAGATCATTCAATGCTGAACTGAGCGACGCAGTTTAATGACTTATCCGGTCAGAGGAATCAGTAGAAATACCATTTACTGATTTTGAAAATGGCATCCCGTAGGGGACTCGAACCCCTGTTACTGCCGTGAAAGGGCAGTGTCCTAGGCCACTAGACGAACGGGACACAATTTTTGATTCAAATGCCCAACGAATAAAAAGCCAGACTTTGAAAATATGGTGGAGCTAAGCGGGATCGAACCGCTGACCTCAACACTGCCAGTGTTGCGCTCTCCCAGCTGAGCTATAGCCCCAATATCTTTCTGTTCAAGAGCAACCGCTTGTCTTCGTAAGAAGTTGTTTGGCTGCCCCGAAACGCAGGGCGAATGATATGGATGCCCCCCCAACCTGTCAAGCGCACTTATGAAAAAATGTTTAATCCAAGCAGATAGTTATATAGGTTTTTTGTCTGGACACCTCAGCTTTCCAGCCTCGCAGAAAGCCTTCCGCTCAGATAAAGAAAAGGCCGGAAAAATCCGGCCTTTTCTGAAGTGCATGAATCTGAATTATTCAGACTCATTTCCCAGTGCTCTGAACTCTTTTTCAAAGCGCTTGGTTTCTTTCTTGGACACTCCACCCAGAACATTGACCGCATGACGCAGACGGGCACGGGTCATGTCCGCACCCAGAATGGCCATGGAGTCCATTACCGACCAGGAGTTGGGGGTACCGGCAATCGCGATAAAGATAGGTGGATTAAAGTCGCCCAGCTTCAGGCCCATCTCCTTGGAAAGGGTTTTCACTTCCGCAAAGATATTCTCTTTGCTCCACTGCCTCAGCTGCTCCAGTCGCCAGAGGGTGAACTGCAACACCTTCTTCACTTCAGCAGGTTCCAGCTTTTTATGGGCAAAGTCTTCTTCGGTAAGATCCAGCATGCCAGAGAACATAAAGCTGGACATCGGGGCAAAATCAGCCAGCGTTTCTACACGGCCCTGGGCGAACGGCAGGAACTTCATAATATAGTCACTGTTGAGCAACCATTTATGGAGGCGCTCAGCAAACTGCTCAGTGCTCAGGTCTTCACGAATCCAGCTGGCATTCAGCCAGGACAGTTTTTCCTGATCGAAAATAGGGCCACCCAGAGAAACACGCTGGATGTCGAAGTGCTCAACCATTTCATCCAGATTGAACTTCTCACGCTCGTCAGGCATGGACCAACCCATACGACCAAGGTAGTTCAACAGGGCTTCTGGCAGGTAACCGGCATCACGGTAGTAAGTAATGCTGGTTGGGTTCTTTCGCTTGGACAGCTTACTCTTGTCCGGGTTACGCAGCAGCGGCATATGACACAGCACTGGCATTTCCCAGTCAAAGTATTGGTACAACAGCTGATGCTTTGGCGCTGAACTGATCCACTCTTCACCTCTGATCACATGGGTAATGCCCATCAGGTGATCGTCGACAACATTAGCCAGGTGGTAGGTTGGCATGCCATCGGCCTTTACCAGAACCTGCATATCCACCTGAGACCAATCAATTTCAATGGTGCCACGGAGCATGTCTTCGACTTTGGAGCTTCCTTCAGAAGGCACCTTCATACGAATAACATGGGGTTCGCCAGCAGCCATTTTGCTTTGCACTTCTTCTTCAGAAAGGTGCAGACAGTGGCCATCATAACCAGAACCGGATTTGGTCTCAGCCTGTTCAGCCCTCAGGGCATCCAGACGTTCAGCCGTACAGAAACAACGGAAAGCATGACCTTTATCAAGCAGCTTCTGAGCGTGCTCGTCATAAATCTCACGTCTTTCACTCTGACGATAGGGACCATGGGGACCACCTGCATCGGGTCCCTCATCCCAGTTCAGACCCAACCAGCGCAGGGAATCCAGAATCTGCTGTTCAGATTCCGGTGTGCTGCGAGCCTGATCGGTATCTTCTATACGAAGCAGAAACTGACCACCCTGACTTTTGGCAAACGCCATGTTGAACAGGGCAATATAGGCCGTTCCCACATGGGGATCGCCAGTCGGTGAGGGAGCTACGCGTGTACGAACAGTCATGATCTATTAACGAGTACAATTTAAGTGGCCGCTAGTCTACACCTAGCAGGCCCTCATCGACAACGAATCAACGACTCATGATTGTCTCGGTTAACTTTTCCCTGAACCATCTGTGCAGAGGGTCTGCCTCCAGAGCCGACGGCCAGATCAGCTTTTTGGGTACTGCCGGCATTTCCAGAGGAAAAGAATAGGCCTCTACGGCAAATCGAGCCTTTAGCACATCAGCCAGCCTTTCCGGGATGGTACAAATAGCCTCGGTGCTTTCAATGATGGTGGCTGCAGAGTTGAAATGAGACACACGCGCCAGAATACTTCGCTTGGGTCTCTGCTTGCCCATCAGAATATCCAGATGGAAATTCTGCTGGTCATTCACAGCGAAAATCACATGTCGCTCATCACAGTAATTCTCTACCGTCAGTTCACCGGAAATTCTCGGATGATTTTTCCGGGCAATCACCACCAGCCTTTCTTCCCCCACCGAGACAAAGTCCAGACCGGCATCATCAGGCTCCTGATAATGGATCGCAAAGTCTGCCTTTCCCGATTTGAAATCCTGGGGCAGCCCGTCAGCAGACACGGTCAACAGATTCAAACTGATACCCGGTGCCTCTTTCTGAAGCGTTTCCAATAAAGGTGCCAGGTAGACCGACTCAAAATAATCCCCAGCCAACAGTGTAAAGATTCTCTGACTCTCACCAGGCTTGGGATCTTTTCTGGACTCAAGACTCATTCTGATCTGAGTCAGGGCGGGCCCTACTGTCTGATACCACTCAATGGCCCTGGGCGTGGGCTCCATTCCCTGGCGACTTCTGACAAAAAGAGGATCATCTACGGTAACGCGAAGCCGCTGAAGTGCCGCGCTCATGGCGGGCTGGCTCATTCCAAGCAGATCTCCCGCCTTGGACAACTGGCCTGTTTCCATTACTGCTTCGAAGACAGTCAGCAGGTTGAGGTCCACACCTTTCAGATTAAACTTCATAACGCGTTCTTATTATTAATTTCATGGATATTTTTAATAATAAATATCGATTTTACATATATCAACCACTCTCGTAACTTAAACCTTGCTCATTGAAGGTGCAAATCTGCCCGCAGCGCACTCAGTAAGTGCAATAGGAGCCTGACCGAGAATAGACAGTCCGGCCTAAAGCCCAGAAAGACCGGCCAGATTTTCCGTTGAATTTGATTAAATAGGTCAACTATTCGCACAAATCCAACGAAAAATCTGACTCGATCTACTGAACTTTATTCTCGGACACTATTCTCGGTCAGGCTCCAAGCATCTGCGCATAGACAGGGCCGATCTTCACACCTGAAGTCCCAATAAAAAAGCCATGAGCGACACAAACAATAAAAAGAACAATGCGAGGGTGTTATGACTGAAAGAGAAATCATCGCGAGTATCGTCAGCTCGTGCTTTATTCTGGTGTTCGTCGTAGAGCTTGTGGCGGGCAAATTCAAAGAGTCCCCTCGCCCATGGCGGGATGGCGGCTTCATCCTTGCGGGACTGTCCGCTCATGCCGTGATGTCGACGCCACTGATCGGTTTTATTGCTGGCTGGCTGGTCGTCCTGATGTTTCCAAACAGCTCCGGCGCTCTGGCAGACACCCCCTTCTGGCTGGCATTAGGTTCCATCTTCTTTATTCAGGAGATGATGCATTATTGGCTGCACCGCTGGACCCATGAAAAAGAATGGCTGTGGAAAATCCACAGAACACACCACACCGCTGAAAAACTGAATACCGGCGTTATCTGGCGTTACAACGTTTTCTGGACACTGCTGCTGCCCCAGGTCTGGATGCTGCCTTTCATGATCTATTTCGGACTGGGTATTCCCTGCGTTGTTGCTGGCATGATGACTTTCTTTGGCAACATGCTGACGCACACTGCTTTCCGCTGGGACCTCTGGCTGCGCAAAAAAATGCCATGGAGTGAGCCTGCCTGGCGCGTGATTGAAAAAGTCATCACTCTGCCTGACACCCACCATGCTCATCATGCCTGGGGACCGGGGTCAAATCTGAACGGTAACTATGCAACTACCCTGTTTATTTTCGACACTGTGTTTGGCACAGCAAAAATCCCTAACCGTGAACAGAAGCGTTACGGTTTGCCCAAGGCCAAGAATCTGGACTGGAAGGAAGAACTCTTCTGGCCCCTGATTCGCAAGTCTGAAGCATCACTCTCAAGCAAGAAGAACAAAGCAGAACAAAAGGCGGCAGTATGAGAGGCGCATCGGTATTAACCCTGAAAACCAGCCTCCTTGATCCCGAGCAGATCAAGGAGGCCAGTAAGACACCTTCCGGCGAAGTTAAACACTTACTGGACTTGCAAAGAGCCGACTTCATCAACGAAGGGGAAGTCAGCGCTGAAACCCGAATTGAGCGACTGAATCAAGCTATCGATCTGATCCATGATAATCACGATCATATTGTTCAGGCGCTTGAGCAGGATTTTGGCAGCCGATCTGCTCACCAATCCATTTTTTCTGACGTTTATTTCTGCCTGGAATCTCTGAAACACAGTCGCAAACATGTACGACAGTGGATGAAAGCAGATAAAAGAAAACTGGATCTGATTTATCGCATTATGGGCAGCAAGGCCGAAGTGCAATACCAGCCAAAAGGTATTGTGGGCATTCTGGGCACCTGGAACTTTCCGGTGAATACGGTGATTTGCCCGTTGGCCGGAGTATTGGCAGCAGGCAACCGGGCCATCCTGAAATTCTCTGAAGTATCTCCGGCCACCTCTGCCCTGATGGAATCCCTGGTAAAAACCTACTTTGATGAAAAGGTGGTTGCTACAGTTTCCGGAGGGCCTGAAGTGGGCTCCGAGATGACCACTTCTGCCTTTGACCACTTGGTATTCACAGGTTCTTCCGCTATCGGCAAGAAGATCATGAGGTCGGCTTCCGACCACCTGACCCCGGTCACCCTGGAACTGGGCGGCAAGTCTCCGGTGGTAGTCGACCAGGAATACAATGTTGAGGAAGCCGCTGAAAAAATCATGATCGGCAAAGCCCTGAATGCCGGACAGGTCTGTCTTTCTCCCGACTATGTTTTCGTCCATGAAGACAAGCTGGAATCCTTCATTGAGGCTGCAACCCAGTGGACTCGAAGAATGTTCCCCACCATGAAGAACAACAAGGACTACACCGCTATTGTTAACGAGCGTCATTATTACCGTGTAAAAGGCTGTATTGATGAGGCCATAGAGAAAGGTACCGATGTACGCACCATTAATCCTGCTAAAGAAGTGCTTGAGCCCTCGGGAACCGTTTATAAACTACCAATGACGTTTATCGTAAATCCTGACGATGAGCTGAATATCATGAAAGAAGAGATTTTTGGTCCGGTTCTGGCCATCAAGAGCTATCGACAAGTCGATGAATGCATAGACTTCATTAACGCTCGCCCTCACCCACTGGGTCTGTACATTTTCAGTGACCAACCCTCCTTCCAGAACAATGTCATCAAGCGCACTCAATCCGGTGGTGTCACCTTGAACGATGTCATCATGCATGGCGGTTGTGAAAGCCTGCCGTTTGGTGGTGTTGGAAACTCAGGTGTGGGTCATTATCACGGACACGATGGTTTCAAAGAATTCAGTCACGCCCGGGCCATTTTCAAACAAGGGAAAATCAATATTCAGAAACTCAGCGGTCTGATTCCTCCCTATACCAAGAAATGTGACCGTGCGCTGAAAGCCATGGTGAAAAAGTAAGGGCATATAAAATGAATAAATATGACGGACTGAATCAAGCCATTGTCGATCAGTTTGCTCCCAGGCAGGGACGACATGCCTTATTGCCCGAGCTGTCAGAAAAAG
The DNA here is from genome assembly GCF_001562015.1 of Endozoicomonas arenosclerae. Lineage (GTDB taxonomy): Bacteria > Pseudomonadota > Gammaproteobacteria > Pseudomonadales > Endozoicomonadaceae > Endozoicomonas_A > Endozoicomonas_A arenosclerae. Next base: position 8,666 of record NZ_LASA01000160.1, on the reverse strand, counting down.
CCCAGGTAGCTTTAATGTGTCGTATGCTGTTCAGAGAAGGCTGGAATGAACACATTGCCGGTCATATTACCTGGCGTCTTCCTAACGGCCACATCCTGACCAACCCCTGGGAATTGAGCTGGGATGAACTGACCGCTAAAGACATTATGACTCTGGATGAGGAAGGAAAAGTCATTGATGGTGAGTGGAACATTACTCCCGCCATTGGTTTGCATATCCAGCTTCACGCATTACGTCCTGACATCAATGTAGTTATTCACAATCATGCCCACTGGAGTGGTATCTGGGCGAACCTTCAGAAAGTGCCGCCTATTTATGATCAGGCAGGCGCCTACTGTGGTGAAAAACTCCCTATCTATAACGAATACACAGGCACCTTTGAGGATGAAACCTCTACCCAGTCAGCCGCCGAAGCCCTGGGAGAGTCCAAATGGGCCTTACTGGCCAATCACGGTTCACTGGTAGTGGCGGAAAACCTCAGACAGGCACATCTGAGAGTCATCACGCTTGAGTGGCGCAGTAAAAGAGCCTGGGAAGTGGAAGTAGCCGGTGGCGGCCAGCCTCTCCCCCCAGAAGAAGTAGCAAAGCTCAGCCGTATCGACGACAACGGTTTTCCATTCTGCTGGGAAGCCATGGCTCGCCGGGAGTTAAGAACTGACCCGAACATCGTCAACGACATTTAACTCGCATTTTGAATGCCCACAACGATAGAAAAATAAAACAATAAAGGTATAGACCCATGAAGTTACAGGTTACACCGCTTGAAAATGTTGGCGTAGAAATCTCCGGCTTTGACATCAATGAGCCGGTTACCCAGGAAATGAAGGATGAACTGAAGGCGCTCTGGCACGAGTACGGCATCCTGCTTTTTCGCAATCAGGACATCACAGCTGAAAAACAGATCGAGTTCAGCCGGATTTTTGGCCCACTGGAACTGCATCCTCTGAAAGCCACGACAGATGAAGCCAACCCTGAGCTGTTTGTTCTGGAAAGTGGTGGCGATAAGGATAAATTCTTTACCGCCAAATACGACGGGGAAGAGGTAGTAGGTCGTCTGGACTGGCATATCGACCTGCACTATACCGGTCGCCCTAATCATGGCGCCCTGCTTCGTGCGGTAGTTGTACCCGAGAATGACGGCCTGACGGGTTTTGGCGATCTAGCCAAAGCCTATGATGCACTGGATCAGGAAACCAAAGACCTGCTGGAAAAAATTGAAGTAGCCTACTCCTTCTGCATGCAGCGCAGAAATATGCGGTATGTTGATGTAGAAGGTTATGAGCCCGGGCCTTTCCAGCCCAAAAAGCCTTCTGACATGAATTACCCCGACTTCCCGGATGCCGCTTACCCAGGGGTTGTTACACACCCTATTACCGGACGAAAAGTACTCGGTATCGTTGAGCAGTTCCTTAACAGGGTGATCACGCCGCAGCAGGCAGGCCTTTCCAATGATGAGGCCATAGAATTACTGGAGAAACTGGTAGCTCATACACGCAGACCTGAATTCCACTACTTCCATGAATGGAAAGAAGGCGACATGGTCCTTTGGGACAACTGGCGGGCAATGCATTGTGCCACTGGTACGCGAAAAGGGGTGCGACGGGTGATCAATCGCACCACTATTGAGGGTGATGTCACGCTGGGTAGAGTAATAACCGCAGAGTAACCTTTCTTTAAAGCTGGGGGGGGATTATCCTCCCAGCTTTTTCATAGCTTCCCGAACCACATGATAGTGCTGGTTCACATCCAGTTTGGTCATCAACCAGTTGACGGTTGTGCCCTGTATCAGGAGGGAGAAAAGAATAACCGCGAGTGTCATATCAATAATCAGCTTCTTCTCAGGGATACTGTCTGGAATCGACAACATCAGGGCGACAGGTACCACACCTCTCAGACCGCCCCAGAACATGATGGCCTTGGTCTTGTTATCCACAGGACGACCCACGGGTAAACGGTTTGAGATAGGCAGAAGCAGATAAACAACCACCAGTCGACCGATCAGAACCACGCCAATAGCAATCAGAAGATATAGGTAATTTTCCTGAAGATGGTCAAGATTCCTGAACAACAGATCTTCTTTCATACCCAGTAGCAGGAAGATCAGGCTATTGGCTATAAATGCCATGAATTCCCAATAGGGCGTAATAAAACTGCGTACTTGTTCTGACAGCACCTTGCCTGATTCAGAGCGGGTAACAATACCGGCAGCAATGGTCGACATAACCCCGGAAACACCCAGTACGTGATCAGCAATAATAAAGCTGCCATAGGCCAGAATGGTGGTATGGGCAATTTGTACAAAAGGCTCCGATTTACCCAGCTTCAACAGCCAGTGAGTAGCCACCCCCATGACTGTACCCACCAGAATACCGCCAAAAAAGACTTCAATAAATGACCAGACGCCACCTAGCACAACACCTGTACCTACTCCGCCCCCGGCCTGGATCACAGCTAGAACAATACCGAAGATTACGATAGCAGTAGCATCATTAAACAGACTCTCGGCATCCATCAGCATGGACATTCGAGCCGGTGCTCCCACTTCCTTGAATAAAGCTATAACCGCCACTGGATCCGTCGCTGAGATCAATGCACCAAAAAGCATGGCTCCAGCCAGGCTAAGAGGTGTCAACATATTCATCAGAACCCCAACGACCAGCATCGACAGCACAACACCGAAGATGGCCAGATTCAACACTGAACTCATTTCTCGGAACAGATGGGGAGGTTTGATGTTAATGGCCGCATCAAAAATCAGAACTGGCAGCAGGACATACATGATCAGGTCATGGGAGAGGTCCACCTTAAGAACAGGTTCCAATGCATCGGTATATTGCGCCAAAATCCCCAGAACCATGCCAATAACAACCAGGCCAATAGTGTAAGGAAAACGCAGTTTTTTGAGTAATATGGATGAACTGGTAGCAAGCAGCAGCAGACCCGCCAGGATCAGGACCGGTGCAGCAAGGCCGGCTTCGTGCATGGCAAAACCTCTGGAATCGGTTCAAGAGACTGAATTGAATTGAATATGCCGGAAGAACAATAGCCTTTGGAATACTGACTGAAAGATAGCACCCCATAGCAGAATAGACAGCTCGACCCGGTGGATGGTGCAGAGCTTACATCAGCCTCTCTCCCCAAGGGTTATAAAAATTATCATTAAAGGCTATAAGAAATTTTTATCTTCCACCTCAACTTAATGAATACAGTAACTAATTTTGGAGTTCGTTGAAAGGCTTCCTGAATCGAGAAGCCGTTCAATAGGGAACCCATGCTGAAATTGAAACATGGCGTGCTTTCGTTATTTCATATGCAATGCAAATCTCCCACGTAAATAACTCCAACCGAAAACAGCAATATTTAACCAATTCCTGATACAGAAATCCTCAACGTCATTAGCCAGATTCCGTGGATCAATAAACAGCAGATCAGGTCTATAACTGAAATAGCCTACCCGGTTTTGGAAAGGTTCTCCTGCAGCCAAGTCACAAGCTGCATTCAAAACGGTTTGAGACAAAAGCGTAGATAGAATAAAGCCCGTATTTTTCCCTACAAATCGATCAAACATATCCTTTATTTGATAATAAAAGTAAAGATAGGACGAATAACTCACAGCTATCGTTGCATTCATTTCATCTTCAATGAGATTAAAGTGAGCATAAACGCCTTTCAATGAAGCTTGATCTCCATCAGACCCTATGAGTTTCTGACAATCCCTGATGGTTTTTAAATAAAATGCTTCTGCAAAAAGAACATCTGCAGAATAGAATTCAAACTTTGCCGATTTGGCCAAGCCAGTCATATCCAGATCAAAGCTATTTGCAATCAGTTCGCTATCCTTCTGGATCGTTAGAGCATTTGTCAGAAAGCTCCTGACACTTTCAAAGTGCTCAAGTGACCTGAAATGTGCGACAACTTTTCTGAGGACTGCTTTTCCGATATGCGTCTGCCTGGCCCCCATCAATTCAGACATGATCCGCCCCGGAGTAATACCTTTCTGATAGCCGATAAAAGCCACTAACAAAGCGGTTCCCAATGATGAGGCTAAGGGCCCACTGATTTTATTCAGAGACATACTGGCAACAGCAGCCACCATCAACATATGGCTGGTTTTGAAGCGCTGCTGTTCACCAGAAACATACGGTCCATAACCGGCTTGAAAGGTTGACTCGGTGAGATTGGCTGACAATGATTCAAACAAAGATGCTTCTACTTCATGAAGTTTGGAAGCCAAAAATTCTGGTCGAATATGGATAACATCCAGACGTACATTAGTGTCGTAAGAAGCAATTAATCGTTTCTGAACATAGCCATTAGAATCCAGTTTTTCATCGGACAGTACAGGAAAAGGTCTACCATCAACAAGCATACATCCGACATCTTTGTAATAGGCATTTTCGATACTTTCCTTAATATGACTGATAAAACCGTAATCAGATTCACTGTAGCGAATAGGTGAATAACCCCGATGAGAAACCTGAACAATAAACCAGTGCGCCTCTTTATAGTTTCGAACATCCATTTCTGAACAAACATAAAACTCAAACTCTTCACTCTCCATGTCCTTAGCAGTCTCGGAATGACATAAACCGGCAAACAGTATCGAAAGCAAAAACATAAATTTTGCTAACAGTTTCATCTTTACTCCAGACATTTGTTCAGCAACCAACAGAGAATTATTAATTTTTCTCGAGTAACAGTAGACCACTAATTATTGAAGGAAAGTTAATTTATGGCTGTATTAATGACTCTGAAATAAGATTAATAAAAATCGTGATTCCATCCCACTAAAAATAAAAAATTTTAAATACAGTCTGTCTCACAGTTTGAAAACAAAGTTTACTTACCCACCAAAGACACAAATCAGTTTCGTTCACCCTTTCCTTTAAGAGAAGTAAAAATGGATAGTTCGAAATGAACAATTTTTATTCCTGTCACTGTATTTTTTCGAGCATGAACTGTATGGAGCCAGATGAAAAAAAGCGCCCGGAGTACAACTTGTAGACATCTACAGATTCAGTCTTGCTTCCAACCAGTATAAAATGCCGCCGTTACCTTAAACAGAACCTCAAAATGCACATCACTCTAAAACAGCTCAAGGCGTTCCGGGCTGTCGCAAGCCTCGGGCAGGTTCGCCTGGCAGCTCAACAGCTAAACCTGTCTCAGCCAGCCACCAGCATGGCCATTGCCGAGCTCGAGAACCAGCTGGGTTGTCAGCTGTTTGACCGCACCGGCAACAAGCTCCTCATTAATCACCAGGGGGAACTGCTGATGCCCCTGGCGTCCGAGCTGCTTGATCGTACCTCCGAGATCGAAACCCTGTTCAGGGATTTGCAAAATACAGAGTCGGGTCATCTGAGAATTGGAGCCAGTACCACTATCGGTAACTATCTGTTACCGGATACCCTGGCTCAGGTCAGTGCTGATTTTCCAAACATCAGCTTTAACATGGACATTCGCAACACAGAAAACATCATCAGCCGGGTAGCCAGCTTCGATCTGGATATTGGTTGCGTTGAGGGTCCCTGCCAGCATGAAGACATTAATGTCATTCCCTGGCAGGAAGATGAACTGCTGGTCATTTGTGGTCCAAACCACCCTCTGGCCAAAGAGCAGGAAGTGACACCGGAACAACTCAATGGCCAAAGCTGGATCCTCAGAGAGCAAGGCTCAGGCACTCGAAACATCTTTGATCAACACCTGGGCCACAAGCTGTCTGGCCTCAGTGTGAAAATGGAATTGAACCAGGCCGAGGCCATTAAGAAGCTGGTTCAATACGATCAGGGGATCAGCTGCCTTTCCCGCATATGTGTGAGTCATGAGCTGGAGCTTGGCGAGCTGGTGTCTGTTAAAGTCACCGGAGTCACTCTTAAGAGATCTCTCTCCCTTCTGCTGCACAAGAAAAAGTACCAGAGCCATATCATTCAGTTGATGCTCAAAGCTTTGGGCTGGCAGAAACCGGAATATTGACTATCTTTGGTGAGCTGCTGATTAACAGAACACAAGGGAAAAACCTTGCAGCTCATACCAAAACGTTTACATTCAGGACGAAAGTCCTCTTACAGAGCTGTCGCGTACGGTACTGTGTTGCTTCTGGCAACTGCAGTACTGTCTGGCTGTTCTTCAAGTCCCTCCCAGGATGCCGGGCAAACGGCTCTTGAAAAACTGGATGTAAACGAGCTGAAAATGACCATGCTGGCAGATATCTCCAGCACGGTTGTCAGCGATGGTGAATTGGCCAGTAATATCAAGACTGATATCGCCAGGCTGGCCATAACCCCTCTCAGGCGTTCATCTGAAGTCCAGATTGCCGGTAATGATGAAATCACCCGACCTGTGGCTGTGAGCTTTCAGAAAGCCTTTGAACAAAGTCTGATGAATATGATGGATGAAGCTCAGCTCAGTCAGGCTGCTGCTATCATTCACACCCGAAAGCCCACCACTCCTATGTGTAATCCTGCAGGAAAAGCCCTGAGGCAAACCATGTCAGCGTCCATGCAGGGTGACCCTCAACGTACCAAAACCATTGAAGACAGAACGGTTACGCTACGCCGCATGGCACAGAATGGCCCCCCCATGGATCTATACGTAGCTTATGTGAAAGGAGGCCTTGATAAACGCTCCCCAGAGGAGCAGCTGATTTACAAAAAAGAGGTCAGCGATCCTGCCAATACCAGCCTGCACGATGAAGAAATGGCTTGCACTGAAATGCCAGATGAAATCGTGGGTGCGTCTTATGTCCTGACCACCAAGCTGGGACACACCCTCTACTTTGCCAACAACGGTGTCCAGGCCGCAGATGCGCAAGGCAGTACACTCTGGCGTTACTGGTTTGGCAGTTTGAAAGATGCCCCTGTCGACAAGCGCTACCAGGAAGTATTCAAGTACCTCAAAGAGTGTGGTCTGGATATTCCCGACATCCCGCTCTGACCTCAAAGACGCCAGAGCAACTTTGAAAACTGAACTCAATCCTTTATGGTGTATTCACTCAGATGAATACAGTTCATCCGGTTAAAATCAATAAACCGGGCACAGCTTTCCACCATGGCATTTCTGTTTTTAGCAAGCTTTCGATCATCCCCGACCGCATCAAAGAAAGCGTGTGGAGAATCCATAGCTTCGGCGGGGAAATGCTCTTCAACGATGGCCGTATAATCCAGCGAGGCTTCTGTGAGTTTTCTCACCACAATATGCTGGCGGTAGCCAAAAGTTGACTGGGTTTCTACCGCAATAGGACCGTGACTCTCTTTCCAGATCGTCAGAAATTCTTCCCGAGTGATATCCGCCCGTTTCTCCAGACAGCAAAGTTGCATGGAACCAGGCGTTCTCTGCCTTTCTTCTGAAGGCGCAGCCAGCACTTCAGACTCCGTTACCAGATAGCCTTCTATTCTGCTGCAATAGGGCTCCATAAGGGATTCCAACTGATGATGTTCGTTGGCTGATTGAACCCACAAAGAAACCATAGCGTCAGGAAGGGGACCACAATGCTCAAGCTTCAGACCCTCAGCCCTGGCAACATCAGCATCGCTCAGACTGACCCTCAGACTCAGGACCGTATCCTCTTTAAGCAGAGCTTCGCTGAGAACGCCCAGTACCACCTCACAAAAGGCAGGCTGCTGCAGGTCTTCTCCCGCTTTCAGCAGATAGATGATTTTTTCCACGTTGCTTCCCTAATTATTGTTATGCCGTGAAAGTTATAAGGTTCTGTTGACGTTTTGTTTTCTTGTTCAGTGCTGCCGAAAAGCGGTCATATGCCAGGCAAGGTGACGCTGGCGTAGTCCTCCTACGTCAAGGAGGCTTAACACAGCAGATGGCCGCTTTTCGGAGCATCCGAAGGACAGTCCCTGGAGCATCCATGACTGCGTTCCAGTAGATTGAAAGACAATGAGTATTCCTGCACTACTGCGCCTGGCCCTGAATACTCCAGGAACTGCTGAGCCAGAAAACAAAACGTCAACAGAACCTCCAGATAATGGCAATCTCTAAAACGTTTGTCATCCTATAATTACTGCCCACAAAGCGCTTGATACCTTCAGGGAACCCCTGACCTCTCGCCTTGTCTAAAGCAAACGTACCAAGACCACTCTGCCATCCGCGAGCAGTACTCAACATTAAGGACAATCATTTATGACATGGAGAACTTTCTGCCATTGCATCTTGCTAACAGGCTGCCTCTGTACTGGAGCGACGGGCCAGGAGCAGATCATGCCGGAAGACTCCGTTCATCCCCTGCTGGCTCTTAGAGACAGTTCCGGCAGTGACCTGTATGAATTACGTCAGAGCATGACTGATTTCAGCCCTGACCTGATCATCAGCAAACCGGCCATTCGGGAAATGCTGTCCAATGAAGCAGAACGTGAACAGACTCACGTTTTACTGTCAGGACCTGATAGCCAGACACGACCCATTGCCGTTAACTTTCAGGGCAATTGCATCAATCTGAACACTCGAAGATAAATTTCTTGTAAACTCTCTATCCAGTTTATTCGAGTCTCCTAGAGTAGTTCATCCGCATGGAAGCCAAGCAGTACCAGCCACTAGCTGATTTTTTAGCCAAAGTTCCTGATCCTCGCTGCCCCGGCATGTGTGATCACAACCTGCTCGATATACTTATCATTGCTGTATGCGCAGTCATATGTGGAGCGGACGAGTGGCAAGACATGGAG
>NZ_LASA01000159.1 GCF_001562015.1 Endozoicomonas arenosclerae | reverse complement strand
GCGTATAACTTGAGGCGGATGTTCAGCCTGAAACAAGTGAATGAAGAGCAGTGGTTGGAACTGGTCTTGTTGGCGACTTATCTGTGGCACTATTGGGCTGATCTGAGGCCAAGAGTGAGAAAAATCATAAGGACAAGTTGAAAATGTAATGCGCCGGAGAGGGTTTTATAAGTTCTCTCCGGAATAGTCAGAGTCTGAAATTACTTGAACTGCGTTTATGGGTTCAAGTCCGACAGGCTGCTAGGCTTCTTTATCCAGAGAATGCTTCGCCAGAGATAAAAAACAAAATACTGGAAGCCATGCTCTACAGTTTTTATCTGGATGATATGGCACAGGATGTGTCACCTGAACAGGCGGAGTATCTATTCAGCCTGCTACCAGAAAAACGACTTGAGTCGCCTGATCGGTTTCTTGCCAATCTGGGTAAGTATCTGAAGCTGGCACATGGATCATCCCCTGGACGTCTCAAATTCCTTGTGAAGTACGGGCCTCTTTCAGAAGTTCAGAAACTGCCCGATTATGAATATCAATACAGCTGCAAGCGGGTGGAAGAACTTTCAAGGACTTTAAGGAGCCGGAGAGAGCCAGTGCTCGCAGCTACTTTTTTGATCGGTGTATTGTCCTTGAGCAAGAGTAATGAACTCACAAAACTGTGTCATAAGACTTTGACTGAGCTTGTTGAACTTTATCCTCACTCGGTGGGACCTGCTGTATTCGGAAATATCAGGATGAAGCCGGAGGATAAACACGCTGTGCTGGAAATGCTGCCAAAATGGGCTTGTGAGTGGCCTATTCCTGAAGGGGTGAAGCTCTCAGAGGAGAGTTTGATGCTGCTTATTCAGCGGGGTGTGGTATCCGCTGCCAGGTTGCTGGAATTGGAGTGCGGTTATGATCCGTCTTTACACTCAACATTACTTCAGCAAACTCAGGGGATGCTCCCTGTGGAAGGCCAGCTGGAATATGTTCTAAAGGCTATGCAGCCTGATATGCCCAGCAATGACAAGAAAGCCTTTTTCCCAAGTCTGGCTTATTTATTAGGCTGTTCCCCTGACATTATCGGAAATAAACTGTTTATGGGTGACTTATTAACACCTGAAGAAAAGCTGGAGTTTTTTGACTCTTTGCCTGCAGAGACCAAGATTCTTGTGGACGGTTTTGTCGAGAAGACCGGTTTAGGTGAGGAGGCCCTGAAAGCGGTTAGTCTGACTAAAGTTCGAGAATTTAATTTACTTGATAAAAGTAATAAAGCTATCAGTGGTGAGATGGAGTATGACCTCGTAACACTGATGCAACTTTACAGAAGCTTCAAGGGGTCAGATCAAGATTTTGTGGCAACCCAGCTGCTTGGCGTTATGAAAACAGCAGCTCATAAACTCCTTGATGCCGATAAGAAAGATCGTGAGCGACTCAAGTACCGAGCCTTGGCCGCAGGTGTTTTAACTCTTTAAACCATAACGTCGAAAACTTTCCTGCATGTTCTGTGCAATATTACTATCTGTTTTTTCTTGAAGAAATTATAAGCTAAGTCTTACAAACTGAATTATTTCAGGTTGTGCTCGGTGGTTAGCTTATCCACTTAAATAAAAAAAGAATGAGAGAAACACTATGAAACTGGATCATAAAATAATTGATCAATCCTGGCTCAATCGATTATCTGTTTCTGATAAAAAGAGTGACTATATCATCACTGGATGTGACTACTGGAAAAGAGGGGGGGAGGAAGATCTGGCTTTTATGTATCACTCAGATCATTTGACTCTGGTCAGTTGCAGTCCTGAGATGGCTGAGACAATCAGTTCAGAAAAACCACGAACACTGAGTGGCTTTGCTAATGAAGAGAATGGCAGTCAATATGAAGTTTACATTGACGATGTCGACTATTATCTTTTTGAAAATAAAAATGACTGTGAATCTTTATTGGAAGTGGTTGAACTGTCTCTTGAAAAAGATCGTAGTTACATAGAATCCTTTATTGATGCTTGTGCTGAGGAAGATCTGATTAAATCGGATTTTGATATTGACTCTGATTACTTCTATGCCGTTGTAAAGGATAATGAAGTGGCTGGCATGCTTGCATCTTACTGTGGTGTTGAACCTTTTGAGTCTCTGTCCATAGTAGTGAACCCAAGGCATAGAGGGTTAGGGGTTGGCAAGTCATTGCTTTACCGTTTGATTGATGAGGCAGAGAAAAGAAACAGAGTTGTTCGTTATCGAACGAACAGAGAGAATAAGAGTTCTATCAAACTCTGTGAGTCAATGGGCTTTACACAACACAGCTCAATTCAAGTTCTGGCAAAATTATGAGCTTCCGATTTTATAAATAAATTTTTTTGATTTTTAATTTAAGTATTTATTGGTAATAACGGCGTTTTTTTAAAGATGTAAGTTATTCACTTTTATTTAGCTGAACCGGTACAGCAGGTGATTTTATTCAATAAATGAAATATATAGTCATTAGATTTTTTCGGGTTCTTGATTTAGTGTTCAATATTTTTTAAGCGTCTTGATAAACCCCATAGGCTGTCTACTTTTCTAACTGCCTGATGTTTTTCGAACGAGTAGTTAGAAATGAATAAATTATCAATCATTAGAAAAGCCAGACAGTCGACGTATTTATTTACACTCTTTTTTTCTTCCATTCTATTAGCAGATAGTACTCCAACCCGATCAACTGAAACAGTTACTGAATCAGACTAGGGAAGTGGAGGTCTACTTATCCGCAGTTATGACGGTCGTGATAATAATGTTGAACATCCTTCCTGGGGTCAGGCTGGACAGCCCTTACTTAGATTGTTCGATGCAGCATACTCTGAAGATGGTGGTGCATCGCTTGCTGGGGCTGAGCGACCTAATCCAAGAGACATCAGTAACAGTGTCTTCAAGCAAGAAGAAAACAGCGTTCCTCTAGATATTAAAAATGAACTGGGAGCTTCTGATTTCTTCTGGCAATGGGGGCAGTTTCTGGATCATGATCTCGATTTAACACCGGCAGCAGATCCCCGAGACCCAGCGGATATTCTGGCAACGGATACAACCTTTGATCCTGAGCAAACAGGGGAATTCAAGCTCAGGTTCTCCCGATCCAGGTACATTGGTGGTGGCAGCAGTGAGAATCCGAGGCAGCAGGTTAATATTATCAGCAGCTGGATTGATGGTTCCAATGTTTACGGCTCTGATCGTGAACGGGCATCAGCGCTCAGGATGAAAGACGGTACAGGCCGCTTGAAATTCTCAACAGGCAATCTGTTACCGAAAAATACATTGAATCTTGAGAATGAAAAACCCAACTACCTGCCTGCAGAAGACTTCTTTCTTGCAGGTGATGTCCGTGCCAATGAACAGGTAGGTCTCACTGTAATGCATACATTGTTTATGCGTGAGCATAATCATCAAGTGGAAAGCTGTATCTCTTTTGCAGAAGCGGGAACAATGGAGAGGGATGAAGAGCTTTATCAATGCGCCCGAAATCGGGTCATCTCCATCATACAGAAAATAACCTACGATGAGTTTCTGCCACTCTTGTTGGGTAGCGAGAATCTGGGCGAATACCGGGCCTATGACTCGTCTTTGAATGGTACGATCGGAAACAGCTTTGCTACGGCCAGTTATCGTTTTGGCCACAGCGCGTTAAGCCCTAATCTATTGAAGGTCTACTATGAAGAAGGCCGTTTCAGGTCCGAGAGACTGGCATTGAAGAATGCCTTCTTCTGTCATACCTGCGTCAGTGATGAGGGGCTGGAACCTTACCTGTTAGGTTTGGCCTATCAAACTCATCAGAAGGTGGATGCCCGGGTGGTGAATGAAGTTAGAAATACTTTATTCGGACCAACCGGAGATCTTGTAGCTTTAAACATTCAGCGGGGCAGGGATCATGGGATACCCACGTATCTTCAGGTACGTGATAACTCTGAGGATCAGGAAAAAGTGAGCCACTTTGACCAGATCAGTTCAGATGCAGTGACAGTGGAACGTCTCCGGTCAATTTATTCTAATGTTGATCAGATTGATCTTTGGGTGGGAGCTCTGGCAGAAGATCATGTTGAAAATGGGATGGTAGGGCCTACCAATGCCAGAATTCTAAAGGAACAGTTCAGGGCTTTAAGAGACGGAGACCGGTTCTGGTATCAGAATCCAGGTAATCCTAACCCTCTCACAGAGGACGAAATGCAGATGGTCAGAGAGAGTACTCTGTCCAAAGTCATCAAGAGAAATACCCGTTTGGGGTCAGAGCTGCCAGATAACGTATTTATGGCCGGTACACTGGCTTATCCCACCACTACTGATATAGCAACGGCTACTCCAATGCAAGCTCAGCCCACCAACTCACCTCTGACGCATGGTCTGCAACCTTCTTCAGCACTCTCTACACTCATGAGTGAGATTATAGTCACTGGATCAGTACTGTTATTCTTCTTCACTGTTGGAAGCTGAGTAAGGAAAGTTTTTAAAATCGAGTTTGAACAGCAGGCTAAGAACAATAACCTGCTGTTCAAGCCTTCAAGCCTTCAAGCCTTCAAGCCTTCAAGCCTTCAAAGACAGAAGTGCTTCTGTAAATTCCGCAAAACCATACCCACCAGGTTTACTCATAACGACAGAAGGTTTATGAGAAAGCTTGTCCCAGTATTTTTTGATGTTCGCTACGCCTACAGATAAAGGCAAGTGCTCAAACATTTGCTGGTCGTTCATGGAGTCACCGGCATAGCAGGTTTTGGTCAGAATATCATTCTGGCTCAACCCATTGGCTTCCAGATAACCCAGGGAGGTCACTCGTTTGGAGTGCTCACCATACCAGGCATTAATGTGAATTGAGCTGGCTGTGGCGTGAGCGCCCAGTTTGTGGATACGTGCCACAATCTCTTCAATAATCTCATGGTCTACTTTTGGACGATTCTGGCCGATATCAATCGCTACTTCACAAAGGCGGTAGGATTGATCCAGCGTCAAATTGAGGTCTGGATAGTCTTTCAGTATTTCCAGAACCTGTGTCTTCAACTCACCCTGCTTCTGACGAATGACGTCCAGATCACGGTCCGCCTGGATAGTCAGGAAACCTTCTTTCTTCTCCAGAATAAACGCGCCATTCTCTCCTAACACCGCATCCACTGGCCACAGCTGTGCAATGTGATCGCACCAGCCAGCGCAGGCGCCAGTGACCGCAACCACTTTAATGCCAGCATCCCGCAGCTTTTTCAGGGCAACCAGGGTTTCCGGTGGCAGATGGCCTTCACAGGTCAGGGTATCGTCCACATCGGTCAATACCCACTCAACATTTTTCCAATCTTGATTCAGTTCTGTCATAGCTTCTTGCAATAAAATGTATTCTTTTCATGAGTGAAGCACAGCGCCTCACTCATGTTGAAAAAGTCAGGTCAACAGGTTTGGCAGGAAGAGTGCTACATCTTCAAAGAAAGTCAGAATCATCAGTACCGCCAGCAGTGCCAGCAACAGTGGATAAACTTCCTTCATAAAGTCAGTCAGCCGTACTTTCAGGATCGAGCAGACAGTAAACATCATTGAGCCAAAGGGCGGTGTGACACCACCGATCATGATATTCACGATCACCACGATACCAAAGTGAACCGGATCAATACCTGCATTGAGTACCGCGGGCAACAGCAGGGGTGTCAGGATGATCATGGCTGCGCCGCCTTCGATGAACATGCCGATCACCAGCAGCAGAACGTTAATCAGCAGCAACAGAACCAGTTTGTTATCTGTCAGCTCAATCAGTGCTGAAGCAATGTTTTGCGGGATCTGCTCCAAGGTCATGTAATAGCCAAAGACCATGGCACCGATGATGATAAAGATGACACTGCCGGTTCCCTGAATGGTTTCTTTCAGAATGGCCGGGAAGTGAGAAATCTTCAGTTCTTTGTAGATAAACAGACCCACCACGGTGCACAACAGAACCGCAATAGCGCCGGCTTCGGTCGGAGTGAACAGGCCAAAACGCATACCCAGGATGATGCCAAAGGGAATCAGAAGAGCCGGGGTGGCTTTCAGAAAGTGCTGGAAGCGTTCACCGGCAGAGGCAGGTTTTTCACGAGAAGGCTTATAGCCACGACGTTTGGAGATAATCGCAATAACGACCATCAGTGCAACAGCCATCATCAGTGCAGGTATGTAACCGGCAATGAACATTTTGTGCACGGAGACACTGGCCAGCAGGGAGAAAATAATCAGGTTAATGCCGGGCGGAATGATCGGGCTGATTATTGAAGAAGCGGCGGTCACTGCAGCAGAAAATGCTTTGCCATAGCCGCGCTGGGTCATTTCCGGAACCAGTATTTTGGACTGCATAGCCGCATCGGCGTTGGCAGAACCGGAAATACCACCCATAAAAGTACTCAGGGCCACATTGACCTGAGCCAGGCCACCGGTCTTGTGGCCAATCAGTGAGTCAGCAAACGACAACAGACTTCGACTGATGCCGGAGTAGTTCATGACCGATCCCACCATGATAAAGAAAGGGATGGCAAGCAGTGGGAACGACTCCACGGAAGAGGTGAACTTCTGCATCACCAGGGTGACCGGGATGGAATTGTTCAAAAAAAGGAAATACGACATTGCCGCTGCAATCAGCGAGAAGGCAATGGGAATGTTCAGAAAAAACAGAACAAACAGGATAAATATCGGGATATAGCTTTCCATCAGGTCACTTTATTCCAGTTAAAATGCGCAAAATTCGTTGCCTGAACAGCCATGAGCGACATGAAGCTCACGGTATAGGGGTTTCAGTGTTTCAACGGTCCGGATTGGGGCTGTGGATTCAGGCTTTTGCATTGCGCATAGCGCGCATCTCCATTATTTCCTGGACAATAAAGCGAACGGTGTGCACAAGCATCATGCCGAAGCTGAACAGCAGCACACTGTTGATGTAGAAGTAGGACAGGCCCATGACTGGAGTCGACTTGGTTGAGATCATCAGGTAATCAAAACTCAGCCAGCTCATGATCGCATTCAGGCCCAGCAGCAGGGTAAGGACACACAAGCGGAAAGGCGGTTTGGCTCTTTCCGGCAACATGGCGACAATGACATCAACACCCATGTGGAGTTTGTGCTTGTAACAGGAGCTGATACCGAGGTAGACCGCCCAGACAAAGCAGATCACGGACAACTCTTCACTCCAGGGCACTACAAAACCAAAGCCGTATCTCAGAATAACGTTGATGATTACGACCAGAACGGTGACAGAGATGGCGGCAGAAGCCAGGATCTCTTCAAGGTTCTTAAACAGCCATGTGCCGATAGATGATACTTGCATGGGCTCTCACAGAGTGGTTAATGACTAAAACGAAAAAATGCTGCTTTCAGAGTTGAAAACAGCATTCCTTCGCTTGTGAGCTAATCGGCTTTAGTTAGCGCTGGACTCACGAATTTTGGTGAGTTCTTTCATGATAGTGTCGTGGATACCTTCACTCCAGCCCGGGAACTCTTCATATACTTTGGAGGTCAGGTTGTTGAACTCTGCAGTGTCAGCTTCGTTGAAGGTCACACCCAGTTCTTTCAGCTTGTCGGTGTATTCAGCTTCCAGACGAACCAGCTCACTGTTGTTGGAAAGAGCACCGGCAGACAGCTCTTCGTTTACGATGGCCTGCTGCTCAGGTGTCAGCTTGTCCCACAGTTTTGGAGAGATATAGATGCCCACAGAACCCAGGAAGTGCTTGGTCATGGACATGTTTTTAGCTACTTCGTAGATTTTGGTGGAGTACATGGTCAGAACAGAACCTTCCAGACCGTCTACGATACCCTGCTGAACACCGGCGTAGGTTTCAGGGAAAGCCAGAGACGCAGGAGCGGCACCCATAGCTTTCAGAGTGCTGATGAACAGCTGGCTCTGAGGTACACGAATACGCATGCCCTTGATGTCTGCAGAGTTCTTGATCTCTTTATTGGTGATCATGTGACGGAAGCCGAACATGTAGTCGAGGTTCAGTACCTTGATGCCTTTCTCTTCTGCCTGCTGCTTCAGACCTTTCACCAGATCAGTCTGCATCATGGCAACGTATTCGTCGTAGGTGTTGTACAGCATTGGACCGGCCAGAGCAGCAAAGTCAGGCACATAGTCACCCAGGTAAGTCAGGTCTTCTACGGCGATCCAGTTGGCACCGTTAACTACCTGCTCCAGGTTGTCTTTATAAACGGGAAGCTGACCGCCAGGGAATACGGTGATGTTGACACCGCCTTCGGTACGCTCACGAATCTTGTCGGTCGCTTTTACCAGTTCCTGGGTCAGCAGCTCATTCGGGCTGAATACCAGACTCATGTTGATATCGATAGGTTTTTGAGCAGTGCTTTCAGTGGAAGCACTCTCCTTGTTGCAGCCGGTCAGTAGAACGCTGACGGCGACAATAGCTCCAATAAATTTTTTCATGACTTCGTACCGAAAAAATATTTTTTAAGAGTGAGTTGAGCTAACAAATTTCAGCCGGGAGAATATAGAGCGAATATTTCAGTTTTATTACATTCTTGTCTATACGGTTGTAGTAATTGTTCATAGTTGAAAACCTCTATTTCATTTTTGTTAAAAGATTGCATTGCTACTGACTTCTACAATACTTGGCTTGTCCTCTTTTACCTGAGGTAGCCGTTATGAAAAGGTCCTGGTTGTTGCCATTGTCCTGCTCCACATTATTTTCATTTTGTTCACCCTTTGTTATTGCAGCCGTTGCCGATCCCATTCCTCCAGATTCAGAAAAGCCTTCTGCCAGAAAGGGTTCAGTGCTATTGGAAAGGCAAGAAGGAGGGCCGGGCTTTGATCCGGAAAAACCGCGAACGAGAAGGGCAGACAATGTCGATATGAAAGTTCAGGTTGATTCCGATGAGGGAACAAAGCGTTTTAATGTGCATCTGAATAGAAAATCAAAAGTTAATCCGCTTTTACATTTAATTCGCCGGTGTGATGGTGAAACGGTTGATGTAGTAGAGAGTTTTGTGGCGGTGAATGTCACATGTTCAAAAAACGGAGTTCAATATTCTGATTCCAGATTGATGTCCCATTTTGATCCGGGAGGAGGGCGTCCTCCTTTTCCAGGTGCCAAACCGAATGAGTTTTCTTTGGATTTCACCCGGTCAGGTGTCTCCCAAACTTTTTTTGATGGTGAAACCTTTGGCATCGTAATGAATTCACTAAAAGAAATTCATGGAGATGAACTTTCCGAGTCTGTTCGCTATCGAGTAGAGAGTACAAAGCAACTTATTGTCGACGATGAAGAGGTTACACAGGTTCTTTTAAGTTCCGATTCCGGCAGTAGTGTCCAGACACAAACCGAACCTCAACCGGTTGAGCCCGGTGATCACACTTCACCTGAAGTCATAACATTCGCTGACAAAGACCCTGATGGTCAGAGCCCCACATTTGATAAATCCAAGCTGAAAGATCAACCGGGCACAGGCAATGACCCAAATAGTAGTCGCGAAGAGGACGAGGGTGAGCGGGAGAATTCACGGGATCGTGACCGGGATAGAGATCGAGACAGGGACAGAGATACCGATCCCGTCGATGAAGAGGTAGAAGAAAACCCGGAACCGGTCACAGAAGAAGACATCCAGAATCATCTGGAGCAGCTGTTTGCCTTTCTCAATGATGCGCAGATTATGCAGCTGATAACATCGGATCCCGATGCAGAGGAGTTTGATGGATTACTGGATGGTGGCGATGAGGTTGATAGCCCTGCTGCAAATAGACAGAACAGGCGTAGAGCTCTGGCCAGATACTTCTTGCGGTTGCTCAGGCGCAGTAATCAGGAAGCAGCAGCGCTGAATATACCGGAATACACACTTGCAGAAGTTGAGCATTTGTTGCCGGTTCTGCCGCAGGTGGTTACACCACCACAAGCGCCTGTACCGGTTCATCCTCCTGTTGTTCCAGACCCCTTGGATCAGGCTGGAACAGGTCAAAATGATGATACTGTTGCCAATGAAGTCCCCGAGGAGCCACCGACAGAAGAGATTCCTGTAGTTCCTGAACCTAATGCTGATACGGGTGGTGCAACGGCCAATGGTCCAACCTTTATGCTGAGGCATGCAGAGAATGAAGAGGTAGAAGTTGCCGGTGAAGGCGTCGCCGAAAACATGTCTAACCTGTTGAGGGAAATCAGACAAAGACTGGACACTATGAGGCGCACTCGTGCTGAGAGGGAACAGGATCAAGCTGATGTAGAAGCAGTGGATGAGGACACAACGGACGGTGGAGGGACTATCGCGCCATCGACTTCTACTGCCATTAGTTTCCTGACTACGATTCTTGGTTTTCTGGAGCCTCCTGATCCCCAATATATGCAGCAACTTCAGCAAGAAATGGATCAGGCAAGGCTGGAACGAGAACAGGAACAGTAATCTAAAATGTTCTTGCCTTGGGGATAATTTTTCATTTATGTTCGAATTCTATTGATGAGTGACGAATTTGTCATAAATGTGAAATAATTCGCTGATATTGTGGCCGAAACCCAATAGCTACCCCAGGTGGCTATTGGGTTTCTTCATTATGGCTAGGCCTAATCCCTCTTTTACAGAGTCCAGAAGTCATGGATATTTCAGTAAACACAGAGAGTCAGCGACTGTTGACGGCTCACCGTGGTATTCCTTCCAAAGCGCCTGAAAACACCCTGTCCGGTATACGACTGGCGGCACAGCTGGGTGCTCGCTGGGTTGAGTTGGACACGCAGCTGAGCAAAGACCGGATTCCCGTGGTCATGCACGATGAAACCCTGGACAGGACTACCAATGGCTCGGGGCTTCTCAGAGAGAAAACGCTGGATGAACTGAGAATGCTCGATACCGGCGAGTGGTACAAGCCTGAGTATTCCGGAGAACTGTTTCCGATCCTTGAAGAAGTGCTGGAAGAGTGCAAAAAGCTGGATTTGACGCTGAACCTGGAATTAAAGCTTTATCCAGCCAGTGAACCAGTTGCGTTGGTTGAACGAGTGATTGAGCTGCTACAGGAGAATGAATTCCCTTTGGATAAACTGCTGTTGTCCAGCTTTTCCAGGGAAGCATTAGTCCGTTGTCGTGAACTGGTGCCTCAGGTGCGCCGTGGTTTTATATCCGATAAAGCGGACTTTGGTCTGAACAACGTTCTGAAGGAGGTCGCACCCTACAGCATTCATTTGGACCACAGGATTTTGACTCCGGAGATGGCCAGGGACATCAAGGGCACAGGAACTGTTCTGGCTATCTGGACCATGAATGAACCCGAGAAAGTTGAATCCTTCTTTGATATGGGTGTCGACAACATCATCACGGATGTCATTGATCAGTTTAAATAGTAAGCAGGTGTATTGCCGGGACATTACAGTATAGGTCCCGGCAGCTGGTTGTTATTAAAACAGGTTGGCGAGTGCAGCTATTCCGCTTAGAAGTGCGGCTAAGTATGACAAATACTGGGTGATGGCTGATGAAGTTGGATCTTCTACAGTCCCTGTTCCCAGTTGAGCATTCACAGGAAGGCCATCTGAAGTGTTTTGATTGCTTTGGTAGTATAAAGGGGTGGCTTCAGTGCCGGTTTGATTTTTGTCATCGGCTCCAGGTTCCGGCTCTGGTAGGATTGACGCCAGGCAGCCGCCTATCCTGCTAAACCATGGGTCGCCTTCGAGGCTGCTGGAACCTTCTTTGGCGCATGGGTTAAAGGTGCTCTTGCTATTGCCCCGGCTGTCTTCAGAGTAAATGTCCTGTAGTACCCAGAGTATGTTCTCCCAGTTGCCGAGAAAACGGTTGTTTTTCATAATCACTCGATTATTTGTACAATAGTCCAAGTAGCTGTCGCAGGGTGTGTAGAATCCATCGACATAAACTTCGCCGTCAGGGTTATCCCGACACTCCTGAACCTTCGATCTCACACAGTACTCCCTGATTTCATCGGCTTCATCCGAGTCATAGCTGAGCATAGCTATAGGGGATTCATCCGATGTGGAAAATGCGGAAAGCTGGTTGTTGTCCAGGGTTACATCCGATGACCAGGTCACCAGGGGGTAACTGCTATCGGCGGCTGTAATGTTGGATGAGTTGACGTACATTTCTGAATATTGACTGTAGAGCAAGGTGCCATTCTGAGTGGTTTGCGACAAGGTGGCATTCTGCAGACGAACGGTAGAGAGGCTGAGTGCGAGGATCAGGCCCGCATGGTTTTCCAGGTCATCTCCTTCTGAACGGGTAATGGTAAGGTTGTTGGCTAACAGTTTGCCTCCTCGGTGTAATTCTATGACAGAGGTTCTGTGGTCAACCTGGTTACCTTCTATGTTAATGTCGTACATCTCCATTTGGGCCTCAGCTATATAGAGTGCACCTACATAAACGCCTCCGCCTGGAGCCAGTCCAAAGCCTTCATCATTATGTCGGGATACGCCTCGACCGCTGTTTACTAAAGTAGCGGGTTGCTCAGATGATAGAGAGCAAAGACCGATTCTGGGCGCAGTGATTTTGCGGAGCTGTTCGGACCAGTAGTCGTAATAGAGAGTAATGGCATGTGTACTATAGCGAGTACTGGCTGGAAGGAGGTAAAGGACGCCCAGAGCGTTGTCAGGGTCCTGATCCCAGCTCCATATCTCGCCAGTATGATCAAGGCGCATCCAGGTTTCCATTGAGTAACTTCCGCTGAATGTTTCTACAACACTCCACAGGTCTTCAGAGGTATCAACCAGTACGATGCTGGCATAGCTGTCTGCTGAACAGTTTCTTCTTGCATAGGCCAGCTGTTGTGATGTGGGTTGCATTCTCTTGCTTTCGCCAGAGCCAGTTTCGTCAGATCCTTCGGGCTGAGGTCGGCTCCTTTTAGTTTTGGAAAAAGAATTTTCATATTCAATATTAATCAGGGGACGCAGTTGACTATGGCCTTTGGCTACACAGTCTTCTGGTCTTTTTGCGGTATTGCAGGAGAGTCTGATCTGGTTGAGCGTTTGTTGCTCTGTTGTTGACAGAGCTGCTGGAACAAAGGGTATTAACTGGATACGTTGCCTGTTTTGGGATTCAGCAAAGGACTCTGAGATGATCAGCAGAGTTCCCAACAGGCACGTTATCAGATAGAGGGTGATTCGTTGGACGAGAATATTCATGATTATTCCCCAGCTGTTTCAGCCCAATGAAGCATTAACTAACTGAGTTGTTTTTTATGATACACATTCATTAAAAGGATGACGTGTGTATCAACCAAAGCAGCTCTCGCTTATTCATGCCTTGTCGGGCTGAAAGCTTGTTGTTGCAGGGGAGTTAAATGTAGTTGAAGGTCATATGATTAGGTATTCATATTTAGGAATTCTATGAAGCTAACTTCAATTCTATCTTACTTCTTAATAGAGAGCTCCGATTCCAGGCGGACTCTTTCTTTCATAGGTCAGCCCGTTCAAGATCAAACAGATAAGGGACTGCGTCAGGTTTTCTGTTTAGGAATCCCTGGATACCATCAGGCAATTCTGAAACATCAGAGTCTTCATGTTTGAACCACTTGCCCTCATGTTGTTCCAGTGTGACATAGTGGCCTGATTCCAGGGTTGGACCATCCAGATGGACGACAATGCTTTTTATTCTGAAGGAGTGGTTTTCTTCCTGATGTGTTCGGGTGTTGTATATTGGCATATTAAAGACAGGCGGGTTGCCGAGCATGGCTCGGGATTCCAGGATCAGCTTTCTGCTTTGAAAAAAGCCCTGAGCCATTAACTCCGGGTCCGGGCCATAAACCTTGCACTGTACCTTCAGGCTTTTGAGTGCGGCGGGATCTGGGCTCGAAACTCTGTTGATGATTTCTGTCTGTGCTTCGTAGGCATCATGCCAGCGATAATCATCAATGACTTCCCGGGTGTAACCAAAGCTTTGTGGCAGGTTCTGGTTTTTTCTTGCTTCGACCGGAAAATAGGTATGAGCGCTGCCCAGTCTCTCACTCTCGTCATCACTCATCAGGCTTTTGTTCTGCCTGAGCAGGGCAAGCTGATGAATGGGGTCATTCAATCCAAGGAGATTCACCATCCCTGTAGCGAATTCATGAGCATCCTGTTGAGGTTGACCAAGCCAGGGTAACAGGCGCTTCATCAAATCGGCCACGTCTTTGTCAACCTGCTCCCATTGTGCAGTGGGTTTTGCAGCGGCCAGAGCCTGAGCCTTGGCAAAAAAATCAGTGTGCAGTTGATCTATCCTGCCTGACGGCGCAGCCTTCCCTTGTCGAACCTGAGTGACCGCTTCCGCTAGATCGGCAAAAGCGTTAACAGCAGCCGCTCTTTCTTTAATCATGCCTTTGGCTTGTTCCCTGATCTGCTGAACTGTCGAATGATCCATCCCGATGATTAATTGCTTCAGTGAGGCGTTAGCAAAGCATCGGTTACCACTGTTCATGAATCCGGGGGTTTTGGCCGGTTGAATCTCAAGCACTGTGGAAGGTGGCAGTGAAGGCTGTTTTAGATGAGCTGAGGCTTGATAAAGCTCTGGCCTTTTGTGTCGGTGTTGATGTTCAACAAAACGACCATTGTCATCCAGATACATGTCGTTGTCGTACATGTCATGCCAGTTGCTCTGGGTTTTCAGGTCATCCTTATAGGTTGGCTTTTCTGCATTATATAAAGCGTCAAGGTAAGCCGCTTCTTCAGCAGGGTAACTACCGGATTTTTCTGCTATGAGGGGGAGTAATTTGTTGAAGCGCCCAATGTGAGCCAATGTCAGGGCACTATTGCCTGCCCATGTGCAGGGTTCTCTCAGCTGGTCAGGACTGTAGTGTCTGACGAGCTTACAGGCCAGGTCTTCATTATTCGTTTTCATGGCCAACACCAGAGGTGAGTTATTTCCCAGCATTCCGGGAATAGTGCTGATGTTGGGAGAAGTGATTAAAGCTTTCAAATTTGGGTGAACACTCACACAGGTTTCCAGCATGATGTTAGCTACATCTTTGTCTCTGGCCGCGATGGCTGCAGTGAAAGGGGTGTTTCCGAACCAGCTTGAATCGATGACACACATCGCGCTTTCTGCACCAGGCATTTGCAGAATAGCCTTGAGAAAGTTCAATCTGACTTCTCTGGATGGGTCCGGTTTCCCTTTTATATGAGCGTTGTTGGTAATGTCCCTGATAACTTTGAAAAGGACGTTGGGAGCAAGGCTTCTTCCCTCTTCGAAGTAACTGAAGGGGTTGGCTCCTGCTTCCAGTTCAGTCATGGCTTTGGACCAGTCGATATCTAATGCTGGTTTGCTGAGAAGGGTTGAGAGCCTTTGTGTGGCCTCATCGTTCGAGACGCCTTGCATCTTATCGACAGCTGTCTTTTTGGCTTTGGGTTCAACGGGAGGAGGTGTTGAAACTTCTTTTGGTTGCAGGGCAACTTTCTTGGCAGAACTGGGAGCGAGCTCTTCTGAGAAAGGAGGCTCTTCTGGCATTGTGAAAATAGGTTGTATGGGTTCGGGATGTTTAACGGTGCTGGTATTGTCTCTGGGCAGTTGGCCGGGAGAGCCCGGTGGTGTGAACAAAGGTAAAGCAGGAGGTTGTTTGATGCCTTTTTTAAAACCTGCTTTTTTTTCCAGATCATTGGTGTAGTCATCGGTTTGTTGCTTTAAAGAGCGATAACCGTATCTCATGACGGGTCTGTCGTGATCGCGAAGCGAGAGTTCGCTCAGGGCCGATTTCTTGTTTTCCAGCCAGGAGTCAATGGCACTGGTAAAGGCAAAGCATTGAGCCTGGTGGTTTGCTTCTGCAATTTCTCCTAAAGGGCTCTCCTGACCAAAACTGAAAACAAAGCCCTTATACAGTTCATTCATGTCACTTTTGAAGTTTGTCGGGTCATCCAGTCTGCTGGGCGTACCTTGTGCAAGATCGTTAAACAATTCGTCCAGATAAAGGTGGGTTTTTACCATCCTGGCGCCGGTGCAAGCCAATAGGTCATCCAGCTTGTGCTCCAGCTGATCCAGAGGCATGTCGACCATGGCGTCAGCCTCTTCTTCCAGTTTTTGCCGGTTTATCTGAAGCATGCTCTGTTCATCCAGAGCCGATATGTTCTGGTCTCGAAGCAGTCTGGGAGGTAGCTTTGCCCGCTTGTGGGCCATGTCATCGGCCTGAAGAGACAGCGCGATAAAAGCTTCCTTGAGGGGCGCGACATTTCTGCTTCGAAAAGTGCCCGTTCCCTTTGTGAAGGTGGTTAAGTGACCGTCACTGCCGATGGAGGGTTTGTATGTTTCGCCTTTGTACTCTTGATCTACCAAAGCCTTGCAATCTTTTTTCCAGGTGCTCACCAGAGAGTAAGCGTCATGGGAGGTAGAACCCGATGGTTGCATTTTTTAGCCTCGGATGAGTGACAATTCAGGCTATTTATCGGCGAATAACAGGCTTTCCTGACTTGACACCAGCTGTGAAAAACACACAATAACCAGACGTTGGCTTTTCTCTGCTAACGGCTAAGCACTGTCCCAAGATTTTCTCCTTTCAATCAGCGAGAAAATCCAAGCAACCCCTGGTATGGGTTGCCACTGGTACAAAGGTTCTCAGCCCCTGGTATGGGCTGGTATGAACGATGAGCAAGCAGCCTCCGGTATAGGTTGCCACTGAAGATGAACAAAATGCCTCTGACGGCAAAAAATTAAGGAATTTCTCCTCATGCCTGTAATTACGCTTCCCGATGGCAGCAAGCGCG
Source organism: Endozoicomonas arenosclerae (assembly GCF_001562015.1). Classification (GTDB taxonomy): domain Bacteria; phylum Pseudomonadota; class Gammaproteobacteria; order Pseudomonadales; family Endozoicomonadaceae; genus Endozoicomonas_A; species Endozoicomonas_A arenosclerae. The sequence goes on along the minus strand of NZ_LASA01000159.1, from coordinate 36,576 downwards.
AGTTTGCTGACGCAGTTTCTGTAATGGAAGTGGCCCAGGATATTGGTCCGGGCCTGGCCAAGGCGACTCTGGCGGGTCGTATTAATGGTGAGCTGGTGGACGCCAGTGCCAAGATCACGGATGACTCCGAGCTTTCTATCATCACCTCCCGTGACGAAGAAGGTGTTGAGGTGATTCGTCACTCAACGGCTCACCTGCTGGCTATGGCCACCCAGGATCTGTACCCCGGTGCACAGGTAACCATCGGTCCTGTGATCGATAATGGCTTTTATTACGACTTCTCCTATGAGCGAGCTTTCAATCTCGAAGATCTGGAGAAGATCGAGAAGCGCATGGCTGAACTGGCCAAGCAGGATCTGGGGATTGAGCGAGTTGTGATGACTCGTGATGAAGCCATCAGTGCCTTCAAGGCCATGGGCGAAGAATACAAGGTTGAGATCATCAACGATCTGCCAGAAAGCGAAGTGATTTCTGTTTACCGTCAGGGTGAGTGGATGGACCTTTGCCGAGGCCCTCACGTGCCTTCAACCGGTAAACTGAAAGCGTTCAAACTGATGCGTGTGGCCGGTGCCTACTGGCGTGGTGATTCCAGCAACGAAATGCTGACCCGTATCTACGGTACTGCCTGGGAAGACAAGAAAGCCCTGAAAGCCTACCTGCAGCGTCTGGAAGAAGCTGAAAAGCGTGATCACCGTAAGCTGGGCAAAAAACTCGACCTGTTCCATATGCAGGAAGAAGCTCCGGGTATGGTGTTCTGGCATCCGAATGGCTGGGCCATTTATCAGGAGCTGGAACAGTACATGCGTAAAAAACAGATTATGCATGGCTACAAAGAGATCAAGACGCCTCAGCTGGTAGATCGTTCCCTGTGGGAAAAATCCGGCCACTGGGACAAGTTCAAAGACGACATGTTCACAACTAACTCGGAAGAGCGTGATATTGCCGTTAAACCTATGAACTGCCCGTGCCACGTTCAGGTCTTCAATCAGGGTCTGAAGAGTTACCGTGATCTGCCTCTGCGTCTCGCTGAATTCGGCTCTTGTCACCGTAATGAACCTTCCGGTGCGCTGCACGGAATCATGCGTGTTCGTGGCTTTGTCCAGGACGATGCCCACATTTTCGCTACAGAAGATCAGATTCAGTCTGAAGTGGCTTCCTTTATCGACTTCCTTCACGAAGTTTATGAGGACTTTGGTTTCAGTCGTGACAACATGCTGTACAAGCTCTCTACACGCCCTGAAAAGCGCGTAGGTTCCGACGAAATCTGGGATAAAGCCGAAAAAGCCCTGGCAGATGCCCTGGATGCACAGGAACTGCCCTGGGAAGAACTGCCAGGCGAAGGTGCTTTCTACGGACCTAAAATCGAATTTTCCCTGAAAGACTGCATTGGCCGGGTGTGGCAGTGTGGCACAATTCAGGTAGACTTCTCGATGCCAGGCCGTCTGGGTGCTGAATATGTGGATGAAAGCGGTGAGCGTAAAACACCGGTTATGCTGCACAGAGCGATTCTTGGGTCGTTTGAGCGTTTCATTGGTATACTCATTGAGCACTATGAAGGGGCCATGCCTCCATGGCTGGCACCCAAGCAGGTTGCCATCCTCAACATCACAGACAGACAGGCTGAATATGCAGCCGAACTGGAAAAAATGTTGATGGAAAAGGGCGTTAGGGTAAAAGCGGACTTGAGAAACGAGAAGATCGGCTTTAAAATCCGCGAGCACACCTTAAATAAGGTGCCTTATCTGCTGGTTATCGGCGATAAGGAAATGGAAAACAGAACCGTTGCTGTGCGTACCCGTAAAGGTGAAGACCTCGGTACCATGCCTGTAGAGGCATTTGTAGAGCGTTTAGCAACGGATATCAGCAAGCGTGGCCGTACTGCGTAACTTTTTTGTCTTATAGCTTGTCAGGTTGTGTTTTTAATCGTTCCTGACAAGCAGGTTTGTACAGGCTGCCTTTATAGGAGATACACCTATCAGACGTAACAGCTTCCGTGATCGTCGTCCGCAGAAAGCGCCGATCAATGAGAATATCCGTGCCAAAGAAGTCCGACTGATTGGAGCTGATGGCTCCCAGGTAGGGGTGGTCGATACCCGTGACGCTTTGACCATGGCCCAGGAAGCAGGGCTGGATCTGGTTGAGATCAACGCTACCAGCGAACCGCCTGTCTGTAAGATCCTTGACTACGGTAAGCATCAGTACGAGACAAAGAAGCAGAAGGCCGCTGCCAAGAAGAAACAGGTTCAGACCCAGGTGAAAGAAGTTAAGTTTCGCCCGGGCACAGAGGATGGGGATTACCAGGTAAAACTGCGCAACCTGGTACGTTTCCTGACTGAGGGCAACAAGGCGAAGGTGTCCCTTCGCTTTCGTGGTCGTGAGATGGCTCACCAGCAGCTGGGCATGGAACTGATGAGAAGGGTTGAAAAAGACCTGGAAGAAATCGGAACCGTTGAACAGCATCCTAAAATGGAAGGCCGTCAATTGATCATGGTTATTGCCCCGAAAAAGAAGAAGTGATTCGTGTATGAAAGACCGGTCACTGTTTCAGTGACCGGTCTTTCATGTTCTAGACGAACATTTTCTTCCAGAAAATGTTCGTCCGAATTGAACGGTCGTCACTTTTATTTTAAATATCCCGACACCTCAAGGTTCTGAAACGAGCGCTCTATAAGGGTAGGTTGTCGCGAATGCGGAGTGCTTTTTCATGCCAAAAATGAAAACCAACAGTGGTGCCGCCAAGCGTTTCAAGAAAACTGCTAGCGGTTACAAGCGTAAGGGTGCCTTCAAGAGTCACATCCTGACCAAGATGACCACCAAGCGTAAGCGTCAGCTGCGTGGTACCTCCATGGTAACACCTGCGGACCAGGGTCTCGTTAAGCGTATGCTGCGCGACTAATCGCTTTTTAGATCATTTTTTTCGGAGATATAGCTCATGGCACGTGTAAAACGTGGTGTAATCGCGCGTAAGCGTCACAAGAAAGTTCTCAAGGCCGCCAAAGGTTATTACGGAGCGCGTTCACGCATCTTCCGTGTAGCCAAGCAGGCTGTTACCAAAGCTGGTCAGTACGCTTACCGTGACCGTCGTCAGCGTAAGCGTCAGTTCCGCGCTCTGTGGATTGCCCGTATCAACGCCGGTGCGCGTATGAACGGTCTGTCCTACAGCCGTTTCATCGCTGGTCTGAAGAAGGCTGCGATCGAAATCGACCGTAAGGTTCTGGCTGATCTGGCTGTACACGACAAGGCCGTTTTCGGTCAACTGGTTGAAAAGGCTAAAGCTTCTCTGGCTTAAGTCTGATTTATATCAGTGTCTAACGGGGTTATGGCTTGCCATAACCCCGTTTTATTTACAGGGACGTAATGTATCCCTGTAACGCAAGGAGCAGTTGCAGGGATATTTGCATGGACGTAATGTATCTCAGTAACGCACGACTACTGGATGTAGGAGGTAGGCGAAGAAGGATGCTCAGGTTGAATTGAACTTGAATCGTTTGATTTTTCAAAAGGTCCTACAACAATTTCCTTTCCAGCTTTCCAGCTTTCCAGCTTTCCAGCTTTCCAGCTTTCCAGCTTTCCAGCTTTCCAGCTTTCCAGCTTTCCAGCTTTCTAGCCTTGAGACAAATCCTTGCCCATCAAGGTATGTATTTTTTTAACCATCTGATTCAAATCCTGTATCCACTGATCAGCAAGATCAGAAATTCTGGGGTCTTCACTGGTCGCAATGGCTGCGCATTTGGCTTTAAGCTCCAGGGCTTGACGGTTCAGTTTTTCTAAATCTTTCACGAAAGCTTGGCGACTGTAACTTGGATTTTCTCTGGAGTTTGTTTCCAATTTTTCCAGTTTTTCTTCCAGCTTTTCTTCCAGCTTACGCGGTCCCAGCACACGCTTGAGTTCATCGATCATATCGTCGATTTTACGGCAGGCTCCCAAACGATCCGACTTTAGGATAACTTTCTGCTTCTCGGCGAATTTATCGCTGAATCGGTAGTAACTTCTATTACGTGGTGTATCGTTGACGACCCTGTGCGCACCAGCATATGGGACGACCAGATAAGCTTCATAATCTGTGTTGACTTCCACTTCTTCCTGAAACTTGTCTGCGGTGTCCTTAAGCTCGTTGAGTTTGGTGAAAAGGGTTTCCAGAGTAGTACCTTTTCCACAAAGCTGATGGATTTCACCAATCAGGGCAGATGTTTCTGCACCATGGGCAACAGGGAAAAACTCCAGGGCACACTCCATGTCAAAGCTGGCCTGGGAGTATGTCACACCTATCTTAACTTCAGGCTTTGGTGGTTCTGACCATGGGTCGACCTTATGATCCTGGATAGGTGTAGTGGGTGGTGTGCTTTCCTGACTGCTGCTTCTTCGGAACATTTTACCGAGTGTTTCGATGCCTGAATCATCCTTGCTGACGCTCCAGTGTTTCCATGCATTCATGGCAAGCTGTACCAGAGAGGATTCGATCAGTGTCTGTTTGATCTGTGACCAGGTGATTTTCATGGCTACTGTCCCTGATTGTCAGTAAGTGGTGGATTCTCTCCAGGTGCCGGGCTGCTGTATGTGGCAGTGGCCTGATCCAGTGGCAGATAGATAGCGTCCAGTCGTCCTATGTAGGGGTATTCAAGAGGGAAGTTCCAGCGTTGACTTTCCCTGGCGTAATCGTGGGTGGAAAACTCATATTCAACGTCTTCCATGGAAACCCTGGCATCACAGCTCACATTGCCTGCCAGCTCGGTGGGCAGGGCGGAAATCTTTAGCATCTTGTTGCACGTGTCCGGGAAGCGTCCTTGTTGAGTTGGGCACTCAAATGTTTTTGAGTAAACCAGCTTGTTCATCCAGCCAAACAGATCCCAGAGGGGGGATTGATAACAGTTCAGCTCCAGAGAAAAGGCTTTGGAGGTCGGTGTGCTATAAGCCGTTTGAACAACATAAATGATCAGGTCGATCTGTTTTACCGAGCTCTTGCGAATGTCCCTGTTTCGTGGATTGGGAGAAACCAGATCTGCAAGTAACTGTCCTGAAAAGCAAAGGATCAGACCGGCCATGAGCAGTTTGTTGGTTGTTTTCATGATCTTCCCTGAGTTTTAAGAATCTCTAATCTAAGAAAATCATTTGGTCGTCCCGGGGGAAGACATGATTTTCACGGTTAATAGTGGAATCACCAGCAGACACGTCATTAACAGGGCAGCAGGAATAATAAATATTGAGTCTGCTGATGTGTTGTGAGCAGCTGTAAGAATCGAAAGAATGCCTCCCCCCAGAGTGATGGCCAGTCCAAGTCCTAAACTTGCACTCAGTGCGGGCTTCTGGAGATATTGGTTAAGCGCTTTTAGCATCACGGGAGTGACTGATTGCAGGCAGGCCAGTCCAAAGGCCAGTGTCACCAGAGAACCGGTTTGTTCAGTCAGGAGCAGCAAGTAAGTCGCAGTCATCAAAACAGGAAGAAGCCATTGGTTCAGTGTGTAGTGGGTATCCAGCCAGCCTCCGGCCAGTTTTCCCAAAAAAGCGGCAACCCCCAGTGTTAAAAGAATGGGAGGTTCAAGTGGGAGATAGCCCTGATAGAAGCTCCAGACCAGTGAGCGGATGGAAATCAAGAGCAGCAGTGTGGTTGCCAGCCAGAACCGGAAGCTGTGAAGCTCGAAGTTTTGAGAGGTAGGTGGTTTTGTGCGATGTCCGGTGTCGGAAATCAGGATACTTAAGAACAGACCGATCATAAGGATCCAGAAAGCTCCAGTGAATTCACTGATCCCTGCTGCTATTCCTGTCAGTAGTCCCAATACTCCGGGGGCTACAAACCAGCTAATCTGGAGCGTGTTTTGATGGGCTGTTCTCAGGCTCCGGGCTCCGGCGCTGACATGAAAGAGTGCACTGGCTGATGCCATGCACAGCAAAGTCAGCCAGTAATTCTCTGCTGGAATCATCAGTGCGACAGTGGTGAGTAAAAGAGAAAAACGGATAGCGTTTTTCTCAAACCTTTCTGGTAAAAGGCTGAATATGGGTTGGCAACCAAAGGCAATCAGGTTGTAAACAATAAACAGAGTGGCGAGTATTTCTATAGGCAGAAACAACAGCCAGCAGCCGGCAATATAGCCTGCGCTGGCATCCGAAAGGGCGTGTTTTATCCCAAGCTGCTGGCAGGCCGAGGGTTTTGCAAACATGGCAGTGCCTGAAGGAATCAATGGTTCTATTCAATTCCTATCGACGGATGAACTGTTTTACTGAGTTAGAGGGGCTTGCTCAGAGGCTCAGAATCCAGGTGCCCATCAGCAGTGAAGTCAGATTTGCCAGAAACGCGGCAGGTACAGCAAGCCTGAGCCGGGTTTGCAGCCAGCTGGCCAGCAGTGCTGCCTCAATAATAACGACCAGACTCTCGCCTATCAGCAGAAGCTGGTTGTAGTCCATCCAGTGACGGAGCACGAACCAGAGCCAGGGCAGTGTGAGGGTGGAGGCGACAAAGCCTGCAAACAGAACTTTCATTCGCGGGGCAGATTTGTGCAGGAGGAGATAAATAACCGGCAGTTCCAAGGCTAATGTCAGTAGCCAGGCAATCAGGAAGTCGTTAGTCATCATGACCTGTCGATCCACATAGGGTATTAAAAAGAGTATCGACAGGTCATTAAAGCTCTGGAATCAAGCCGTCCGTTTGGCGTGGCGTTCCCGGTTTTCCAGCTTTTCCCGCTCACTTTTTCTCAGAACCACATACAGTGCGGCGGAGCCACCGTGGAATTTCTGCGCTGTATGAAAGCAGAGAACCTGATCCATTTCTCTTAGCCAGGTATTTACATAGCTTTTTATAATGGCAGGAGGATTACTGTTCAGTCCTCGACCATGATTAACAATCAGTGAGCGCAGCTCGTGTTTGTGGCAGTCATTAATAAAGTCGAAGACTGCTTTTCGGGCCTCCGCTGCTGTATGACTGTGCAGATCCAGTCGGGCTTCTATTTCATACTTGCCCAAACGCATTTTCTTGAAAACACCTTCCTGAACGCCTGGGCGCTTATATTCCAGGTGGTCGTAGGGCTCAACCCTCTTCGGATTATCAAGGGATAAAAAGTTCGGATCGTTCAGCTCCGTCTGGGCCGCCTTCCGTCTCAGAGCCTGGCCGGGGGTCGCAGTCTGATGCTTCTTGAGATCCGCTTTGGGGCGGCTTTTCAGCGGAGCCACACCCTCCATTTCCTGCAGGAACAGATCCTGATCGTCGTAACTCATGGTTTCGTAACTTTTAATCGTGCTGTCAGAGGTGCTTTTCGGTCTGGAAATTCGAGCATACCAGAAATGCAAATCGATCGTGAAGGTGGGTTTTTCCTTCTTGTCAGTGTGGCTAACAGGCTTGTTAGTACTTCCAGGCGTGAAATGGGCTCTTCGCTGGTCAAAAGTAATGATGTTATAGAGGGAAGTGAAGCAATGGATGCTCTTGGAAAAGACGAAAGCAGGAAGGCAGGAGATGTATCAGGTACATCTGCAGGTCAAACAGTTGATCAGAATCCGGTAAATGCTCTGAATCGAAGTTTAAAGAGTGTTTCACCTGAGTCGATGTTCGATGCTCAGGCTTCCAGAGATGCTTGTGGTGCATTGAGAAGAAATGCATCTGATCTGCAGCTCACTAACATTACTGATCCCAAGTGTTTCCTGGTGAACCCTGCCGCGCTTAAACCCGATTATCTCGAAGGTGATGGGCTGGATGTCAGTCTTGTTTGTCAACGTATATCGGAAATGCGCAAGGGAAGTTCTTCAGGCGTTTATGAGAATGGTGGAGTCATATATTGGCAGCATCTTAAGGAGCAGCAAAAAGCGATAGCCGAGTTAGGCCAGAAATTGAAAGACTCTCCCTGTGACATTCTGTTCACCATGGAGCGGGGAGGTACTCTGTTATCCGCTTTCTTACAGCCTTATATTCCTGAGGAAGATCGAGTAGGTGTGGTGGTTTCTACTGCCAAAGACGCTTCCCTGTGCCCAAAAGTACACATTACCAAAATGACTGATGAAGTCGTCAAGGCATGCCGGCAGGGTTATCAGTCGATAGGTATTGTCGAAGTCAGCATCAGTGGTACTCAGATTCATTCCATAATCAGGCACCTTATCGATACCTTGAGGAAAGAAGGGCTGGATTCAGTGGATCTGAGATTTTTTATCCTCAGGCAAGGTTTATCTGTTCGTCCCAGGCATCGGAAGGCAACGGGCGAAAAATTAATGGGGCTGGAAAAAGATTATCGCCAGATTACGATTCATATGGCTGTGACACCGGTTTTGATGGGAGAGGATGTGGATCAGCATCTGGTTTATGGCTGTGAAAATCAGTACCCCATCAATCTTCTCTTACCTGATGGCAGTTTATGGCAGCTAAGATCGAGACTTGGTTGCAGGCAGACCCTGATTAATTTGCTGGCAGGGGAGTACAATGATGCGATCGAAGGTTTATATAAGGACAGGCCCTGTTCTGATTCGATCACTTTCGAGGTAAAAGACAGCAGTAGTATTGCCAGAAAAGTGACCGTACCCGCAAAGAAAAGTCGCAGTTGGGATGAAAAAGACTGTTTCTGGTATCTCATTAATCATAGCTTTGAGGGGGAGCCTGCCGAACTTAAAGGCAAAGAACCTTTGTTGGATCGATTTCATTCAGTTAGGGAGAGAATGACTCGGCTTAGGGACTGGTCTGAGAGTAAAGCGCGCGAATTGCACAAAAAGTACAGTGCTTTGCCACAAAAACAGTTTATGAGGTTGTGCCAGAGAGATCTGGAAGACGTCAGTATGCATAAACTTAGGCCTTTGATTACCTCGATTTGCTATCTGCTCTATATGGGCAGGCGAGTGGATATGGCCGCTATATTCAGGCGGCAGAGAAAGCTGGTCATCTCGGTATTACCAAAAGTAGATGCGCAGTTTACTGATCAGGAATTGGCCAAAGGGTTGAATGGTCATGTTAAAGAGTCAGATCAAGCGTCGTCTATTGATTTGCTGGGACCTTGTGAGGTCATTACTCAAGCTGCTTTCGATTTAATAGAAGCGCCTGAAAGCCAGCATTACGATTCGAATATTTCCAATTATCTTAAGAATAAATGTACTCGCTGGCTAAATGATCTCTGTGCCTGCTTGAGTGCAGATATACGCTGCTACTCAGGTCAGAGTGAATTGGTAGATAAGTTGCTGCGACTTAAATCTTTGCTTGCCAGTGATAGATTGAAAAGCAGAGAAGGGAAGCAAGCCCAGAAAAACAGGGCCACTCTGGCTGAGTTGATGGAAAGGCTGGCAGTGTGTATTGAAGTGCTGACCCCGGGAATAGAGCCTGAACAGTTATTGGAAAAGAAAGCATGGCTTAATAGTCAGTTGGCGGGTAAGCGATCATCTCGAAAGGCCAATGGCAGAAAAGGTTCTCTGGCAGCTAAACCTCAGGAGGCTGTATCGCTGACAGGGCCTTTTGCAGGCAAAGTTTTACAACTGCTGAAATGCTTTGGGAAGAATAATGATCGAGATTTTGCAGACAGATTGTTGTCATCTCTCATGGCCTGGAGAGCAAAAATAATTCCATCTATGGGCCGTTCAGCCAAGACAGCTTCTGCCTTTTATCCTCTGCCTGATACTCAGATTAAATCATCTAATCCCGCTTCTCAGTGGAATGCGAATAAGATTTTTTATGGAGACAGTATTCCCGGTATTGCGATGAAAGGTCCCAAGTCGTCAGATATGCCTGATGTATTGAGCATGGCGGAACAGGAGAATGTAGGTCTGTTTCTTGATCTGATCAATGAACATGATCGTCAAATGGATAAGGGGCGTGATCGTTTTGATTGGGGCAGTCTTCCTCTTTCTGTTGAGGTGCCTTTCGGTGGTAAATATTCTTTGGAGAAAACATCAGAAGAAAAGATTCTGTTTAAAAGCAGTTTATCCGTGAAAGGGCAGGGCCGACTGCCTGTCTCGGCTACCGTAAGATCGTTTCGGATGAAGGGGCCTTCTGGAGAACGTATTATCAGGCAGGTGTCGTTCCCAGACTGGCCTGATATGAAGCCATTGCCGGTAGACATTATGAATGAATTGCAAGCATTGGTGGCGCAACAAAGAAAGCATTGCCCGCATCAGGCTTTGGCTGTGAATTGTCTTGCAGGTTTGGGGCGAACAGGCTGCTTCCTGGCTCTTGAGCATCTCTATGGTTTGGCAGAAAAGGGGGGGTTGTCGAAAGCGAATCTGCTTTTAATGACACTTCAAACGCTTATACAGGGTAAGTTGTCGAGAAATCATCCAGAGTTTGTTCAAACGGTGGGGCAGACCCGAAGTGTCTATGAGGCTGCCAAGGCCTGTCTTGATGATCAGGCCCGGCAACCAGGGACTCAGATGACTTCTGTCAGTCCAACTGAGTTGGTCGGAAACAGAGCTCCGGATTAATTGGGGTCAGTGGCTATAGCTCCGATCCCAATCCTTCCAGACTGCTTCCAAACCTTTTGACTTGATAGCAGCGGCTACGGCTTCAGGACGACGGTTGTCATCTATAGAGAACTGTTCCAGAGACTCAATGGCACCATCTGCATAACCGCCAGGCTGAGTGCTTGAGAAAGCACTCATGGTGGTAATGCCCAAAGGTAAAACATTATCCCTGAACGCTTCTGATTCCCGGGTAGAGAGGGACAGTTCTGCTTCAGGCTTGAACAGACGGTAAGCGCAAATTAACTGCACCAGCTGTTTGTCAGAAATAATGGATACCGGCTGGAATTCTCCTTCACAGGGACGAAGCCTCGGGAAAGAAATAGAGTAGCGGGTTTTCCAGTAGGTTTTTTCCAGATAGTCGAGATGTGCGGCTGCCATGGCAGAATCGGTGCGCCAGTCTTCCAGACCAATCAGGGCGCCCACACCAATTTTGTCGATGCCTGCCTTGCCCAGTCTGTCAGCGGTATCCAGTCGGTAATCAAAATCCATTTTGCTGCCGCGCAGGTGGTATTTCTCATAAGCCGGGCGATTGTATGTCTCTTGATAAACGAGCACAGCGTCAAGCCCCAGTTCCATGAGCTCTTCGTATTCGTTCTGATCCAGAGGCTGAACTTCCAGTGTGATATGGGAAAAGTACAGCCTGACTTTATCCAGGACCGTTTTGAAATATTCAGTGCCTACCGTTCCCTGGGCTTCACCGGTGACCAGAAGGATGTGATCAAAGCCCATGGCTTTAATCGCCTGAAGCTCCCGATCCAGTTCTTCCATGCTCAGGGTTTTGCGGCGAATCTTGTTACCCAAACTGAAACCACAGTAGGTGCAGATGTTGGTGCATTTGTTGGACAGATACAGAGGAATATACATCTGTACTGTATTGCCAAAGCGCTGGCGGGTCAGAGCCATGCTTTTCTGCGCCATCTGCTCCAGATAGGGCTCAGCCGCTGGTGAAATCAGTGCCAGAAACTGATCGTGAGTCAGTCGACGTGCCGACAGGGCATCCTCAACATCCGCAGCGTTTTTGCTGAGGATGTTCATTCTGACTTCATCCCAGTTTATCTGGTTAAACTTGTCTACGAATGACATCAGAAATCTTCCAGGAAGGCGGTCAGGGGGCTACTGGCCTGGGCCTGGTGGGAGCGAACGCCCAAGCCAGCTTCGTAGGCGCGTCGACCTGCTGTAACGGCTTCTTTAAAGGCAATACCCATGGCAACAGGGTCTTTGGATACTGCGATTGCGGTGTTGACCAGAACAGCATCGGCTCCCAGCTCCATGGCCTTGGCGGCATCAGAAGGGCTGCCAATACCGGCATCAACCACCACAGGCACCTGGCTCTGTTCGATGATGATATTCAGGAACTCTTCTGTTTTCAGTCCCAGGTTACTGCCAATAGGTGCGCCCAGAGGCATAACGGCAGCGGCGCCGGCTTCTTCCAGTTTTTTGCACAGAACCGGGTCAGCATGAACGTAAGGCAGAACAACAAAGCCCAGTTCGACCAGTTCTTCACAGGCTTTCAGGGTTTCGATAGGATCTGGCAGCAAATATTTGGGATCCGGGTGGATTTCCAGCTTCAGCCAGTTGGTTTGCAGGGCTTCTCTGGCCAGCTGGGCAGCATAGACCGCTTCTCTGGCATCTCGAGCGCCGGACGTATTAGGCAGCAGGTTAACGCCAGCCTCAATCAGGGGCGAGAGAATATCATCCTGGTCATCATTCAGGTCCACCCGCTTGAGAGCCATAGTTACCAGCTCACTCTCGGAAGCCTTGATGGCCTCAGCCATTGTCTGGCTGTTGTTGAATTTTCCCGTACCGGTAAACAGGCGCGAATTAAATGTTTTATCAGCAATGGTCAGCATGCCAGCCCTGCAGTCCTAAAAATTGTCTGTAATTCCAAGCGTTTCTTTATTCGCTATAGGCATCGTTTATTAACCACCTGCGGTGGCTTTGATCAGGGTGATGCGGTCACCTTCTTCTACTTTTTTCTGGGGCCATTGGGAGCGGCTGACAATCTGTTTATTGACGGCCAGTGCTACACCTTTCTCAGCCTGATTGATCTGTTCCAGCATCTGGGTGAGCGTTAGAGGGATTTCCGAGCTCAGGGGCTGGTCATTAACAAAAAATTGCATAGATCATTCTGGGAGGTTTTTGAAATCAGGTGGGGATTTTAAAGCAATTCCCCCTCAGGATAAATGAGGGGGGAAACTTAACGGTTTATATCGTAACGGGAAGGCCTACTTGATGATCATGCTTTTGCCGCTGGTCACTACCGTTTCGGCATCGGCTCTGGGCGGTACTTCTACGCCTCTGGCGCAGGCGGGACGTGCCTGAATCTGGTCAATCCAGCGTTGAAGATGGGGCAGGTCATCAATCTCAACACCGGACCAGCTGCTGGTTCTGGCCCAGCACCAGTTGGCAATGTCAGCAATACTGAAGTCGCCAGCGAGGAACTCATTTTCCTCAAGATGTCCGTTCAAGACGTTGAGTAAACGATGAGTTTCGTTCTGATAGCGGTCAATGGCGGGTTGAATCTTTTCCGGGAAGTATCGGAAAAACACATTGGCCTGGCCCATCATGGGGCCCACGCCGCCCATCTGGAACATCAGCCATTGAATGACCTGGCTGCGACCTTTTGGATCAGAGGGTAACAGTTTGCCGGTTTTCTCGGCCAGATAGATCATAATGGCACCTGATTCGAATACCGCAAAATCATCAGCGTCACGATCCACAATGACAGGAATACGTCCGTTCGGGTTCATGGCCAGAAAATCAGGTTGCTTTTGCTCACCATCCATCAGATTGATCCGATGAATGTTGTACTCTAATCCTAATTCTTCCAGGGTCACAGAAGCTTTGTGGCCATTGGGGGTGGCGGCGGTGTAGAGGTCGATACCAGGCTTCATTATCTTGAGTTCCCTATCCGTGTTTTCAGCTTTCCCAGACATTACACTTGAATGCCCTCTGCTCCAAACAGATTCTGTCTATTGAGAGGGAAGAATGTCACCCTGACAACAATGGCAAGAACTGAATATGAATAAATATTTTATGTGCTAACCTGATTCTGTTTGTTTGCTGTCAGTCCGATACTTCACGTGGGTCGTCTTCTTACTGGTCCTGCTATGAGCGTCATAACTTGTCATGACTGCGGTCTTGACCAGACATATAAGCCATTGAATGAAGGCCATCGTTTACTCTGTTGTCGGTGTGGCGGTGTGCTCAGTGTTTGCAGAAGACAGTGGCTGAATTGTCTGATGTCTTTCTCTCTTTCTGGCCTGGTATTTCTGTTTCTCTCTCTGGTTTTTCCTTTTCTTTCGCTGCAATCCCACGGCATCGTTCAGACTGTGACACTTCCTTCAGCAATTTTCATGATATGGCAGTCAGGTTATGGGCTGTTATCTCTGATTCTGACCGTGTTTACGTTGCTCTTGCCGGCAATCATCTGTTTGTCGATGCTTTATGGTTTATTGCCATACAGGTTGGGCGGGTCAGCATTTCCGGGTACATCTGGATTGATGCATTGTGTGATGCGTATGCAGCAATGGAGTATGGCTGAAGTCTTTATCATTGGTGTGCTGGTTTCATTAATCAAACTCTCCAGTCTTGCTGATATTCAAATGGGGTCTTCATTCTGGTGTTACATCGGTCTGAGTAGCTGTGTCATAGGCATTGTCCTGAGCCTGGATAAAAGGCAGTTGCAGAATATTGGTGTGGCAACGGTTCTGCCTGAAAGCCCGAAGAAATACAGTTTGCAGAAATGCTGCTCATACCTGTTCACAGCATGTCTTCTTTATGTGCCAGCCAATCTTTTGCCCATTACCAAGACCTTCATGTTCGGACAGGAAGATACTGTAACCATTCTGGGCAGCGTCATTCTGCTTTGGAGTCATGGTTCCTGGCTGGTGGCGGGTGTGATTTTCATGGCCAGTATTGTCATTCCCATCGCAAAAATACTGGCTCTGGGTTATCTCTGTCTGTTAGTCAAAATGGAGCTGCTGGAACGACCCGCTGATCTGACAAAGCTTTATCGATGGGTCGAGATTGTTGGCCGCTGGTCCATGATAGATGTGTTTGTTGTGGCCATACTGGTCTCGGTTGTGCAGTTCGGTGGTGTGGCCTCTTTGACGGCAGAGCCAGGAATTCTGGCATTTTTTGGTGTCGTGGTGCTGACTATGCTGGCAGCGGATCATTTTGATGTTCGCTCGTTGTGGCAGTTTGCTCCCTCTGTGACAGGTCAGAGCGATGAGTGAAGAACCTCTTGAAGCGGCGAGAGTGGTGAAAACCGGCAGGTTCTCCTCTGTGCTGATATTACCCATAGTGGCCATAGCCATTGGTATCTCTATGGTCTGGTATCACTATGCGACACTAGGTCCTGTTGTTTCTATCCATTTCAAAACCGCTGAGGGAGTGATTGAAGGAAAGACTCAGGTCAGGTTTCGTGATGTCATCATCGGTGTCGTAGAAAAAGTTGCTTTGAATGACACTCTGAACGGGGTAGTTGTTCAAGTTCAAATGGAGAAAGCGGGCGAGCCATTATTGAAGGATTCGAGTCGCTTCTGGGTAGTTCGCCCAAGAGTAGGAGTGGGCGGTGTTTCCGGGTTGGGAACATTGCTTTCGGGTGCTTATATTACAGTCGATCCGGGCTCTGGGAGTGAAGGAACCAGATCCTTTCAGGGCTATGAACAACAACCGGTAACGGATTCCAGTACCAAGGGAATTCGGTTGAAACTCAAGAGTCAGCAGGCTAACTCACTGAAGGTCGGCGATCCCGTGCTTTATCATGGTTTTGAGGTGGGACGACTTGAGACAGTGAATCTGGATGTTGAGAGGCGTGAGGTTGATTATCAGGCTTTTATCAGTGCCCCTTATGATCGGCTGGTGACTACCCGGACACAGTTCTGGAACGCCAGTGGTGTCAGTTTGAAGACGGGGCCAGACGGTTTCAGGGTTGAGGTCGGCAGCCTGATGTCGCTTATCTCCGGAGGTGTTGCTTTTGATGTGCCTGAAGGTCTTGATCCAGGAGAACCTGTAAAAGGTCATCATCAGTTCCGTCTCTATCAGGATTCAGACAGCACCCGTGAACGGCAATACAAAGTGGTCATTAAATATCTGCTGATGTTTGATGAATCGATCCGTGGGCTGACGGCAGGGGCACCTGTTGAGTATCGGGGAATTCGGGTGGGAACAGTAAAGGAAGTGGCCCTGGGAGTGCTGCCTGAAACTTATGAAGAGATAAAGCCTGAGAGTCGCAGTATTCCCGTATTGATTGATTTTGAGTTGGAGAGGGTGACTCGAGGAAAGGAGAAAACCTCCCCGGAAACATTTGCAAAAATGATGGACCAGAGCATTCATGAAGGGCTAAGAGCATCTTTGAAAACAGGCAATCTGATTACTGGCAGTATGCTGGTGGATATGGATTTTTACCCGGATACACCGGATGTCAGTATTGAAACGATTGAAGGCTATAAAGTCCTGCCTACGATCAAAAGCGATATTGTCCGTTATAAAGAAGATGCCAGTGCCATTCTGGCCAAGCTCAAGGCTTTACCCCTGGCTGAAACCCTGGTCAGCATCAGGGCTCTGGCTAATGATACCCGTGGTCTGGTGAATGATCCGTCTATGCGTCAACTGCCTGGCCGACTGGATCAGAGTGTTCAGAGCTTGCAACAACTGCTTGAAGATTACTCGAGTCAGGGGGCTTTATACCCTGGTCTGAGTGATTCCGTGCGAAGTGTTCAGGATTTGCTCTGGCAGATGCAGTCGCTGATCAGGACTCTGAATGAAAAGCCCAATGCCCTGATATTTGGTCAGGACCGTTAGTGGGAGAGTAGTGTGTTCAGGTACCTCGTTTTCCCCATTGCTGTTTTCCTGATGGCCTGCAGCAGTCCCTCGCCACCTACTTATCTTTTGCTCAATCCGGGTACAGAAATCCTTACGGTGGGCGGGCCGGTGAAGAAAGTCTCTGTCAGGTTGGCCAGTTATCTCCAGCAGCCTCAATTGGCCATTATGTTGGATAATAACGAAGTTCAATTCAGTCGTCGTTACTACTGGGCGGAGCGTCTTGATCTGGCTCTGGCCGGTTTGATTCAACAGCAAATGAATCAGGTGCTGGCGAACAGGCAAGGTGACTGGTCTGTGGCTATGCAGGTTTATCGTCTTGATTTCAGTGATGATGGCACTCTTGTTCTTTCTGGTGAGTTTGAAATGCGAAACAGAAAAGGGACGATTGAGAAGGGAGCTTTTAACCTGATGCGTGATGTCGGCAGAATGAGTTATCCCGGTCAGGTGGCTGAAATGCGTATGCTGGTGTTAGAAGTGGCCAAACAGATGGCTCAACAAGCGCCCTTGAATGAATAAGCCTGAATTTTGGATTTCGGGGTAATCTGAGAGTCCTTCTCGATTCTATCTGTTGATAGTTCAGCAAATGCATCTATTCAAAACTGTTCTCAACCGCTAGAATTGGCGGTTTGTTTTCTGTACGCATCGGTTATCGGGAATCCCATGGAGAATCTGGAAACACTTGTTTCACCCATAGTCACCTCTGCTCTGACTGAAGTTGAATCAGCCGCCAATGCAGCTGATCTGGACCAGGTTCGGGTTCGATTTCTAGGCAAAAAAGGCGAGCTGACCCAGCTGTTGAAAGGCCTGGGCAAATTGTCCCCGGAAGAACGTCCGAAGGCGGGTGGCTTTATTAACGAAGCCAAACAGCAGGTTCAGGCTGCCCTGAACGTGAAACGTGAAGGTCTGGAGAAAGCGGCTCTGGAAGCCCGTCTGGCCAGTGAAACCATTGATGTGACCCTGTCTGGCCGCAGTCAGGATCTGGGTACGGTGCATCCTATTACCCGTACCATGGAGCGTATTACCGATTACTTCGGTAATATCGGCTTTGAAGTGGCCCAGGGTCCTGAGATCGAAGACGATTATCATAACTTCGAAGCCCTGAATATTCCGGGCCACCACCCGGCTCGTGCTATGCACGATACCTTCTACTTCAATGACAGCACCGTTCTGAGAACCCACACTTCTCCGGTTCAGGTCCGTGTCATGGAAGCTCTGGCGAAAGCCGGTGAAAAACCACCGATTGCTATTGTCTGCCCGGGCAAGGTTTACCGTTGCGACTCTGACCAGACCCACAGCCCGATGTTCCATCAGGTTGAAGGCCTGTATGTAGCTGAGAAAGTAAGTTTTGCGGATCTCAAGAGTGTCCTCAGTGACTTCCTGCGTGTTTTCTTTGAGCGTGACGATCTGCAAGTTCGCTTCCGTCCTTCGTACTTCCCGTTCACCGAACCTTCTGCAGAAGTGGATATAGAATGGGGACGTAACGAAGACGGTTCCATCAAGTGGCTGGAAGTGCTGGGTTGCGGCATGGTTCATCCCAAAGTGTTCGAATACTCCGGTATTGATACCAGCAAATACACCGGCTTTGCCTTTGGTCTGGGTGTAGAACGTTTTGCCATGCTCCGTTACGGCGTAAATGACTTACGTCAGTTCTTCGATAATGACCTGCGCTTCCTGAGCCAGTTCAACTAACGGTTTTACTGAAAAGTTTTTAACGATTAGATCGAATAACGGAGTTGAGAAAAGCCTATGAAATTCAGTGAACTATGGTTGCGTGAATGGGTTGCCCTGGAAGTGGGTACCCAGGAGCTGGTGGACAAAATCACCATGGCCGGCCTGGAAGTGGACGACGTTGATCCGGTTGCTGGCGAGTTTTCCGGTGTTGTTGTGGGTGAGATAGTTGCCTGCGAACAGCACCCGGATGCAGATAAATTACGTGTCACTCGCGTAAGCACAGGCTCAGAGGAGTTTCAGGTAGTTTGTGGTGCTCCTAATGCGCGCGTAGGTATTCGTGTACCTTTTGCGACAGTGGGTGCTGTCCTGCCAGGTAACTTCAAAATCAAAAAAGCCAAACTGCGCGGTGTTGAATCTTTCGGCATGCTCTGTGCGGAAGAAGAGCTGGGCATGGCGGAATCTTCCGATGGCCTGATGGAGCTGCCGGGTGCCGCTACAGTGGGTCAGGATATTCGTGAATACCTGAACCTGAATGACAAGATTATTGATGTAGACCTGACGCCTAACCGGGGTGACTGTCTGAGCATTGCCGGTCTGGCCCGTGAAGTCAGTGCAAACTTCCTGGCCGATGTCAGTGAAGTACAGGTTGAGCCAGTGGCTCCTGCCATTGACGACACTTTCAAGGTGACTGTTGATTCCAAAGACGGTGCGCCTCGATTCCTCACCCGTGTCCTGAAAGATGTTGACGTCACCAAGCCTACACCTCTGTGGATGGTTGAGCGTCTGCGTCGTTCCGGTATCCGTTCCATTGATCCTGTAGTGGATGTGACTGCTTACGTCATGCTGGAGCTGGGTCAGCCCATGCACGGTTACGACCTGGATACCCTGAACGGTTCCCTGATTGTTCGTAAAGCCAATGCTGAAGAAAAGCTGGTGCTGCTGGACGGTCAGGAAGTCAGCATGAACACCGAGACTCTGGTCATTGCTGATGAAAAGCATGCCCTGGGTATTGCCGGTGTCATGGGTGGCGAAGGTTCTGGTGTTTCCCAGACTACTCGCAACGTGCTGCTGGAAGCGGCTTTCTTTGATCCGATTACCATTGCCGGTAAGGCTCGTTCTTACGGTTTGCACACAGATGCTTCTCACCGCTTTGAGCGTGGTGTGGACTTCCAGTTGCAGCGCAAGGCTATTGAAAGAGCCACTGCTCTGATTCTTGAAATCTGTGGTGGTCAGCCAGGCCCTGTTTCTGAAGTGGTGAGCGAAGAGAATCTGCCTTCTCTGAGCACTGTGACCCTGAGAGCCGAGAAAGTAGCTTCTCTGCTGGGCATCACCATTGAAAATGATCTGATTGAAGCACTGCTCACACGTCTCGGTTTGGAGATGGCCTCTATTGCAGAAGGTGAATGGACTGTTTCAGTGCCGAGCTGGCGCTTTGACATCTCCATTGAAGAAGATCTGGTGGAAGAGCTGGGTCGAATCTACGGCTATGAGCGTCTGCCAGAAACCATTCCAACCGCACTGCTGAAACTCAAGCAGGTAGACGAAGATAAAGTCAAAGAATCTGACATTCGTCGTATTCTGGTAGGGCGTGGCTATCAGGAAGCGGTTTCTTTCAGCTTTATCGATCCCAAGTTGCATCAACTGTTTGATCCTACGCGTGAAGCCGTAGCTCTGGCGAATCCTATTGCCAGCGACTTGTCTGTTATGCGCACAACCCTGCTGCCGGGTCTGGTAAAAACCGTCAGCTACAACCTGAATCGTCAGCAGAGTCGTGTTCGTCTGTTTGAAACGGGCCAGACTTTTGTTCGCGAAGGTGAAGTACTGAGACAGGAAAACCAGATTGCTGCCGTGATTACCGGCAGTCGTTATCCTGAAAGCTGGGCGATCAAGGCTGAGCCTGTAGACTTCTACGACCTGAAAGGGGATGTGGAAGCTCTGCTGGAACTGGGCGGTGCTGCGGGTGACTTCCGCTTTGAAAAAGGCATTCATGACGCTATGCATCCTGGTCAGTGTGCGTCTCTTGTTCGTGATGACAAGGTTATTGGCCATATTGGTGCTCTGCACCCAAGTCTGGCTAAAGAGCTGGGGCTGGATGGTTCCGTGCTGATGTTTGAAGCCAACCTGGAAGTGATTTGTCAGGGTAAAGTGACTCAGTTCACCCCACTGTCCAAGTTCCCTGAAGTGCGTCGTGACCTGGCTCTGATCGTCAAGCAGGAAGTCGCTGCAGACAGTCTGAACCAGGTGATCCGGGAAGAAGCGTCTGAACTGCTGAAAGATGTTCGCATTTTTGATGTTTATGCCGGTAAAGGCATTGAAGAAGGTCATAAGAGTCTCGCTTTGGGCTTGACCTTACAGCACGCTTCCCGCACTCTAAAAGACGAAGAAGTTAATCAGTTGATTGACGGTATCGTAAGTCGGTTGGCCTCTGAATTTGGAGCCAGCCTCCGTAGCTAATCAGCCACAGTGAGCGTTCTTCTGATTTTTAAGAGCCTGTTTATTCAATTTCAGGCTCTCAGGCAGGGCGCTCCGGGTTATAAGAGAGCGGGAAGTCATCCATGGGAGCTCTGACGAAAGCTGATATAGCCGAGCGTCTTCATGAAGAACTCGGCTTGAACAAGCGCGAAGCCAAGGATATGGTCGAGCATTTTTTCGAACAGATCCGTCAGGCATTAGAGAATAATGAACAGGTCAAGTTGTCCGGCTTCGGAAACTTCGAGCTGAGAGACAAAAGCCAGCGACCCGGCCGAAACCCCAAAACCGGTGAAGAAATTCCGATTTCTCCCCGCAGGGTGGTAACCTTCAGGCCCGGTCAGAAACTCAGGGCACGAGTTGAGGCCTATGCAGGAAACAGAGCTCAGGAAGAGTGATCTCCCTGTTATTCCCGGCAAGCGTTACTTCACCATTGGTGAAGTAAGCGACTTGTGTCAGGTAAAATCCCATGTCCTTCGATATTGGGAACAGGAATTTTCGCAACTGAAACCGGTAAGGCGAGGCAACCGCCGTTACTACCGGCGTCAGGATGTCTTGCTGATCCGGCAAATTCGCAGCTTACTCTACGATAAACGCTTTACCATTGATGGTGCTCGTAATCATCTAAAGGGTGAAGTGCAGAAGCTGGACGCCTCCCAGTACAAACAATTGATCCGGCAGACCATTGCTGAACTGGAAGATGTGGTGGATGCACTGGATGGGATTCCTTCGAATTAACGAATAGCTTATATAAAAATACCGGCTGGGTGCCGGTATTTTTTTGCCTCAAGAAACCATTCAGCTGCGAACTTGTCCACCAGGACGGTTGAGTTGATCAACGGCATTGGGTGATCTGTTTTGTATGTGGTCATTGATGGCTTGCTCAGCCGCCAGGCCAACCTCTTGCCATCCAGGGGTGCTTTTCAGGGTTTCAGTGTAATTAAGAAGTTCCGTGAATTGTGCCTGGTCTGCCTGGCGAAGGACTGGAATAAGATCGGTCACTAGCTTTTGGGAATCGAATGATGCAGGAGAGTTTCCATAACCCCCTTCTGTAATTTTATTTAGGAGCTGGTTCGCATCTTTAGGACGAAGAGATGCTGTCCTCTTTGATAGAGTGGGGGAGTCAGGAACTTCAACATCATCAGGCGCAGGACTTGGAGTGAGGATTGGTGGTGGTTCAAGGTTGTCGTCCTCTTCCAGTACCTCTTCAATAGAAGAGTCCCTTATCTGCCCAAAGCTGGTGTTTTCATAGTTTTCATCCTGGGAGGCTTTTCTAAGCCTTTCAGCATCACGCTCGTCTTTGTTGACAGTGGAATAAATTGCAGAGCTAAATTCTGGTCCATTATCATCTGGCCCGATGCTCTCTTCAGGAGTAATTGGGCTCTCAGAGTGGGTTGCAACTGTCAGATCAGCCTCTTCCAGAAGAGGAGCGAATAGTCGAGTGAAATTGTTGTGAACCGCAGAGACTGTATTAAACTGTCCTGCTGTTTGCACGAAACTGTTTCTAACCTTTCGAGCGGTGGTAATCGTTTGAGTATAATCCTGTGGAGGCTGTCCCGTCTTCTGATATTCCCTTAGACTGTTATCGATAGTAACGAATGTCCCTGTTCTGCCTACACCCGCATTGCAATTAACTACAGTAGGGTTATCAGTCCGGGCCGAAACGGAGGGGTGTTGACGTAGTTTTTCTACAAGTACTGCGAGCTTAGCCAATCTTTCGGGGTTGCCCGCGGAGTGGTCTTCCCAGCCTTTGTCATATACTCTGAACTGGGTTTCACCATTGATGGAAAGCTGTTTGACAGTTACTCTGCCTCCATCAAAGTCATATTTCCCTTCCAGTTTTACCTTGATGCCCCCATAGTCCTTTTCTTCACCGACTTCCTTGGGACCTATTTCAATGGAGCGCCTGGTGTTTCTACGACCTGAGATTTTAGGGTCAGTGAGCTCATCTGAATTGACAAGAGAAACGGACACGGGTGGACGATGATGAGCAAGCAGTTTTACGAAATTCGTTTCCGTTTTTTCAAGTGGTCCTTGAGCTGCAACAAAGGAGCCTCCAGGAAGGTCTATTTTTGCAGCATGATATGGAGCACCTGGTGCAAAAGCCTTGCCTGTGTTACCTAGATGAATGTTTGAAAATTTCGGATGAGCTTCAGATTTGAAGTCATCTTTCTGGTCAATTCTACCCTGAATCAGTGGACTGCTTACTTCAATATCATTGAACTGTTCATTTATTACAGGATCTTTAGGGACTTTGGGAAACTCCTTATCTAGCTGGAGTGGTCCCCCACTGTTTGAACTATATAGACTTTGCAGATTTGGAGTTAGCTCATGAAGTTCAGGTGAGCGTGTTTCTGGAGCTTCTTCAATACCAAAGCGTTTGTTGACTTCGGCTTGCATAGCGGCATGTAGCTTAGGAAACTGGCCATAATGATTCGTAAGCTCTGTTTTAAGTCCTTGGGGGTCATCCTTAAACTTGGGGTTAGATAATGCTTCCGAGACTTTTCGTTCGGCATAAACTTCTCGGACTGTATCTTTTATCCGGTCATTCAAAAGTTCATCAGAGTGTTTTGTCAGTAATGTTTTTATCTCGTCGGTAGGAAGGTCATTTACTCCTTCTCTGAACAGATCAAGTGAAAAACCATCGTCGTTATTAAAGTCATTACCATAACTGATAGCATGAAGCACTTCAGCAGCTGTTTGAGGTTTGGGTGGTGCAGCTTCAGGAGTGCTGTCGTAGTCTTGAAAAAGAGTGGGGGAATTGGAGCCTGCAAAATCATTAACTTGGTTTGGTAGTTCAGGTAGTGGTCTGGCGGATCTTTCCAATACAGGAGTAGAAGGGGGTGTTGGTGTACCTGCCACATTCCCATCAGAGCGATGACTATGTAACTTATCATGGAAATGATTGTAAGCAGGTTTGATCAAACCATGGACACTGAATAGTTCTCGAGCAATTCTAAGTCCCCATACTTTTGCCTTGCCAACATTGTAGGTTTTGTCATTGACCGTAACCTGCTCGGTAATTGGCTTCTGGTTTTCTGTGCCTGCTGTTTGTGACTGGCTTATTGGAGAAGCTCCGCCACTATTGATAGGATCGCCCACAACCTCACTCCTGAGAATATTCCTTTATTCTCTCAGCATAAATGCCAATGTGACTTTTTCCACAGAGTGAGAGTCAAGCGGGGCTGACAGGCGGTTATCGGTAAAGAGTGTCATATTTCTGTCATATTTCACCGATAGACTCTGCGAAAAAATAGCCCCGTGCCCAGAAAAATAACTTATGACAATAACAAGAACCCTTCGAATTCTTCTGTTCTCCTCATTGATGTCCCTCTTTGCAGTCGGAACTCAGGCTCAGGAGGAATTGCTGTTTTCTATTCATGGCTCCAACACCGTGGGGGCCAAACTCGGGCCAGCCTTGGCTGAGTCTTACCTGAAATACCTCGGGGCAGAGAGTGTTGGTATCTTTCCGACAGGGTATGAGAATGAAGTAAAAGTCACAGGTTTTCTGCCCAGCAAAGGCCAGCTGGCCAGCATTTATATTGCAGCCCATGGTTCTTCCAGTGGTTTTAAAGCATTGGCTAATGGCAAGGGGCAGATTGCAGCAGCCTCAAGGGCTATCAAGTCGAAAGAGCAGGCCATGTTATCGGAAATGGGCGACTTCAGTACCCGTGAAGCTGAGTATGTTGTGGGGATTGATGGACTGGCCATTGTAGTGAATCCGGGGAATTCTGTTGAAAAACTGGATATCAAGGATGTGGCCCGTTTGTTCTCCGGTGAAATAACCAACTGGAAAGAACTGGGAGGTGCAGATTTACCGGTTTCCCTGTTTGCCCGTGATAACCGCTCCGGTACCTGGGATACTTTCAAGAACCTGGTGCTGGCTAAAAAATATAAGTTGTCTCCAAAAGCGGAACGGTTTGAGTCCAATACGGTTCTTTCTGATCGAGTGTCCTCTACCCCAGGTGGTATTGGCTTTGTCAGCCTCAATACCATTGGCAGAGCCAAGCCTCTGATGATTTCTGAAGGGACGAACCTTGCGTTAAAGCCTGAACTGCTTCATGTTTCCACTGAAGATTACGTTTTGAGCCGTCGCCTTTATATGTATCTGCCTGAGAAAGGCGCTGATCCTGATGCTCTGGACTTCCTGCGTTATGCAACCAGTGATTTGGCTCAGCCTGTTGTAGCTTCTGTTGGATACGTTCATCAGACGGTAGAGTTGATGACGCCTGATTTAAAGTCAGCCCCACAGGATTATCAGCAGATTGTGGATCAGTATGACCGTGCTTCCGTGAATTTTCGTTTCGCCCAGGGGCGTGCGCAATTGGACAATAAGGCGGTGAGTGATATTGAAAGGTTGGCCCGTTTTATTGAGCGTCAACCTGGTGAGGTGTTACTGATAGGGTTTGCAGAGCAAAGCGATCATTCCAGAAATGCCGATCTACTGGCAAAGCTCAGGGCTGATGTGGTTAGAAGGGCTTTGATCAAGGCGGGCATTTCCCGTAAAAAGATTGATCACCGAGGTTATGGCCAATATATGGCTTTGTCGTCTGCGGACAGTCTGGCGAGTAAAATCAGGAATCGTCGAGTTGAAGTCTGGGTGAAAACCAACGGTAAAGCTACCAGAGTAGCTTCTGCATACTGACCACTTTTTGATCCATCTCAAACGTCTGTTTGAGCCTCTCTCGCTTCTATGGCAGACTCCAAGCCAACCCGTGAGGAAAGTCCTCTCCTCACGGGTAAAAATTACAATAATTATAAATTGGCAGTCTGACCCATGAAGAAGTTTTTTACTTTGCTTGGTGTGTTGTTATTGGTCTCTGTAGGCGTGATGGTGTTGTTTGCTCCTGCAATGGTTGAAAAGCAACACAATCAGGTCACTCAGCACTCTCCCTATACGATTTCCGAAGCCGCCAGAAAATTACATGACAGTATGATTGTGGCTGATATGCATTCTGACAGCTTGCTTTGGAGTCGTGATCTATCTGAACGTTCAGATTATGGTCACGTTGATTTGCCCAGGTTGCGCGAAGGCAATGTGGCTATCCAGGCTTTTACCGTCGTCACCAAATCTCCCCGTGGACTCAATTACAGCACCAATTCGGCGGATGCCCTGGATAATATAACTTTGTTGTCTCTGGTTCAGGGCTGGCCCAGCGATACCTGGCAGAGCCTGTCTGAAAGGGCTCTGTATCAGGCAGACAAACTGCAGACACTGGCAGAAGCTCATCCAGATAAGGTTCGCTTGATTCGTACCCGTAATGATCTTGATGAGGTTCTCAGAGCCAGAGAAATGGGTCGTAAACAATTGGCCTCTTTTCTGGGAACAGAAGGGTCTCATGCACTGGATGGGGATCTGGGGAATATTCAGAAGTTGTACGACGCTGGTTATCGAATGATGGGGCTGCATCATTTCTTCGATAATCGTCTGGGTGGTTCTCTTCATGGTGAAAGTGGCTCTCGACTGAGCTTTTTTGGCCGTCAGGCACTGGCCGAAATGAATCGTCTGGGCATTATTATTGACCTTTCTCACTCTTCGGAATCCGTTGTGGATGAAGTGATCGAAATGTCCAAAACTCCGGTGGTGATCTCTCATACCGGCATGCAGGGAACCTGCGATACGCCCAGAAATATTTCTGATCAGTTAATGGTTCGCATCGCTGAAAAAGGTGGGCTGGTCGGGATTGGTTTTTGGGATGCTGTCTGTGATTTCTCGCCAGAAGGCATCGTTAAAACACTTCGGTACGCCATCGATTTGCTGGGAGAAGATCATGTAGTGCTGGGTTCTGACTTTGACGGCTCAGTGACTACCTCAATAGATGCTTCAGAGCTGGCAGTGCTTACTGACATTATGATGCAGCAAAATTTCACAGAAATGGAAATCAGAAAGGTCATGGGGGATAACACTCGTCGCTTCCTGCTGGAGCATTTGCCAGACGCATAATCTTAAGATGCACTGCTCAAGTAGATGAGCAGTGCTGATTGTCTTAACGACGCTTGCGAGGAGGGCCTTTTCTGCCCTGCTTGGATTTATTGGCTGGAGGCTTGCTGCTGGCTTCTTCGGGGGAGTTGAACAGCAGATAGAGTTCCATCAGGACTTCAGGAATCTGGCTGCACATATCTTCGGTTAACTGTTCGTCTTCCAGAATGGCTTCAAACTCAGGCTCGTCATCGAACAGGCCTGAACCCAGCATGATGGGCAGCAATAACTCACTGACTTCCTGTTCATTCTCCTGAAACCATTGCGCTTCGTTCATGATGTGGGCTTGAACAAAACCACAGCACCAGTCCATCAGATCTTCATCATCCGGGTCTGCGTATTCTTCGCAGGAGAGTTCAAAACCTTCTTCTTCATTGAACTGACGGTCAATCGTACGTGAGAGTTGCGACAGTGCCTGTTCCAGCTGCACACCATCATCTTTTGAGAGCGAGACCGGAGTGCCAAACAGAATCTCATTGCGCTCATCGACCTTCAGTTCGAAGGGGTTGATCGCCATGGCCGTGTAGAAGCCGTGGACTGCATGAAATGTGAATGCGTCTTCATCCGCGTACTTGTCCAGCAGCGGATCCAGTGTAGAACAGATGTCCTGCATTGAAAGAAAATCCGGTTTGAGTTGAGGGTCAGAAGTTTACAGCAGTTTGCTGAAAGATTCCTGTCTGTTGTAATGGTATACTGATGAGCTTGCCTTCATCATTATTTAATAACCGTCGTTTAAATGTGCACTGGACTGTAATGACTGATCCTGCTCTGGATGTTTTGCAAAATACTTTCGGATTCGAAACTTTCCGTGGCTTTCAGGGAGAGGTGATCAGAGAGGTCACAGAAGGGCGTGATGCATTGGTGCTTATGCCAACGGGTGGCGGTAAATCTCTTTGCTATCAGGTGCCTGCACTGGTTATGCCGGGCACAGCCATTGTGGTGTCACCTCTCATTGCTTTGATGGAAGACCAGATCAGTAATCTTAAACAGATCGGGATTCGTGCAGAAAGTCTGCACTCTGGTATTTCAATGGAAGAACAGTACCGAATCGAGCAGGAGCTTTTTACGGGTCATATCGATCTTCTGTATGTAGCACCAGAGCGCCTGATGACAGAAGTGATGCAGAGGAAGCTGGAACAGATTCGTATCTCTCTGTTTGCCATTGATGAAGCACACTGTGTGTCCCAATGGGGTCATGATTTTAGACCTGAGTACCTTCAGCTATCTGTTCTGAAAACACGTTTCCCTTCCGTTCCCAGAATTGCTCTGACAGCCACGGCGGATAAAAGAACCCGTCAGGAAATTATCGAGCGTTTGGGTCTGGAACAGGCCAAAGTGTTCGTGGACAGTTTCAACCGGGCTAATATTTTTTATCGGATCAGTCAGAAGAAGCAGGGCAAGCAACAGTTACTGAGGTTTCTTGAGAAAGAGCATCCTGAAGATTCGGGCATTGTTTATTGCCTCTCCAGAAAACGTGTTGAAGATACCGCTGCCTGGCTCAATGCCCAAGGCCGAAAAGCATTGCCCTATCATGGCGGAATGACAGCCCATGATCGCAAAAACAATCAGCATCGCTTTCTGAAAGAAGAAGGCATGATTATTGTTGCAACTCTGGCATTCGGGATGGGAATCGATAAGCCTGATGTTCGTTTTGTGGCTCATCTGGACTTACCTCGCAGTATTGAGGCGTATTATCAGGAAACCGGTCGGGCAGGGCGTGATGGACTCCCAGCAACGGCATGGATGGTTTACGGCCTGCAGGATGTCATGCTGCTAAGACAAATACAGTCCAATTCTATGGCTGCTCCTGAAATCCAGAGAATTGAACAGCAGAAGCTGGAAGCCATGTTATCTCTCTGTGAGGTAACGGGTTGTCGCCGTCAGGTATTGCTGGAATATTTTGATGAGCCTCTGAAAGAAAAATGCGGCAACTGCGATCTTTGTCTTGAACCTGTGACCACCTGGGATGGCACTGAAGCAGCCCGAAAAGCGCTTTCCTGTGTCTACCGAACTGGACAAATGTTTGGTGTCTCTCATCTGGTTGATGTTTTGTTGGGAAAGGAAACAGCCAAAGTCAGCCAATTCGGTCATCGACAATTGAGCACCTTCGGTATTGGCAGTGATTTCAAACAAAGTGAATGGCGCTCCGTATTCCGTCAACTTGTCGCCCGAGGCTTTATCAATGTTGATGTAGAGGGGCACGGTGCACTCAAACTCAATGAAAAGTGCCGTCCACTTCTAAAAGGCAATGAGCGATTGCTGCTCCGTCAGGACCGCTACGAATACGCAACGGAAAAAGCGGCTCGCAAAACCAAAAGTGTGGATCAGGGAAGAGTCATCATCGACGACCAGGATCGTCCACTTTGGGAAGCCATGAGAGCCCGCCGAAAAGAACTGGCGGAAGAGCAGGGCGTGCCAGCCTACGTGATTCTCAATGACAAAACCTTGTACGAAATGCTGAAAGTCAAACCGACCAGCCTGGAAGCACTTTCTCATATTTCCGGGGTGGGGGAGTACAAGCTTGAGAAGTATGGGCAGACTTTTGTTGATTTGGTTTCCGGGTTTGTTGTTTCGGCTTTCACTCAATAGGCCGGGTTAACAGATATTGTTCATAGTCCGGTACCACCCGGTCATGATCTCGGCTCATTAATGGGGATGAAATCACAAATTCTGCTGTGCTCTGGTTACAGGCGAAGGGGATGTTCCAGACAGCAGCAATTCTCAAGAGTGCCTTGATGTCAGGGTCATGGGGTTGGGATTGCATGGGATCCAGAAAAAACACCAGAAGGTCGAGTTTGTTTTCCGTGATCATGGCTCCGATCTGTTGATCGCCTCCCAGTGGGCCACTGACCAGTTTGCAGACGGGAAGTTGAATACGCTTTTCCAGAATAGCGCCAGTAGTCCCTGTCGCATAAAGCTGATGACCCATCAATCCTTCCCTGAACCGGTAGGCCCAGTCGACCAGCTCTTCTTTCTTTTTGTCATGGGCGACCAGGGCAATGCTCTTGATCTCGGAGACTCGCTGGGTTTTGTTTTCCATGGGGCAATCTTGCAGATGACTGTGTCATCAGCTCCTGAGGAGAAGTGGATTAAAGAATGTTAAGGCCGGGAAGAGGCACTAAAAAAGTGAATGCAAAGAATTCATTCATTTCGACTGCTTTCTCGTAGTAGTCGATAAAAATTGAAATAATCACGGCATTCCCAGTCAAAATGGAATAAGTCAGTAAATGAGTGATCTAAAGGCTTTTTCATTCTTGGTGAAGGTTTCAGCTCAGACTGTTAATGCAAACGGCTTCAGGCTTTAAGTTCTTTAAATGTCAGGACCATGGCCGATGACCCTCCCAGTTCAACTCTCTGAAAAGGAATGCAGAGATGCTCCCGGCACTACCCAAACTGTATGGAACGATCAGAGCCTGGCAGAAAGACTGCGAGGACATTAAAGGAAAGAAGCTCGAGGCAGGGTTGCCTGATGTAGGAGATGATGGTCATTTGAAAGTGCCAGAAACCCCGTCTGGCATGTTATGGAGCGCACTCTCCTCAGCAGGCCGGTATGTTGGGCTGGTCGGTGAGGGTGAGGCAAGGAATCTTGCGCCTTTGAAGAAGCAGCTGACACAGATGTATCGGGCTACCAAAGGGTTATGTGAACAGGCTGGTATCGCGACCCGTGGAATAGCAGCCGTTACTGACAAGGATTTGAGTTCGTTGACCGTGCACAGTCTGAAAGAAAAGCTGGATGAGATGGTCTATTCACCCGGTGGTCAACTGGTGAGAATGCATGAGTATCTTGATGAAATGGTGCAGACAGTCCGTGAAGGTAACCCTGAAAGAATCAAGAGGGAAATTGATGATCTGCCACAACTGCTCAGTGAAAGTTATAAGCTGTTCGCTCTGCATTCTTCAGACGCCAGACTGTTTAACCAGTTTATACAATTCTCTGCTTCAATTCAGTTCTGGTTGGAGGAGAACAGGCTGGAGTTGAAAGCTTTCAATCAGTTAGAAGGAGAGGTGGGGAATGCCTTCACTCTGATCAAGAAGCATTGTGATGACTATCTGGAACTTATTCGGGAAGAAATGGGTATTCCTTCTGCCCCGACGCCTCCCTCTCCAAGAGAAAATCCCATAAAAACACCAGAAAACCTTGAGCGTGCCTGTCAATTAGCCTGGCACCATATTGTGGACCCCAAACATCACGGCCCACAGCTCAATGAAGAATTTCAGAATATCACTGAGGCTCTGGTGACTTTGACGCAAAACGGGGAAGGGCCAGACACCGAAGCTCTTACTGCAAAAGCGCATGAGCTCAACAGAAGACTTAATCAACTTATGAGTACTGCTGGGGCAGGGCACCCACTGAGAGAAACGATTCGTCCTTTCTCAACCGTCATGGACAGGTTGCATAGCAAGCTGGCTGAGAAGAGAGCTGAACAGTTCCGGGCTCTGGAACAGCCCATAGTTGAGAAGGTGTTGGAGGAAGAGGAGCCCCCTCTCTCCTTGCATAGCTTGCCAAGTCTTCATAATGTCAGTCTGCAAATGAGT
Source organism: Endozoicomonas arenosclerae (assembly GCF_001562015.1). Classification (GTDB taxonomy): domain Bacteria; phylum Pseudomonadota; class Gammaproteobacteria; order Pseudomonadales; family Endozoicomonadaceae; genus Endozoicomonas_A; species Endozoicomonas_A arenosclerae. Next base: position 5,678 of record NZ_LASA01000159.1, on the reverse strand, counting down.
TTGAGGGGAGAACAGCTACCTGAACGTCAGAGGTATGAGGTTCATGTAGCTCCTAATGGTGACAAGTTTATCCCGTTGGAAGATGACAAGCTGACCTACAATCACCTCTGTAATGAACCCAGATTTGCTGAGAAAGACTTTGAATATCTGCGAGACGGTAACTACCGGATTTATACCCGCAGTGGTTATGGCCCGGCCTTCAAGCATGACCTGATCATGGAGAAAGGTACCCAGAAATGGAAAATGCACCTTTCGATCAATCGGGAGGATTTGAACAAAGCCTTTCCTATTGTCAAAGACTGGATCATGAATCCGGAGAACCGAATGTACGCCGCCAAGGTTCTGGATCAGGAGAATCGGGAAAGCCCTGATCAGATGGGTAAGGAATTTACGCTTTACCTTTATGAAGATGATGAGTATGGCAATCGCGATACGGCACACTGGCAGGCGAAACTGGCTGAGTTGGAAGAATGTCTGACGAAAGCGGGTATCAGGCCCGGTCCCAGACCTGCACCGGAGCGACACAAATTCGATCGACAGATCGAAGGCAGTCAATTTCTTCACTATAGAAATGATTCTGTCAGGGTCGAAGATGATATCGACCGCACTTTATACAGAGAACATAGGGATGGGTTATCGGGTGTTCGGTATTTCCGAAACCGTTGGGCTCATGATGATGTGATTGTACTGCAACGGGACTTTAATCGGCTGCCGCCTGATATAAGGCATAATCTGTTGCCCAACGAGAGTCAGGATTTTCTGGCAGGTGTTCATTTAAATCGCAAACCTGGGGAAGGGATTGGTGACAGAAGAGCTCCCTTGTCTATGCAAGTCGAGTACGGAAGAAGTAAGCCTGCTAAGCCAAAAGCGATTGAGCCAGAAAAGCCTGCTCCGGTTCTGCCATTGTCTGATCTTCAAAGAGAAACATTTGATCCTATGCTGGTGGAAGTCAGGAAACACCATCCGGAACTGACTGAAGATCGTTTGATGACCCTGCTGAGAGATCCAAAAACAGGTGAGTACTATGGTCTGGACGGTTGGTTTCCGCCAACAGATTCGATCATTGAATACCTGACGCTGGAAAAAGAAAGGCCCGGTTATTTTCCTGATGAAGATTTCCATATTGCCCGTGATTCAGGAATAAAGTTTTACTATCGAGACAAAATGCCGGAAGGCGCCGCCTATCAGGATTGGGTGAATGACGCTGTTCATTTGATGGTAAGAGGCAGAGAAACTCGTCAGGCTATGAGGGAGTGGGAGCCCAAGTTGCAGCACTTGATGCCTGAAAGCGGCAATTTTAAGGGCTACATCAATTCTAAAGTACCTGGAAAAAACATACCTGAAGATATTCCCCCCGAGCTATTGAATGATTATCGAAATCATGTGCGGGAGGAACTCTACCTGCAATTCAAGGCATTTGGTCCTGACAGGGTTAATGATCAGACCTTGAATAAGATACTGATCGACTGCTGCGAGAATCTTCTGGGACATTTTGAACCGGATTATGCCCGGCAAAACAGTCAGTATGATAAGTTTCGATATCAACAGTTTGACTGGCTTGATACAAGGAAGCATTCATACAGGGGCAAGGATGCTATGGGCTTTATGGCCTACTCTGACCCTCAGGCTGACAGAGACTATGTGCCTAGTTCAGGGTCAGGTACCGAAACGGCAAACAAGTTCAGAATCAGTGTTCATCCCCATGATTATGAGAAGGCCTGGCCACTGGTGGCAGAGATATTGCACCGCAATAATTGTCCTTTTCCTGTCTGGAAATCGACATATCCCTGGTCCCGAAGTGTTGGTAAGGCGCATGAGCGACTCAATATGGGTGGGCAGTTTACGCTTTACTCCCTGGATCACCCTGATGGAAATAAGTTGCCCCGCTTTCAGAATGGGAACATTGCCAATGCTCTCAGGGAAATAGAGGAAGTTTTGAGAAGAAACAACATTCGTCCGGGACAACTTCCGCACACAGACGTTTATTTTGGCGATCCGCATCCATATGTTTCTTACCGTTATGATATGGATAAGGACCGTAAATACTATGAACCTTCGAACCTGATTGGCCATAAAAGACGGAGAGAGTACATGGATGAGCCTCGTTATAAAGAGGTTGGTAGGCTGTTGGCATAACTTCATCAGTCAAGCCGGTTCATTTCCATTGATACCGGCTTGGCGCTCATTCTAGAATGCCTTCCCTTTGATTTATTCTTCGGTTTGATATGAATTCTGAGTCCCTGCCAGTACTCGAACAACACCTGCTCTCTGCTTTATCGTCTCCTCCACAGGAAGTCCGTCGTCTGTTTCATGGCCGGGGACGATGCTGGCCTGGGTTGGAGCAGCTGACGGTGGACTGGCTTCATGATCAATTACTGGTTTCTCTTTTTAGGGAACCCGAACAGGAAGAACTTTCTGAGCTAAAGCTAATGCTTTCCAGGTTTGCAAAGACTGAGCAGTGGCAGGCTTGTGGGGCTGTATCCATGTTGTTACATCACAGGGATCGGGAAGGCAGTCCACTGGAATGTCTTTGGGGAACTCTGAACGACTTTCCGCAGGTAAAAGAAAATGGGCTCAGTTATCAACTGGATCTGGGCAGGAAGCAGAACAATGGCTTGTTTCTGGATATGCGATATGGACGGCAATGGGTTAGGGATAATGCCGAAGGGAAGAAAGTACTGAACCTGTTTGCCTATACCTGTGGTTTCTCAGTGGCTGCCATGGCGGGTGGCGCAGACGGAGTGGTTAACCTGGACATGGCCAGGGCAGCCCTTGAACGAGGCAGGGAAAACCATCGACTCAATAAACATGATCTGAATCAGGTTAAATTCCTTGGGCATGACCTTTTCAAGTCCTGGGGAAAGGTTCGTAAGCTGGGCCCTTATGATCTGATTATTATTGACCCACCTACCTTTCAGAAAGGCAGCTTTGCGCTGACCCGAGATTATCGGAAAATCCTTCGACGTTTGCCTGAACTGTTGACAGAAGAGGGACAGGTTCTGGCGTGTGTCAATGATCCTCACCTGACGTCCGATTTTCTGATTGATGAAATGAAAGAAGAAGCACCGGACTTTAAGTTTATTGAGCGCCTGTCTAATCCTCCGGAATTTGAGGATATTAATCCTGAGTCGTCTTTAAAGGCGCTGGTTTTCAGACGTTAATTGTTTGTAACTGCTCATTTTTCTGAGCACTTACAATATTCTGATTGATTTCAAGCATTCTCAGGACCAAAAGTATTGAGATTGCTAGGCAGGAAATTTCATAAAGTGTCGAGCTTCTCACTCTGCTATTTTTTAGGCTGGCACATTTTTACGACCTATTCATGCTTATTGCATGGATCTGTCGTAAAAATGCTGTCACGGCGGAAAAAGAGCTAGCGAGAAGCCGACGAGCGATGTTCGAATATTTTCGTACACATCAAAAAGCGAACATTTCAGTATTTCTGTGGTCTTGAACCTGTTGAAAGCGGCTTTATGAATTTTCCGGGCTAGGGTGTATGTTTGATATAAGGGTGCTGCAGCACTTCTGAGGCAAAGGGCCGGTTTTCAGGCCTCACCGCCAGCACTTTTTTCAATAGATCCCTCAACTCAGTGTTCTCAGGATTCAAAAGCTTTGGATTGGCCAGAGCCATTGTGGTCATGAATTGAATAATACTGAATTGACTTTCCAGTTCGACAGTAACGCCTTGGGTTTTAAACAGGCAGAGTTTTTCTCCAGTAGCTGCCTCATAAAGCATACTGCCATAGGACCAAATATCTGCCTTCCGAGAAGGCAGTCCACCTTGTTGATGCAGTTCTGGTGCTTTACAGAAGTCGAAGGGCAGATACTGCTGATCCCTGAGTCCGTCAGAATAAAGGAACAGTGCTTTTTCGAAGCCTGTCAGCTTAACGGTGCCCTCTTCGGTGATTAAAATATTTTCGGGTGAAATGTTCATGTGCAAAATAGGCGGATTACCAACTGTATGTAAATAGTTGACTGCACTGGCAATGCTTTCGGCAACCTGATGTAAAAGTTCTCTGTTTAATCCTTGGGTAGCCTTTCCTCTAACATATTTTTCTGAGTGCCACGGATTGAGGCTCTCCTGATGTTCTGCTGCCAGCCTGTTTTGTTGTTTGATAAGTTCTGTCAAGCTTGAAGTGGTCAATCTAGAGTTAACTTTTTCTATTGCGTCATTGCTTGTGGTCGACTGGCTCAAAAAACTTCCACTAGTCACCATAATGAATTGATGGGGCTGGATGGATAGCTGATTGAAGACCTCCACTTCATCGAAGTGGTATCCAGTGGTTGAAATGTGGTTGTCTTGACTCTCGTCACCGGGACAGTCTTTTTTAACGGCATCAATGGCTTGTTTGCAGTAGGAAATGGAGGCCGTTGCGGCAGCACATAAAGCAATGAGAGGTGAAAAGATAAGGGATGCCGCGCAAAAACCTTCAGCCATATGTTCTGCTGTCTGTTCTGTTGTCCAGAGGTCCTTCAGACAATGGCTGCAGCCAGTACTGACACATTGGCCAACGCTGGCAAACTCAGAGCTACACTGCTTGACGATATCGGACTGAGCGGTAGAGAAATAAATCGAACATAGTATTAACATTACTGAGCAGAAGACTTTTCTTGGTTGCATAAGAAGTACCTGTATTCCTCTGATGCGGTGAATACTTGAAAAGAGATCCTGTCGCATCAACTGCAGGGAAACATAAACTTGAGCAGAAACGTTCCAAAAGATAGTCGGTGTTTGTTGTTTTATCTCAGTCTGGCGGTCTGATTCAGGTATCGAATGACGAGTAGGATGAGTTTTTTATCCGTTTTTCGGGTGGTGAATACATTAAGGCTCGGTCGTTTTTAGAAAACCAGGTCTTAAGCGCTGATCTGTTCCACAAAAGTCAAGGGCTCCCGGCACTGTGCACAAAGGTAAACAGTACCTTTTACGGCCCGATTGTGTCGAATAGTACTCAGTGGAATAGTCTTTCCTTCACAGCTGCAACTGTACAGAAATGGTCGTTTACTGGCGTTTTGAGTGTTGTAGCTGTGGGTTCTATTGGCAGGCAAATGAAACACCTGCTCCATGATGAATTGCCATTCTTTACCGTGGGGACGTATGTTTCTGCCAAACAGTTGATGGGCGACCAGATGGGCTACTTCATGGCCGATGGTGTGCTCCAGAAAGTGCTCCCTGTTCTCCAGAAAGAGTTGTTTGTTCAGCCGTAACAGGTTTTTTTCGGTCCAGGCCTGGCCGGCGGTTTCACCCCTGAGATTCATCGTGATGGTTGGGCGTGGAAACCGTTTAAGGAAATGTCTTTCTGCCTGACAATAAAGCTCACCAACACGCAACTCGATGGTAGAAATATCGGAAGAAGATGGTTGAAACATAGCGGCTCACAAACATAAAAACAGCCAGAGAATAGTAGAAGTTAGTAACAGATGTACAGGCTTAGTCTCTTCCAATATAAAATGAGCCTGAACAAAAGCCCGGTTTCCAATACGAACTGAGCCTGTAAAGGTCCAGGATGTCGTTCATGATGAGAGGATGAAGATTATCATGAACACCAAACTCATCAAGACCCTGGATCAGGTCAGCGACTTCCTTGAACATGTCCCAGACATAGAACCTGGCTGGGAGTCTAAAGATGAGTGTTACCGATGGATAGAGTTAACTCTCAGTCATTTCCGTTACCGCTCCC
>NZ_LASA01000158.1 GCF_001562015.1 Endozoicomonas arenosclerae | reverse complement strand
GAGGATAAGGAGGTCTTCCGTTGCCACGCTTAGGGTAATAGGGCTCGATTACGGCCTCTAAGCGTTTCCATGGAATCAGAACCTCCATTCTTTCAAGAAAAATTTCCCTACGAGTTCTGCGTCGCTTCTGGCTGAATTCACTGTCGGAAAAAGAGAGTTGTTGGTCCATGACTACCTCTGATCAAGCTGCTGAGATTATTATCTCATGATCAGGGACTTATTCGCAGGTTCCTTAGCATTCTGGTGTTTTCTTAATAAAGAAACACCCAGATAAACCAGAGGCGTATCCAGAGCAGCAATCAACATTTTTACAATCCATTGGCCAATAATCATTTCGCCAATAGGAAACACACCATAAAAAGCCACACCCACAAAAACAGCAGAATCAATTAACTGGGAAGTACAGGTCGATACATTGTTTCTAAGCCATAAATGTTTTTCGTTGGTTGCTTTACGCAGACGACTGAAAATCCAGATATCCAGAGTCTGACTGAACAGAAAAGCAATCAGGCTGGCCATAATGATTCGAGCACTGCTACCCAGAATCTGTTCGTAGGTCTCCTGGCCGTCCCAAAAAGGTGCTGAAGGCCAGACGATTGCCAGCTGGATCAGCGCTGTGACCACCACCATGGTAATGAATCCGGCCAGCACCATGGTTCGCGCTGTTTTTTCTCCGTAGACCTCACCAATAGTATCGGTACAGGCAAATGTGATCGCGTAAGCAAGCACCCCCGCAGGAACGGCATAGCCGGCAATCGTAATTATTTTTGCAGCCAGAACAGCTGCGATGGTCATACCTGCGAAGAACAGTGAAAAGATCAGCATTCTCGGCAGAGGGTATTCCCGGGTCGTTGTCATTTCGACGCCTCGTTTTAAACCGCTGTCGTATTTTCCCGGAGCCAGAACGTCCGGGACCTTGTAGGTGAAGAAAACGAACTCTTCACGCGAAAGGCGCGAAAACTATCGAACCTTATCTTTAGGGTCAATGCGCATTGGCCGTTATGGCTGTAAGCGCTAATATCCTGAGAACTTAACCCTACTGTACCCGATGTTATGCCTGTATACCTGACTGAACCAGTAGCCCAGAGCATTGTCGATCGAGCCATGAGTATTATCGGCCGTAACGTCAATGTTATGGACAGGACAGGTATTATCATTGGCACTGGAGACAATAACCGCCTTCATAAAATCCATGAAGGTGCAGTCAGGGTGCTTGAGACCGGCAACCAGTACGACATAGATGATACCAATGCTGACAAACTTAAAGGTGTACAGCACGGTATCAACAGACCTATTCGATTTCGCCGCGAAGTAGTAGGTGTTGTTGGTGTAACCGGCAAGCCATCTGACGTCTCTCAATTTGCCGACCTGGTGGTCATGACCGCCGAGCTGATGATCGAAAATGCTTCGGTCATGTCCGAGATTCACTGGAATCAACGACAGAGAGAGAACATCATTTCCGAGATGATTCATGGGGAAGCCGAGTCCGACGATCTGTTTGAGGTGAGAACTCGCAAGCTGGGCATTAACCCTCACGTTGCCAGAGTCGCAATTCTTTTCAGCCTGAAAAGCGAGCAGGGCAAGGACCTGCCGGTTGAAAAAGTCGAACACATCCAGCAATTGTTAAAATACAATCACCCTGATGACCTGGTGGCTTTGATCTGCCCTACACAGATTGTGCTTTTGCATACTATTGATGACTCCATTACCTGGCACCCGGATAATATTCTCAAATTTCTGAAGTCCCTTATGCTGCGCATAGAAAAGCTGGGAGAAATTCAATACCGTGTGGCTTTGGGGCGTTTTCTTCCCGGACTTAGAGGTCTGCCTCTTTCTTATCAAAGCGCACAAGAAGCCATGCAGCTTGGCCAGGAGCTGGAGCCCGAAAGAAAGCTTTACCGCTACTTTGATTTTCAACTCGACAGTTTACTGCTTGAACACGTTGGAAGCTGGAAAGGAGAAGAACTCAGGTCCATTGCAGCGCCACTTATAAACATTGATAGTCGCGGAATTTTGAGGAAAACCCTTCGCACCTATATCGACCAGCATGCCGACGCTAATGCCACTACCAAAAAGCTCCATATACACCGTAATACACTTAGCTATCGACTGGATAAAATCCACCAGCTGACGGGAAGAAACCCCCGACGCTTTGACGATCTGATTTTCCTGCATTTTGCCTTGCGACTGGATGAAATCCGAAATTGTGCAATTGCACAAAATTCATATGAAAATAATTGAACAATCTGTTCAACACCACGATCACTCTTAGTACGCTAATCCCGATAATGCCCAGCATTCCAAGTAATTATTTTTTATGCTGGCAACCCAATGATCCAAATAACAACCTTGGGGGCCCTGAGTGGTCTCGCAATCTCTATTGCCCTGATCCTTCGGAGAGTTCCGCCCGCCTATGGCATGATGATTGGCGCCCTGCTGGGTGCACTGATTGGTCTGGCCGACCTGGCTGAAAGTGTGACTCTGATGATTAATGGCGTAAAAGGCATTACGCCTTCCGTGCTGCGTATTCTGGCAGCCGGTGTTCTGGCTGGTGTTCTGATTGAATCCGGCGGAGCCAATGTCATTGCGGAAAAGATTGTTGACGCTGTAGGCGAAGCCCGGGCTGTTATTGCCCTGATTCTTGCCACCATGCTGCTGACTGCAGCTGGCGTATTCGTTGATGTTGCTGTTATCACAGTGGCTCCTATTGCTCTGGCCATTGCCAGCCGAGCCAATATTTCCGTGCTGGCTGCTCTGGTCGCCATGGTCGGAGGCGGTAAAGCGGGTAACATTATTTCTCCGAACCCCAACACCATCGCCGCAGCCGACGCTTTTAATCTGCCCCTGACCCAAGTCATGATGGCCAACCTGGTGCCATCCCTGATCGGCATTATTGTTACTTACATCGTGGCCAAGTCTCTGGTCAATAAAGGCCCCAAGGTGAATCCTGAACTGCTGGTTGATCAGTCTGCAGACTGTCGCCGTCCGGGTCTGTTGGCTGCACTTACCGCCCCTCTGGTCGCCATCGCCATGCTTGCATTACGCCCTATTGCCGGCATTGCCATTGACCCTATGATTGCCCTGCCTCTGGGTGGTGCTGCCGGCGCCCTGGCCATGGGTCGATTCAAGGACATTAATAGTTTTGCCATTGGTGGCCTGCAGCGTATGAGCGGTGTCGCCATTATGCTGATCGGTACCGGCACACTGGCGGGKATTATTGCCAATTCAGGCTTGAGTGATTCCCTGGTTGACCTGCTGAAAGCCTCTGGACTACCGGCTTACCTGCTGGCGCCTTTCAGTGGCATGATGATGTCTGCAGCAACCGCTTCTACCACAGCTGGTACAGCAGTTGCTTCCAATGTATTTGGACCTATTATTCTGGCTCTGGGTATTCCTTCACTGGGCGCAGCAGCCATGATGCACTCCGGTGCAACTGTTCTGGACCACATGCCCCACGGCAGCTTTTTCCATGCCACTGGTGGCAGTGTTGGTATGAACATTAAAGAGCGACTGAAGGCAGTGCCTTACGAAACCCTGATCGGTTTCAGTATGGCTCTGACGTCTACCATTATTTACGGCATCCTGAAGATCGCCTGACAGGGAAGAGTAAAGCCCAATGAAAATTGTCATTGCCCCGGATTCTTTTAAAGAATGTCTGACCGCTGCTCAGGTAGCGGCAGCAATCGAAACCGGCTTTAAGCAGATCATTCCTGATGCAGAGTACGTAAAAGTGCCCGTAGCAGACGGTGGTGAAGGAACCCTTCAGTCTCTGGTTGATGCTACCGGTGGACGCCTCATCGAAGTGCCTGTAACCGGACCTCTCGGCAACCAGATGCACGCAGAGTTTGGTGTGCTCGGTGACGGCAAAACAGCCGTCATTGAAATGGCCAGAGCCTCAGGACTTGAGCTGGTCAGCACGGAGCAGCGCAATCCAATGGTTGCTACCACTTTTGGTACAGGCGAGCTGATCCACAGTGCACTGGATCTGGGCGTTGAGAAGATCATTGTTGGAATCGGTGGCAGTGCAACCAATGACGGTGGTGCTGGCATGATGCAGGCTCTGGGGGTTCGTCTTCTGGATGAGAATGGCAAAGAGCTGCTATATGGCGGTGGCCAGCTAGACAAACTCAGCCGGATTGATGTCAGCAAAATGGACCAGCGTCTGAAGTCGGTTGAAATCATTGCAGCCTGTGATGTCGATAATCCATTGACTGGCGACAACGGTGCGTCTGCCATTTTTGGTCCACAAAAAGGCGCTACCCAAGCAATGATTGAAGCCCTGGATCAGTCTCTGGAGCACTATGCCAGCGTCATGCAAAGGGACCTAAATGTCTCTGTTCGTGATGTGCCTGGTGCTGGAGCAGCCGGTGGCATGGGCGCAGCTTTGCTGGGCTTCCTCAACGCACGACTGGAGCCCGGTATTGAAATTGTCATGGCCGCAGTCGACCTGGCTGAAAAAGTGAAAGGGGCCAACCTTGTCATTACTGGTGAAGGCCGTATTGATGGCCAGACAGCCCAGGGTAAAACACCGGTCGGTGTCGCTCGCATCGCCAAATCAGAAGATCTTCCGGTAGTAGCACTGGCTGGCTCTGTTGGTCAGGGAGTAGACGCGGTTTACGCTCAGGGTATCGATGCATTGTTTCCTGTAGTGCACGGAGCGGTGTCACTGGAACAGGCATTAAAAAAAGGGAAAGAAAATCTGGTCAGGGCAGCCAGAAATCTGGCAGCGGCTTTGACAATGAAACTTTAAGGCTTTAATTAACAAAAGCTTTTCAGGGGCGGTTCTTTGGACTGCCCCTATTCACATCAGAAGAAAAATTACTCTTCAACGGGTACTAATACTTCAGACAAGTGGCAGCTCACCATACCCACCACAAAAATGGTCAGGGCCATACCGGCTCCAGACTGTGCAGAAGCCCAGAGAGTATCTCCCTGCAACACATAGTAATACGCTGTGCCAATAAACAACCAGAGCCACCAGAAGCCCAGGGAGGCGATGGCAGCAATTTTCAGCAGCGCCGACAATGCAATCCTCATCTTTGTATTTTCCTCATTATCAGATGCTCAACAGGAATGTAAAAATTAAATTGTGAGCTACAAGACTAGCGCTGGTGACAAGAATGAGGCATCAGTGTTTAACGCAATATTTGTAATTATTACTCTATAGGCCATGCCAGAGAAGCGTTGATACTTTTAGTGTTGAATACTGAACGATAGTGCACCACATAAATTAAAATGACGGATCTGACTGGAAACCTCTTCCAATTGACGGAAAAAAACCGGTAAACCAATAGATTGGGAGCATCTGAAAGTCAGGACGGACATTTAAATTCATAAGTCGTATTCACAAATAAAAAATCTGCTCTATTTTTTATTAACCATGAAAATTATTTCCCTCATCCTCGCTTATTATTGGAAGGTGAACTGAAATATTTTTCTTCGCCACAGGTTCAGCCTGATGCTTATTCAGGCTTTTCAGGAACCCGGCAGCTTGATCAAATCCAGGGTCGGCAAAGAACAATACATGTTATTAGAGAAAAAATACTCTATAGCAAGCTGCCATATTGCTGAACGCTTTAAAAAATGAAGTATAAAAACATCGCTAAAGCAGCGGCTTGTCTGCTGTGCCTCTTTTGCCTGAGCTTCAGACTCTGGGCAGGGGGTTCTCCAGCTGCGACAAGGCTTTCTGTCGTCATTGTCGGCGGTGGGCCTGCGGCCATGACCGCTGCTCAAACGATTGCCCGATTCAATCCTAATGTCTCTGTTCAGGTGATCAAAAGTCATAGAAGCAAAGGTCAGCTCGAAGAAGCAGGCAATATTGAGAACTGGCCGGGAAGCCCGCTAATTAAAGGGTCAAAGCTGCAGAGTTTGATGGAAGATAAGGCAAGTGCCAGTTCCAGTGTCTCAATCATAGAAGATCACATTGTTGAAACTGATCTCAAGGGAGTTCTGAAAGAGTTACGGGGTGAAAATTCTGTTTATTTTGCCGACATTGTCATACTGGCATCCGGTGCTGAGCCTAACCTCCCCAAAAATCTTGAACCACATAAAGGCACAGGAGTCTTTACCTGTACCGACTGTGACGGCCCCAGATTTGCCAATAAGGATGTTCTGGTGATCGGTGGAGGCCCTTCAGCCATTGAACAGGCTGTCAGCCTGCTCAGCCTGAATGCTCAAAAGGTTCACCTTGCTGTTCGAGGTGACCACTTCAAAGCCGATGAGACCATGATTGAACATCTCTACAACGTTCTGAATCGTAGCAAAAATACCCTATTCCTTTATTATGGTCACAAGCTGGAATCCGTTTATCTCAACCAGGATGGTTTGCTGAATGCCAGCGCGCTGCGACATAAAGGAGGCCGCTTGACCCTTCCTGTATCAGGTGTATTTTCAGCTACCGGGCAAAAACCTAATTCCAGTATTTATCCTGACGTTTGCTTGAACGAAAAGAGCTACGTTCAACGTTATGATTTCAACCAAAACAGATGGTCTCATCCAGAGGGAAAAAGCCGCCTGCTAACATTGGGCACGGCAGACAGTCCCTTCAATACTCGGTTGCTGGCTGCGGCTAAAGGTGCAGCCAGTGCCCAAATTCTGCATAAAGCAGTCACAAAAAACTTCCGCAATGAAAAAAGAAGGGTTGCTGTTCTCGGTGCCGGAATTGGTGGTAAAACTGCAGCCCTCTATGCTCGCAGGGCAGGTTTTGAAGTTTATCTATTTGATCCGGGCAACAGGAAAATGCTGAAGAGTTTCTGGCCGGTTCTGAAAAGTGAATTTTCGCTACACAAAGGTCTTTCCAGACAACTGCAGCATCTTTCAGTAAACATTGTATTGGCTGACTCGATTACCGTAGCGAAAATTGGAGAGCAGTATCATGTCCAAACAGGTGAGTTCACGGTAAGCGTCGATGCCATTATCGCTAATACACTGGAATATTCGGCAGAAAGCCTTGATATAGAAAATGCAGTCCTCGAAGATCTTGAAAAAGATTACACCTGGAGCAACACCTGCCTTGATCTTGTATTTACAGCAGGGGATGTTTCGGAACAGCCGGACCTACCCAGACAAGCCATTACAGCCGCTTACTCCGGATATTTAGCAGGTATTAGAGTGCTTGAGGCGCTTATAACTTTGCAAAATGAAAGTATGAGTGAGTAAGTATCAGAGGCCAAAAATCACCTGCCCTTCCTATATTCAGAACTGGTTCATACTCTGTTTCGGATAAACATTGATAATTCTTTGCATCGCAAGAGTCGACTGAAGACTAATCTCGAGCAAAGAGAATGTTATTGATAGCGAACAGGCCAGGATTATGAAAATTGAAGCCGTTAGAGCTTTCTTGCTGACTCAGGAAACAGGTTCTATTTCTGCTGCCGCTCGAAAAATGAATAAGCCCCGGGTACTGATCAGTAACTGGATCGCTTCTCTGGAAGATGAATGGGGAGTTTCTTTGCTCGACCGGACAGGCTATACCCCTCATTTAACCGATGCGGGCAAATCACTGCTGCCCACCTGCCAATCCCTCCTGACAACTTCGGATCTGTTGGAGCGAAAAGCTCACAGCATGCAGCATAACGAAGAGCAATCTTTTACTTTCGGCGTTGATCAGGCGCTCAAAAAAGACTTTTTAATGCCGTTGCTGGAAGAGCTGGCCAAACAGTTCCCCACTTTGAACCTGACCATGCAAACCGGGTTTGATGATGAACTGCTCAGCAATATTGAAGACCAGTCACTGGATATGGCTTTGATCACTTCAGGGCAAGTACCCATTGATCGTTTTGCCAGCCATCAAACAGGTCATTGTGATTTTGTTGCGGTGTGTCACTCGGATTACCCACTGGCAGAATACGAGCAACTGGAAGTCTCGGATCTGTTCTGTCACCGCCAGATAGGCTCACAGATTCATGATCAGACACGTTTTCAGAGCGATCGCCTGTCTGACAATTTCTGGCAGGTTTCTGACTATTCTGTCGCCGTCGAGCTTGTGAAAAAAGGACTGGGCTGGACTTACTGCCCCAAACACTCAGTTCTGGAAGATATTCGTTCAGGACTTCTGGTTATACTCAACCATCCTCAGGCCGTTTATCGCTGGCCTGTTGGCATTTTCTGGCGCTCAGGCCGTCAACCCGGCACTGTTATGCAAAGCATGATCAAGATGATCAGTGATACCTTCCAGTCTGACTAGGAAGCTTCTTTCAAAGAGCCGTTCATCAGCCATTCCTGAATATCCGACTTCAACCAGTAGGGCAAGTTGGAAAAAGGCAGTCTGACGGGCTTTGGAAAGTCCAGCGCAGTCATAGCATTAGCATCGACCAGACTTTGTACCTGATCCCTGGATAGAAGTTTATTGGTCATAATAGCGATCTCCTTTTAGTGAAGGAATTATAAGATTGATTCTCCTGATTTTTCATTGAGCAACATGTCAAAGTGTGTCTGCTTTCAGTAACAATGAACGCTCAAGATCCGATTTTTGTACAAATAATGACGTATAAGTATTTCAGTTTTATAGCAGCAACCTTTTAACTCATGTAATTCAGTACATCTTTCATTAATCACAGCTCTGGACAAGATAGAAAAATTTCAAGACAGACTCTGTTGTGACCCCACCAAAAGCCATTGATAGCATGCGGGCAGTTATTGACCTCAGTGTATTCCTGAAATCCGGTTCTTCATTCAGCTGATCTGATTGATTCAATTCGGTTGAGCAGACCCTTTTCTGAATCACAATCCAAATCCCCAGGGGGAAGCATGAACGTTAAAGCTCTGGCTTTTGCTATGGCTGCTGGCGCCGTTTTGCCTGCATTTTCTAAAGTTACCGGCGTTGCCGACCTGAACGTTAAAGGTGACGACTATGCACTGGAAGCAGGAGCCAAATTTAATGGCCTATCCATTACCGGTGAGTATGTAGTTGATACGGCCAAGAACAGTGCAAAAGAATTCACAGGTACTGCTAAATATCGTTATGACATTGGCGAGCAGTTCTACCTGGAACCCGTCATTTCCTACACTCGTTCCTTCAAAGACAAAGTGTATGCCGATGGCCCATCCGGTTATCAGTACCGCCCTATTGATACCACTAAAATGGGGCTGAAAGGTGGCTGGAACTCAGACTTTGGCTTATACGCTGCGGCCCGTTATCGTTATGAAATGGGTGGGCTGGAATCCAAAGATTTGGCTTCTATCGGGGGTGAAAAAGGCAAAGAAGAAACTCGGAAAGTTCACAGAACCGACCTGACTTTTGGCTATCAGTTTGAAAAAGTGACTGCTCAATACAATTGGGTACATAAAAAAGCCAAGCAGGATGAGTTTCTGTTTGCGAACGGTAAAAAATCCAGTAACACCCATGAAGTGAAGTTCGCCTACACCGATCTTGGCAGCTTTACCCCCTATGTAGAATTCAGTTTTGAAGAAAAAGGAAAGACCAATACGGTCACTAAAAAGAAAGAAAGCAAGGATTCAGTGAAGGTGGGTATGCAGTTTACATACTGAGTCAGACAGTATCGAACTTGCACCCACTGATTGCTCTTTATAGAGAAGACTCAAGCGTCATTGAATATCCGATTTAAATCCTGCATCTGCCTAGGAGCCTGCCGGACTTAAGACAATTTCGGATGTTTAAAGTGGCAGGGGGATTGTCACGACCTGGCAGTCCCCCTGACAAAATGAAAGGGTTATGCGGCCAGCCTATAGAGCCACAGAGATCCTGAATGATTGCAATTAACCATCCAGCTATTAACCACAGGTAAGGATTTGTCTTGAAATAACTTCCCGGTTTACATAGGGATTCCGTTCACCCTGAGCTTGTCGAAGGGTCGTGGCATTGGGCTTCGACAGGCTCAGCCCGAACGGGTTTGAGAAGGGTTCCACAAGGAAATTATTTCAGGACTATTCCTAAATGTTCATTCTTTTGGTCAGTGCAAGGCTGGCTTGTTAGAAGTATTTACACGCATTACTTGCCTACCACAGAGCACGACTGTCAAAGACAGGGAGCGTTCCGAAAAAGACCCATGAATGTCTACCTGCATTTTCTGGCTGAATATTTTTACTCCCTTTTGATCCTTTCACTGGACTTCTATTGTGAAAAAACAACTTCTCGCCTCTCTTATTGGTCTATCTGCTGCTTCTGTACAGGCAGTCACTTATCACCCCGTCGACACCGAATTTGTTAAGCAAGCCGCTGAGCTGAATATCACGCAGCAAAACTGGGACAGCGGCTCTGCCGCTAAATTGACCCTGAGAAATGCTTATCGCTTCACCCCTTATATGGAGATAACCAAAAACGATTCATTCACTCATGACCTGGGAAAAGCAAAAGGGTTGGATCTTAAAAGACTTCGGTCCAAAGATCTGGATGGTGAGTACAACCTTGAAGTCATACTTCGTGATCGTATGAATACGGAATCGATGGTCATCACCAGAAATGGTCAGTTGATTGATGAATATTTCTGGAACGGTAACGACAAGAATTCAACCCATCTCCAGATGTCGATCAGTAAGTCTTTTACGGCATTAGCCGCAGCGATTCTGGCTGAAGAAGGCAAGATCGATATGTCTCGACCCATCACAGACTATCTACCTGAACTGAAAGCCTCCAAAGGTTTTTCCCGCGCAACCGTTCAGCAAGTTGCAGACATGCGCTCCGGGATCAAGATTATCTTCTCCGAAGGCAAACTATGGGATGATCGAATGACTCAGGCTCAGGACTGGAATGGTAACAACCAATACCCGGAACTGCAGAGTGTTCTGGATTTTGGTCAGCTTGTGGATGCTGCGGATGAAAAAGAAGGAACCGTTTATAACTATCAGTGCATTAATACTGAAATGCTCGGTCTTGTGGTTGAGCGTGTAGCAGAAAAGCCACTGTCAGAAGTCATCGAAGAAAGGCTATGGAAACGGGTTGGTTTTGAAAACAACGCCAAATGGCAGTCCAGCAGGAAAGGCGAGATTGTTGCTTCCGGTGGTCTTAACGCAACCACCCGCGACGTCAACCGTATGATGTATGTACTGGTAAACGGGGGCAAAAATACCAGAGGTGAGCAGATCATTCCTGAAAAATTCATTAAGAATCTGATGACAGGCAATGAAGATGTTCGCAATGCCTGGAAACAGGGCAGTGAATACAAACTGCTCCCAAATGCCTGGTATCAGGATCAGATTCGAGTGATTAACATCCATGGCCACAAGATTCTGGCTTTTCTCGGGATTCATGGTCAGATAGCTGTTGGCGAACCAGAAACAGGTATCGTTATCTCCATAAACAGCAGTCAGGAAGAAAGACAGGCTCCCCGTATTATTACAATGGCATTTGAAAGCGTACTGCCAACCCTTTTGGATGCAGTGAACAGACAAAAGTAATCTCACTTGTTGATTATTAAGCCCGGAGCAAAGCCACAAATTTTCTCCGGGCCAAACGCTTGAACAGTTTCTGAAAACATCTTCTTTTGACAGACCATAAAAAAGCCCGATCAAAGGATCGGGCTAAAGCTTACACACACACAGGAGAACAGAATCAAGAGGGTGGATACGCTCTCTCCTCTGTTCAGACCGGTGAAACGACATCCATGCTTCCCGGTCACTGGCAGCAAGACACACAACAAGCTGCCAGAGAGTTAATGAGGCTGTAACTCATTAACAGACCTTAGTCCTTGCAGGTCCAAACTTGAAAACAGGTTGTCAGAAACGGTAGGCAGCAGACAGGTAGGCCTGCTTGGAACCTTTGCTGGTGAACTCCAAACTATGGCCATCATGCTTTGCTTTGATGGAATTATTGGAACGGGTGTATTTCATACCCAGTTCGAGATCAACCGGTCCTGCAGAAAACAGAACGCCGGCTTGTGCACCGTACGCAAGGGAAGAGTCTTTTTTGCCAAGGGCTTCAACTCTGTTCACACCCAGGCTTGCACCTACAAATGGACGCACAGGAGAGTCTTTCAAGAAGACATAATCACCAGAAACCATAACACTTTGCTGATCTTTAATTTGATACTTACTGGAACCACCGGCACGCTTAACGGCTTTATTAAACTTATCCGCATCATTCCAGGAGCTTTTGTTAAGAGAGGCATAAATACGCACATTTTCGTCAATGTACTTACCAACCCGGATGCCAATGCTCTTGCCCTTAAAGTCTTTGGAACGAGTTTCTTTAAGCGTGCCCCCAGGAATACTTTCCTTATGCTGAGCTTCTACCTTATCCGTGTTTGTTGCTCCTTCCAGACCAACAAACCAGTCTCCAGCCATGGCAGAAGAGGACATAACAGCAACGGTCATCACCGCTGCAGCTGTAAATACTTTTTTCATGGATGACTCCAGTGCTATCCAATGAGGGAATGAATATTTAGTGTTGCTTCGAACTAACGCCGAAGTCGCCGCCTATTTTCCATGACGGACTTCATTCATTCATTTCGGAGTCTGTAATAAAAAAGCATCAAAGATATTTGAGAGTAGAGACGCCACAGGAAAGGGCTTCCTGTGGCAGGCAAGAAGGATCAGGAAGCTTTAGCCAGTTTCGCCTGGCGACCTGAAATACCCATGGCGTATTTCATGACTTCTTTCACTGCAGGTGTTGATTTACCGGCAATGCCCAAAGCAACATTTCTCAGCACCTTGAGCGGAGCATTGTCGTTACTGAAAGCATGATAAAAAGCGTCCATCGTGCTCATCATTAACTGATTATCCCGTCTACGAGCTTTTTCATAACGCTGAAGTACTTCAGAACTGCCAAGGGATTCCCCTGCTTCATGCGCATCTGTCAGTATTTCTGCCAGCCAGGCAACATCCTGAAAGCCCAGATTAACGCCCTGACCCGCCAGTGGATTAATGGTGTGAGCAGAATCACCCGCCAATACTGCCCCATTGGCGAAATAGTTCATGGCATGACGGCGAGCCAGTGGAAAAAAGCCCCTCTCATGCAATTTGACCAGCGGTGGCAACTCTTTCGGAAAGGTTGTGGAGAGTTCTTCGAGAAATTCACTGTCAGACAGCTTCATCAGCTTTTGGACATTCTCCGGCAGGTTATACCAGACAATGGAAGCATAACTTTTGCCATCAATATCTGGCAGAGGCAGAAAGGCTTCAGGGCCAGTCCTGGTGAAAGCTTGCCAGGTAATATCCTGCATGCCTCCTTCAACCTCAACAGTAGCTACCAGACACTGTTGCTCATATTCACGGGTATCCAGACGAATGTTAGCCTGATCACGTACTCTTGACTGTGCTCCGTCAGCCCCTATGAGCAAATCTGCCGTAAACAGGCGGTCATCTTCCAGAGTTATTTCCGGCTTTGAGCCTTTAAGGTTGAGGCTTTTGATAGTGGCAGGAGCCAACAGTGTGACGGACTTAAGTTCATCCAGTCTTTTTAACAGTCCCAACTGAGTCACACGGTTCTCAACAATAAAGCCCAGCTGCTCCTGACGAATGTCTGCTGCATCAAAAACGGTTTGATTCGGCCGCTTATCCAGCTCCCTGCCGGACGGAAAATGCAGTTTTTCCCAAACAGCCATGCGCCGGTATGGACACATTCTCATGGCTTCCATGTATTGCCAGGCACCCAGGTTCTTCAGAATCTGTTCCGATGCATAGCTCAGTGCCGAGACTCTCAAATCCGGTAATTGATCAGGCTCGAACGATGCAGGCAAAGCACGATCAAAAACCGCCACCCGGACACCTTTCAGGCCTAAAGCGCAGGCGATTGCGGCCCCCACCATACCTGCGCCAACCACCAGTACATCAAAGTTTTCTGATTTCACCATAGCCTGACTTCCCATCAGCCCACTCTCTGCGAATAACCGGGCTATATGACCACAGGGCCGTGGAATGCTCAACTCTTCAGATCAAGGGATGGATGAATAGCCCTGAATACAGCCACAATTTTCGTTTGAAAGACCCAACAAGCATGAAAACCAATCGTTTTCTTGCTGTTTTTTCCGTTCATTAAAATAAATTTCCCCAACACTGCTGATTCAATGCAGCCATTCAAATAACAAAAAACATAATTAAAAATTTATCTTCTTGCATCTCAATCAAGCGCTGCTAAATAAAGTGTCATCACAAATAAAATTCTTTGAGCGAGTATTAAAATGCAGTATCGGTTTCTTCCGATAGTCCCTCTCCTTGTGTCATTTTACAGCGAAGCAGGGCAATGGCAGGATGCTACCCGGTTTCAGATGCCTCCTTCCCGACCAAAAACAGTGGACTTGAATGATCTTCCTCAACAGGTATTGGAAATCAATGTAGCGCAGTGGCTTCAGGCAGGTTTTAATCTGCCAGTACAGATGCCCAACAATGAAACCAAAGCCTCTTTAGAGTTGAATGTTTCAACCTCTGGTAACACCCGTATTCAGGTATCAGAAGCCAGTAATGGTGTTGTTGTCACAACATTTAAAGCTTCCGAAGGTTTAGCGAAAACAACTTCTGTATTAGAGCAGGATTATCTGAAACTTCTGAATATTCTAACCCTGAACAACATTAAGTTAGTCTTCGATTCTCAAGACAATGCACTGAGCTTTTCTTTTCAGGGGAACACTTTCATCCTTTCCGAATTCAGTGATGCTGAGCTTTCTGATCCCCACCAATCATTCCTTATCTCTTCCGTCTCATTAATGCCGGAAGTCCTTCAGTTGATTACAAGCCTGATCCAGTATTTGAATGAGTATTCTTTAGCAGGAGCAACAACCTTTCCGGGAGGCACACTCGAACCAGGTGATGTGAATGAATATTATGTGCTCCCTGGCACGGATCTTTTTCCAACCTCACTAAACACCAGCTTCTGTACGGGAAGCAGCTACTGTATTCCACTCAGTCAGTTTGCCTGGCTGGTTTATTCGGGACAGGGAAAAGCAGCCATAATCGGCGACCCTTATCACTCCGATGAGCCTATGGATGGTAAAAAAGGGGGTAAGAAAAAGACGGCCTATAAACCTGCTCCTGCCGGATTCACTAACTTTCGGGTTGGAAACACCAGCAATGGCGGTATCGGGATAGGCAATGGTTCAAACTCTGGAGACGATGGTGATGGTGAAAAGCCCAGAGAAACCGATTACTCCCGAACACCTCCAGCAGCAAAAAATGAGTTTGAGGATGATGAAACTTATTTTCAGTCACCTCCGGATGATGATGCTAATGAGCGGGATGCTCAGTTAAGATCTGATCAGGAAAGATCAGGAAATGCCTTGCTGACACGAGACGCAGTTCAAGGCCGAAGAAATGGCAGACAACTGCTGGATGTTGTGGGTGGTGAATCTGAAGGTTCAAAGGAAGCTTCACCAAAACCATCCGCACCACCAGAAGCGCCCACTGCTCCTGATCAGGGACCTCCTGAAACCGGAACAGTTGTAACCACTTTTGACGCGGATACCTGGCTGCCGGACGATGACGAAGAGACTATCATCGACCCTTCAAACAAAGGAAGGCTTCCGAAAGGTATGTCATCCAGAGAGCAAGATTTATTCATCAATATTGATGATATCTAGAGCAGCTAAGTGTTATTCACCGTACCGTTCGCACTGAGCCTGTCGAAGTGCATCAGCAGCATCCTTCGACAAGGTATATTCAGGTATTAATGCTTGGCTGAGCTAGGAGCCTGAATCTTCCTCATTCTCACCATCTTCTTTTTGCCGGGCACGGCGCTCGGCAAGCTTTCTGGCTTTACTGCGTTTTTTCTTACGCTTTTTAGAGGCTTTGCGGGATCTGAGATTGCGAGCGGATTCAGGCCCGCCCTCTTCATGGGGAACAATTGGCTGGTACTCATCATCACCCTGTTGAGCACCTTTACCCTGGTCACCTGAGCTTTTGTTCGGGTTCTCGCCATAATCCAGGGCAGTAGAAGTAGAAGACGGATTAATCTTCAAGAGTTTCGCTTCCTTGCTGACCTATACGTTCAGTTTATCCCGAAATCGTTGTCAGCGGTAGGAAGCGGCGATATCCAACTCTGAATCAGAGCTGGATGTAGCGAAGGGCAATACCGTACTTGTCCAAAAAAGAAACGGCCAGTTCTTTCTGGGATGACTTGGTCGGCTGTTCCACCATGACCGCTTCTTCAATCATGTCATCAGGGTTCTGGAGCAAAGCCAGGCGCCAATTTACAGCAGCAGACTCCATAGCGGTAACGCCTGGATTAAAGGCAGCATTGGCACCATACCGACCGGTTACAATACGTCCACTTTTAAGTCTCAGAGCTATTCCTGCACGGCTCTGGCAGACAGGAGCATAACTTTTTGAAGCCGCGAACAAAGCAACTTCTGCCAGTTCGTCGCCTTCGAATTCAGCAGGCAGATCCATTGGATAACTCAGATCGCACATCAGAGCTCCGTCTTCCATACCCAGATCAGCCGGTCCAAAACGATCCGGAAGCAAATCACCTATCGAATAATGTTGGGCAGAATCCCTGGAGTCGCTGTGAACAATCACTTGCAACTGGTCTGCTCTGCATAATTCATTGAGAAATTGTCGACAATGACCGCATGGCGCTTCATTTACCACAAGTCGCTTCAGACCTTGTTCACCTCTGTGCCAGGCATTTACAACAGCAAACTGTTCAGCGTGTACTGTCGCTTTCAATGGCAGTCCGGTAAATTCCAGGTTAGCTCCCAGATAAAGGGAACCTGACAGACCTTCAGCCACAACACCTACATGGAAGTCGGAGATCTCAGCAACACTCAGGGAAGCCGCCACAGGCAGCAATTGAATCATGAGCTCTTCTAAAGAGAGGCCCAGAGTTATCTTTAAAGCCTCAACCTGAGCAGCATCGAGCTTACCCAGTTGAGCGGGAATCTTCTCGAGGACAGAGGTAGCAGAGGCGGGGAATTTGGCGATTTTTTGATTAAAATCTGAAGTGATTTGCATCGCTTTTACCACAGCAATGATGTATGGAAAACAACCATACCGTAATATAGATATCTTTCCACCCTGAAATTGCCTTTACCCCTGTTTCTCCAACCTGATACCTATAAGTAGGTACATTCTTCAAGCGTTTTCCCTGTAGGGTTTCAGCCATCTGTCAGCCAGAAACTGCATTCTTACAGGTAGCGTACCCCAGAGCTATTTTTTGACTTATGGCTGTTTGCAAAGGCGCACAAACGCTCTAGTCTATGCTGTTTACATTCAGCTCACTGGTACCATCATTCATCCCATGCAGCAAAAGCCTATCGTGATTTTCGACTCCGGCGTCGGAGGTCTCAGTATTTATCAGGAGATCAGGCAAAAATTGCCTTTCCTGTCCGTTGTTTACTGCTCGGATAATGAAGGCTTTCCTTACGGCCCTAAGCCAGAAAGTGATGTAGTGGACCGAACCACTTACTGTCTTACCCGTTTGGTAGCCCAATATCAGCCTGCTTTGGCCATCATTGCCTGCAATACAGCCAGCACCATATCTCTTCCCAAGGCTCGGCAACTATTGGATATTCCTATTGTCGGTGTTGTCCCGGCCATCAAGCCCGCCAGCCAAACTTCAAAAAAGCGCTGCATCGGCCTGCTGGCAACGCCCGGCACCGTTGAAAGGGATTACACCGATCAACTGATTCAGGATTTTGCCGGTGATTGTGAAGTAATTCGGGTGGGGAGCAGTGAGCTGGTGCATCTTGCAGAGCAGCATTTGCGTGGTGAGGCCATTAACCCCGATGAACTGAAAAAAATTGTTGAGCCACTGTTCAATGGTAATAACTGGCCTGACTGTATTGTTCTGGGTTGCACTCACTTCCCGCTGGTGCAGGAGCTTCTGGACTCCGTTGTTCCAGCGCCTGTTACCTGGATTGATTCCGGAGAAGCCATAGCCCGCAGGGTAGCTGACCTAATGGCAGAACATCATGCTCACCATGAAGGTCCTGTAGAGCATTGTTTCCTTTACACCGGTTCCGAAGAATCCATGACTTCCCTGATACCTGCTCTGAAAGCCATGGATTTCTCAGAAATTACCGGTCTGGATCACTGACAGGAGAAAGTCAGAGATCCCTGGCCTGGTAGTAAGCCACTTCGGAGATGTTGTGGTACTCCACAGACTGTTGGCGGAAGGCGTCATAGGATTCATAAATCCGTTTTGCCAGCTCACTGTCGCCTCGAGTTTCAGCCACCACGTCTTCAGAAATCGTCTTCAACTGTTTTAAAACATCGTCAGGCAATTTCTTCAGCTGCACATCATGCTCTTCCACCAGCTGTTTGAGTGCTGCGTTGTTTCGAGCTGTGTACTCGTCAATCATGTCCTGATTCACAGCACG
Organism: Endozoicomonas arenosclerae; assembly: GCF_001562015.1. Taxonomy (GTDB): domain Bacteria; phylum Pseudomonadota; class Gammaproteobacteria; order Pseudomonadales; family Endozoicomonadaceae; genus Endozoicomonas_A; species Endozoicomonas_A arenosclerae. The sequence goes on along the minus strand of NZ_LASA01000158.1, from coordinate 3,341 downwards.
GGCCGCAGTAGTGACAATGGCCTGAAGATCAGCAGGCAGGGCATTCCACTTGTCCAGGTTCACTGTAAACTCCAGTACAGTGCCTGGCTCATGCCAGCCTGGATAGTAGTAATACTTGGCTGCTTTATAGAGACCAAAAGCCAGGTCGTTGTATGGGCCTACCCACTCAGTTGCATCAATGATTCCTGTCTGTAAAGCGGTAAAGATCTCACCTCCAGGCAGGTTAACTGGCACGCCACCCAGGCGCTTGAAGACTTCACCGCCCATTCCTGGAATACGCATCTTCAGACCTTTCAGGTCTTCTACTGAGTTGATCTCTTTATTAAACCAGCCCGCCATTTGCACCCCACTGTTTCCACCCGCAAACGGCTTGAGGTTGAATGGCTTGTAGAGTTCATCCCAGAGGGCCTGACCACCACCGTAATGAATCCAGCTGCTGACTTCCTGAGCATTCAAACCATAAGGAACGGTAGCAAAGAACTGGGTAGCAGGCTCTTTGCCCTTCCAGTAATAAGCACCACTGTGCCCCATGTCAGCTGTGCCATTCGATACGGCATCAAAGACTTCAAGGGGAGGCACTAGCTCACCACCACCATAAACTTTAACCTTAAGACGACCGTCGCTCATTTGATCAACAAGCGTGGCAAAACGCTCAGGTCCCATACCCAGGCCCGGAAAGTTTTTCGGCCAGGAAGTGACCATCTTCCATTCATAGGTTTGTTGAGCAGGCTCGGCTGGCGCTGCAGAAGTTGTTGTTGCAGAAATGTCTGGCTCACCACAGCCAGCAAGGAGAGACGCGGTTGCAGCCAATCCGATGGATGCAAGAAAGTTACGGCGTTTCATGAACCCTACCTGTTCGTTGTTGTTTTTATTCTTTATTTCCCGCTCTGTCAGACAGTACAACCACTTTCATGATTCCGATGAGCGTCACTAAGGCTTTTCACCCATACCTGGCAAAGCCTTGTCGTAGAAGATAGTAGGGAGTTATTGAATCAGGTACAACCTGCCAGTGCTCAAAACGCTATTCTCCAGCGAGCATTGACAGGTATCGAGGTTTACCGGATAAACTCAGGGTAACTGCCCACCCTGGAGGCTGAAGTGTATCTGCATGCTGTCGCCGTTCATCACCATAGTGTGCTGATGATCCCAATCAATATTACGAATCACTTTATCTAGCACAGCGTCCACATGGCTTTCGTTTCTGAGACGGATATCCACCATACAGCTTTCTGATCGACAGCTAACCCCTTCCAGATCCACTCCTTCCAACTGGTTGTCCTGAAAGTCGTCATAGAGCGTGGCAGCGATATCAGGCTCTATGCCTCTATTAACCTCCTGGGCATAATGAGCCTCTTCCAGACTTTCTGCTATCTCTTCACTGCTTTGGAGCGTTTCAGAATCAGCGTATGCTGCACTCTCTTTATTTTCTGATCTGAAAGTTTCTTGTTTGTGATCAGATTGTCTGACCTCTATTTCATCAAGACGCCGATGCAGCAGGTTAATCTCCTGAGCAATAATCGCGGGATCGATTGTTTCCTGGCGCTGTGTAAAAAAACTTGTTTCAAGATCACTTTGTTGATCCAACCGCTTATTAAGTTCGCTCAACTCTTTTTCAAGGAAATCAAGCGTTGCTGCATCTCTGGAATTGAGTGACCCATCCTGCCCACTTTTAGTAAAGAACAGATTCAAAACCAGTGTTAATCCAAGAGAGAATGTAACGGCAATGATTAAAGTCGTTATGTTTGGCTTATCCATGTCTTAGCTCTCTTCTTCAATCCCTGTCAAACAATATGGAAGCGGCAAGCAGTCTACTGACAACTAACTCGCCGCTATTCTTAATCAATCAAGCGTTACAACTCGTTTGTAGAATAAGAATAAACACCGGATGCAGAAGCACCCGCCTGCTTTGCAGGCACTTCGCAATACATATGCATAGTGTCTTCTGTTGGTCCTTCATTCAGGTTATTAAAGGTCAACTTCTGGGTTGTAAAGGAAGTCCCTGCAGAATACTTCACAGAACCGGAAGCAGAAGTACCGGTGCTGCTGACTCGGTAAAATACACAGCGGACATTTTCAGTACTGTGCTGATCCCTGACCCGAATCCAACCATTTGAAGCGGTATTGTTCGCAATGGTGTCGTCACGCACCAGAGGACAGGTAACAACCAGTTTGTTGGTAGTAGAATTGTTCTGGATATAGCCGAAATACTGGCTGTATTTATAATTATCGCCAGATACTACTTCGCAGGTTGAGGCCTGATAGTTTTTTACGTCTGCTGCTTGAGCCCCCAAAGAAAGCATTGCAACAAGAGCCATTGATGCACCCTTTAAGCCTTTCATCTCTGATTCTCCATGTCTTGAAATTTTTTCTTAAAGAATTCCCTTTCCTACTCGAATACCCCCCCGGAGAGAAAAACCAACTCACTCACTTCGATACAAAAAGAAAGGGAATAGGTTTGCCATCAAATACAATCAAAACTCATTTGAGAGCGAAATCAACGTAACACAGAGTTCGTTTTGTTCTATTAACAAAGGTATTAATTAACAATAAATTCACTGAAGCTTTATATTAATTTCCACTGTTTTTTTATTAATGAAAAAAAATCGTAAGGTTTAATAAAAAAAGCTAATCAACTTCTGATTAAAAAAAATAATCGAACTTTGTTTAACCGTTTTCTGGCTTGAATTGATTCTATACAGGACCGAATAATCCACGAAAGAATGCAGAGCAGGTAAACCCTAAAAACAGAGGCGGTAAACTGAAAGCAAGAACCATGGCTGCCATAGGCATAAACGCTATTGATGAAAAGAGATAGCAGCTGCAGGCAGTTCCGAAACCACCAATGCCCATGGATAGTAAATTACCAAAGCTAAAGCTGGCAGGCTGTGCAGCAGAATTTGATGGTCTTCTATTCCTGGGAGGTACCGGAGGGGGAACAGGAGGTTGAGAAGACGGTAGAGACTCTCTTCTCGGAGGCGGCGTTGGGGCTGGCCCGGAATAGGGCAACGCTCTGTGCGACGATGGAACTCCATGCATGACTCTCACCTCCCTGTTTAAGCCAACAATTATCCGAAAAACACTCACTGCAGAGATTTAGACAGAGCAATATTATAAAAGTTCCCTCTAGCAGCCTGTCGGACTTGAACCCATAAACGCAGTTCAAGTAATTTCAGACTCTGACTATTCCGGAGAGAACTTATAAAACCCTCTCCGGCGCATTACATTTTCAACTTGTCCTTATGATTTTTCTCACTCTTGGCCTCAGATCAGCCCAATAGTGCCACAGATAAGTCGCCAACAAGACCAGTTCCAACCACTGCTCTTCATTCACTTGTTTCAGG
>NZ_LASA01000157.1 GCF_001562015.1 Endozoicomonas arenosclerae | reverse complement strand
AGTAAATTTCATAACGCTCTGAGATAGCCAAGCATACCTCCTTCAACGTCTTGTCTACTTCATCGCTAAAGACCACTCTTCGATACTTTGCTGGACAGACCAAGTGATACATAAGAACAGTGACATTGTGGGATTTGTGGATGAACCTACTTTTAGCCATCCACAAAATGTAGTCACAAGTTCATGCTGCGGCTAATGCCGCAGAAACGCAGCAAGCTGCGGGGAATATGACCCGTAGAGATTAAAAAAAGAGAAGGGCGCACATATCGAATAATAAGAGAAACCGCTTCCAGTAAAGCGCCAGATTCTATTTTTGAAGCATGTTGAATGAATAGAATCCTGAAGCGGTACTACAGCTCCATCCGATGGAACTACCAAAGCTCAAGAGGCATTGTAATCAGGGCTCAAGCTGGGAAAACTGTACTAGCGTGCAACCAGTTAGCAGCATTCCTGAGCCCGTAAGGGAGGCTTCATTTAATATATCGTGCTTTGGATTTGATTTTTTCGACCAGTTTCTTGCCCTTAGGGGTCAAGGTCAGTTTAAAATAACGACCATCGTCTTCGTGCTGAGCCTTTTTGATCAGACCCAGTCCAGGACGGTCATGACGGCCTTCACCCAGACGCTTAACACTCACAGCGATATCACTGGGGGTGCCACAGGTCAGTTTCTCTGCATTGACCAGATCGGTAATGGTTTCACCGGGGTTTTCAGCAACTACAAGCAGGATTTGCCACTGTATAATGGTGAGTGGGTATTCCTGAAGAAGGTGGGTAAGTTTAATCAGACCTTTCAGAGTCATTATTGATTTACCTTTTTGGTTAGGTTATGGGTACGCTGTGAGCTCAAGGCGTCGTATACTTATTTTTCGCCAGCCTCTAAAGCTTACTGCACAACGGGTGCAACAACAGAGGTACCAGAACAAATATTAGACAGTTTTATACTGATCTGGCAAATTTTAAGAGTCAGGTCGTCTATTTTTAATATTACAGTAACACAGCTGTTACGCTTTGAAACAAGTTAGGGCTTAAATAAACCCATGATCAAGAAATGTCTTTTTCCTGCTGCTGGTTACGGTACGCGCTTTTTACCGGCGACCAAGTCCATGCCTAAGGAAATGATGCCTATCGTTAATAAGCCACTTATTGAATACGGTGTCGACGAAGCACTGCAAGGTGGGTTACACGAAGTCTGCATTGTTACTGGTCGCGGCAAACGTGCTTTGGATGACCACTTCGATATCAATTACGAGTTGGAACACCAGATCCAGGGCACCTCAAAGGAAGAGACTCTGTCGGGTATTCGGGGCTTGATGGACGAATGTACCTTTTCCTATACACGTCAGCGTGAAATGAAAGGCTTGGGTCATGCCATTCTGACAGGCGAAACCTTGATCGGTGATGAGCCTTTCGGTGTTGTTCTGGCGGATGATCTTTGCATCAACCTGAATGGTGATGGTGTTCTGACCCAAATGGTCGAGCTCTATAAGCAGTTTCGATGCAGCATTGTGGCCATTGAAGAAGTTCCTGCAGAGGAAGCGCACAAGTACGGCGTTATCAGCGGTGAGATGATAAAGCCAGGCCTGTATCGTGTAGAGGATATGGTTGAGAAGCCTGCTGAAGGAGAAGCGCCCAGCAATATGGCTATCATTGGCCGCTATATTCTGACACCCGATATTTTCGATATTCTCCGCGAAACAGCCCCGGGCAGAAATGGTGAGATCCAGATCACTGATGCTCTGCGTGAACAATGCAAGAAAGGCTTGGTGCTGGCTTACAAATTTAAAGGCACACGTTTCGACTGTGGCAGTATTGAAGGATACATAGAAGCCACTAATTATTGTTATGAGAACATCTATAAAGCGGGATCAAGAAAGATTCAGGAAATAGAGGTGAATGAAGAGCTTCTGGAAGCAGTAGAATCTGAAGAGTGATGTTTCATGAGAACCGGGATAAGCCCGGTTCTTTAATAACAATTAATTACGCATAATATATATTATGTTAAATCATAATGAATAACTATTCATTCAGGCGAAGCCTTTCCCAACCTATTGTAATCGGTTTCATTCCAGTATTCGAAATTCCCTCTATAGCTATACGTAGTCAGGGCTTGTAGGCTGTAAAGGTGTTCCGGAAAAGCCCTGAAGCCGACGTAGCTGGTTAATGCGGATTATTCATCTATTCTGCATACTATTCACGCCGTTTTCGGGCGATCCCAGCATGAAACTATTCATTTTTACGACTTTTTACCCGATATTTTGAATAACCATGCTTGCAATAATTTATAAAAAGAAGTTTTATTATGCTAAGAAGTTCTAATAAAGCCGCCCTGCACCTGCAAACCACCACCGATTACGAGCGACACGAGTGGTTCATCGACCCGGAACTGGCCGCACAACAGAGTCACCGCAGCCTGTCCACGGTCTACAAGTGGATTCAGGGCCAGCCCATTGACCCCGCCAGCCAAGAACTGCTTAACCTGAAAAGCTTCGGCGTCCTGCCCTTTAAACCATGGGCGGGTTTCAAACTGCGCCCCGACGGCCTGATTACCCCCAGCGGCCATTACATGGCCATTCATGAACTCGTGGACACCGGCTTTATGATGGCGGTCTATCACGACACCAAGAAGATTAACGAGGAGCTATTGTTTCAACTGCGCACCCTGAAACAAAAAAAGGGCCAGTGTTGCCACTGACCCCAAACACACACCCTTTTTCATTCGGTGAAGGTTATTTTTTCTTAGCCTTCACCACCCCGCCGCCTTTCTTGAACCGATAGCCCTTTTTCAAGGTGCCGTCAGCCTTCAAGCCCGCCTTCCGCTTCGTGGCTCTCTTCTTTGCCATGGTCTTTTTCCTTTGCAATGACGTTATACAGTCCTGAAATGCCCAGTACCAGCGCCGCCCCGGCATTAGTCACCGTGACAATCTCCCCGACGGAGATCAGGCCGAACATACTGGCCAGTGTCGCCAAACCCGCCCAGGTGTTTTTCTCTTTCAGTCTGGGCAATATCTTCTTTTTCATCGTGTGAACCTTGTTGTTATTGTCGGTTAAGGGCTTTCAGTCGATAGATGATTCCATCGCGTTCCATGACCAACACCACCCGCCCATAGTCCGGATGCCGGATACTCAGTTCGAACCGTTCCGGGCTTTGATAGTGCAGTGTCGTTTGATTGATCAGGGTATTGATTAACCGGGACATGTCCGGACTGTTGCCACTGGAGCCGGGCGACCCGCCCCCCAATAGCGCCGACAGTCTTTCCGGCGTGACCCAGTCATCGACCAAGCCACCGACCGCGCCCTGGATAAAGCGATCCAGCAGGCTGTCACCCTGTCCGGCAATCTGACCCGTCAAACCCGAACGCACCGAAGGGAAATCCACATAACGGTTTAGCCCGTCGGTGTCCTGGCGACTGGCTGCCGCGTAAATGGCATACAGTGACCAGAGCGGCGCAAGGCTGACCCAGCCCAGTAACGCCAACAGGCCGCCTGCTATCCAGTGTTGAACCTTCACGGCTTGCGCCCCGTGATCCGGTTGAACCAGTTGTTCGGGTTGCTGAAGTCAAAGGTGGTAAACAGCAAATCAAACCCGTCCTGGAGCGCGTCCGGGTTGCCCGTGGCTTCTGCCGCTAACTGTTCTGCCGTGCGATGAATGACGTTATCAGGGTTTAACGGGTTGACCGCTTGCACGACTCCCTTAGCCCGGTGATAAACGACCACCCCGCCCACCAGTACCGCCAGCCCCAGTACCAAGGCCTGCTTATCCGATAAGATGCTCATGCCATGGCCACCCCGGCGGCGATGACTTCAGCCGGGTAAGGCTGCCGCCCGTTCTCATGCTGGATAATCGCTGCTATGAGCGTCGGCCATTGCTGCCGGTAAATCGGTTGGCTGGCCAGCACCCCCAGCTTGTTGGCGACACTGGCCACATACGAACCGGTGTCGTTTTCGTGTGGCGGTGCCCAGGTATGAATAATGCCCTGAACGGTGTTCACGCCCCGGCCTTCATAACTGGCCAGAATCCGAGCCATCGCCCGCACCCCGTATTCGGGTGATTCAAACTGAAGAAAACGCTTGTCGGTTTGAATGGGTCTCATGCCCTGCCATTCAGTACCCGTGCGTTCAATGTTGCCGGGGTTATGGTTGCGAATCCCGCGCGGTGTTTTTATATGTTTGTCGTACATCAGCCAGCCCCCCACGGCTGCGCCGATCATCAGTAAATGAACGGCTTTCATAATGGTTATTCCGGAATTTCGAGGCGTACCGCTTCAGTATTGAAGTAGCGCCAGCTTTCGACAGGAATATGCCCGGTCACCACCGCAGGCAGCACAAACAGGCAGTTACCCTTGATGGATGGGAAAAACATATCCATGCCATGATTTTTCCCCGTGGCATGAATCACAAAGGCGTTCCATTGGCCTGGCGTGAAATTCACCGGCCCCGGCATGTCCGGATGCTCATCCCCCGGCGGCACGTTACGAGGCTGGGCAAAATTGGACGCGGGCAAGATCGACGCCGAACAAGGAAAGCTGTCGAGGGGATACACCAACCCGCCAAAAGTGATTTTGTCCCCGGTAATGGCACGGCGTAGACGGGTACCATCGGGGGACTTGGTTTTACAAATGTAAAAATCGACCCACTCAGTCATGGCGTCATTCAGCCCAAGCGCTGCAATTAAGTCGTCACTTTCTTCATGACGTGGCGCAAGCCCTGGACGAATGAGGTCGTACTCTTCAATGTCGCTGCCATTCATGCCGCCCCACTCATTTCGGTCATTCGTGGCGAGACGCTGATTATACGTGATACGTACCGGCTCACCTGCAGCGCGATCGCGCAACATTTCAATACTGTTTTGGTGGGAGCCTTCCCCGATTTTGTTCAGCATGGTGTTATTCTCCCACCGTGTTTAGAATTTCAATCACGGCGATTTTTGCGCCGTCCGTTCCGCTGAAAGCGATCGCACCGGAAATAGGCAATTCCAGCTCTCTGTTTTGTGGCAGCACGACACCGCCAATCTTTGCCTCTACTGCGCCGACTTGCCGCACCAGTGCCAGACGGCGCGCCGGATTGGCGGCCAGTGTTGCGGTACCACTGGCGATGACCAATTCAGTACCGACCACGCCAGCGGCGGGCATTTGATAGGTGGTCACCACTTGCGCCACCCTTTCCACCGTGACCGGCTCAGCAATGGCTTTAACCGGCAACCCTTGCGCTTCCGGCTTGACCGTGACCACCTCACCAATGCTTTGCACCTGGAGCGGGCTGTCTTCCTGGATGGTGACGGTTTCGTCAATGTACTGAACCTCTAACCCGTCACCCTCTGCCTTAACCGTGACCACCTGGTTAATGGTTTCAATCACTATTGATTCAATAATTTTTTGAACGTCAACGGGCTGACCGATCCCGCTGACCGCCACCGTGGCCCCGTCATCACTCGGCGTTAACGACCCGTAGAAGCTGCGAAGACGAAAACGGTTTTCACCGGCGGACATGTTTTCGACCATGATTTCCGTGAACGGCGCGTCCGTGTTGAACTGCTCCCGCTCCTGGAGGGTGACGGTTCTATTACCGGGGATAAACGTCAACTGAACCGGGCCGTCGGCCTGATCGATATAGATGCCGGTACCTTCCGCTGGATAACGACGCTTGCCGCGTACTCTTAAAGTGCCCTGTGTCATTTTGCTTTTCCCTTGGTGACAATGGCCGCTACCACCACCAGACCGGCCACCACGGCAAACACCACCCGCGTCATGGACGTAGTTAAGTCGGTTTGCCCGGCGGTCTGAACGGATTTCACCAGTGAACTGAATTCTTTCAATTGGTCTTTTTGACTGGCGGCTGTTCTGGCTATGGTGTCATCCACGGAATCCAGCGAACGCATAACAATGTCATCGCCGAACTCGAAGGCTTTCATCGTGGTCGTTTCCACCGTGCCCAGCGCTTCCGACGTTACTTGTCGATTGGTTTCCAGCGCCTCCTCAGCCACCTGCATTCCGGCCTCGACTGCGCCGTGATCGGTTTGCTGGAAAATAATCTCGCCGCTGTTTTCCACTCCAGCCAGTAACAAGCCGTTGTTGTCACCGTCCAGCGCAATGGAACTGTTCTTGTTCGTCGTGGTATTGGTACTGCTGCTACGGCTTTTGGATTTACTGCTCATAGCGTCATCCTGTATTCGGTCTCTTCACCCCGTTGACCCACGGGCGAAAAGTGATACCCCCAACGACGGTACAGCTTCACCACAGATTCGCGATCGGTGAACATGCGCGCGGTTTTCAGACCGCGCTTTTTGGCGCTCTGGTGCAACCACTGAATCAGGGTTTTTACGTGCCGACCGGTAATGCAGCAGATTTCCAGCTCACTGCCGTCTATTTCGGTAATCAGCCAGCTCTGGCCGCGATTGATCGACCAGAGTTCACAGCGACCGGCGACGATTTCACCGGCAAAGTCAAAATCCCCCATCAACGGAGCCAGCGCCGCCCTTGCGGCTTCGGTCAGTTCTGGCAGTTTCTGGATTACAATTTTTTCCACAGCACCACCCCCAACAGCAGCAACCCGCCGACGATCAATAATTCTTCCGTCTCCAACCCCCCAAAGCGCACATTACCCAGGATGTTTTCACCGCTGGAACGACCATTGGCGCCACTGGTAGCCGTAGACGGCCCCGCGTTTCCTACATTGCCCGGTATGTTCCCGGTACTGATATTCGGCAGTGGCATCATGACGTTACTTCCTCAGCAGCAGATAGCCGACCGTCGCCACCATCAGCACCGCGCCGACTTTCATCGGCGTAGACATTTGGAAGCCTGGCATGACCTGTTGCGGTTGTTCTCTGGCCAGATTGGAACCGTCGTTATCAATGTTCTTGACCGGCGGCGGTTGCTCGCCGGGGATGTAATCCGGGGAAATCCGTTCGGCGACGGAGTCGAGCCCCGCGCCCAGGATCTTATTGGCCCCGTCGGCCAACGTATGACCGAACATGCTCAGTGTGTCGAACAAGTCCGGCCCGTCTTTCAATGCCGCCATAGCACACCCCCGTTAGACCCTAACCGGCTCGACCATTTCAACCAGCATATCAATCGTGCCGCCGGTCTTACTGTCTATTTCCAGTTCCAGCGACGTGCCCGACGTCTGCATCAGATCAGCAATCACGAAGCCGCTGGCGATGGGATCGAAAATAAAATAACCGTCTTGCGGTGAACGCTCATTACGCTTGAGGTTGAATTCAACAAGGGCTTTCGTGGCGTCGAAAATTTCACGACGATCTCGCTTGATCTTCAGGTTCTGAATGTCGCCACCCTTGAAGAAAATACGACGAACGCGCGGGCCTTTAGGCAAGGCGCGGAAGAAGTTAGAACCGACGCTGGCACTGTCAATGGTGTAGGTTTCAAAACGCGGCAGCACTTCACGGGCACGCATGACCTGTTCATTCGTGGCCGGATCAATCACCAGACGACTGGAGTTCAACACATGGCCGTCTAACAGGGGATGCTCCGGGCCACCGTCCGGCTTGGCCGGCAGATAAATATTAAGCACCAGATTATCGTCGGGCTCAGTCACCAGACCGGTGAAGCCCTGGCCGCCGACAGTACGCCCGGTAATATCCGCAAACGGAATCACCAGAAAGTTATCGTCTACCCAGTGCTTTTTATACTTCTCCATCATCTTGAGCTCAGCGCCGGTCAGCTCGTAGAAGGTATCGCCGCCCAACTTGACTTCAACCTTGGGAATCAAGGCCACGTCAAAATTAGTTTTGACCATCCACTCTTCCATGACCGAACCGGGCTCAATGGTAATCGTGGCACGACTGCCCCAACCTACCCCGGTAAAGCTGCCCATATAATGCGGTGTATGACGCATGATTCAGACTCCCGATTAGCCGTTCAGCAGTTTTTTGGTGGTAGTGTTACGATTCAGCACCGCAACTGTGATTGCTGCAGCCACCGCAGCCGCCGCCATAAATTTCCAATCCGTAAGGTTTTTCATTGTTTGCTTTCCTGGCTCTCTGTTGAGTTCAGATGTAAAAGAGCCTTCAGACTGCCCTAGCGGGGCTAGGGTCGTGTCAACCCCCTGTACCTAGCGAAAAACTGTAAAGAAATGGTAAAGACGACAGGCGAAAAAAAACCGCCCGGAGGCGGCAAACGTTGATTTCTTCTAGGTTCCATGACCGATAAACGCACTTATCGATTAGTCTACGAAACTGGTTCTGAATTCTATTCCTGTATTTTCATAGGTTTCTTTTAATTCAAAGTAAACCTTATAGGGTGTTTTCCCTTCAAGGTCTCCTTTGTCATAGAATTTTGATTTCCTTAATTGTGGATCATCTTTGTAATTGATAATAAGTGTGTCTTCTCTCATTGTGCTAGAGCTTAAAGTTACTGATTTAACTTCATTTTTATTCAGTTTCATATTTTCCTCTTTGCATTTTCATGTCGAACCCTCCTTGTGCCAGTAAACGCCCTTACCGGCTGTTAATCTTCGCCGCCTTTTTGTATTTCAGTTGTTTTCTAGTCACGGTTCGACCGTCATCAATGTAAAAACAGAGATCAGGCAGTGCTTTTATTTCCCTGAAAGGAATATCTATCTCTTTGCTGAACTTCTGACACTGGGCCACGGTCTTCTGCCTGCCGTAGTAGGTGATACCGACCTGCGTGTAGAAGGTTTTATAGATTTCTTCAGGCCGCTGTGTGCAACCATGAAACCTGAGTCCGTACTTTCTGCCCTGGTTCATTAACTTTTTGACGATACCGGGAGCCGTGCCAGCATGACGGGACACATCGGCTAATTCCTCTACAATGGCGTAGGTCGGCCGCTTACCGTCCAGCATGCTCCACGCCAGCAAAGCGAACTTTTCAAATTCCTCCGGGCTGGCATCTTCTGGCGTATAACCGATACGAAACCCCTTACCCGACCTAAGCCCCCTGGCGACCTGCCGCACAAAATCATCCCAATCCCTAAGCCGGGTGCAAGGGTGATCACAATTCGAATCCCAGAGGATCACCCTAGCCCCCCGCTTAGGGATTGCCGAATTTTGCTTGAGTGCCTGAGACTTCCCCGATCCTGACATACCGACATAAAGCGTTGACAGGTTCGTTAGGTTCGGGCACTCATTAATCGGCCCGCTCACGCCTGAACCTCCTCACCGTCAACGGGCTTTTCTTCCCGCGCCTGCTCCTGAGCCGCTTCATAGGCTTTCACCTGCATGAAGACCCCGAAGCCGGTCGCCGCGACCACCATACCCAGCTCAATTTCTTCCCGGTAAGGCTTCAGGAATTCGGGTAAATCGGCTCCATACTTCTGCATCACTGGCACGGCCTTTTCAATGACGGCCTCTTTTTGTTCGTCAGCAATATCTATAAACGACCACCGCATTTTGACCACGGTTTCCACCAGTGACAGCGCCATGACCGCCCCCTGACGCGCGGCGGCCGCATCGGCTTCGCTCCGGGCTTGCTCATCGGCTTCCTGATCCAGATCGGGCGAATAGTCGTCGCCCTCGCCTGCCATCGCTTCAATGGTCTGCAGCTGCATTTCTTCGGCACTGGTTTCTGTGTCCTGGTGTGCTTCAGTTCCCATAGGTTTCCCCTAGAATTTCATCAAAAAGACGGCACAGCAGACGGTAAACGCTGCACCTAATAATTTACGGGCGCTCTCGCCCTTTTGTGGTTGTGGCGGGAGCTGCTCCAACTCTTCAGGCTTAACGTCGATCACATCCCCGTCATCGGATACCGGGCTAGGTTCAACCACGACCGGCGGTTTAGGTTCATCGGCGGGCAAGTTGTGAGGTCGGGTTTCCGGTTCGCCGTCGATCCACTCCGCGTTGCTCCAGATGTACCCCTGAACCGCTGCCCCCTTTTGCTGATTAATGCCACAATTTTGCGTGCCTTCACCAAAACAGCAGGTATACAGAAACGAGGCGGCATTCTGTTTGACACTGGCCAGCCCCCCGCAGGTCTGGCACTTCACTTTGCCGATAGTAGGATTATTCGCCCTTGGCATCTCTCGCGGCCTCCCTTTCAACCAGTTCTGTCAGCAGGCTGGACGCCCGTAACAGTTTTTTCTTGTATTGCGCTGGAATGAGCGGATGTTTCTGCGCGGTCTGCGCTTCCGCTGCCATTTCCGCCGCTATGAGCTTCATTTGCGCCGCTTCCATCATTCCGCCCCCTTCGGGATCGCTAAGCCTGCCAGCTCTACCGGCTGACCATCCAGAAAATCAACTGGCAATTCTCCGCCCTCAAGCAGACTTCTCAGCTCTGAGCCGATCCCCATAGCGTCCGCCATCAACTCCAGACTCATTTCTGCTTGAGCCATGCACAGAGACTCACCCTCTCCCTGTTTTTTCAACTCCTGCACCTGAGCAAAGACATAGCTGTAAAAGCTACTACAGACAGCCCCCAGACGGCTTTCTACCTGCTTCAATTGTGTTTCCAGTTGATCAATCCGATTTTCGTTATTCATTGCTTCCCGCTCCTACCCATAAGCGAACCTTTCCGGTTCCGTACAGTTATTTACACAAGTCCAAGGCGGCTCGGTGCCCGAGCCTTTTTCCACAGCCTGCGCCCGTGCGTTATCAAACGCCTGCGACACATACTTCTGAATCCGCTTATCTTCTTCGCCTTTCTCGTCGCCATCCTCTTCCTTTCGTTTCACCCGCACCGTCCAGACCCGCAGACGGGTGACAACGCGACCACTCTCGACATTGACCAAGCCCCTTAACTCCTCAACCGGCTCGAAATAATCGTTTTCTTCTTTTTTGGTTTGCGTCCATGGCCGCAACCGGTAATCACTCCGGGCGATCATGACACCACCCATCAAGACGACAAACGCCGCCCAATCCGCCGCATCCGCCGCACTATGCAGCTCCCTGATCTCCTCGACCTCAAAGTCTTCCAGACCGCCATAGCTTTCTAGACCAGCCTTAAGCTGTTCTTCAGTACGCAGGCGGCGCAATTCCCGCCAGACCGTCACCGACGGCCCCCCCAATACCTGAAACTGGCGAATCCCCCAACAGCTCGCCCAGGCTTCGACCCGGCTCTGGGTGTCATCGACAAACAATTTCTGCTGCCCGTCCGCCTCGAAATCCAGTTCTTTGTCCATGCCCTCCGCGCCGCTGATGTTTTTGGTCAGGTACTTGACCAGATAACCGGTCGCGCCCTGCTCGGGATCAATGACAAAGGAATCCACGCGCGTGTCTTGCGCGCCTTGTTCGTCGCCGTCTTCTTCCAACATGTAATCGCGGATAATGGCTTCCGCAGCGTCGGCCTGTTCAGGTAGGAAATACAGCGACATGTGCCAATGAGGACAACCGTCGTGATGGGGTTCCACGACCCGGAAACCGTAATAACCAATGTCATCGCGATTGAATTTGGAACGAATCTTCTTCCAGATACCATTCAGCCAATCATGAGCCTCACGCGGCGTGGTTTCGTTCCACTTGCCATTAGCGCGACAGGGACGGCGCGTGCCGTCCTTCTGCTTAGCCCCTTTAATCATACGGTGATACTTGCTCGGACAGGTCAACGTGAAGCAGCGCCCTTCATGGCCGTACATCTGCGCCACGGTGTCAAAACCCTTGGAGCGCACCACCAGTTCGGAAAAGCGGTTACGGGGATTGGCCAGCCCTTTTTCTGCCAGTTGCGCTAGGGTGAATACCTGCCCTTCGTCGTTTTCGACCTCCAGCGACTCCAAGATTTCTTGATTGCGCTTAATCTGGCGTTGACGTTCCCAGAGGGTGACGTCGGAACAATAGAGCTGCTTATCGGCGTGGACTAAACGAATATCACGGGCTACGGCTTCCAGCTTGCGGCGCAGTGCGGTTTTTACCTGGCGGCGCCACCATCTGGCACACGTGACGCGCTTTGACGCCTGAAGCCATGACAGCCTGATTTCTCTTTTGTCCATGTTCCGGAACAGCTTTAACGGAAAGTCCAACCCTTCCGCCTCGACATAACCCTTCAAAAACTGGAAAGCCCCGTCGGTATCCACCTCGAAACGCTTGGCAAATTCAAGGTCACATTCCTTGGCTCGGGCTTCACACCAGTCCTTGATTTCACGTTCGCCCGCCGAGGGTAAAATCGGATGATCTTCCGAACCCAGAAACAGACTGCGATCCAGTGTTTTAAGACGCTGATCCGCCTTGGCAATGCCTTCATTCTTACTGTACCGGGCATAGTCAAAGGACAGCGCCCACGCGATCGGACGATGACGACGCAGGACGGAGCGCCGCAGCGCGTGACTGTCACGACTGCCGACGCCGTAGAGGACTTGTTCAGGGAGGGTGTAGTCTTTGCTGCGCGTCATAAGGGATTACCCGTCATAGCAACCGCACGCCTGTTCAAGGTGCGATTCCGGGTAATCAAACATATCTTGTTGTTTCAGCAGGTCAGCCCACGCCCAACGACGGCCCAACCCTTTTACTGTTTGCAGGTTTTCAGCGGCGTTTTGCTCCATGGCGACCGCCCTCAGCGCCAGCTCTGGATAGTCCGCCTGAAGCTGGAAAATTTCGCTTTTCTTACTGGCCGGACAAAAGAAACAGGCCGATTTACCGGGTTGTGGCAGCCCTGCCCTGGCAATGGCTTCTATGCATTCTTCACGGCCCCAACCCCATTCCACCAAGGGATAAGACACCTGATACTTCTCACTGGTGTAATCCTTGATGCGGTGATGTTCGTCAGCGTCATAGCCGATCAGCTTCTCTACCTGGCCACCTTCCGCCCAGACAGCGAGACAACCGGCGTGATTGTTTAAAAACTTCTCTTGAGGCTGAACCTTAAAACGCTGACTGCAGGTCTTGAAGCCAAACGCCAGAGACGGCAAAGACTTTCTATCGATGCAGTCTTTTTCCAACTTGACGACTGACTTAACGGTTTCCACCAAGGGAAAGCCGATCTGTTCAAGCCATTGATTGACCTGCATCAAATGACGGTAGGTATGCGGTTTTTCTGCCCCGGTATCAGCAAACATAACAAGATCCGGTCTAATCCCTCGCTCATGCAGACCGACGAGCATGGCGGTTGAATTAGTACCACCACCATAAGAGACGACTTTCATATCAGCACCCCCGTCCCGTAATAAACTTGCATCCAGAAAAGGGCATGACCAAAGGCCACCCCGTAGACAGTCACCTGGAACACTTCAGAGAGAAACTTTTTCAGCCTGCGCAGGGAGCCGCCGCGCTTTTGATGATCGACGATGAAAGGAGGCATTATTCATCCTCCATAAACTTACGACGAACTTCATCAACCCGGTTAATGGCAGTAACCAAACCGAATGACCGACCTACAGCGACTTGATAACCCTTGGTATTAATATCTTCACGCTGCACACTCTCAGCGTGTTCTTTTCCAAGTACTTTGCTTATTTCAGCGAACACCTGCAGGACAAGTATTTTTTCCTCTTGTGTCATCACTTCACCCCCAGCTTTTCAGAGTTCTGAAGGTTGATCTCAAGAGCCTCAATCATCACGGCCAACTGTGAAGCAGTTTGACCCATGCCATAGGCGACACCCTCGTAATAGGATTTAACGCCCACCGGTGCCGGATACGCTTTAAATTCTTCCTTCAGCATTTCAATACGGGCTTGAAGTTCTTTCATGCCCTCGACAACGACTTCCGCTTCCATCACTTACCCCCTTCACCGACATAGCCGCTAATAATCTCCAGCTCACTCAAGCGGCCTTGAATATCACCCAGCTCATATTTGACCACCGACGTGCTTTTCTCCTGCTTCAGCTCTTCAACACTGGCACGGAGCGCTTCACCCCTGAGCCGGATATAGCTTTGCAGCATGACCATTTTTCTATCCGCTTCGCTCACTTGATCACCTCCCCACACTGGCGCAGTTCTTTTTCAGCCCAGAGCACGGAAGCCCGGAGGCGTTCGGCCATGCGCTTGACTTCGGAGCCTTCCAGCTCATCCCGCCAGATCAGGCTATTGTCAGCGATCCGGCCAATCTGAACGGCCAAGGCATTCCGGTAGAAGAACAGGCCGCCTTTCAGGTTCCAGAAATGACGCACGACAGCCGCCGAACATTCGACAGACTTCAGGCACTCACTGAAGCCGGTCGGCCCCACCAGTGCGAGCATAAAACGGGCTTTTTCAATGCGGACGGCCTTGTAAGCCGTGGTGATGGCGTCCAGCAGACCGGCCTCAAATTCAACAGAGGCGGCGATAGAATTAATCTGATGATCCAGCTCACTGTCGGCTGGCTGTTTGGGCTTGGGTTCGTCCTGGTGAAGGGGAACCACGTTGGCGGCGGTTGCGGTCATTGTTATTTTCACCTGTTTTTTAGTCTTTGCGAGCCGTTGCGGTAAAAACAGCCGGGAGCAACCCCGGCAACCTCGCAACAGGTGTTTTCCACAATACTATCGTTAACAGTACTACGCCAGTCGACTGTAGTATTGCTATACCTAGCTTTAGTACCTAACCTATTCACAAAAGTGAATAAACCCCTCCACTCCTCATTACTGAATAGAATGTGCATATTTATGCAAGGAAGATTGCCCCATGATCACCACAGTTGAACTACTGGATGAAGTGAAAAAAACTCAGGGAATTGAAACCAAATATGCCCTAGCCAAACTCCTCGACTGCGGCCAGAGTTCAGTGGCAAATTGGTATAAAAAAGACACCATGAATGACCGCTACGCCTTGCGCTGTGCGGACTTAGCCGACCTCGACCCCGGCTATGTGCTGTATTCCATGGCCGCCGAGCGTGCTTTGAAGAAAAAGGATGAAAGATTATTCCAATTCTGGAAGAAGCAGGCCGACAAGATCGGGCCTGCTTTATTGGCGGTAAGTGCTTGTTTCCTAACGATTATCCCCGCTATTCCCCTGCCCTTTTGAGGGCGGGAACCGTCAAGAATAATATATATTATGTTAAATTAGATATTATGTGCTCTATGCCCAATTAAGATTGCTTCACCCAACCTGGCTCTCCTCCGGCCATTGTGTTTCCCTTGTGCAGGCACATGGGCCTGCACAGCACTTATTTTTTAATCATTGGCAAAATCAAGCGTCAATAATAAGCGGCGGCCACCATTTTCTAATTTTGGGGAACGATGAACAAGCCCTGCACCATCATTGCCCTGCCAGCGCTCTCCTTTGAGCAAGGCAACATCGCCAAGAGTGAGTTGCTGCATATCATCAGAGTTGTCAAAGAGTCCTGAGCACTCGTCAGGCTTACCTTGATTGCCTGCCCCGAGTTTGCTGCGATCCACGATTTGATGTGGTAGCCACTGTGTTCCCACTCCGTGATATGTTGTCACTAGTCGACAAGGAACGTGGTCAACATGGAATCGTGGACACATTGCTCTACTCAGCGAGGTCAATCTTAGTCCTGTGCTTTTGAGCTCGAACAGGCAACAGAACATATCAACCAACTGGGTAATATCTTCACTCAAAGACGCTGTTTCCTCAGATGAGCCCAACTCACTATGAATAATGGTAAAAGCGTTTTCTGGAGTGACCACAGTGGACAGTTGCAGTGTTGGTTTTGTTTTAAAAATATGATTTGTGGCTTTGGCCAATGAGTCAGAGAGCTTGCGTTGCCAAATGGTGATGTTGGCCTCTTCCCTATATATATCCGCCAAAACTCCTGGCTGATTACTAGTGACATCTCGTCTGTGTTGAATTTCAGAAGCCAGTGTTTCAGCGGTGGAAGTCATAGTGTTCATACTTCCTCCTGCCATGCGGGAAATGGATCACTTAACGATCTCCAATAATCCTTCCCCCTTAACAGCTCATTTTCTGATAAGAGGCAATCATCAAGTGCATGTATCATTGCTTCTTTATCAAGATTCTGACCAATGAAAACCAATTCTTGTCGCATATCTCCAAAGGGTTCTACCCAGCTTTTCTTTATGGTCGTTAGATATTTTTCATCTGTCGGCCAGTTCTCTTTTGGCATCGATTTCCAGAACATACCCGCAAATCCGTATCGGGCTATGCCGCCAGCCTGACTCCACTGCCCTGCAAACTCAGGTCGTGAGACCAGCCAGAAATAACCTTTTGATCGAATCAACTTACCGAACTTCTGGGTGTCGTGTAGAAATTTAAAGAATTTTTCAGGGTGAAAGGGTCTGCGGGCAACATAGCTGAAGCTTCCAATGCCATATTCTTCAGTTTCGGGAACGTGTTCTCCACGCATTTCCTTGAGCCAACCAGGCGCTTGCTGTGCTTTTTCAAAGTCAAATAGCCCGGTATTAAGGATATCCTCGATAGCCACCTGCCCTTCAGTAATAGGGATTATTCGAGCATGGGTGTTGAGTGTTCTGAGAATGGCTTTCAGGCGTTCGATCTCAGAGGTTTCAACAAGATCTGTTTTACTGATAAGTAAAACATTGGCAAACTCAACCTGATCAACCAGCAAATCGGCAACGCTGCGTCCATCTTCTTCGCCCAGTGACTCGGCTGTTTCTTGTAAATACCTGGCTTCGTCGTAATCTTTTAGAAAGTTTACGGAGTCTACCACTGTGACCATGGTATCAAGCCTTGCCACATCAGACAGAGACACACCGTTTTCGTCCTCAAAGGTAAAAGTCTCCGCAACAGGTAACGGCTCGGAAATACCGGTCGATTCAATGACGAGATAATCGAAACGCCCTGCTTTAGCCAGTTCGCTGATTTCCACCAGAAGGTCTTCACGCAATGTGCAGCAGATACAGCCATTGCTCATTTCAACGAGCTTTTCTTCCTTGTGGCTCAGAGATACCTCATTTTGAACTTGTGCCGCATCAATGTTGATCTCGCTCATGTCATTGACGATGACTGCCAGCTTCTTTCCATGATTATTGTTGAGAATATGACTGAGTACCGTTGTCTTTCCTGCACCAAGAAAGCCTGATGACACTGTCACAGGTAGATGAGACATATAAAAAGTACCTTGATCGATTGAACTGCAATTTCTATTGAGTGTTACGTTATAATATAACATTAACTTTGGTAGTAAAGCTTTGGTACAACTATCATGCAATTCCAGCTATGGGTGTATTTGTAGTCTTTGACTTGATTTGAGAATGATGGTCGGTCGAAATGGTTTACAGAGCTGTTCTGGGGAAACGGGGCAGTAAATTAGCTTGGGAGAAAAGGTGATGCATGTCTGGTTAACAGTGCATCACCCGATTTATTAAACGGCTTTCCTCCTCCAACCGGAAGAAAGCATCAACAGGCAGGGAGTAACGACCAGCGTTAGCAGAGTTGCAAAAGTCAGTCCGCCGGCGATAGAGGTGGCCAATTGATTCCACATTTGAGTGAAAGGCGCCCCTACTTCTATAGAGTGATTGAAAATATTGATATTGATGGACAATACCATAGGCATCAGGCCGAGCACCGTGGTCACCGTTGTTAACATCACAGGCCTTAGACGCTGAGCTCCGGTTCTCAAAACAGCATCTCTTGTACTTAGCCCCTCTTTCCTCAAGCTATTGAAAGTATCAATCAATACAATGTTGTTGTTCACGACAATGCCTGCCAAAGCAATGATGCCGATTCCACACATAACAATGCCGAAGTTCTGATCGGTAATCATTAAGCCCAGGAAAACACCACCGGTGGCAAGTACTACTGCAGACATAATCAGAGCAGCCTGATAGAAACTGTTGAATTGGGTCACCAGAATCATAGCCATAATAAACAGTGCCACACTGAAGGCTTTCATCAGAAACTGGCCACTTTCTTTCTGGTCTTCTTCCTCACCTTTAAAGTCAAAGGTGACGTCACTGCCCATTTGGGCTGCGGCCAATTCCTCAGTTAGTAAAGGAATCTGTTGTGAAAGTAACTGACCTTCAACCAGATCTGCAGAGATAGTGATGGTGCGTTTACCATCTACTCGCTTGATGTTGTCCAACTTGCTGCTGACTTCTCTTTCCGTAAAGTTACCAATAGGTACTAAACCGGTGGAGGTCATCAGACGAAGTTGATCAATACTTTCAAGGTGACGTTCGTTCTCCGGGTAACGGATACGGATATCGACTTCATCATCGGCATCATCAGGTCGGTAGGAACCCACAGTAAGGCCAGAAGTCACCATACGAACCATGCTGCCAGTGGTGGCTACATCAGCACCGTATCGGGCAGCTTCAGCTCTGTTGATACTGAGTCGCCACTCGTAACCAGGTGCCGGACCGGAATCTTCTATATTGGTAAACGCACCTAGTCCTTCCAAAACCTGCCGGGTTTTAGCAACGGCATCATAAAGTGTGTCGAGATTATCAGCTCGTACAATCAGCTCCAAAGGTTTACTGGTTGGAGGCCCATCCTTAACCCGCTCGACGGCAATATCAAGACCGGAAAAGCTACTTAACCTCTGCTCGGCATCCTGGGCAATTGCTAATGTGGTACCACGGAGTTGCCAGTCTTGCAGGTTAACTCTTAAAGTCCCTACAACCTGACTGTCGCCTGTTCTGGCATATAGGGTTTCCATCCCGGGAAGATCCATCAATTTAGCTTCTACCTTTTCAAGCAGAGTGTCTTTTTCATCCACTGACAGATTTCCGGAGTTCACTTTAACTGTGATAATAATGGCGTTGGTGTCAACGTCCGGGAAGAATTCTACGCCGCGGCTGGTTTTGATAAATAGAGTGAAAATCAGGGCCACCGTCGTGCAGGTGAACAGAATCACTTTACCTGGATGGTTAATGGCTGTGCCAAGTACCGAAACGTATCGCCCAATAAAACCACCTGTTTGAGACAGATCACCCGACTCAATGGCATGCATGGAGGCTTTTTCTTTCTTGCCCAGAGATCGCGGTTTCCCAATCATCGCACCAATGGTAGGGATAAAGATCAGAGCCATAGCCAGTGATGATGCCAGTGTGGCAATCAGGGTCAGGGGGAGGAATTTCATGAATTCCCCCATCATTCCTGGCCAGAACATCAATGGGAAGAAGGCGGCCAGTGTCGTCGCGGTAGAGGCTATGATGGGCCAGGCCATTTTACGGGAAGCTTCAAGATACGCCTGTTTGCGATGGACCCCCTCCCCCATTCGCCGGTCGGCGTACTCTGTGACTACTATTGCACCATCAACCAGCATGCCTACCGCCATGATCAGGGAAAAGAGTACCACCATATTAATGGTGAGACCCATGATGCCGAGAATCAGAATACCGGAAAGGAATGAACCGGGAATGGCTATACCCACCAACAGAGCACTGCGTGCGCCCAGTGCACCCACAATGATAACAACGACAAGAATAACGGCTGAGAGAACATTGTTCTGCAGATCCGAAACCATCATTTTGACTTCTTCGGACTGATCTCCCACATAATCCACTTGCAGGGTCTCAGGTCCTGATGCTATGGCCTGATCAATGATGTATCGGGCTACTTCTATGGCTTCAATAATGTTTTCACCCGGTCGTTTTTTGATTTCCAGGGCAATACTGTTATCACCGTTCAGCCGGGCATAACCACCGCCTTCCTTAAAAGTACTTAAAACAGTGGCTATATCTGCAAATGTGACGACACGGTTCTCTTCTACCTTTACAGGTTGAGAGAGAATATCTGCCGGTGTCTTATAAACGGCAGGGACTTTAATAGAATAACTGCCTTGCCCTGTATCCATACTGCCTGCGGCAACCAGCTGGTTATTCTGGGATACAAGATTGATAACATCGGTTGGAACCAGCCCATAGCTTTCCAGCTTCATTGGATCAATGATGACATCGATGACTTCTTCCCGGTCGCCCGCTATTTCCACTTCCAGAATGGCTTTTTGAGCTTCCAGTTCATCCTTGATGGCTCGGGCAATTTTAACCATCGCTCGTTCTGGCAGGTTACCCGATAGAATCGCAGTGATAACTGGGTTCTGACTGGCCATGGTGATTTGTTCAATGACCGGTTCATCAGTGCCATCAGGCAGTTTACTTTTGGCCAGATTTACCTTGTCCCGGACATCAGCCAGTGCTTTATCAAGCTCAACGCCAGCATCGAATTCCAGAGTAACCGAGGCGTGTGATTGAGAGGCTGTTGCAGAAAGTTCTTTAACCCCTTCAAGGCCCTGAAGCTCTTTCTCAAGGGGTAATACCAGAAGTCTTTCCGAGTCTTCAGGTGAAATACCTTCATAACTGACTGAAACATAAACATAGGGAATGGGTATGTCAGGCGAAGATTCTCTGGGTATCGTCAGGTACGAGAGCATGCCTGATACCAGTATCAGGACAAACATCATTAAAATGGTACGGCTGCGATTCAATGACAGGCCTATCAGACTGCTCATGGTGAATCCCCTGCTACCGCAATATTCTGTCCAGGTTCGACAATGACTCTATCCCCTTCCCTGACAAAACCATGTCCCCGGGTAATTAATCGGGCGCTGGCCGGGATGCCGGTTAGCCAGATACCACTGGCTTCAGACTTAACAATATCTACAGGGGTAAAGTGAACCTGGTCTCCACCATCCACCCACTTGATACCCGGATTGCCATTTTCATCAAGACTCAGCAAGGCTGGAGAGACCTTGATCGCTTCTACCTGACTCAGTTCGAGCTCAGCTTCGACACTCAGCCCGGCTGGAGTATTCATGTTCTCATTAGGCAGATTGAGCTCTACTTTAAAGGTACGAGTCCCTGACTCAGCCAGGCGAGCAATATAACGGACCTCGGCTACAGCCGTTTCACCAGAAGAAAAACGAATGTTCGCTGAGTCCCCCTGATTAACGGAAGCAATGTGACTCTGAGGTACGTCTACAGATACCACCAGAGGATCAAGATCCAGCAACTCTGCAACAGGCTTGCCCATCTCTATATAATCACCTTGTTCTACAAAGCGAGTATTAAGAATCCCCGAAACCGGTGCACTTATACGAGTGTTCTCAAAATCGATCTCAAGTCGGGTAAGCTCTGAACGAGCTTCA
Source organism: Endozoicomonas arenosclerae (assembly GCF_001562015.1). GTDB lineage: Bacteria > Pseudomonadota > Gammaproteobacteria > Pseudomonadales > Endozoicomonadaceae > Endozoicomonas_A > Endozoicomonas_A arenosclerae. The sequence continues at coordinate 11,016 of NZ_LASA01000157.1, read as the reverse complement.
CTCAGCGCCACTTCCAGCTGCGGCAGTTCATTCTCGGCAATCAGATTTTTACTTTTCAGTGACTGGGCAGAATTAAAATCCAGCTCAGCTTTTCGAACCCGGGCTTTGGCTGCAGCAATCTGGGCAGGCAGTGCGCCTTCCTTTAATGTCGCTATAGCCGCTCCACGTTCAAGGAGTTCACCTTTTTGACCTGCCGTTGTCATGACTCGCGCAGGAATTTCAGCACTGATGGTGACTACCCTGTCAGGCTGGGTTTCACCAAACAGGGTCAGGGTTCTGTGAATCGTCTCAACCGGGAAGGTTCTGGCAGATACTGTAGCCAGAGGTAATGCTGTTTCGGTGTTACTTAAGGCGCTATTTTCATTCTGACTATCAGTTTTGCCTGTATCAGACATGGAGGTGACGTCAGCGGTGACCAGATAGATTCCCAGAAGCCCCGCCATTCCTCCAGCAAGGAGCCAGGATCGATTTATGTCAGGCATAGAGTGTTCGCAATTTTATTGATCGTTCTTATGATGTCGTACGACCTTGTACGATACTGTAGAGGCAACTATAAAGAAGCAGACATGTCAGCAGCAAGTAAAGGGCCCGATCTTTGCACTTCTCTGACCTTGGGTACCCTGATCTTGCTTATATCGGGGAAATATTTCAGCTATGATGCCGTGTGCCTGGCCGTAAACAGTCCGTTTTCTGTTTCAAAAAATTGCATCGCTCCTGGTAATGCCTATCCGGGAGCCATTCCTGCCAGGCTTCAGTCATGCCATCTAAGGAAGCCATTTCAAGTTTATGAAAGTCATAACCTTTAATGTCAATGGAATACGTGTCCGTCTGCATCAGCTGAAGGCTCTGATCGAAAAGCATCAACCGGAAGTAATCGGTCTGCAGGAAATCAAGGTCACCGACGAAGACTTCCCGGTAGCTGCCATAGAAGAGCTGGGGTATCACGTAGAATACTTTGGCCAGAAAACACACTACGGTGTGGGGCTGATGAGTCGCCAGAAACCTCTCAGTGTAGAAAAAGGTTTCAAAACCGATGGACCTGATGCCCAGAGAAGATTGATCACCGCTGAATACCAGAATGAAAACGGCCAGAAATTTACAGTGATTAATGGTTACTTTCCCCAGGGCGAAAGCCGTGACCACCCTACCAAGTTTCCGGCCAAGCAAGCTTTTTATCAGGACCTGATGTCCACTCTTGAAAGCGATTATTCACCGGATCAGCCCCTGATCGTTATGGGTGATTTTAACATCTCTCATACAGATACCGACATTGGCATCGGCCCCGATAATGCCAAGCGCTGGTTGAGAACAGGTAAATGCAGTTTTCTGCCAGAGGAAAGAGAATGGTTTGATCGACTGTTGGCCTGGGGATTCACTGATTGTTATCGAGTCTGCCCTGAAAAGAACAGTGAAGAGCTCTATAGCTGGTTTGACTACCGCAGTCGTGGATTTGATCGTGAGCCCAAACGAGGTTTACGAATAGATGGTGTTATAGCGACCGACTGTCTTATGAAGCACTGTAAAGCAACCGGAATTGATTACGATATCCGGGGTCTGGAGAAACCTTCTGATCATGCTCCTCTTTGGGTGGAATTCGACGTTTAGGACTTGTCTGAAATTAACTTCCTTGTTGAACACTCTCAATAACCCGTTCGGGCTGAGCCTGTCGAAGCCCAATACCACGACCCTTCGACAAGCTCAGGGTGAACGGAATCCGTGTGTAAATCGGGAAGCTATTTCGAGACAATCCCCTAATTATAAAATAGCCTCTTGAATCAAGAGGCTACAGACTTTTATTAAATTAGAATCTAGCTGTTGGTTTCAGCTCAAAATCTCTACACTGTCGCCTACACGAATCACACCTTCTGATTCATGGATAAGATTTTGTCCAAAAATCACACCCATGTCCGTCTTTCGGTAACCCGCTAACGTCATCAATGGATCCTTGCCCACCTTAACGCCTGTCTCAGGCTCCACCGTGGTCATCACACAGCGACTGCACGGTTTCGCGACACGAAAACTGACTTCTCCGATTCTTATGCGCTTCCAGTTATCTTCCGCATAGGGCGCAGTACCACTGATGACAATATTGGGCCTGAATCGATCCATGGTGACGGGTGATGCCAGTCGGCCATTGAGTTCCAGCAAAGACGCTTCCGTTGTCAGTAAGAAAGGAAAACCATCCGCAAACCCTGTGCTGTCTCCTTCGATGGCAAAACGCTTATCAACCTGACGGTGAGTAGTATCAGGAAATTTTACCAGTCGGCAGGGTTTTCCAAGATAATCTGACAGCCATTGTGCAGCAGTATCACCTGCATCCAGAGCACTGACTTCATCACTCCATACTTTCACAGTTTGTTTAACCGACGCAGTCTGCTGTTCAGGATTTAAGACGGAAATTGACTCTATTCCAGGTGCAGAAAGCATGAGTCCTGATTCATCTGGAATGGCTGAAACCAGAACCATTTTGGGGTAATGGCGCTGGGTCATGAATTTCCCAGTCAAATCCACAACCATCCAGCGGCGGTCATTCACAAACCCCATTCGATCCATTCTTGCCTGTTCGACCGAAATCTTTTTAAGGGATTTCACAGGGTGGATGGCCAGGTGGGAAACAGTAAGAGAAGACTCTGTCATCATGGTCTCGCTAAAGAATCATCAAAAACACCGGCCAGCCTGATTGCCATGCCCCCCGGAGATTGGAGACAATGTATCAGATTTTTACCCTGTTCTTCGAGGTGTTATGCAATCCCATCTGATTGATATCGGTGTTAACCTCACTGATAAACAATTTTCAAAAGATCGTCACGACGTTGTAGAAAGAGCGGTAGAAGCGGGTGTCAGTACCATGATTCTCACCGGCACTTCTGTCAATGAGTCTCAGCACGCTCTGGAATTAGCCCGGGAATTCCCTCAACACTGCTATTCAACCGCTGGCATTCATCCTCATGATGCTAAAAATGCCACGGAATCCTGCTATCAAACCCTCAAAGAACTTTTTCAGGCTCCTGAAGTGGTTGCTGCTGGTGAAATGGGACTGGATTTCAACCGTGACTTTTCACCAAGGCCTGTACAAGAGAAGGTTTTTCAGGAGCAACTTCAGCTGGCTGTAGATTCCGGATTACCTGCATTCTGTCATGAGCGTGAGGCTGATGAACGCTTTTGCACCATTGTTAAAGAGTTCCGTGATCAACTACCAGATTTGGTCGTTCATTGCTTTACTGCTGACAAGAAAGCTTTGTATCAATACCTTGATTTGGATTTGCACATTGGCATCACTGGTTGGGTCTGTGATGAAAGAAGAGGCACGCATTTACATCCGCTGCTGAAAGACATTCCTGAAAATCGCCTGATGATTGAGACCGATGCGCCCTGGCTGTTACCAAGAAGTATGGAGAAAAAGCCCAAAAACCGTAGAAATGAACCGGCTTTCCTGCCCTGGGTGGTGAAAACTATTGCTGAGCAGACAGGTAAAACCTTCGAGCAGGTGGCTGAGCAAACTTCAGCCACCTCAAGGGCCTTCTTTAATTTGGATCAAGGTGAACAATAATGTCGGCATTTGGCAGATACTCCATGATGGCGTCTTCTGCCGCCTGACCAATATCATGGGCCTTACGAAGGCTCTGATCACCGTTCAGATCAATATGCATCTGAATGAAGGGAACTCGACCTGAAATTCGGGTTCTCATTTCATGAATACCCCTGACACCTTCAATGGCCAGTACAATCCTCTCGATTTCATGAACTTGCTGATCGGGCAGAGAATGGTCCATAAGCTGCTGGGCAGCATCCCAGGCCATTTTGCCAACACTGGCCAGCATATAAATGGAGATTAACAGGGCAAAAGCGGGATCCAGATAAAAGTAACCCTGACTGACCCCATAGAGGGCAATAATGACTGAAACATTAGTGAGTAAATCCACTTTGTAATGCATCGAGTCTGCCGCAATGGCGGCTGAACCTGTCTTTTTGACAACGTAAGTCTGAATTGAGATCAGAATTAAAGTCGCAACAATTGAGAAAAGCATCACTGTCATACCGACAGATTCATTATCGATACTGCTCCCCTGCCCTAACAATTGATCAATGGCGCTGAGAAACAGAATGATAGCGGAACCGGATATAAAAGCCGATTGAGCCAGAACGGCCAGATACTCTGCTTTGCCATGACCAAACCGATGCTCTTCATCTGCGGGTTCCAGAGCTATTCGTACCGCCACCAGGGTAATGATTGAGGCAATCACATCCATTACGGAATCCAGCAAAGTAGCCAGAACACTGAGAGAACCGGTCATAAACCAGGCTGCAATCTTTACCAGTATCAGAATGGCAGCGGTAGCAACAGAAGCTTTGGAAGCCAGCTTCATCAACTTTTCATGATTGTCGGAAGGCTTTTCAAGCGATGTAGACATAGGATCCATTAATGCTGATTGGGATTATTCCTTTTTCAAAGAATACTGAAAGTACCCGTAAAATCCTAGAACCCTTGTTTGTCAGGCCATCTGGTTTACTAGATGGTTATATATCCATTCACCCAATTGCTCCATTTCTAAGGGCCAGCCTATTTCCTGGCCGTCTTCCGTTGCAATCACTGGAATTCTGACACCATAAGACTCAATCAGGGCATCGGATTCACTGATTTCTACAGGAGACCACTGGAATTGGTTATGAAGTTGGGGGTGCTGGCCGAGAACATTAAGGAATTCTTCTGCATGTTCACACAGATGACAGCCGGAAGTGGTATAGAGAAATAAGTGCAGCACAAGTTTTCCTGAACAGCGGGAGAGTAAGTCGGGTACAATTGTATCAGTTCGCACAGATTTATGGAGCCTGTCTGATTCCTGCTTTGAGGTATGAGTCAGCAGACCCCATGGGTACGCACTTCCAGTCCAAGCAGCCATGAGCCGGCAATTCAGCTCACGCCGAAGTATCGAAGTGCTACAGGGCTTGGGAGAGCTGCATTTTCATACTAAAAAGTATAACCAGGTCTGACAAACGATGGACTTTACCTTTTTCAATCAATTGATGTTAATTCTGGCCCTTTCCGTAGGGGCCATTGCGCTGTTTCATCGCCTGAACCTGCCGGAAAGCCTTGGCTATCTGGCCGTGGGAATTGTGGTAGGCCCAACAGCAACCGGTTTGATCGATCATAGCTTTGATATCAGTCTGCTGGCTGAAATCGGCGTGGTCTTTCTGTTGTTTACCCTCGGCCTTGAGTTTTCCATGAAACGCATCAAGTCCATGAAACGTGAAGTTTTTGGACTGGGTGGGGTTCAGGTCTTATTATGTGGAGCCGGTATATTCGGGGCCTTGCTGGTCGTAGGTACCCCGATAAAAGAAGCACTGATCGTAGCCGCAGCCCTTGCACTCTCTTCGACTGCAATTGTTTCGAAAGAACTGACTCAAAGTAATGAGATTCGCAGCCGTCAAGGACAAATGGCCATTGGCGTTCTCTTGTTTCAGGACATTGCTGCGGTACTCTTCCTGATTCTGGTGCCCGCATTGGCCGGTGCTGGTGACAAATCCGTTTTTACAACCATCAGTATGGCTCTGGTAAAAGGCTTGTTCTTTGTACTGGCCATGATGGCTATCGGAAAATGGGTTCTCCCAAGAGTATTTAATGAAGTGGCTAGGGCTCGATCTGAAGAGTTATTTGTTCTTACCGCTTTAATGATTGCCCTTATGGCGGCCTGGCTCACCCATGTCCTTGGATTGTCCATGGCACTTGGTGGTTTTGTAGCTGGCATGATGATGGGTGAGAGTAATTATAAGCATCAGGTCGAAGCGGATATCAGGCCTTTCCGGGATATTTTGCTGGGACTGTTCTTCGTCTCTGTAGGGCTGATGCTGGACCTCAATATTCTGCTTAAGTTCTGGCCTGCAATTATTCTGGGTACTGCCGGTCTGGTCATTTTCAAACTGGGGGTTATTACGCTCCTTGCCAGATTATTGAAAGAGAAGAAAAGCACGTCTCTGAAAACCGGCCTGGCTCTGGCCCAGGGTGGTGAATTCTGCTTTGCTCTGATTGCACTGGCTACCCAATATGGTCAAACCGGTGGAGAGCGTGCCTCTGTGGTTTTGGCCACCACCATTCTCTCAATGATCACTGCCCCTCTTCTGATCAGAAACAGCAAGAGAATCGTGAATCTGATCTATAAAAAGCAGGAAGCCATCCAATCTCAGAAAGATCAGGGTGATATCGAGCAGCAGGTATCCCATATTAACCAGCACACACTGATTTGTGGCTATGGTCGTGTAGGACAGACCATCAGTCGATTCCTTTCCCAGGAAAAACTGGCTTATGTTGCAGTTGATGATGATCCCCTGCATGTCCACGAAGCAGGGTTGGCAGGTGAACCGGTCTTTTATGGTGACTGTCGCAGGCTTGAGCTACTGGAATCAGTCGGATTGAAACGGGCCAAGCAGGTGATTATCTGTATCGATCGCAGTGAAAATGCTCTTGAGATCGTGAAGACCGTTCGTTCAAACTATCAGGAAATTCCAATTCTGGTCAGAACCCGTGATGACAGCCTGACTGCAACTCTGAAGGATGCCGGGGCAACAGCGGTTATCCCGGAAGTTCTGGAATCCAGTCTGTTAATTGTCAAACACGTATTGTTAATGCTGGGCATGGACCGCAATCAGGTCAGGGGCAAAATTCATACAGCCAGAGAGCAGCAATATGACATTCTGAACAGCTACTATCCGGGCTATGAAGATGTACTAGCTGACAGTGAAGAGACCTCACTACGACATGCCGTTAATGTCTGCAAGGGTAATTCCTGTGAAGGACTTAATCCCTGTGAACTTCCCCTGGAAAAGGATGTATCCATTGTTGAAGTCAAGCGGGATGGACATAGCTTTGAGCCTGAGGAACTGGAGTCCCTGGAGCCGGATGATATTGTTATCCTGACCGGCCCCCTCGCCCCCATGCAACAATCCGAAAAAAATCTTATCTGATGGCATACAGCCCCGAATATCGGGGCTGTTTTTTTATCCTGATCCTGTCAGTATTTAATTCTTATCGACGTAGCATAAATATATAAATATCTACTTATATAATAAAAATAAGTGCATTCATTTCAATATGATACAAGAATAACCTCATGGTTATTCAAAGAGACACTATAATAATCTTTCCTAAGGACTTAGAAAAAAACAGGGGGTTATCTAAAAAACATATAATTCAGGTGTATATATGGCTACTCGATCGACACAGCGCTCCATTTCACTGTTCACCCAGCTGCTGTTGATTCTGATTCTTCTTAAGCCGTCTTTCAGTCACGCTTTTTTCTTTGAGTATTATCAGCCCGGTTTCTATTCAGGTATTGAAGATCAAACCTACAACGAATCGTTACCTTCTCAGAAGGTTGCAGTTGTAGAGCAACAAGAGCCCTTCTTCTGTAATGACTATAAAACGAATTTCGATGAGTTTAATAGCAGACCCTCTACTTCCCTGATCAAATTCGGCGTATTTGCAGTTCCAGCTGGAGTGTTGACTTCTCTAATGATTGGAGGGGTCGACCCTGTTCTCTTTGCTCATAAACCCTTGTTTTTATTGAATCTCGTTGTTGTTTTATCCTTGTCTATTTTTCAAACGACATACACCAATGAGTATGTGTTACCAGCAACGGCCTACAAGCAAGTTGAAAACGGAACAAATCATGTAGTCACTGTAGGTAGCAATAGTACCCAGCTTTACAAAGAAGAATCCGGCGCTGGGTTTGCCATAACAGGTTTGACCAATGCCGGTTTAAATCTGATGGCTGACTTCTACAACATGAATAATCCCAGTCCTGGCCCAGGTGTGAACTTCCTGGAGAATTTTGCCATTGGAGCCAAATCCATTGGTTTCACCAGTAATATGGCTTCGGCTCTCAGAACTCGCTTTAAAAATAACTACCTGAGTAAAGGCTATACAAGCCATGAAGCCAGTGCCGCTGCATCAAGGGACGTTGCCATCATCTATACCTCTGCGTTGGCAGGTGTTGTCAAAACAGGGCTTCTTAATTCCGAAGCCATGCAAGGCATCAACGCAGGGGACATAGAGAGGTACTCCTGGGACATGGCTCATTATGTCGGTAAACGTTACTACCATGTTTCACTCTCAGCAGGGCTTATGATCACAGCAGCCTACGAAAGTATTGGCTCTCTTGAAAATTACTGTATGGCAAATTTCGACAGAGTCCTTCCCTATGCCCATTATCAGGACGAAGAAAAGCAGGCGTTCTGTAAAGGCATTGCGTCTGTCACCGTGGCTTCAATATCAGGTTTTGCCTTATTGAAATACTCCAGTGGCCTGACCTTGATCTATTTAACCAATGCTGCAGAAGCGTCAGGTCTGGTAGGGACAGAGATGGCTATTACTGCGGGTCGAAATATGTTTGAACACCCAGTAGCAAAAGATACCGCAGGACTGACTCTGGGTGGGGCATTTACCGCCGGTTCATTGTATTTGAACTTGTACTACTTTCCTGGACTATTCATGACTAACTTTGTACATGGTTCAGGGTTAATCATGATCTATGAAGGCGGCTCAACTCTGGTAAGTCACTCTTATCCCGTTGCAGGCAAAATACTGGCACTTGGACACACTGTAATGGGTAATTATGACTATGTGTGTAAACCAAGAAAAAATCCTGATGTAAAAGGCATCACACTTCAGGCGCCATAACACAATTCAAGCTGTTTTATTATTTAAGGATGCTCCATGCAAGCACTGGTCAGACTGTTTTTGTCATTATCAATATTGATAGTACTGAGTGTTGAATCTATAGCGCAATCCAGTATCGAAGACAGTATTCCAGTATTAAGACCATCAGTGATGCCAGATGCACATCTGTTGTTCAATAAGTTGCTAGATAAAGATGCAACTTCGTTTGAGGGGATTTTTGTAACTGGCTCAGATAGAAAAAAGCAAGAAGAAGACTCTGTTTACGTAGTCAGACTGCCTGCAATGACTCATAGCGCCGCAATAGATTATGTCAAGAATGAGCTACCTACCACTCATCGTGGTCGAACGTTAACCCAATCTTATGTGCTTGAATGTGAACAGAAAAATCACAAGTGTGAACTCTACGTTCATCTCCATGAATCTGAACTGACAGATAAACCCATTGCTGCAACCTATGAAATTCCAATCATCCTTGAGCTTGAAGCAGCAAAAACAGATGAATCTACAAGTACATCAGAGGCTTTTGAAGGCAACGCCAGGCAGGAAAACACAAAGCGTCAATCTGAAGAGCATTGCGAAGCAGGATTACCCTGCCCCAGTCCTACTGTAGATAGCACTGAGATATCAGAAGCAAAGCCAACAATTACAAATAGTGACCTGCCTGATGTTGAAGCGGATTGGTACGAAAAGCTGTATATCTTTCAAAATATGCAGAGCTCCGACACGTTGGTGTTGAGACAGAACATTGTTTATTACTCAGGAAAATCACTGCCGCTGTTGCTTGATTTGTTAAATTCATTACTTTTTTATGCTGGAACCATTGATACCAGTTTTGGCTATTATGGACATTTTGCCAATACTCAAGTCCTGGCTGAAATTTTAGCTCTAGGTGATCATCTTCCTACCATCATTAAAGATCATAATCTTGTGCTTGTATCGCCTCAGGTAGATGCCACAGGCTATTCATTAGCTGCAGCAATTTATGTGACTTATAAATATTATTGGAATGATCTTGTTCTTGATAAAAAGCACATGAGTCAATCTGATGTCCGTGTTTTTTTCGCTTGGAAATTGTTTGCCAATGTAGCCACTAAGGCAGTTTCTCAATTTGGTGAGAACAGACTTTTTGCAGATGAAAGCGACCCTGAAGTCCGGAAAATGAAAGCCTCTGTATTTACCAGTCTCGTAACTGCCATGCCCTATGGCGCCAAGCTGGTGGCTTCTGTCCTAACGGGCAGAAATTATGCAAACCATTTGCTTAAGGCCATCCCTGCTGATCACTTGCTATCGTGCTCAATCAGTACGAGTGGTAACTGTTTACAACTGTTTTTTCATCGTTTACTGGGAGATGCAGACCTGGTGACTATACCTGCCACAGCAACTGAGCCAGCAAAGCAAGTGCAAGCAGGGCTTGCCTATATTCCATCAGCTATCACTCAGGCCACTATTGGGCAGGTTTGTAAAAAAGCAGGTTTGACTGTTGTGGCTGGGCACTACACAAAAGGTGCTGGCTATGCATTGATTGATGGAGTAGACAAATATCTTGTAGCGCAGGGAGCCAGTGATCTTAAACGTTACTCTGTGCTTTCAGGTGGTGCTCTGATAATGAGTGCAACCAACTATCAATACAGCAAAGCTTTCGCAACCGGATTCAGTAACCGTTATGCAAAATATATGATGCTGTATGCCGCTACAGCCATAGTAACTGCCATGGAGTTTGTCTTTTACACTTCCATATTTATGTAACTATGCAAATGTCAGGGACATTCTGAAGAGAATTATTGATTGAAATTCTGAATCAGGAATGTAATAAGATGAGGTTGGTTTACACAGCAGGGAATCTTCATGGCAAAAGGTACAGGCTTTTTATCAACGCTTCAGAGTGCTCTGGCATCTGCCTTCGGTGTGCAAAGTGATAAAAACAGGGAACGTGACTTTTCGGAGGGTAAGCCAGCGCACTTCATTATCGCTGGTATCATTGGCACAACTCTTTTTATTCTTCTGTTAGTGCTGGTGGTCAAACTGGTACTCAGTCAGACTGGATAAGTTTACTGCTGACTGACCCAATATACGGCAGTGACAACGATCAGCATAATGATTGAAACCGCTGCAATTGCATCGACAGTACTGTCCTTCATCGTTTTGTCCTGAGCCATCTCTCATCCCCTCAATCAGTTGTTGGATAGCGTTACCCCAAGCTAGCTGATTATTTTCTCACAGGCAACTACCCACTCTTTATTTTCTGAACCCTGTCCTTTTCGATAAAAAGTTGGCCGAATTGAACCTGAAAAATCATGATCTGTGGGATTTCGGGATCGCTTATTGAAGGGCATGAACAGAGG
>NZ_LASA01000156.1 GCF_001562015.1 Endozoicomonas arenosclerae | reverse complement strand
GTGTGGATGAGATGCTGGCAGAGCTGGATCGAGAAGATACTTTGAGTTTGTCACCTGAAGATCGGGAGTTGCTGGCAGAAATTTACCCTGAGCTATTACTTCCTGATAGCACTTTAACAGACGCTGAATTGCAGACGATCAAGGCGATCGAAGAGGATATGGGTTCAGAGGATGTTGAAGTCATAAAAGTACTCAACGAAATACTGGGTGAAATGGATCTGAATAAACAGGAATCTTTGTTTACCGAGGAAGAGTTGGAGGCCATGCTGAAGGATTCTGGGCTGAATGAATTGGTTGAAAAGGTTTTGGATTCCCGCAACGAAGAAGATCCTGAAGATACTCTGACACCGGAAGATCTACCGCCTGAACTGGCTAAAATAAAAGAAAAACTGGATGCTCTGGATACCCCGGAGCTCTCACTGTTGGCTCGTAAGCTTGAGCAACAGCTGGAAGATCATACCCAACAGCTTGATGAGGCTATGAGGCTGACTCGCCTTGATTCTAATATTTCTGACGTAGACAGTGAGGTGAGTGATAGTAATGACTCTGGCTACGATACTGAACTGGTAGATGATTTGGATGAAGCGTTTTCATCACTGAAAAGAGAAGATCTGGACGGTATTCTGGATCAGCAGCAATTGTCTGATCTTTTTACTTCAGTGATCACTCCCGTTTGGGAAAAGCACCTTGAACAGGATGAAGTTGAAACTCTGCTACTGCAAACGGAGCTCAGGTTACAAGATAAAAGTTCGCTGGCGGATGCCTTGAAAAATCTGGCTGAAGCGCCTGAATTGAAAGAGTTAAGTCGCCCACTGCTTACGGTTGCGCGTCAGGCCGAGAAAGGAAAACTACCGGATTCTATGGAGAAGCTTGAGCGCATGTTGGATGATCCAATGGAAAAGCTTCCTTCGGAAATGAAGCTCGAGTCATCCCCACTGCAGCGATCCAATGCCATGAGAAAAAAGAAACGGAAGAAACAGCCTCCCTCCTCTCCTCCATTGGTAAGCTGAACGATCTACTCTCAGACGGAAGTCTGATATAAGCTTTCCCTTCATCATGAGAAAACGTTGAGCCTGTCGTAGCGAAATTCTCAAAGCCTCTTATTCATTCAGGAAGTGGACACTTGTTGGAACTCTGTGCTGTTAGTGATATTGAAAACCCTGGAAGCAAAGGCTTCGAGACGGAAAAAGGTTCCATTTTTGTTGTTCGCCAGAATGATGAAGTGTATGTCTATGAAAACAGCTGTCCACACTTTGGTATCAACCTGGAGTGGCAGAAGGATCGCTTTCTGGACAGTGAAAAACGACTGATTCAATGCGCGACACACGGAGCATTATTTTTAATCGATTCAGGAGAGTGTGTGGCAGGCCCCTGTCCGGGGGACAGGTTGACCTCTATTCCCAGCACAGTCGAGAAGGGGATTGTGTACCTTTTATGAAATAAAAAACTAAGGGGGATGTTTTGATTGCTCTGTCGAGCGGGCTGAGTCATAGACGACAGGAATGCCAAAATATCTCGAAGTCCCCGCTATAACTGGAGCATCAACTCTAATAATTAATGCTAATTTATTTTTACTTTGAATAAAGTGGCGAAGATAGAGATGATGCTCACCAGGTTGTTTGCCCGCATAATCGTTATTTATTGCTTGGCTTATTCCTTGCAACTCTTCTCCGACGATCATCCTCCCGTCAACCAGTTGATGATTACCCATGACCCGGTTTGGGTGAAGCTGGTTGATAGAAACATTAACGTCTATTCATTGCAGCTCAATGGACAGAAGAGAATTCGTTTATCTGAAGACGGTGACTCAGCTGTCATTGAGACACCTCTAGCGATTTATCGACAAACTGAGAAAGGATTAAAAGTTCCTTTACCGCTTCCTAAGTCAACTGTTCAAGCCATTGTCGGGTATCTGACGTCTTCTGGTGCAGAACACTCCCTCTCTGATGTGAGTATTACTGAAGAGTGGCTGTCGAAGCACAGCCGCTTTAGTTTGAATACAGCCATTACTGAAGAATGGTTGATGCCTGGCACACTTCTCTATGCTGAAAATGTGTCTGGAAACCCGGAAGGGTTCATCCTTTATCTGGGTCAGGGCTTGGGTTTGTTCAAATCCGAAGGCATTTACATCGTCGACATCAAGGTATTATTCGAGAATCGACCGTTGGTCTCTGGCAGTCCGAATGTTTTCATCGTCCATGAACCTCCATTATTGGACGACATTGTTCTTGAGGGTGGTGTTGTGCCTCACATGCTTTATGGAACAGCCTGGAAAAAAGAAAAAACCGAAGATTTCGTCATAGAGGCATTGAACGAAGGGTTCAAAGGGCTCGACTCTGCCAATATGATCAAACATTACAATGAAACCTCTGCCGGTATCGGGCTGGCGAAGTTCAAGGCTCAACCTCCCTGTGATAAAGGCTGTGATGGAGAACGTACTTGTTCAACTGTTTCTCCACAAGCCGCATTCATACAAACCAAATTCTCACCCGCGCAGGATGACCCTTCAGCTTATGATGCCAGTGCTTCTATAGCAGAGCAGGTCAGGCAGTCTATGGATTCCTCCCTGACCAAGTTTAATCAGACCAGGCTGGACTCTCTGGTATTACACAGCCCTTATTACTTTGAAGTAGATACTCTGGAGGCTTGGGGAGCCATGGAAAAGCTGGTGGATGAAGGTAAGGTCCGCTACATAGGTGTAAGTAATACCTCCATTGAAAACCTCCAGTCGCTATACCAGCAGGCAAGCATAAAGCCCTCTTTTGTTCAGAATCGTTGTTGTCACCGTACTTTTGATGCAGAAGTTCGGCGCTTCTGCCGTGATCACGGCATCCTTTATCAAGCATTCTCGTTGTTGAATGCAACAGGCTGGGATTCCTCAGCGCCAGAGAAAGTGAAGGAAATAGCGGCGAAGTACAAGCTGACAACAGCACAGGTGGTTTTTCAGATGGCGCTGCGGATGGGGGTGATGGTTTTAAGTGGAACAACATCAGAGCAACATATGAAAGACGACCTGAACAGCGGCTCCAGTCTACTCAGCTATGAGGATTTTCTGTCCGTCAGGGAGTTATTTCTCAAGCCCTCTGGCGACTAAAATGTGCTGGCAGACGTACGCAAAAAGTCGTGTACGTCTGTCATGGTTTTATGGTTCCCCGAGGTGAGATTTCTGCTTGAGAATATCCCTTCTCTGCTTCTTGTCAGGTCTGCGATCTGGCCTTGGGGCCATAGTGCCTCGCATAGCTTTACGTTGTTCTGCAGCTTTTTCTCGGGACTCGAGACTGGCGGCAGTTTCTTCGTAGAGCTGCTGTGCCAGTTCTGCTTTCTGACGTTTGTCCGAGAGCTCGCGAACAATCACAACCCTTTCGTCCCATCCAGTACGCAGTTTCAGCTCATCACCCACTTTGGGTTCCTTGCCGGGTTTGCAGCGCTGACCGTTAAGGTGCACTTTGCCGCCTTCAATGGCTTCCTTGGCAATGTTGCGGGTCTTATAAAAGCGCGCAGCCCAGAGCCATTTGTCCAGGCGTACTTTGTCTGACTTTTTCTGTTTGTCTTGATTCATTACACATGCTTATAGCGAAAGAAAAATAGTTTTCAGCAGCCGTTACTACAGACATTGGTGCAAGAAAACTATTTTTCAAGGCTTATCAGAGCCTAATAAGCTCACGAAAGTCTTCAACAGCCTGATATTGACCGGTGTCTTTGGCGCCCTGCTTGCTGTCCGGGTAGCGGATTGCCAGCAAATGGGCAATGCCATAAGTTCTGGCAGAATCCAGAACCGGGATGCTGTCATCTATGAACAGGGCCCGCTCCTTATCCGTTCCTATATCGGCTTCCAGGTTGTGCCAGAAAGCCTGGGTTTCCTTGGGGTAGCCGTAATCATGGGAGCTGATTAACTTGTCAAAGTAGTGGGCCATGGAAAGTCTTTCCAGCTTCAGCGACAGGCTGTCCCGGTGGGCATTGGTGATCATGATCACTTTTTTGCCCCGGTCGCGGATATTTTGCAGGAAACTGTCGGCATCCGGTCGGAAGCTGATCAGATGAGCAATTTCATGTTTCAGCGCTACGATATCCAGATCCAGCTCTCTGGCCCAGTAGTCCAGACAATACCAGTCCAGCTTGCCATAGGTTTGAGCCATACGTGGGTGCAGTTCATCTTTCGACTGCTCTATGGAGATGTTGTGCTTCTCTGCATATTTTTGGGGTACGTACTCCATCCAGAAGTAGTTATCAAAGTGGAGATCCAGCAGGGTACCATCCATATCGAGGAGCACGGTATCTATAGCCTTCCAGTTAATCATAATCACCTCGACTTTTTTCTGTGGCCATCATGACTCAACCCGCTACTGAACCGCAATCTTTCTATCATAATGCAGCTTTTATCGGGCTATGCAGTCTTTACTAAATTTTGGAGCAGGCTGTACTTATGCCCATGGCTGCCTGTTAATCAGTGCTATTGTCCACTCATAGCTTTATATTATTGGCGCAAGGCTGAGTGAATTGAGTGTACATCGACGTATGTATAAAAACGGCTGTAAAATAGGCAGGGAATCATGTCAGAAAAACCGGTCATCAAAGCGTGTCGTGAAATTGCACGCAGTCGCCTGTTCAGAATAGAAGAACTGGAACTGAAATTCTCAAACGGTGTTGAGAGAACCTATGAAAGGCTGGGCACTTTTGGCACTGGACACAAAGCTGTCATGGTGGTGCCGTTACTGGACAATAATCGCTTTTTGATGATCCGTGAATATGCCGGTGGTACGGAAGACTATCAGCTGACCCTGCCCAAGGGGCTGGTGGAACCGGGTGAAACTCTGGAAGAAGGCGGGAACCGGGAGCTAAAAGAAGAAGTAGGCTATGGCGCCCATCAATGGAAGCACTTGAGTGAGTTTACCCAGTCCCCTAACTACATGAAGAGCCGAATTCACTCCATGGTAGCCTGGGATCTCTATGAAGAGAGGCTTGAGGGAGATGAACCCGAACCTCTGGAAGTGGTTGAGTGGTCCTTTGACCGCTTGCTGGAATTGAATGACAGACCTGATTTTTCGGAAGCCAGGGCATTGGCAACATTGTTTCTGGTAAGAGAGAAAATTCAAGCCGGATGGCTGGAGGCCCCTGATGTTTGACGATCAACAGATTCAGGCTTTGAAGGAAATTGCCCGACAGGCTGGAGAAGCCATCCTGACAATTTATCATCAGGATGATCTGGGTATTCAGCACAAGTCTGACAAAACCCCTGTCACTCAGGCTGATCTGAAGGCCAACGAAGTCATTGAGCAGGGTCTTAAGGCGTTGGATGTCCAGTACCCTATTCTCTCGGAAGAATCGGAGCATTCTGATTATACGGTTCGCAGTCAGTGGCAGCGTTACTGGCTGGTGGATCCATTGGATGGCACACAGGAATTTATCAATGGGAACGGCCAGTTCACTGTCAATATTGCTCTGATGGAAAAGTCAGAAGATGGTCGAAGCTATCCGGTGCTTGGAGTGGTTTATGTGCCCACAGAGAATACGACTTACTGGGGTGGAAAGTCCCTTGGTGCTTTCAAGCAAACTGATGACGGGCCAACAGTCAGCATCGCTCCGCGCCCTTTTCAGCCAGAAATAGAAGCAGTTACTCTGGGAAGTCGAAGCTACCGGACAGAGAGGGCTGCAGCCTTTGCCGAGAAACTGAAGGCGATCTATCCCAATCTGGAAGAGAGACCGGTTGGCAGTGCTTTGAAAAGTTGTCACGTTGCTGAAGGTCTGGCGGATCTCTATCCACGGCTTGGTCCTACGTCAGAATGGGATACGGCTGCCGCTCAGGGCGTGGTAGAAGGTGCTGGAGGTTTGCTGCTGGACCCTCATGGCAAGCGTTTTTCCTACAACTTCAAGGAAAGCCTGCTTAATTCCGATTTTCTGGTCGTGGGCGATCGCTCCCAAAACTGGCGGAAGATCTGGAACCCTATCGTTTTAATCGGTCTTTAAAATACGTATCGAATTTTGTCGGCTTCTACCACGGTGGGTTTATTAGGGTCCTTCATAACCTCACCTCTAATGATCGTAGGGGAGCCGAAGAGCAGACCTTTTTGAGGAATGTCATCGTTTTCGATCTTAATCTGGATCTCTCCGGTTTTATCCCTGAACAGGTAAGTAGAGCATTTCAGCTTTTTGATAATCTGGCCGGAGAGCCTGACCAGCTCTTCATCATCCCCTTTTTCAATCACCTGATCGATGCTCTGTTTTTTATAGGCATGAGTATCTGCAGAAGCTGCAGGAGAGGGGAGAGGGAAATAGTTTTCTGAAAAGGCGGGCAGGGACAACAAACAGAGACCGCAGAAAAAGAGTCCTTTCATTGAAATCATCCTTTGACTGTCTATTGTTCAGAATAGACTAGCGGATGGCTCTCTGAAGCTGGCGTAAGTTTACTTTTTTAATCGAGCTTTCAAGGTCAAATTATTGTGCAAAAAATACTGGTGAGCGCCTGTCTCCTGGGTGATCCGGTTCGGTATAACGGCAAAGCCAAAACAGCGGATCATTTCTGGCTGAAAATGTGGCATAAAGAAGGGCGTATTGTTTCTATCTGTCCTGAGCTGGAAGGTGGCTTGCCTGTGCCCAGACCTCCGGCAGAAATTGTTGAAGGCTTTGCTGGCTGTGTCATTGATGGTTCTGCAGAAGTGGAAACCGAATGTGGCCAGAATGTCACCAAGCCTTTTCTGGCGGGTGCTAAAAAAGCACTCCAGTTATGCCAGAGATACGATATTCAAATTGCTATTTTGACCGAAGGCAGTCCCTCATGTGGCAGCTCAAAGGTCTACGATGGTTCTTTTTCCGGGCGAAAGATTGCCGGTCAGGGGGTCACCTCGGCTTTTCTGGAAAGACATGGTGTCAAAGTGTTCAGTCAATTCCAATGTGAGGAAGCCCATCAATGTCTAAGCAGGATTGAGCAGCAACTCATGAGTGTGACCCTTTGATAGAAACCCGATAGTGATGAGCTGATTCAAGCCGGCACAAGTGCTACTATCGGTCACTCTACCGACTCAAAACAACAATAACAGTGAGTTGTCTCTATGCTTATCCTTCGCATCGCTCTGGGTTGCTCTGCCTTGGGTTATCTGATTTTTATGGATTCTCTTTCGGGTTTAACCGGAGCATTCCTGAAAGCCTTACCTGTTTTTCTCTTGATGGCTCTGGTCGTTTTGAAGGCTGAGCCAAAGTGGAAGCCCGGGTTACTGATGGCTCTACTGTTTTCAGCGGGGGGAGACCTGGCTTTGGCGCTACCGGAGTATCTGGATCAGAGCTTTATGGTAGGGCTCGGCAGCTTTTTGATTGCTCAGCTTACTTATGCCACCCTGTTTTGGCGTCATCGCGTCATGAACGGCTCACGCAACCGATATGCCTTTGCTTTTCTGCCTGTGGCCGCCTGTGTAGCACTGGTAGTCGTGCCATTCAGTGGCTCCATGATGGGTCCCGTCGTGATTTATCTGCTGGCCATCAGCTTTATGGTAGTGGGTGCTGCTCTTTGCCATAAGCCCCTGGGATGGCTTTTCCTGGGGGCATTGACCTTCGCACTGTCAGACACCTTGTTGGCTATCAACAAGTTTGTAGTAGCGCTGCCTGCTGCTGGCCTTCTTGTCATGTTGACCTATTATTGTGCCCAGATTCTGATCATTGAAGGTGCACTTAAAGAAAGGTCCAGTCACTGAATGTGGCGGCCTGACCCTTGTATTCACCCTGCGCATCATAAAGATTCCAGACCAGCGCCTGTTCAATCATAAACCGGCGCCCGGTGCTGGAAATGCGAACACCGGAATAGTTGCTGATAAAGCCATTTTCAGTCACTTCTTTTAGGAGTCGAGCTCTTTCTTCCCTGTTAGGTTGCTCTGCGGAGTGTCTGGAAGGCAGTTGAGTAAGCGTGCTCCAGTCCATTTCAAAAAGAGACTGGGCAGTCTGGTTGCCATAACAGAAGACAGGGTCATTTTCTGTCCCGTGGGATAAAAGAACCGATGAATGTTCGTAAAGCTTTTTACCCAGCTCAGGATCATTCAACGGCAGCCCACAGAGCAGCTCTGAGGTCAGCTTGAAGTAGCTGGTAGCCATGAGCAGCCCCCGTTGCTGGAGAAAGGAATTTTGAAGAGAGGTCATAATTAGCCCTGATGGATAAAGGAATGGTCGATCGACCAGAAATAATAATTCTGCATGGAGTTAGCTGTCTGTCAGGGATGAATTGTACACGCAGCCTTGGTGTGACAGGCGATTGCAGTGAAGCAAAATAGAAAAAAGAGCCTAAACTGAATCAGGATTCTGTTTTTTATTTTTTTAATAGCAACCTTGATGAAGGCTTTTCATGGCAAAGTCTATTGATGAGATCGCTAAGTTGGCAGGCGTCTCGGTCACATCGGTGCGACTGGTTATTAACGGCCAGGACAAGAAATATCGCATCAGTGAAAAGACCAGAGCCAGAATTCAGTCCATTATTGATGAGCATGGCTACTATATCAATCAGACTGCCCGCAGTCTTAAACTGCAGAAAACGCAGACTTTAGGACTGGTGGTTCCCCGTCTGACCAACCCCTTCTTCTCTCAGCTGACCGAGGCTCTGGAAATACGCTGCAGAGAGTGCGGTTATCAGCTGATCACTGTCTGTTCAAGAGATGAGGCCGAGCTTGAGAAACAAGTAGTTGAGAACCTCATCTATCGAAGTGTGGATGGGCTCTTTGTGACTTCAAGTTACCGTGAAAGACAGAGCGAGCTTATGGAAAATAATCATGGCAAGCCTGTTGTATTTTTGGATCGGGATTTTGGTACTCCTGATATAGCCGTTGTCTCAACCAATAACCTGGACGGTGCAAAGCTGCTTGGACGGAAAATGGCCCGACAGCTGGAAGGGCGAAACCTGACCTTTATGGGGGCGGATGACTGGTTGCCAACCATTCAGGACAGACTTGAAGGATTGAAAGCAGGGCTGAAGGAAGAGGGTTACTCTCTCTTGGACAAGAATGTGCTCTATGCCGGAAGAATCAGCAGAAGTCATGGTTATCAAAAGATGGCTGAGTTATACAAAAGCCTGGGGAGAGCACCTGAAGCCTTGGTAACCTCTGCACTGCCTGTTCTCGAAGGGTGTCTTGAATACCTGAAGAAAGAGCATGGTGGGATTCCCCATGACATGCTGATTGGTTCATTTGATGATCATGCCATGCTGGGCTTTTTGCCCAATAAAGTCTTTTCTGTTCGCCAGAATGCAACAGAGTTGGCACTGGAAGCCTATCGTATTCTGGAAGCCAAGATTCTGAAGGAAGAACTTGAGCAACAGAAAAGAGTGATCATGCCTGACTTGATCACTTATTGATTGTTTTATGAGCTTCCGGACTGCCGATATCAGAAGAACGATGTTCTATTAACGGTTGGAAAAGCATGCTCCTGAAGCTCATTCCCTCTGGCTTTTTCTCCAGGCAGGCGCGTAAGCCTGAGGGCGTCTTTGGCCGCTATTTGATGAGTTATCTGTTCCGAAAAGGGAATGAAGCTCTGAATCGAATGGTGCTGAGTCACATGGAAATTACGGAAACAGATTGTGTTCTGGAAGTTGGTTTTGGCCCTGGCAGCCTGATCAAGGCACTCTTAGAAACTGCCCCTGGTTGTAGAATCTACGGCATCGATTTTTCTCGCACTATGTTGCAAAGCGCCAGCAAGCTGAATCAGAGCGGCATCACTTCAGGACAAGTTCAGTTAATACTTGCAGACAGTACTCATTTGCCCTTCCCTGACCATTCTTTCAATAAACTCTGTACGGTCAATACAATCTATTTCTGGTCGAACCCTCAGCAGCAACTCAAGGAGCTCTATAGAGTGCTCAAGCCGGGCGGGAAGCTGGTGATAGGCTTCAGGGACGCAGAAACACTGGATTCGCTTAACCTGGATAGACAGGTATTTCAGCTCTATTCCACGACAGAAGTGACTGAACTACTGAATCAATCCGGTTTTGATTACGCTCAGAGCTTTCAACGGTCTGATGGCCCATTGCCATCCAAAGTGGCAGAAGGAATTAAGGCGAAGGTTTAGCAATGACCTGCTTTTAAAAGTGTTCGCCATTTTCATAATAGAGTTTGGGGTCAAAAGTACTGAATCGAACGCAGACATCCAGAGCCTCATTCTTACCCAACTCTGAACACTCGTTGTGTTCAGGCCACTGAAACGTAAATGAGGCATGAGATACACCTGTGAAATCAATCGCTGGGTTCTAGTCTAACATTTTGTTATCCATTCACACTGAAGGAATAGCTCTATGAGCACATTACCTGACCATGTCGCTGCCTATAAACAGACACCGGTTTTCAGCCAGGATTCAATACCCGCAGGCCTGCTTAAAACCCACAGAACCAAACAGGGGGTCTGGGGGTTGTTGCAGGTTCTTGAAGGTACAGTCATTTTTTGCCCTGAGCAGGAAGGCGCTGAAAAAATCAAGCTCTCATCTGGAGAGCAGTGGGTGATTGAGCCTGAACAGGAGCATCATCTGGAGTTGGATGGGCCTGTCTCCTGCTTTGTAGAGTTCTACAAGTAGACATAATCAATGCTAGTTAAGCAGAACACATCTTTCTGAAACATCTCCAGGATATTAACGTCTATTGTCGTTAAATAATCTTAAGATAGTGCCGAAGAAGTGTTACTTTTTTCGATGCATTGAAAAAAATGACAACCGCCTTAATATTAAGCACAATCCTCTGACAGGTTTGGCTCTTGTACTGCTGAATCTTGCTTCTATAGTTTTCAACAACAATGCAATAACAACGGGAAAGCGATGAAACATTTCATTTTCGCGGCGGCTCTCTGTGCCTCCTCAACAACGGTTCTTGCAGCTGGATCATCCTGGTCTTATGGTGGAACGGAAGGCCCTGAATACTGGGGCGATCTCAGCAATAAATATGAACTCTGCAAGACGGGTAAGAACCAGTCGCCCATTAATCTGGATCATTTTATCGAAGCGGATCTCAAGCCTCTTGAAATTAACTACAGTATTTTCCAATCCTGAAATGAGCCTGAAGGCAGGTACTACTACCTAACCCTCGGCTTGTCGCTCATGAACTAATTGAAACAGGATTTCTCTGGCTTGTTGCAGCTTTCTGGCCGCTTCATTATCGGTCATGGCTTCCGCTTTGTCCTTTAGTTGGTCCAGTGTAATCCCTTCTTTCAGGTACTGTTCTGGTTCCTTCAGTGACAGGAACTTTTCGTAAGGGGTCATCATGTTTTCATAGCGGTA
>NZ_LASA01000155.1 GCF_001562015.1 Endozoicomonas arenosclerae | reverse complement strand
CTATATGATATTGGCAATGCCAAATGACATGCGTTAACTTTTCAAATCTACTCATGTTACTTCCTATCTCTAGTAGTTGTGGGGACAACTCAGAGATAAGGAGTAGCATGGGTAGTTCATGGCAGGCGAAGCCAACCATTCATGACCACGTCCATAGGACGTGGGTTTTCACGATGCACTAAAGGACAAAGCGGAAGCCATGACCGATAATGAAGCGGCCAGAAAGCTGCAACAAGCCAGAGAAATCCTGTTTCAATTAGTTCATGAGCGACAAGCCGAGGGTTAGGTAGTAGTACCTGCCTTCAGGCTCATTTCAGGATTGGAAAATACTCTGTATGGCGTCATAAATACGAATATTCAATTAACAAGCACACTGACTCCCATATTAAGCAAGGCATTAAAGTATCAGAATGAAGCGGTTGAATCCCTGTTGAACGACAGACATTACAAATGGACAAATTTTGATGCCGACACCCTCGATATCGAGATTGATTTTATCCAAGGTTCCATTGACTACCTTGAATTGATACAAGCTTCACTCCAAGACACTCATAGTATGCTAAACAAAATACTCTCTATACGGCAACAGTGGTGGGGCAGGCGAAAAGCCAACGAATCTTTTTTTGAAAAATCTCAAATATTTCAGTGCTCTATGAGGGGGGCAGGGTCAGGCAGTTTCCCTGTTCATGCCTCAGTCAAAGAATCCAGCCGATTGAGAAAAAAAGAGGCTGCCCAGGTTAGGCAACCGCCACAAAAAAGGAAAACGAAAGATTCTGGTGTATCGTTCAGAGAACTTTTAACCCAATTAAACGACTCAAAAGAAAAGGTCTTTGAAACTGGCTCGCAACTGGCCTTGCTCAATAGAGCCCAAGGCATTTTACGCAATCAGGCGAACAAGCATAAGGCACGCTCCCAATTTGCCGTTCAGAAAAAGGCCGATAACGATCCTGACGGCTGGCAGCTGGTCGGAAAAAAGAAACCCCCACCGAGAAAGCGTCGCTATAAACATTCTTCAGCAAAGCCAACAACCAGCCGGGACTATAACCCACTCCCCCCAGCATTACAGGATCATTATCAATTTCATGAGATAAGGGGCGATGGAAACTGCATGTACTCCGCCTTGGCACAAGGGCTGAGTTTGACAACCGATACACGCATGACCCCTGAGAATCTACGTATAGCTTTGCATAACATCCTTGCGCAAGTTGTGGCACAGATTGCACAGCAACCGAATGATGGTCAGGAGCAATTACTCCGAGAGCTTAACAGCATCACGGGCTGGTCTATAGAACAGATTAAACAAATGCTGGCAGATAATATTGTGGCAAGACCCTCTCAGCAAGCAACGACAAGTGCAGAGTATCTGGCAAGCTATGGGGAAACTGGCTTGATTCCATTGATGTCCTTAATCAGTCATGCACCAATCGGTGTTGTCACATATCATTCATCCACTGCTAACTGGGGAGATGTTGAGCGATACGACCTGAGCGCCTGGCAAAATCATGCTCCAAACCTGTATACACTGTTAAACTCCAATAACGCTTTCCATTCCATTCCTCCAGCAGAGGTGGAACCTGTCATTCCATTCATCCTACTCCACTCGACCGAGGGAAGTCACTTCAACCTGGCAGCCTATCAGCCACCCCCTTCCCCAATGTGTCCAGGAGACTCCTATGGGCTTCTTGACGAGAGTCAAAAGCCTGAAGCACTGACTTCTAATATGTTTATGATGCTCCTGTCCACTATATTATTGGCGACCAGTGCATGTAAATAAACCGATAGCAGGAGGGATTTATCCCAATGTTCAACCTGCTGGAGTTCCATTCAGATAACGGATCCGAGTTTATTAACCACAACGTGGCGGAGCTACTGAACAAGTTGAACATCCAGTTGAGCAAGTCTCGCTCCCGTCATAGCAACGATAACGCCCTGGTAGAAAGCAAGAATGAAAGCCATGACCGATAAAGTGAGTCGGGCTGAGTCGGGGACATCCACAAATTAAATCGAACAATAATGCCATTACACCCCAGTACTGGCACTCGCTCAATATTCTCTCCCGCACCGTGACCAGACCGAAAACCTGAAAAGAATTGAAGCGTTCTACAACCAGATCAAGCTCAAGCTGGGCCAGATCATTGCCAGCGAGAAAGCCGAAGCCCTGACCATTGACCCCAGAAAGATCAATACCGAACAGTTCCAGGAAGCCTGGGAAATCACCCAGATTATCTGGGACGACAAACAATGTAGACACTATTGAGGATTCGTCTGAAATGTTTTCCAGATTTACACAAGGATCTCGTTCACCCCGAGCTAGTCAAAAGGTGGTGGTATTGGGATTCGACAGGACCTACCCGAACGAGATGGGAAGACTTGAACAAGGACGTTATTTCAGGGAGTATCTAAAGACTAAAAGCGCGCAGGGCTAAACAGCCCTGCGCGCTTCTGATTCGTGCGCCGAGTATGGCGCGTAGCGCCATCAGGCGCTGTTCCAGTACGCATGGTGGCGGCTGGATGACTTGGTGGTGAAAGTCCACTATCAGCCCGACAAGGGGAATGATTAGCCGAACGGCAAGGGTGTCCATCGCGAGGTGGAATCTGAAGAAAGTCGAAGGCAAAACACTGACCTGACGTACAGAAATCGCATAGGAGGCGGTCGCAGTGGGTAAGAAGGCGAATATCTTCAAAGCCCGATACTTGTACGGAAACTGCGGTCGTAGATGCGGCGGGTATAAGTGGGAAGGTCACGCGCATTACCTCGGGAGGTCTGTCGCTCTGCCAAAGGCTACCAGTGTCGTGAGACATTGGGATGGGGCGACAGAAGTCAGCCGAAGCCATAGTAGGTTTGTTACCGCAAGCTGAAGGGCTGAACATGTGAAATGGATTGGGAGCCGAACTCTCGATGACGACAGGAGCAGCAGTAAAGTCTGGTGAGACACAGACACTCTGTGCAAAGGGGCGCGGACGGTATCCGTGTGAGTATGTGACAGAGGCAGCAAACGTCACGGTGGGAACGGAGCACTTCCATGAGGAGTCGCCAGATTTACTGGCAGCGGTATTAGACCGATCAAATTTGAAGCGAGCCTACGACCGAGTTCTGCGCAATAAAGGTGTGGCGGGCGTGGATGGAATGACGGTGGACGATCTAAAAGCTCACCTGAGATCACATTGGCTCAAACACAGGGAAGCGATACTCAACGGTTGCTATGAACCACAACCTGTACGCAAGGTAGAAATACCCAAGTCGGGCGGTGGCAAGCGGCAGCTAGGTATTCCAACGGTGCTGGACTCGATCACGGAATACCTTGAGAGCGTACTGAAGCTGAAAGTCAATCGCGACAAGAGCGATGTTGGACGGCCTTGGGAAAGAGTGTTCCAAGAAACTGTTTGATCGAATAGGTTTGATATCGCTGGTTGATTATAATCAGCGGCTCAAGTGTTTAACGTGAACCGCCGTGATACGGAACCGTACGTCCGGTGGTGTGAGAGGACGGCGGGAGCAATCCCGCCTCCTACTCGATCTGAGACACCTCCTGAGGAGGTGAATGCCCAAATGGCAGCAGGAATTATAAAGGCTCGGCAGTGGTCAGGTCGTAGCCCACCTTGAGGTTCTTCTTGTTCTTGTGATTCTTATCAGCGTGGCTCAGATCAGCAACGATTTTGGCAAAGCTAAGAGAAATGGTTTCAGTTGGAGCACCACCGGCTGAAGCGCCAATAGTGTATGAAGAAACCATGCACTCTTCGAGGGTGTAGCTGGCGTATTTCTGTACGGTATTTGCTCCAGTCTGAACGATGTCAATGACAACGGTCAGGCCTTCAGAACCTGTTACAGACTCCTTGAACAGACCACCGGAAGCAGCGTCAAGCAGTTTGGTTACAGAAACTTCACTCAGAGAAGGACGGCCCGCTTCACGGTTAGACATGGCGCCAGCTTCCATAGTGATGCTTCGGCCAACACCAAAGGAGAAAGAATCTACTTCAATCCAGTCTTCGTAACCTTTAGCAGTAACGTTACCTGCTGGTTTCTTGCTGTTGAAGTTCATGTAGATAGCCATTGATGAAATCCTCTTTCATTTTAGTTTTTAAATGCCCCGTAGGCATCTGGCTGTAAACGAAGCCAACAAAGAATTCCTCTGGATTTTCGCTAAACCGCTGAGGGCTCCGTTGTCGTCTGAGTGCATTAAAACAAATAGAAGTTCAGCTGCAAAGTCAAAAATTCAATTTTAAATTCCACTCTGACACTATTTAATTTTTTTCATTCACCCCTGAAAAACAGGCCTGTTACTCAATCCCTGCAGGAATAATGCTGTCTGTCCAGTTATTGGTCTCCTTGAGACATTTCCTCCCTTATTGACTCTGACACCAATTTTTTTGCTTTTTGCGTATTCTGGATTCACCCGACACTCTGTATTAATTTTGTTCACAACTCAGCTGCTCAAGATATTGTGTTGTTACCTGGGCCAGCTCCCCTACAATCAAGTAATCGAGAAAGGGGGATCTAACTATGGCCATAGAATACAAGCGGCCAACGGCATATCTGGAAAAGATGCACTCGATGCCTTTTCCAAAGCCTGCAAATTTCTTAAAAAGTCCAAACTCGCCAAAGAAATTATCAGCGACCTGAGAGGTCACAATAAGATTATTACTATCAAGGTAGGTCCCGGACTGGTTGATAAATATCGGCACCCTACTCAGCCTATACAGGCTCAGCTTTTGTTGGAACCGTAGAATGGGATCCCGGCTATGCTTTGAATGTGGTGGATAAAGTAAAATCCAGACCTCAACAATCTTGGGTACCTAACAAAAAAGAGTAAGCCTTTCTGGGCATGCTGTGGAACTCGAGCTCCCATTGACCACTATGGAACCATCCCCCCTGAGGTTTCCCTGATGCATGAGCTGGGACATGTTCTGCAGCACCTTTCCAATCCAGACGAGTTCAGGGGCTTATTCAGAAAGCCAGACGGCATGGAAAATGTACTGGGTAAAATGGAGGTAGAGGACATAAACACAGCTGCTGTTGAACAGCCTGTCATCCTGGAGTTGAGAGAAGCCGGTGTAAACATGGGCATCCGCTGGGATTATGACCACACAGCCGATTAGTAGACTCTGTTGAGTAACGTATTAGTCAGCTTTTAATGAAGAGCTCTTTTATCAAGAGCTCTCTTCTTCTACCTCAACTTTCTACCTCAACTTTCATCTTCCTGGGTCTGCCTCTCTTCAAAGGCCTGACTCGGTGATTTGCAATCTCTTCAATCTTTTCCTTAAAGGCATCGCCACCCAAAACCTGACCCATATTCACGGTTTCAGCAACATAATTCAGTAATCTTCGGTCAAATCGATACCGAAATGACTCATTGTAAGCGTTGCACCGCTCTTCCCTGTTATCACCCAATTGAAGAAACAGTCGATGGTCCTGAATAAGGTTACACACTTCGTTACCACAATGATGGTGATAACTTGACCAGCGGTACTCCCCCAGCTCATCTACAAGACCAAGATGCAAAGGCCTCAATTCCAGATATCGATAACAGGTCAGCAGAAAGTTTTCAGAATCAATCAGGCTGGACTTGAATCGTCCTTCCCAAAGTGTCCCCGAGCGTTTGTATCGATGATTAATGTACTGAACATAACGTCTTCCAAGAGACTGCATCATAGATGAAACCCCCTTGTCTATTCTGGGAGTTGCAATGATCTGAATAGCATTGGGTAACAGCACATAAGCATGAACCTGAACCTGATACTGATCAGAAGCAGCCCTCAGACTTTTCAGGTAGAACTCATAATCTTCATCATCAAAAAAACAGGGTAATCGGTTGTGTCCCTTCTGGACAATATGCTGGGGAATGCCAACAAGATTAATACGTGCTTGTCTCGGCATAAGTTAAAATCCTTTCTTACGGCATAGTGAGGCCAGATAGATCTGCACCCAAAAGTTCCTTTATTAACAAAAGTCCCTGAATCACTGGTTATTGTTATTAACCAGCTTTTACTAGCCTGAAATCAACCCTTCAGCTTTACTGTCACGATTGTTACAGCCGGGCTTGCTATTTAGTTTCTATGTTATTGTTTTCGATCATATGCCTCTAACAAAGACAGGTTATCCAATGTCTTCTTATTTTGTGCATTCATTTACAATCATCAGGCATATGACGATATCTGCTCATGATAATAAGCAAAATATCCATCCCTACGCAACGCCAAGACAAATGTATCTGAATATTTTTCTAGTGCTCCATGCTCACAAAAAATTCAGTGACCAGATTCTCAATTCTCCACATCAGCCAAGAAAATTCATTTTATTACGGTTAGTATCCCGCCTTTCGATTTACGGAATGCGATTGTGAACGGATTCTTCGCCCCCTCATCTACTCCCAGGGTACTTGGCCACCGGGGAGCTCCAACCCACTTTCAGGAAAACACCCTGGCTGGCTTCAGAAAAGCCAAAGACCTGGGCGCTCAAGGCATTGAACTTGATGTATTCATGACCCGCGATGAGAAGGTTGTCGTTTTCCATGATGAAGAGACGGAACGTCTTACGGGTGAGAAGAACCGTATCACTGATATGACCTGGGATGAAGTTTCCAGGCTTAGCATTCAGAAATCGATTGATCGGGGTGACGGTACCCATGTGAAGTACTCAGGCGAGCATAAAATTCCATTATTGGAAGAGGTTATCTGGGAATTGCCTGACGACTTTCTCATTAACATAGAAATGAAAGCCTATACCCTTGACTGGAGTCGGCGACATACCGGTACTCATGTTGCCGAGATCATCAAGAATACCGGGGCACATAACAGAGTCATTGTCACTTCTTTTGATTTTTTCATGCTCGAGTACCTGGAGAGGAACTGCCCTGAAATCCATAGCGGTTTCGCCTATGACGGCAGTATGTTAGGTGGTTTGGGAGAGTGGCTGAATCGTTTTGACTTTCAGCAGGACTCCGAGGCACAGAGGACAGTTTCAGACAATTTGCTCAACATGCTATTAAGAGGCAATACAGTAGGCCAGTTCATTCAATCTACTGTCGTTGATGCCCAACACACTCTCCTTGATTCAGAGACCGTGACAGCTTTTCATAACCGCAATATGCTGGTGGGAGCCTATACATTATTCCCTGAAGACAGGCGTTACTCTGACTTCAGGTCGCAAAACTCCGATGAAGAAGCCTTACGAGTGGCCAGTGCCGGAGTGGACTGGATTGAATGTGATGACATAGCAAGATTACTGGAAATTCTCAGCCATGAGAGACATAATGATCACCTGCCGAACAATTATATAAATAATGTCGTATAGATTGACTTTACTCTGACCTCAGGAGTCATCGATTTATCACCCCACCTTCACTAAAGGTGGATGAGATCGACAAGCAGGATGGATACATTTTTACAGGCACAATAATGAGCGCAGTCAAGCCAGGGATCATCACATCACTTCTTCTCTGCTTAATTCTTTCACTGTTCATAGAAAGAGCAGCAGCCAGCGTTTCTCTGAAAGCCGTTGAAGCACAACGCAACCTGGAATTTGTTGACCTGACTCCCTATCTGGAATTGTTCAGAACCAAGGACAAAAACCTAGACATCCATACCCTGGTCGACAATCCATTAATACACTTCACACCTGTGACGGATCAGTATATTAACCTGGCTTACAGCAATGATCACATCTGGCTCAAATTTAATGTAAAAAACGATACCGAAAAAGCCGTTGATTTATTCGTAGAGTCCGGCTTTTCCCGTCTGGACTTTGTCTCTTTGCATTTCAAGAATGACCTGGGCAAATGGCAAACACTTTCAGGGGGTGATCGATACCCTTTTGCACAACGCCCTCTCGACACTCAGCAGTTACTCTTTCCCATCACTGTGCCTGCTAAATCAGAGCAAACCTATTACATTGACATTCAGAGTTCCAGCTCACTCCATATTCCTCTGTTTATCACCAGTGCGCAGACACTGATTGAGATTGCTGAACAAAGATATTGGGCGGACGGGCTGTTCTACGGAATTTGCCTGATGGCCTTCCTGGTAGGCATTTCTGCCACCCTGATCTTCAAACAGAGATTGTTTGTTTTTTATTTCTTACAAGTCATCACAGTGACTCTGGCGATTATGTCGCTGGATGGCAGTGGTTTCTCTTTATGGCCGAACGCTCTGGAGTTTCAGGAAATTTCGGTGGTGTTTTTCCAGTGCCTCGCCGGTATTTTCATTACCCTGTTTGCCCGCTCATACCTGCATCTGAAAAAAGCTTTTCCAAGAGCCGACCTGATCAATCGCATTTTCATAGGTTATGCCGTTCTTGTCCTGATTTCCGCACCATGGCTGCCATACGTGGCTGCTTCGTTCGCTATTATTGTCGCAGAATCCATCATGGTCGTATGGATACTTGTTCAAGCTATATCTCGCGCCTTCCAAAGGTATAAACCAGCCTATATCTTTATTGCTGCCTGGACTCTGTTTGTTTCTGTCATCCTGTTTGTAACCGTCGCCAATCTTGGCATATCGCACAACTATTCAAACTCGACCTACGGTTTGAAAATAGCTTTTGCCAACCAGTGCATCATTCTGATGATGGGCATGGCCTATCGCCTCCATCTCTACAATAAACAGCAGGAACGGATTCGCCAGGCTGCCCTGGTCGCCAGAACAGAAAACAAAGCCAAGAACGAACTGCTGGCTAAAGTCAGCCATGAGATCAGAACCCCTCTGAATGGTATTATGGGAGTCGTTGACCTGCTTTCAGAAACCGGGCTGAATAAATCCCAGTTAGAGCATATTGCCACTGTTCAGTATTCCGGAAACGCCCTGTTACAAATCCTTAATGATATTCTTGATCATTCTAAAATCAGCTCAGGCAAACTGCAGCTTGAATATATGGAATACTCTCCCAGAGAAGTTGTTATCAAGGTGGTCGATATTTTCACTCCCCTGGCCAGCCAGAAGAATCTTGAGTTCATCGACTTCTTTGACGAGAGAGTGCCTGATACAGCCTGGGGAGACCCCTCTAGATTGAGGCAGGTTTTAATTAACCTGATAAGCAATGCCATCAAATTCACCGCAGAAGGTACTGTTCAAATGCGCGTGAGATTAAATACAGACATCAATAACGCCCAGAATCAAACGCTCAGATTTGAAATCGAAGATAATGGACCAGGTATTGCCGAAGAACTGGAAAGCAAGCTCTTTGACTCGTTTACCCAAGGCAGTTCATCCGTATCCAGAGAGCATGGCGGCTCTGGACTAGGCCTGAGTATTTCGAGACAGCTCATCGAGCTTATGGGTGGAGAAATAGGTTTTAAAAACCTGAAAACAGGCAGCCTTTTCTGGTTCAGCTTGCCCGTTCAAAAACAGTCATAACCAGAAACATCTTTTAGATCTGTTTGGCCTGTAAAAGCTCGAACAATTTATCTGTCTCTTCAGCAAGATGACGATCCCTAACGAGAACACCAGAACCTTCATCCGACTCATGAGTGCCCCAGGCAACCGTGACCTTACCCCACTCTATGACCATACGGGGATGGTGAACATAAGATTCTGCCAGACCGGCCACCGCATTGAGAAAGCAAAGAGACTTTGAATATTTCTTGAAAGTGTAGGATTTTTCAAGATGATCAATACCTTCATGCTGACATAGTGTCCAGTTACTCATAAATTACCCTCTTGATGGTTGTTCACTCAACTTAAGTCATCTATACAGAATGCAAAAGGAGTCTACTCAAATAACCCCAAAAGGATAAATGAATTTCAGGCGATGATCGAATCTATAAGTAGTAAATAGTCAGATTCAGTCTGAGCTGAATTATTGTAAGTTAAGGACAAGCAAATGTAATTTTCGGGAATCAGCAAGGGCTATACAGTATATATCTGTTCAAGACATAACTGCCTCATGGCGTGAGCCTCATATCCATACGCTGCACAGCCTGCTGCAACTTTTAAGAACTTGCTATCAGCTCTCTTCGCTTCCTTCCTGCTCTGCCTTTTCAGACTGAAGCTGTTCCAGCTCCTGCTTATTGGCATTGAGCTGCTGAGTCAGCTGCTTCTGCTTGGTCTTCAGTGTACCGTTTTCTGTAGTCAGAGTACGGTTCTGCTCCTGCAGTCGCTTGATCTGCTTCTTCATGCGATCAGGATTGCTGGCACGCAGATTTTTCAGTTCGTTATCAGCGCTCTTGACCTGCTTGTTCAGCTTTTCAGCCTTCTGTTCAGCAGCTTCAAGACGAGACTTCAACTGAGTCACTTCTTTGTCATGCTGATCAGTGATTTCAAGGAGAGCTTGCAGGCGCTGTTGCTCAATGATATCCAGTTCTTCATTTTTAAAGAAACGGCCTCCCGCGCTCAGGGTACCCATATAATTACCTACCTCCGGAAAGAGTTTTTAATGACAATAGGAAATAGCCCTCGCCAGCGCTGGGCATCCACACTTTGTTGGGGAATGTTTGATAAAGAGATGAATTGTTCTTCATTCAATGGCTGGCAAAAGCAGACTGACTGTAGACGGAGGCAAGTCTATTACACTTGCCTCCCATAGGAAAGCGCAATTTACACAATTTTTTGTAATGTTGCCACTTTATTTTCCAATTCTGCCCCACAAACCAGAAAATCAGGCTTCAGGGATAGCTTCCAGGGTTTTAATCAAGAAGTTCCAGAAGTTTTCAACGGCTGGAATGTGTACTTTCTCATCCGGTGAATGGGGAAACTGGATGGTAGGACCAAAGGAAATCATATCCCAGTTTGGATAGGCACTGCCCAACAAGCCGCATTCAAGACCTGCATGGATGACTTTGATCTCCGGCTTGAAGCCAAACATCTGCTCATGAATGACCACCATGGTTTTCAGAATGGCTGATTCAGTATTAGGCTTCCAGCCCGGGTAAGCACCCTGCTTTTTAACTTCAGCACCAATAATGCGGTAAAGCCCGGCAATACTTTCGGCGTGATCTTCTCGCGCACTGTCAATCAGGCTACGCACCATATTTTCAACGGCGATCTCACCCTGCTTGATTTTAATCACGGCCAGATTGTTTGAGGTTTCAACAACACCCTCAACACTCAGACTCATGCGATGAACACCGTTAGGGGAAACATGCAAAGTATCGAGTAATTGAACCTGATCCTGCTTGCTCATAGCCAGACTAAGCGTTTCAGCTTCTTCCATGGCCAATGTCAGACCCGGCTCAACCTCTGCAAGCTCAGCACGGAATACCGTCAGATGCTCATCCACCATACGCGCTGCTTCACCATTCATCTCAGACGGGACAGCAATATCAGCAAAGGCTTCACGAGGAATAGCATTTCTCAGGGTGCCACCTGAATATTCAGAAAGTCGGACGTCGATTTCTGAAAGAGCCTTCAGCAATCGAACCATCAGCTTGTTGGCATTGCCACGCTGGAGCTTTATATCAACCCCTGAATGGCCACCTCTTAAGCCCTTAAGGGAAACACGGAAGCTACTGTAACCTTCAGGAAGAGCCTCTTCCTTATAACGGTGAGAAACGGAAACATCTACACCGCCAGCACATCCTACGTAGAGTTCCCCTTCATCTTCAGAGTCCATATTCAGCATGATCTCGCCTTTCAGAAGGCCAGGCTTAAGACCATGAGCACCCGTCATGCCGCTCTCTTCGTCAATAGTGAACAGAGCTTCTACTGGACCATGAGGAATGTCTGCGGACTCCAATACAGCCATCGCCGCAGCAACACCGATGCCGTTATCCGCCCCCAGAGTTGTCCCTTCTGCCGTAACCCATTCGCCATCAACATAAGCATTAATAGGATCTTTGGTAAAATCATGATCCTTATCGGCGTTTTTCTGGGGTACCATATCCAGATGACTCTGGAAAACAACACCGCAACGATTTTCCATACCGACAGTGGCAGGTTTGCGGATAATCAGGTTACCTACTTCGTCAACCAAAGTTTCCAGACCAAGGTTATCACCGAATGCTTTTACGTAATCACGCACAGCTTCTTCGTGCTTGGAAGGACGGGGAATCTTGCAAAGCGCTTGAAAGTGGCGCCAAATGGGCTGAGGGGATAATTCAACAAGCTGGGTCACAGCTATCTCCTGTTGATGAGGGGGAGGGAGTGTATGAAAATAGACTCTGAGAGAGCGAACGCCCAGTAGTGAATACACCAATCAGAGCCAGAATTTTCCGTAATCATTACAATAAAGACCGAACCCACTTCTTATTATTAAACTGATTGTCCAGATAATGCGCAAAACTATACCGCTACTCGACCCTGAACAGCCATTATTCCCTCCTATTCACGAGGCGCTTGACTATCCCGATGGTCTGCTTGCCATGGGAGGAAACCTGGAATCGAACACTCTGGCCAATGCCTATCAAAAGGGCATCTTCCCCTGGTTTAATGACGGTGAACCCATTCTTTGGTGGTCTCCCAATCCTCGGATGGTACTCTACCCTGATGAGCTTCATATTTCACGCTCTATGAAGCGTTTCCTGAAAAAACACCCTTATCGAGTGAGTTTTGATGAAGCTTTTGATGACGTTATGACTGCCTGCTCACTACCCAGGAATAATCAGGATGGCACCTGGATCATCAGGGAAATGAAAGATGCATACTCTGAGTTATTCCACCAAGGTCTGGCCCATTCTGTCGAAGTCTGGTCTGATGACAAGTTAATCGGTGGACTCTATGGTGTGGCTATCGACAAGATTTTTTTTGGCGAATCCATGTTCAGTTTTGCCACCAACACATCAAAACTGGCCATGACTCATCTCTGCAGAGAGTTACAGAGCCGAAACTTCCAGCTGGTTGACTGCCAAATCCACAGCCCGCACCTGGAGTCACTGGGCGCCAGAATGATCAGCCGCGAAGCGTTTCTTGAGGCATTAAAAGACGGTTGCCGAACGCCTTCAACCAGTGCACACTGGAAATTAACAGGGCAATGGACGGCCGGACCCAATGAGCGCACTTAAAGATCTCAAATTCTATGCAACCCAGCCACACGATTGCAGTTACCTGGAGGACAAGCAGGCAATCACACTCTTTATGGATCCTGATAAGGACCTTGACCCTGCACTCTATCGACATCTCGCAGATATAGGCTTTCGAAGAAGTGGACGCCACATATACAGACCTCACTGTCAGGGCTGTAATGCCTGTATACCCGCAAGAGTTGTCGTCAACCTGTTTGAACCCAAAAGAAAACACAGAAAGGTTTTCAGAAAAAATGCAGACATTGTCGTAACTCGCACGGAAGCCGAATACGACGAAGAAACCTACCAGCTTTATAAAAAGTACATATCAACCCAGCACCGCGATGGTGACATGTACCCTCCCTCCATGGAGCAGTTCCAGTCTTTTCTGGTGGGCTGTCCTGAGTTCTGCTGTTACTACAAATTCTGGCTGGATGGAAAGCTCGTTGCCGTTGCGGTGACGGACAGTCTCAGCAATGGACTTTCAGCCATTTACACGTTTTATGACCCTGAAGTAAGCCAATCAAGAAGCCTGGGCAGTTTTTGCATACTCTGGCAGATCGAAGAGACGAAAAAACTTGGACTTAAGTACCTTCATTTAGGCTACTGGATCAAGGACTGTAAAAAGATGAACTACAAGATCCAGTACAGACCTCTGGAAGTCTATGTCAACAATCACTGGGTCACCCTGAAATAGCATCAATTTCCAGAGCTCTCTATAAAAACACCAGAGACTCCTGAATCATCTATCTTCTTAACAGGCATTTATCTTTGGATTTATCAAGGCAAATGCCTCATCATCAGATGGCAATAGAGAAAACATTACCACTCCAGATGCTTTAGATCAGGAAGTTTATTCCGCAAAGAGCATCAAACGGGTGTAATTTTCAATCGATTAATTCCGGATCACTTTGCTTTAAAGCAGGTTTTCAGGCAGAATGCCTGCCAGATTTATTCTGCTAACGCTCAATTTCTGAGGTCAACCACTGTATGGCGA
Organism: Endozoicomonas arenosclerae; assembly: GCF_001562015.1. Taxonomy (GTDB): domain Bacteria; phylum Pseudomonadota; class Gammaproteobacteria; order Pseudomonadales; family Endozoicomonadaceae; genus Endozoicomonas_A; species Endozoicomonas_A arenosclerae. The sequence continues at coordinate 41,547 of NZ_LASA01000155.1, read as the reverse complement.
AAGAAGAAAGTCTTGAAATGGAAGGTGTTGTCATCGACACACTGCCTAACACCATGTTCCGTGTAGAACTGGAAAACGGCCACGTTGTGACCGCTCATATTTCAGGAAAAATGCGTAAGAACTACATTCGTATTCTGACAGGTGACAAGGTCAAAGTTGAACTGACTCCTTATGACCTGACCAAAGGCCGTATCACCTACCGTTCCCGCTGACAGGGGCCCTTTGCCCCTGTCCACCTCCTGGCATTATTCAGCTCTGCTCACCATCCACCGCTTCAAGATCTGAAGCCCGGCTTTTAGCAGGTTCGAATTTCAGGAACAGCTCCCCTTTCTTGACCGTCACACGGACAAATCCGCCGTTTTCAGACAGCTTGCCAAAGAGGATCTGTTCTGCCAGGGGCTTCTTGAGATGCTCCTGGATAACCCTACCCATGGGACGAGCACCCATCATACGGTCATAACCCTTCTCTGCTAGCCACTCTCTGGCTTTGTCATCGACATCAATCTGAACCATACGCTCATCGAGCTGCGCCTGAAGTTCTGTCAGGAACTTATCGACAACATGCTTGATAGTGTCTTCTGTCAGAGATTCGAAAGGAATTATAGAATCCAGACGGTTTCTGAATTCCGGTGTAAAGGTCTTCTTGATAGCTTCCATACCATCTGTCGTATGATCCTGCTCGGTGAAACCAATAGAGCTGCGAGTCATGGTTTCTGCACCAGCATTGGTGGTCATGATCAGAATCACATTCCTGAAGTCTGCCTTACGACCATTGTTATCCGTCAGTGTACCGTGGTCCATAACCTGCAAAAGGAGGTTAAATACGTCAGGGTGACCCTTTTCAATCTCATCCAGCAGAAGTACACAGTGCGGTGTTTTGTTAATAGCCTCTGTTAACAGACCACCCTGGTCGTATCCTACATAACCAGGAGGCGCACCAATCAATCTTGAGACAGTATGAGCTTCCATGTACTCGGACATATCGAAGCGAACCAGCTCAACCCCCATGGATTTAGCCAGCTGACGACATACTTCGGTTTTACCTACACCCGTTGGGCCTGAGAACAGGAAGGCACCTACAGGCTTGTCTGGCGCTTTCAAACCGGCTCTTGATAACTTGATGGCGGTAGATAGAGAAACAATTGCCTCATCCTGACCAAAGACCACCATCTTGAGATTTCTCTCAAGCTTGGAAAGTAACTCTTTATCAGAGGAAGAAACAGACTTAGGCGGAATGCGGGCAATCTTGGCCACAATGTTTTCTACATCACTGACCTCAATAACCTTCTTGCGATCAGCTTCAGGCAATAACCTTTGGTAGGCACCGGCCTCATCAATAACATCAATAGCCTTGTCCGGCATGTGACGATCATTAATGTAGCGGTTCGCCAGTTCAGCTGCAGCTTTCAGCGCATCATCAAGATATTCAATAGCATGATGCTCTTCGAAGCGACTCTTGAGTCCCCTGAGAATATCGACGGTGTCATCCACATTAGGCTCACCGATATCGACTTTCTGGAAACGACGGGCCAACGCCCTGTCCTTTTCAAATATTCCACGGAATTCCTGGAAGGTGGTTGAACCAATACAACGCAGATCACCGGAAGTCAGGAGAGGCTTGAGAAGATTGGAAGCATCCATCACACCACCGGAAGCTGCACCCGCTCCAATAATGGTATGTATCTCATCGATAAAGAGAATGGCATTATCAAGCTTCTTCAGTTCACTCAGTAACTTCTTGAAACGCTTTTCAAAATCACCACGGTACTTAGTACCGGCCAGCAGTGAACCAAGATCCAGCGAGTAAACGACAGCTTCAGAAAGCACTTCTGGCACTTCACCATCAACAATCCGTTTAGCCAGACCTTCAGCAACGGCGGTTTTACCCACGCCTGCTTCACCGACCAGTAATGGATTGTTTTTACGACGACGCGTCAGGATCTGGGAAACACGTTCAACCTCTTCTGCACGCCCCACCAGAGGATCGATCTTGCCCATTCGGGCCTGCTCATTCAGATTGGTGGCGTAGTTTCTGAGAGGATCTTTACCTGCAGATTCTGAGTCTGAGCTTTCTTCCATCAGCTCGCCACCCAGTTCTTCCAGCTCATTCCCTGGCATTTTGGAAATACCATGGGCGATGTAATTCACCACATCTATTCGAGCCACATCCTGCTGCTTCAGAAAATAAACAGCCTGACTTTCTTGCTCACTGAAAATGGCTACCAGAACATTAGCGCCGGTGACTTCTTTCTTTCCTGAACTTTGTACATGAAAAACAGCACGTTGCAGTACTCTCTGAAAGCCTAATGTAGGCTGGGTTTCACGCTCAGTATCATTGGCGGGAATTAAAGGTGTCGTTGAATCAACAAATTCAATCAACTCCTTTCTAAGTTTGTCCGTCTCTACACCACAGGCCACCAGGACCCGGGAAGCAGATTCGTTATCCAACAGTGCCAGAAGCAGATGTTCAACGGTCATAAATTCATGCCGTTTGCTTCTTGCATCACGAAAAGCACTGTTAAGCGTAAGTTCGAGGTCTTTATTGAGCATATGATATTACCCTGAGAACACTAATCGGCCTTAATTGTTTTGCACAACAGGGGATGCTGGAATTCTCTGGAGTACTCGTTGACTTGCCGGGCTTTGGTTTCAGCTACATCTTTGCTGAATATTCCACAAACTGCCTTACCCTGCGTATGAACCATCAGCATGACCTGTGTTGCCTGTTCAGTACTCATGCTGAAAAAATTCTCCAGGACCTCAACTACAAAATCCATCGGTGTAAAATCATCATTCAAGAGCAGTACCTGATACATAGCGGGCGGTTTGACTCTGGCTTTAGCTGGTGCCAGGGCGACATCATGATCGCCTTCCTGCTCTGTCCCTTCATTCTCTAAGCTTAGACGAAGCCACTCAAAATTACTCATGTATTGATGAACTGCTATCTGCTGCATTGCACTCGCTTCCAGGTGAATTTACAGCTGAATTAACCAGGCTCTGGACCGCCCATAACCAGGTGTCGACTGACGTACAAACGTCAAAAGCACAACGCCCTGATTACCATTCTAAACACGCCGGGAGCAAAGAAAAACAATTTACGTCACTCACCACCTTAAAAGCTGATGGATTCATGAATTTATTCGGCAGACTCATCAACCAGACCAGTCAAAAAAACAAAAATATGACAACTTGAAAGCGCAGCAAGAAAAATAAAAAAATGGCCGCAGACAAAAACCGCCTGCAGCCATTTTTCAAGAAGGATTAACAGTCAGAGATTAACTCAGGCCATCAATCGAAGTATTAAAGGTAACACTTGGACGCATAGCCTTGGCAGCCAGCTCCGGGTTTGGCTCATAGTAGCCACCCAGTTCAACACCTTCGCCCTGACAATCATTCAGTTCAGAAACAATCTGAGTTTCCTTCTCTACCAGTTCTTGAGCCAGACCAGCAAACTTGCCGCTCAACTCCTGATCACCGCTCTGGGAAGCCAGGGCCTGAGCCCAATACTGAGCCAGGAAGTAGTGGCTGCCACGGTTATCCAGTTCCTTCACTTTACGGGAAGGTGACTTGTTGGCATCCAGATACTGACCAATGGCAGCATTAAGAGTGTCTGCCAGAATCTGAGCCTTGGCATTACCGGTCTTAACCGCAATATCTTCCAGGGAAACACCAATGGCCAGGAACTCACCCAGAGAATCCCAACGCAGGTGATTTTCTTTCACAAACTGCTGAACATGCTTAGGAGCAGAACCACCCGCACCGGTTTCAAACAGACCACCACCGGCCAGCAGAGGCACGATAGACAGCATCTTGGCACTGGTGCCCAGTTCCAGAATCGGGAACAGGTCAGTCAGGTAGTCACGCAGAACGTTACCGGTTACGGAAATGGCGTCTTTACCTGCCTTGATGGTTTCCATGCTCAGACGGCATGCATCAACTGGAGACAGAATACGGATGTCCAGACCTTCAGTGTCATGGAACTTCAGGTATTCATTGACCTTGGCAATCAGGTTAGCGTCATGAGCACGGTTTTCGTCCAGCCAGAACAGAGTCAGTGAACCTGTAGCGCGAGCACGGTTAACCGCCAGCTTCACCCAGTCACGGATAGGCGCATCTTTGGTCTGGCACATTCTCCAGATATCGCCTTCTTCAACACTGTGTTCGAACACAGTACTGCCAGACTCATCAAGTACACGAATAGTACCGTCAGCAGGCGCCTTGAAAGTCTTGTCGTGAGAACCGTACTCTTCTGCTTTCTGAGCCATCAGGCCAACGTTGGAAACGTTACCCATGGTAGTGACATCAAACGCACCGTTCTTTTTGCAGAACTCAATGACTTCCTGGTAAACACCCGCATAGCAGCGATCAGGAATCACAGCCTTGGTGTCATGCAGCTTGCCATCTGACCCCCACATCTGACCGGAAGAACGCAGAGCTGCTGGCATGGATGCATCGATAATAATGTCATTAGGGACATGCAGGTTGGTAATACCCTTGTCAGAGTCAACCATGGCCAGCTCTGGACGGGAAGCGTATACCGCCTGGATATCCGCTTTTACTTCTTCCTGCTGTTCCGCTGGCAGTTTGGCAATCTTGGCGTAAACATCACCCAGACCATTATCTGGATCAACACCCAGCTCAGCGAATACGGAAGCGTGCTTTTCAAACACATCTTTAAAGAAGACAGTTACAGCGTGGCCGAACATGATCGGGTCAGAAACCTTCATCATGGTCGCCTTCAGGTGCAGCGACAGCAGAACATTCTGCTCTTTGGCTTCCTGGGCAGAAGCTTCGATGAAGTTTCTTAGAGCCTTAACATTCATCACGGCGCTGTCGATCACTTCACCGGCCAGCAGACTGGTACTCTGCTTCAGTACGGAAACAGCGCCGTCCTTGCCAACAAATTCAATTCTGACATCGGTCGCTTCAGGCATCACAGCAGACTGTTCGCTGGAGTAGAAATCTCCAGTGTCCATGTGTGCGACATGAGACTGGGAGTCTGCACTCCATGCACCCATGGAATGAGGATTCTTCTTGGCGTACTCTTTTACAGGAGCCGCTACACGGCGGTCTGAGTTACCTTCACGCAGAACCGGGTTTACCGCGCTGCCAAGCACTTTAGCGTAGCGAGCCTTAACCGCTTCTTCTTCAGCATTCTTGGGCTCTACTGGGAAGTCAGGGATATCGTAGCCATGATCCTGCAGCTCCTTGATCGCGTCGGTCAGCTGAGGAATGGAAGCACTGATATTAGGCAGTTTGATAATGTTAGCTTCTGGTGTCTTGGCCAGCTCGCCCAGTTCGCTCAGGGCATCGCTCTGTTTCTGCGCTTCTGTCAGCTTTTCAGGAAAGTTGGCAATAATACGGCCTGCCAGTGAAATATCCTTGGTATCAACAGCTACGTCAGCGGCCTGAGTAAAGGCCTTGACGATGGGGAGAAGAGAGTATGTGGCTAAGGCGGGAGCTTCGTCGGTAATGGTGTAAATAATTCTGGTTGTATCTGTTGTCATGTTATCTCCAAAAAACAACTGGCTGTGGTGCCTCTGCGGAGGGGTTTGAGTGGAGCTTGACGACCACTGTTAATCACGTTATAAGCACAGCCCCATAACGCTTTTGGCGTTATCGCCTATAAGATATACCAATGAGCGTAAGGAATAAATGTAGTTTTGCTACATAATCCTCTGTTTGTTAAACGTAGTCTTACCTAATAAAGACTATATAGAAGTGACTACGCCAGACAGGTACAATGTCCGGCTTCCTGATTCAGCTATACAAATATCATGACAGACTCCCCTGAAAGCTTATCCGTCAAAAAACCTCAGGATACCCGTGTAATCGTGGGTATGTCCGGCGGTGTAGACTCCTCCGTTTCCGCTCTGCTCCTTAAACAGCAGGGTTATCAGGTGGAAGGTCTGTTTATGAAAAACTGGGAAGAAGATGACGGTACTGAATACTGTACCGCCATGACCGACCTGGAAGACGCCCAGGCCGTTTGCGACAAAATTGGAATTAAACTACATAAAGCCAACTTTGCCGCCGAGTACTGGGATAATGTCTTTGAACACTTCCTGGAAGAGTATAAGGTCGGCCGCACCCCCAACCCGGACATCCTTTGCAACAAGGAAATCAAGTTCAAGGCCTTTCTGGACTATGCCCAGACTCTGGAAGCCGACTTCATTGCCATGGGCCACTATGCCCGTAAAGATGTGGTAGACGGCAATGCCTGCCTCATGAAAGGGCTGGATGCCAACAAGGATCAAAGCTACTTCCTGCACCAGGTAGGTTCAGAGCAGCTGGCAAGAACCCTGTTCCCGGTAGGTGAAATAGAAAAGCCTGAAGTACGCCGCATCGCTGAAGAGCACGATCTGATCACACACAATAAGAAAGACAGCACTGGCATCTGTTTTATTGGTGAGCGACGCTTCCGTGACTTCCTGAAACAGTATCTGCCTGCTCAACCTGGCGCTATCGTAACCGACGAGGGAGAAGTCATTGGTGAACACTCCGGACTCATGTACCACACCATTGGCCAGCGTCAGGGTCTCGGTATCGGCGGTCTGAAAGGCGCTTCGGAATCTCCATGGTATGTGGTCGAGAAAGACCTGAAAAACAACCAGCTGATTGTTGCCCAGGGCAACAATCATCCGATGCTGTTATCAGAGGCATTGAGCGCTTCTGACATTTTCTGGATTTCAGGAACAGCTCCTGAACTCCCTGCCAAGCTGCGAGCCAAAATCCGCTATCGCCAACAGGATCAGTCCTGCCACATTGAGCAAACCGACGATGGACGATATCTTGTCATTTTTGATGAGCCACAAAGAGCAGTAACACCCGGCCAGTCCATCGTTTTCTACCAGAATGACATCTGCCTGGGCGGCGGCGTGATCGAAACCCGACACAGCTCATTAAACGACATCCAGAATCCCTGAGACCCAATAGCCAGACCCTTCCCAGTCTGGCTCTACAGCTTTCTTTCTGTGAGCAGGCAACCTCACAGACAAGAAATGAATGCACGCAGAAGGTAGAGAACACAGGTGCAATACACAGTAAAGGAACAGGCAGCAGCACTGTCCGCAGTTTTTCAGGCTGCAGGATTGGTCGAAGGTCTGGCAAAAAACGGACAGATCAGTGATGAAGAATTCGAACCTCTGATTCACAGCCTGTTTGTCACCTCTCCTGACAATGTTGAGGCTGTATATAATGGCTACCAGAACCTCTTTACCGGCCGAAAAGTCCTCAAGGACGTTTTGCAACGACAGGCTGACGCTATACAAGCTGACACTGTCCGCTACGCACTTACCCTGATCCATCTGGAACGAAAGCTTTCCAGAAACAAGAAGATGTTGGGAGAAATCTCTCAAAGGCTACAGCGCTGCCAGGAGCAGGCAGACCACTTTGGCCCTATGCACGAAAACGTTATAGGCAGCCTGGCCAGCATCTACCTCGATACCATCAGCACATTCAAAACCAGAGTACAGGTTTCAGGAGACCTGAGACACCTGCAAATTCCCGCTAACGCCAACAAGATCCGCGCCATTTTGTTCGCCGGGATTCGCTCCGCCATACTCTGGCGACAGACCGGCGGCAGTCGCTGGCAACTGCTGCTGAGTCGCAAAAAGCTGCTTGAAGGTCTCAACCAGCTGTAATTAAGAATCATCCACCCTGCATCCTCACCGGTTTTCCGGTATGATGCGCCCTTTCTACGAGCATAAGGCATGTTAAACATGGAGCTGTCTGCACTGACTGCTGTTTCCCCTGTCGACGGTCGCTATGGGGACAAAACCCAAAGCCTGAGAAGCATTTTCAGTGAATATGGCCTGATCCGCTTCCGCGTAACCGTTGAAGTTAAATGGTTACAGACTGTGGCCAGTCATCCCGATATCAGCGAAGTTCCCGCCCTCTCCGCTGAAGCCAACGCCCTCCTTGACCAGCTGGTATCCGGCTTTTCTCTGGAAGACGCCCAGCGAGTCAAGGATATTGAACGCACCACCAACCACGACGTAAAAGCGGTTGAATACCTGATCAAGGAAAAGGTTCAGGGCAATAGCGAGCTGGCAGCCATCAGTGAATTTGTTCACTTCGCCTGCACCTCCGAAGACATCAACAATCTCTCCCACGGCCTGATGCTCAAAACCGGCATGGAAGAAGCTGTTCTGCCGCCTATGCAGAACATCATCAAAGAGATTGAAGCCCTGTCTCACCAGCATGCAGACCAGCCCATGCTGTCCAGAACCCACGGCCAGACAGCCTCTCCCACCACACTGGGTAAAGAGATGGCTAACGTGGCGTATCGCCTGCGTCGTCAGGTTGAGCAAATCAAGAAAGTTACGCCGCTTGGCAAGATCAACGGTGCCGTAGGCAACTACAACGCTCACATTTCTGCTTACCCTGAAGTGGACTGGCAACAGCATGCTGAAAAGTTTGTCACCAGCCTGGGTCTGGAATGGAACCCCTACACCACCCAGATTGAGCCACACGACTACATTGCTGAACTGTTTGACGCCATTTGCCGTTTCAACACTATTCTGATCGACTTTGATCGTGATATCTGGGGTTATATTTCCCTGGGCTACTTCAAGCAGAAGACTGTTGCTGGTGAAGTGGGCTCATCCACCATGCCTCACAAGGTAAACCCGATTGACTTCGAAAACTCTGAAGGCAACCTGGGTATTGCTAATGCGGTGATGCAGCACCTGGCCATGAAACTGCCTGTCTCCCGCTGGCAGCGTGACCTGACTGACTCTACAGTACTGCGTAATCTTGGTGCTGGTCTTGGTTACAGCCTGATCGCCTATGCTTCCACACTGAAAGGTATTGGCAAGCTGCAGGCAAACGCAGATCGCCTGAACGAAGACCTGGATAATTCCTGGGAAGTTCTGGCTGAACCTATCCAGACAGTGATGCGCCGTTACGGTATTGAACAGCCTTATGAAAAACTCAAGGCTCTGACCCGTGGTCAGGACGGTATCACAAAGGCGACTCTGGAAGCCTTTATTGAAAACCTGGAAATGCCAGCAGAAGTAAAAGCTGAACTGAAAAAGCTGACACCTGCCAACTACGTTGGTAATGCTGCTACCCAGGCCAAGGCTATCTGAATTTAATTTCAGTTTGAAAGCCAAAAAAAAGCCCTCAACTCGAGGGCTTTTTTATTACTTACTGAATTCAGGATTACTTCAGACTTTCCTTAAACTCACGCCTTCTGGCATGAAGCACTGGCTCAGTGTAACCGCTGGGTTGCTGACAACCTTTTAACACCAGATCACACGCCGCTTTAAAGGCTACACTGGCATCAAAGTCTGCCGCCATTGGTCGGTAGTTTTTATCTCCAGCGTTCTGCTCATCAACCACTTCGGCCATTCTTTTCATGGCATCCACTGCCTGCTGCTCTGAGCAGATACCCTGCCTCAGCCAGTTAGCCATATGCTGACTTGAGATTCGCAGGGTTGCACGATCTTCCATCAGGCCAACATTATGAATGTCCGGCACTTTTGAACACCCTACTCCCTGCTCAACCCAGCGAACCACATAACCCAGAATACCCTGAGCATTATTATCCAGCTCCTGCTGAATAGCCTCTGCAGATAGAGCGGATACATCCTCCAGTACAGGAATCTTCAGAAGGTCGTCAATACTGGCCTTCTGTCGTTCAGCAACAGATTCCTGGACAGAAGCAACATCAATTGAGTGGTAATGAGTAGAATGCAAGGTAGCAGCGTTAGGAGATGGCACCCACGCAGTATTAGCTCCAGATAGAGGATGACCTACCTTGGTCGCCAACATCTTCGCCATTTCATCCGGCATGGCCCACATACCTTTACCAATCTGCGCCTTACCTGCCAGACCACAGTCCAGACCAACCTCTACATTCTGATCTTCATAGGCATTGATCCAGGCTGACTGCTTCATATCACCTTTAAGGATCATCGGACCCGCTTCCATACTGGTATGAATCTCATCACCTGTACGATCCAGGAATCCGGTATTAATAAAGACCACACGCTCACTGGCAGCACGGATGCAAGCTTTCAGATTGACCGATGTACGACGCTCTTCATCCATAATACCGACTTTCAACGTATTACGAGCCAATCCAAGAACATCTTCAATCTTACCAAACAGCTTATTGGTGAAAGCCACCTCTTGGGGCCCATGCATCTTCGGTTTTACTATGTAGACACTGCCAGTGCGGGAATTTCGGATCTTACCCTGATTTTTCAGATCATGAATCGCGATCAGGGAAGTAAACATGCCATCCATGATCCCCTCAGGAATTTCATTACCTTCCCGGTCAAGGATGGCGTCTGAGGTCATTAGATGACCAACATTCCTGACAAACATCAGACTGCGGCCGTGCAGGGAGAAAGAATTGCCTGCAGGATCGTTATAGTCTCGATCAGCCACCAGCTCACGGGTCAGCGTCTTGTCACCTTTAACAAAGGTTTCCTGAAGATCGCCTCTCATCAGGCCAAGCCAGTTGCGATAAACCAGCGCCTTATCTTCAGCATCAACAGCCGCTACTGAATCCTCACAATCCATAATAGTGGTCAGCGCTGCCTCAACCACCAGATCTTTGATACCGGCTTCATCGGTCTTACCAATGGGCGACTCACGATCAATCTGGATTTCAATATGAAGCCCATGATTTTTAATCAGAATCGCTTCAGGCTGATTTTTATCGCCTCGGTAACCGGCAAATTTTTCCGGTTGCTCAAGCGCTGTTACGCTACCATCCTGCAGAGAAACAGCCAGCTCACCCTCTCTGACGTCGTAACCCGCTACCTGAGAATGACTGCCTTTTACCAGAGGAGCTGCCTGATCCAGCAAAGCTTTACCAAAAGCGATAACCTTCTGGCCACGAACCGGGTTATAACCTCTACCACGCTCCGCTCCATCAGCCTCAGGAATAGCATCCGTTCCATAGAGCGCGTCATACAAGCTTCCCCAACGAGCATTAGCCGCATTCAATGCAAAACGGGCATTCATAACAGGCACTACTAACTGAGGGCCAGCCTGAACCGCTATTTCAGAATCAACATTTTCTGTCGAAATCTGGAAATCGTCACCCTCTGGCAGCAGATAACCAATCTCCATCAGAAATTGTTTATAAGCAGGAGCATTATGAGCTTCATTACGATGCTCTCTGTGCCACTGATCAATACGATTTTGCAGAGACTCCCTTCTGGCCAGCAGCGCATTGTTTTCAGGCACACATTCATCCAGGACTGCCTCAAACCCTTTCCAGAAAGCAGCAGGCTCTACACCTGTCCCTTCTATAGCTTCAACTAACAGATGATGGATAGGGGCTGCAATCTGCAGGCCTCCAATCAGGATACGATCCGCCATGTGCCTTCCTTCTATATGCTGTTATTTTCGAGACTGCCGAGTTGTTAAGGCTTTCTGACAGTCTGCTCCTGAGGCTATTTTTATTGATCAGGGGATTAATGACCAATTCAGAAGGGTTATATACGACATTCCTTGAATAAATAGCAAACATTCACGAATTTTATGCATAAAAAAAGCCGCACAAGGCGGCTTTTCTAAAATCGGTTGAGCTCAATCGTCCGGGTGAGACTCTTGCTTCTGCTCAGCGATGACCAGGTAGTAACTCTCTGCCATATTCTCGATGCATTCATCGGCTACTTCGTAGAGAGAGTGTTCGGTGTTCAGTTGTGTTAACCAGTTCATTTTATTGTACCTTCCGGTGGATCTTTATAGTGGTAAGACCAAAACCGCACATCATCGTTGGACAATCAGAGCTGTCGACATACGTCATTGCTCAAAGACAAACGTAGATTAACATCGCTTAACACTCAAAACCAAGCTAATTCTCAACTATTTTCACACATGTTAACACTGGTTATCATGCAACCACAGCCATTGAAACAGAAGACTGAACAGTAGCTTCCGACTTAATCACCTGCCTCAACCAGTTATGACCCGCATCGTGATGCAATAATGGACTCCAGGCCATCCGCAATTGAATGGGAGGGATTTCGAAGGGAGGCGGTAAAACCACCAGCTCTTCTTTATGCTGGTGCAACTCAGCCAGTTTACTAGGCAGCGTTGCAATAAGGTCATTCTGGGAAGAAAGCAACATCGCCACTTGGTAATGCCTCGTCAACACCCTGATATCACGCTTGTGACCGATTTCGGAAAGCGCCTCATCCACCCAACCCAGCTGCTGGACATCTTTTGGATCGATACCCACCCCCACACCCATACCGGTTTTACTCGCCCAGATATGCTGTGAAGACAAATAATTTTCCAGGGTGAAATCATCAATCACAGGATTGTCCCTGCTAAGTACGCAGGAGAATGAGTCTTCCCAAATTAATGACTGGTGAAAAGATTGCGGCATATTACTAAAGCGGTTGATCGCCATATCAACACGACCATGCTCTACATCATGAAAGGTAACGTCACTGGGTGTCAGTATATCGAGCGTAATACCCGGTGCTTCTGCCCTGAGTCGCTTCAATACCATGGGAATCAAAGTAGATTCGGAGTAGTCACTGGCCATGACCCGAAACACACGAGTACTTTCACCTGGATTAAAAGCATCCCTGGGAAGTACTGCCTGTTCGAGCAGCTTTAAAGCATCAGCTATCTGAGGTTTGAGAGCCAGCGCCCTCTCAGTAGGCGACATCCCCTCACTGGTTCGCACCAGTAAAGGGTCATTAAACAGACTCCTGAGCCTTTTGAGACCATTACTCATGGCAGGCTGCGTAATGCCCAGCTGCTCGGCAGCCTTGGTCACGCTCCTCTCTCTCAGAAGAACATCCAGATAAACCAGCAGGTTCAGATCAACACGAGCCAAATTCATATTTTTATTCACGTCCTGAAGCGGTTCGCCAGAGACTCAAGAATAGAGAGAAGCCTGCCGCAAATCAAACAAGTGTTTGATTTTTACCGACAAAAACCGAGCCAATGGTGGATTCATTACAGAAATAACCATCATAACGATAATAAATTATCAACTTTGTGAACTTTTGTTATAGATTGAAATTGCCTTGACAAACAACCGTTTGAATTTCAGGAGAGGCGATACAATGTCTACTTATAATCGCGCTGAAGAGATTGCCCGTATTCAACAGGACTGGTCAGAAAATCCTCGTTGGGCCAATGTGAAACGCACCTATAAAGCTGAGGATGTTGTCCGTCTGCGTGGTTCCATCAAGGTAGAAAACACCTTTGCCCAGATGGGTGCCGAGAAACTCTGGAATCTACTCTATGAGGACAAGTCTCGCAAGGGCTATGTAAACAGTCTTGGCGCATTAACCGGAGGCCAGGCGCTCCAGCAAGTCAAAGCAGGACTGGAAGCCGTTTACCTTTCTGGCTGGCAGGTAGCTGCAGATAACAACTCTGCCAGCGCCATGTACCCGGATCAGTCACTCTACCCGGTTGACTCTGTGCCAGCTCTTATAGAAAGAATGAACAACAGCTTTATGAGAGCCGACCAGATTCAGTGGAAAAACGGCATCGGACCGGGTGATGAAGGCTACATCGATATGTTTGCGCCTATCATGGCAGACGGAGAAGATGGCTTTGGCGGTGTTCGCAACACTTACGAATTAATGAAAAGCATGATTGAAGCCGGTGTGGCAGGCGTTCACTTTGAAGATCAGCTGGCTTCAGTCAAAAAATGCGGTCATATGGGCGGTAAAGTTCTGGTCCCCACTCAGGAGGCCGTCGATAAACTGATTTCTGCTCGACTGGCTGCAGACGTTGCTGGAGTTCCCACTCTATTGATGGCAAGAACGGATGCCAGTACCGCAGATCTGATCACCTCAGATATTGACGAGTATGATCGACCATTCATGACCGGAGAGAGAACCAAAGAAGGCTTCTACCGCACACGCAAAGGGATTGAACAAGCCATTGCCCGAGGTCTGGCCTATGCACCATACGCTGACCTGCTCTGGTACGAATCAGAAACACCTGATCTCGATGAAGCCAGAACCTTTGCCCAGGCCATCAGAGCTGAATACCCGGATCAGTTACTGGCTTACAACTGCTCCTCTTCCTTTAACTGGAAGAAGAATATGGATGATCGGACCATTGCCCGATTCCAGGATGAGTTAAGTGAAATGGGCTACAAGTTCCAGTTCATAACGCTCGCTGGCATACACAGTATGTGGCACAACATGTTTGACCTGGCTTACCACTACGCTCAGGGTAAAGGCATGAAGCACTACGCAGAAATGGTTCAGCAGCCAGAGCAGGCCGCTTATGAACGAGGCTACACCTTTGTATGTCCACAAAAAGAAGTAGGTACAGGCTACTTTGACCACATAACACACGTAATCCAGCAGAACCGATAACCCCTCAAGAAGCCTGACCGAACTGTCTATTCCCGGTCAGGCTCTTAACATCGGTTGGCACCTGGTAGTGGGAAATGCTGCAGTATTCCCACTTTTACCTTTCCTCTTGGTAGTAACAACACCACAAAACCTATACATAATGGAACTCCCGGGCTGTGATCCCTGTCTATCCTGTACTGAGCTGTACAAGATGGAAGCCCGATGCCTACCTCACCTTCTGTAACCCTGCCCGAGCTGAAAGAGCTGAGAGCGATTTACAACGTCCAGAAACCTTATACCCGAGTGACTCCTCTCATCCCACTGGAAGATCTGAGCAATGAAATACAAGGTAAGATTTATTTAAAGGCCGAATCCCTGCAAAAGACTGGTGCCTTCAAGTTCCGCGGGGCAATCTATCGGTTATTACAACTCAATAACAATGAAAGGGCTCGGGGCGTTATCGCCTATTCGTCAGGCAACTTTGCCAGGGGTCTCGCAGCCGCAGGTGAAATATTGAATATTGATGTTCACCTGGTCATGCCTGCTGACGCCCCAAAAATCAAAATACAGAGTGCAGAGGCTCATGGAGCCAACATCAAGCTCTGCCATGAGTTTGAACCCACCCGGGAAGAAGCTGCCGCCCAACTGGCGCATCAACTTTCTCAACAGCACGGCCTGACCCTGCTACATCCTTTTGACGATCCTGAATTAATCAAAGGGCAATCCGCCGTTGCACTGGAACTCTCCGATCAACTCAAAGAACTTGAGATAAGCTGTGACAACCTGCTCTGCCCAACCGGTGGTGGCAGTCTGATCGCAGGTTCAAGCATGATCTTTGACGATAAGAGTACCCAGCTCTTTGCGGTAGAAGCAGAAGGATATGAAGGAATGACGCTGTCCATCGAGAAAGGTGTCAGGGCCAGAGCCCATGGCAAAACCATCAGCTCTTGCGATGCCCTTCAGGCTATCAGCCCGGGCAAAAATAACTTTGAAGTCATTCGACATACTGAAGTAATTGGACTGCCCGTAAAAGAGTCGTACATTAATCAAGCCATCCAGCATGCCGCCAGCCATTTAAAACTGATCCTTGAGCCCAGTGGTGCCATCAGCCTTGCAGCGCTTTTTCAGTATCCGGAAAAGTTCAGGGGGCAGACCACCGTGATCATTGCGTCAGGGGGTAATATCGATATTGAGAGATACGCTGACATAATCAGTCATTAGTCGAAAAGGTATCAATGACCCAGCCAACGCTTTAGGTGGTCCAACAGCAAACTGGTCTCTACGGGCTTGGAAAGATAGTCATCTGCCCCGGCCGCCCTGCACTTTCTCTCATCTTCAGGTGCCGCACTGGCCGTTAACATTACTACCGGCAACATTCTGAGATCGACACGACTTCGGATCTGCCCCAATGCCTCATAACCATCCATGGTTGGCATCATAAGATCCATAAGCACCAGATCAACAGAGGCATCTTCATTGAGCATTTCCATTGCCTGAGAACCATCTTCAGCCAACACTACATTCAGCCCCTGCTTCTGCAAGAGGCAGGACAAGGCGAAACTGTTCCTGAGATCATCATCCACCAGCAGAATGGTTTCATTATCAAAGGACTTCTCCTCTTCCTTACCCCCATCCAGGAAAAACTCATTTTCAACATGATCAAGATGATCCAGCGGCTCATCCGTCAACAATGCTTCAGGCGGTAATACGAGAGAAAAAGTCGAACCTTGATCCACCTCACTTTCAAGACGCAGATCGCCGCCCATCAGATGAGCCAATTTCCTGGAAATAGCCAGTCCAAGCCCCGTCCCTCCATACTGTCGACTGGTGCTGCCATCTGCCTGCTTGAACATCTGGAAAATGGTTTCCTGCTTTTCTTTTGGAATACCTATTCCCGTATCAATGACATCGAATCGCAACCCCTCAGAAGTGTATTGATCATCGGTATTCCAGACACTCTTGGATATACTGAGAACCACATTGCCTTCTTCAGGCGTAAACTTGAAAGCATTGGAAATAAGATTCTTCAGCACCTGCTTGAGACGTTTGCGATCCGTATGAACCCACTCTGGCAGATCGTCCGCACACTCAATACTGAAATTAAGCTTTTTCTCCATGGCCAACGGATGAAACTGATCTTTAAGACTCAATCGGATATCTGACAACCTCAGATCTTCTTCATGCACGCTGAGCTCACCCGCCTCAGCTTTGGACATATCAAGAATATCTTCAATAATCTCCAGTAACTCATTGGCGTTGTTATAAATAATACTGATTGAATGAAGATCTTCTTCCGTAAGATTGCCATCACTGTTTTCAAGAAGAAGCGTGGCAAGAATCATCAAACTGTTGAGGGGTGTACGAAGCTCATGGGAAACATTGGCTAAAAATTCAGATTTGTACTGGCTGACTTTCTCAAGCTCAAGCGCCTTTTCTTCAAGCGCTTTATTGGCCTCCTGAAGCATGGCTTGCTTCTTCTTTAACTCATCCCTGTTTTCCTTCAGAGATACATTCTTTTGCTCAAGCTCAGACGTACGGGCCTTGACCTGCTCTTCCAGGCTTTCGGCCAGGACGGTCAATTCCTGGTTGCGATAAAAGATTTCGCGAGTTTTATCCTCGGCGATTCTTTCAGCCGCTTTTCGCGCTTTTTTCTCACGCTGATAACGCTTCTTCCAGGCTTCGGCATCCATGCCAGTTTCCTCAGGCGACCTTCACCAGATGAAAACGGGCTTCAGTCCCGGGACCCGTACCTGGAAGGTCCTCCTGGGAAACTTCAATAGTCTCATTAAACCAGGCGGCACAACCTTGAATAAGCCCCTTGGCCAGGGGAGCAAAAGGTCTGTGAGAGGCATAGTGAAGCATCATTTCATTCTCATTGATGCGATCACAGCTTAATTTGGGGGGCGTTGCTTCCGGATAGAGTTTCTGAACTTCAATGTGAATGTAATCCTCTACCTTCATCATAAAGTCCAGAGAGCCCGGTACATTCTCAAAAAAGTCAGCATGCACATCTGCAAAGCGTCCAAAAAGGTACTCCCCAAATGCCAGAACCAGATCTTCTACCCTGACACCACTGACCTTACTCAGACAGGTGACAAGATTAAGTACTTCAGCGTGAGAATAGGTTCCCAGCGATGTGTACGAGCCGCCTGAAGGCAGGTCAGCGAGTTCAAGAATCTCTTCCGCCACATCCTCCGAAAAACGGTCTTCGACCATTTCCATAAACTCAGTAAAAATAATCCCTTTCATAAACCCTGTCCTGTTTGATCCTCTACTGATTGGTAGCGGCCAGAAACAGGCTTTTTTGAACAGGAAATCAACTCTTAAACCACGAATACAAGAGTCAGAACATAAACACTCAAATCAGTCGCTCTTGAGAGAACAGAATGCCATTATTATCCGCATAAACATAACCCTCAGGTGCAAAGCGCACACCCCGAAATGTCACGGGCACATTACTCTCGCCAATCCCTTTTTTATCGGTCTTCATGGGATGACTCCCCAGAGCCTGAACACCCAGTGGCAAACCAGCAATAATATCAACGTCTCTGATACAGCCATAAATGATAATGCCTGCCCAACCATTGGCTACAGCACTCTCTGCCAGCTGATCACCCAGCATTGCCCTTCTCATCGAACCACCACCATCAACCACCAACACCAGGCCCTCACCCGGCTGATTCACCCACTCTCGTACCAGAGAATTATCTTCAAAGCATTTCACCGTCACGACCTGACCATGAAAAGCATCAACACCACCAAAATTACTAAAGCCAGGATCCACCACAGAGACCTGTTCAGGAAACTCATCACAAAGATCCGGCGTCGTGAAATCAGTCATTGTTATTCTCCCTGTCGACTTGCGGGTTCAGTTGAGCAAACAGCCTTGAGCGGAAAATGCCGCTCAGCCCAAAACATGGAAATGGCTAAAGTGCCTGCTAAAGCTGCATTTCCGGAATGAAAAGTCTACAGGAATCAGAACATTGAAGAATGAAGGAAAAGTGAATAGTGAATATAAATAGCAGTGATAGAGCCCGCCGAGGCGGGCTCATATAGAAGGATCAACTGTCAGCCAGGTACAACCAGGTTTCCAGAACAGAATCCGGATTGAGAGAGACGGTTTCAATGCCTTCTTCCATCAGCCACTTGGCAAAATCAGGATGGTCACTGGGCCCCTGACCACAGATACCGACGTATTTACCCTGCTTTCTGCAAGCCTGAATGGCCATGGACAACAACTGCTTAATGGCAGGATTACGCTCATCAAACAGATGGGCAATCAAGCCGGAATCCCGATCCAGACCCAGTGTCAGCTGAGTCATATCATTGGAACCAATCGAGAATCCATCAAAGTACTGAAGGAAATCTTCGGCCAACAATGCATTGGAAGGCAGTTCACACATCATAATGACACGCAGACCATTTTCACCACGCTTGAGACCGTATTTCTCCATAATCTCAATGACTTGTCTTGCCTCATCCGGCGTCCGTACAAACGGGACCATCAATTCGACATTGGTCAACCCCATTTCATCCCTGACTCGCTTCATCGCCCGACATTCGAGTTCGAAGCAGTCCTGAAACTCCTGAGAGATATAACGGGATGCACCTCGAAAGCCCAGCATTGGGTTTTCTTCGTGGGGCTCATAAAGATTTCCGCCCACCAGGTTAAAGTATTCGTTGGATTTAAAGTCAGAGAGCCTGACAATCACTTTCTCAGGAGCAAACGCTGCAGCAATGGTAGAAACCCCTTCCACCAGCTTCTCAACATAGAAATCTACAGGACTGCTGTAACCAGAGATCCGCTCAGAAATCTGGCGCTGAACATCCTGAGGCAGTTTATCGAAATTCAGCAGAGCTTTAGGATGCACGCCAATCATCTTATTGATGATGAACTCCAGCCTGGCCAGACCTACACCCCGGTTAGGCAGTCTGGAGAAACTGAAGGCACGATCCGGATTACCCACGTTCATCATCAGCTTGAAGGGTAGATCTGGCATTACATCCAGATCTCTTACCTGATGCTCAAAATTGAGAAGACCTTCATAGATAAAACCGGTATCACCTTCAGCACAGGAAACGGTGACTTCCTTACCTTCCTTGAGCAGTCGGGTGGCATCACCACAACCTACAACAGCAGGAATACCCAGTTCACGTGCAATGATGGCCGCATGACAGGTTCTGCCACCACGGTTGGTGACGATGGCAGAAGCACGCTTCATCACCGGCTCCCAGTCAGGGTCGGTCATGTCTGTGACCAGAACATCGCCTTCTTGAACCCGGTCCATTTCATCAATGTCTTCGATCAGGCGAACTTTACCCTGTCCAATCTTCTGACCAATGCTTCGACCTTCTACCAGCAGTTCACCCTTTTCTTTAAGGATGTAGCTTTCCAGCTTTCGGTTGCTGCTCTGACTCTGCACAGTTTCAGGACGCGCCTGAACGATATAAATCTGCTGGTCATCACCGTCCTTTGCCCACTCCACATCCATTGGGCAACCGTAGTGCGCTTCAATGGCCATGGCCTGACGGCACAATTCGGTGACATCTTCGTCATTTATGGAGAATTGACCACGAGCTTCCAGATCAACGTCCACTGTTTCAACAGAACGGCCGGTTGAACCTGCTCGGCCATAAATCATTTTGATTGCTTTACTGCCCAGAGTCCGCCTCAGAATACCCGGACGCCCTTCTTTAACAGCAGGCTTGTAGACATAAAACTCATCAGGATTCACAGCGCCCTGCACTACCGTTTCGCCCAAACCGTAGGAAGCTGTAATAAAGACTGCCTGATCAAAACCGGACTCGGTATCCAGAGAGAACAGTACACCAGAGGAGCCGGTTTCGCTGCGGACCATTCTCTGAATACCGGCAGAAAGGGCAACATTTCTGTGATCAAACCCCTGGTGAACACGATAGGCAATGGCGCGATCATTGAAGAGGGAAGCAAAAACTTCACGCACCGCAATCAGAACATTTTCAGCGCCACGAATGTTCAGAAAGGTTTCCTGCTGACCGGCAAACGAGGCATCAGGAAGATCTTCTGCCGTGGCCGACGAACGAACCGCAACGGGCAACTCATCCCCACCATCAGAGAGCAACCGGTAAGCCTTGATAATGGATTCTTCCAGCTCAGGCCTGAATGGCTCTTCCATAATCCAGCGACGGATCTTGGCACCGGCTGTGGTCAGCGCACGAATATCATTGATATCCAGATCATCCAGCAAGACATGAATGCGCTCATAAAGATTATTTGACTCCAGGAAGTCCCGATAAGCCTCAGCGGTTGTCGCAAAGCCTCCAGGTACTTTCACTCCGGCCTGACTCAGACCACTGATCATCTCTCCCAGAGAGGCGTTCTTCCCGCCGACTTTCTCGACGTCGCCCATGCCCAGAGTTTCCAGGCCAACTACAAAATTATTCAAAGCAGCAATCCCCGCTCTTTCTATCTGCTTATGGCTGTTTCGGTTTGCCAGGTGTGCTTGTATGCTCAGGCTGTCTTAGCTCTTTGCTGCTGATGAGCGCATGGCTATTTTTTGTAATACAGACAACCATCTGGTATACCGGAGCCAGTCCGGCCTATCGGTTCCGTGATTCGGTAGCCATACTATGTTAGATTTTGTTAGAAAATGAAATACCATGAAGGAAAAAAAGTGCAAAGAACGGTATTTTTCGTCTCAGACGGTACAGGAATCACTGCCGAGTCGTTCGGCCAAAGTCTTCTCGCGCAGTTTGAAGGCTATGAGTTTCAACATGTTACCTTCCCTTATATAGATTCCACTGTAAAAACCATTCAGCTGATAGAAAAGATTCACAACATTCACAAAGTTGAACAAATCCGCCCTGTCGTCTTCATGACCGTCCTCAATGAAGAAGTCAGCCACATGCTCCATGCCAGTGGCGCCTATATAATAGACCTGTTCCAGACATTCCTGCCGGGACTTGAGCATGAGTTTGGTCAACACCCGCTGTACAGAACAGGGAAAAAGCGCTCCACAACCCACAGCCACAGCTATCATAGACGCATCGAGGCGGTACAGTTCGCACTGGATAATGATGACGGTGCAAGAACAAGAAATTATGACAAGGCCGATATTATTCTGCTGGGGGCATCACGGAGTGGTAAAACCCCGTCCTGCATCTACCTGGGTCTTCAATTCGGCATATTTGCCGCCAACTACCCCATTACCGAAGAAGATCTGGATGAACCTCTAAAACTGCCAAAGCCATTACAACCCCATAGAGAAAAGCTCTTTGGCTTGACTATTCACCCGGGACGCCTTGCAGGTATCCGACACGAAAGACGCCCGAACTCTCGCTATTCATCCAGCCAGCAGTGTCAGTTTGAAGTGCATACCATCGAGCAGATCTACCGCAAGGAACGCATTCCTTACATCAACAGCACCGATTACTCTGTTGAAGAGATATCGACTCGTATTATGGATCTGGCACACCTGAAACGACGACTGAAGTAACAGATTAAATACTTCAATGGATTGACCGGGCAGGACTGCAATACTTCAGGAAGTCCCTGCAGTCTGCCATCATCCAAGCTTCTCTATCCCTTCTTTACAGAGATGAGCCACAGCTTGCCACAACCAAACCCTGAAGACATAAGTGCTCTCAACCTTTTCATAACATCAGGAAAAGAGTTGTAAGAATGATCATTAAGATCTGGCAGTGAGAGCACCTGCATATGCGAACTTTGCTGAACCAGAACATGGACATTCTCGACTTGCTCGGAATCAATAATAATAAAAGTATGATCCCCTCCCGAAGCCATCTGCTCTTCGAGATTTGCCACCAGGTTAGCAGCTGACAAAAACTGGTGCTGAATGGTTTGATAGGTCAGAAGCATTCTGATCAGATAGACCAGGTTCTTGATTAGAAGAGAGCCATCCCCCAAAGGACGAGTTTCCTGTATTCCAGACAGCTGGTTAAGAATCGATGAATGACTCCCATACTGTATGTACAGCAACCAGTAAATAACGATCTCAGACTGCATGAGTGGTACCACTAGCTGCTCATTCAGACAATGAATAACCTGAATAAAAGATGTCATATCACATACAGGTAGCAGTCTTCTTTCAAGTCTTCGTAAGACTGATTCGCTCACCCCCAGTCGCATCAGGGCACCTGCCGCTTTCCCAACTTGATCCAGAGCAATTCTCTGAGCAGAGTTTCTGGAATCAAATGCTCGTTGAGCAAGCCATTGAGGCCTGAACACCTGATCCCCTATCGCCAAACCATTCATTTCTATACCTGCCGGTATTCTTCCAGAACTATCCATAGCACAAGCCCCGGAAGAGCTAGCTTCCATTGAGCAACTGTATGGTAGCGAAGCACTTGGAGAAGGCTCTGGTGTTGCTGTAATCGTCTGTATTGTTGTGCCTGATGTATTACTTACCAGAGATGCTGTGCAACGTGTTGGCTTTATCTGCTGGGTTGACCGGTACGGTGTATCGGATGCATGACAAGTCACTGCAAAAACAAAACAGACACCCCAAAGGAAAAACTCTTGTAATGGTTTCATTGGATCCGATGAATGTAATCATAAAACCCAAACCAGAATAGACGAAGATTCATTCAACATCTGACCAATCAGTAAAATTTTTTAAAGCCCCAAGGACTGTTGAATCTTACCTACAACCTAACCCCTTCGTTTCAGGTAAATTCTTATCAATGTCACGGGTAACAATGGGTCATTGTCACTGACAAACCTTATTGACGCCCTGACAGTTTCCAGCTCTGACTCGGCACAATGATTATAAGTCACAGCGGGTAATAAAAGATGATAGACATGCTCGCCCGTCTGCAAAAAAATCGAAACCAGATTATGCGCATTGGAGAACGACAGAATGGATAACACATCGGTCGCACCGGCTGGAGCACTCTCAGACTGAACCACTTCATTAAAATGCAAGATCTGATCCGCCACTTGTGTCAAAACAATCGACTCTTCTTCAACAAGCAATACTTGCATCCCTGTGACACCCTGCATGGCTTCGAGTAAAGTCGTTTGTAATGAGTATCCTGCCGTAACGGGATTTGACTGAAATCGTCTGGTTTGATGGTCACTCCTGACATTGCCTTCGAGCCAGAGGAGAATTAAATCAGATAAATACACGGGCCTTCCAAGTGCAACAGATAGCTGACTGGCCCGATGTGCAAGTGCATTATTCCGATAAAGCAACCTTGGCATTTGGCAGCAAGGTACTGTTAGCCCTTCCAGTTCCCCCCCCGGCATGACAGGGTTACAGAACTCATCCATCAAAAAGGCCCCACCAAACAAACAGATACACCCCGGGATACAGGCCAGTGTCGGCATTAATCTTGGATAATGAGAAAACATGTACTCCATATCAAGCCAACGCTGCTCAGTAGTACAACAACGCCTTACAGGTTCAGAAATAGAATGCTGGAGCCCGGCTGGGCGAAAAACAGAATTATTGACTCGGGTACTGCTCACACCAGGCTGAACCGATATCACCTCTGGCTCATTGCTGACCTCTGGAGTAACAACAGGTCCAACTACATAAGCACTGAATTCTGACTGGGCAGATAAAACAGCTGTAAACGAAACAATTTCTACTAAACAGCTAGCAGGCTCTATCTGCTGGGTACTCGTAAACGAGACCGTTGTGGTTGCAGAAGCGGATTGAGACATAAAACAGATGAGATACAGCAATAAAAGCTGAAACAACTTTATACAAACCTGCAAAACAACATACACCTTGAGAGGTTTTTATTCTTGATCTACTGCGAAGCAGCACGGATCACTGAGCGCGGGTAAGTATAGCTATATATTTACTTACATTTATTTTTGGCAACGGCATTCAGTAACACCAGCTCTTCTCATTCCTTCGAACCCAGGCTTTCTTGAATTCTGCTGTCTGCTCTGAAGTCAGGCGTTGATAACGGGTGTTTTTAATGAACTCCCACCCTTGCCTCATGGAACGGTATGGCATGGTATGCCCCCGATTCTGCTGGCACACCATAACCTCGTGGAATCCACGCCACTCCAGATACCCCAGCAGGCTTTCACTGGTATCGGCAAACTCCACCAGTGGGACTTTATCTTCCCCCCGGGTTCCATAGGTGATGTAGGCTCTGTAATAGTTGTCAGGAGCTTGGCTGAAGAGCAAAGAAAACCAAGGCAATTGCCCACCCGAATAGCTGGCTATGGCGGCTATGTAGTTTGAACGCAGCCTGCCCATGGCAGCACTTTGAATACCTCCGGCACTGAAGCCCATGCTATAGATACGTTCTTCATCAATATCGTAGAGCTGTTCAGCACAAGCCGCGATTTGATCCGCCAAATAGTAATCGTTTTCCAGACCCGTCGTTGCCGGATTCATGATATACCAGGGTAAAGCGGCAGGCGCACCGGCATGAGGGGCAACGACGATCCCGCCTTCAGAGACTATTTCATCAATGACAGAGTGACCCAGAACACGGTAAATCTGTGACCAGTCTTCATTGGAACCGTGCCAGTAATAAACCAGAGGCCCTTTTTTCGCCTTGGCTTTTTCCGGATCAATGAAAATTCTTACATCACGCCAGTAGAGCCAGCCGTAGCGAACCGTATTGTCCTTATCATTAATAAAGTCGTAACAGCTCCAATAAGGCTCAGGCAAGATCGGGCCTGTATCATTATTTTGTGAGTTGATGGCTTGTAATGCCTGACTATCGGGATTCCACTGGTGCATATAGTTAGCCAGCAACTCCTCTGAAAGACGACCTGAAGAGCATTCCAACGAACGGGTCACACACCACTGGTTAAAATCTTCCAGAAACACTTCTCTGTGATTCAGAATTTTTCGTCCCCACTCAGTATCCCTGAATTTTTTCAATACCCGATCGAATAACATCTTCAGACGAATGTCGGCATCATTCTTATTGATGATTGTGACAAAGGCAGCCAGATCATGAACACTCAGGAGTTCAGGATTACATTCAGACTGCTCCATACACCAGGCCTCAATACCTGTAATCACCTGCTGACGATATTGCCCCAACTGCTTTGCCAGCTGACGGTCTTCCATATTTCCCAGCAGCTGATCAATTCGGAACTGTATTTTCTCCTGGGCAAAAACCGATGAAGCCAGACAGACGCCAGCCATCAATACACTCCGTATAAATCTGATCATTTATCCCTCCCTGGACAGGTTGCTTCAGAGGCCTAGCTGCCTGATGTTTTCCTTCATACAGGTGTTGTACAGATCACCGTCTTCCGGAAAATCCTGAAGAATAATGTTGGCCTTTCGGCCAGACAGAAGCGCTGCGTTATTAATGTATTGAAACTGTCCTGACGGGTACTTGATGGTAGCGATTAACTGCCTCAGGTTTTGCGGCCAGCCAGGCAATAGCATGGTTTTAAAATCACTCTCTGCCGGTGTCAGAATCAGCTGGGCAACATGAAACTGAGAGTTACTTCTTCGTCGAATCTCGTCTGCGACTTTATCCAGCAAAGGATAAGGCTTGTTCTGGTCGTGCCAGGGATTACTGAGAGCGCCCCATTTGGACCAGTTTGGAAACCCTCGACTCCAGAAACCAGAAACAAAAATCACCTGATAACCGTTATTCTGGAACTCACTAATGGGCGTTGATGGAGAAAGAGATGACGGCGCAAGACGACCGGAAAAGTTGGCATCCATAAGTGCAAACAATTCCTGCTCATCGGTCTGGGTCATACCATGGGAGTCATGGACATGAAAAATAACGATTTCACCGGGCCTCTCATCAAGAAAACGCTTCATATCCGCTACAACGGAAGCCATTGAAGCGCCCTCTAGACCGTGTGCCGTTACCAACTTGCCATTTATCTTCCTGGCACGAATATCAAGATAACGCGCCCCTGAAACCAGCTGGTTATAAACAGTCACTGACTGGGTGATTCCCCACCATTTCAATACTTCTTTCACAGGAAGGGATAAAAGCACACCGATCTTGTCAAAGATCTCTTTGATCGGTTCGTCCATATGTGGATCTTGGGCAGACAGTAATGAAATCGAATAACTGCCCGCATTATGGGTGCCCAACATACAGACCTGATTGAGAGGCGTGGATTTGTTGGTATAGAGATCCGTCATCCACCGCGAAGAATCTGGAATACCCTGAGTATCAGCGGGTCTTGCCACCAGATTGATACCATAATCTTCATCGTATCGTCCCGCTTGCTCCAGTCGGACATCAATGGCATTCAATAATGGCGTGGAGAATTTTTTCCTGCTATTCCAGCTTCCCCAATAGGATGCTTCATGAATAATCAGCTCTTCACCCTTTGCGATTGCTCGACACCAGCTACGCCCCCAACCCAGTTCATGTGGCTCACCGGACTCAGGAAAAACAACCCGACCATTTTTTTCAACGGTCAAACCAATACTGATGTAATTGACGACGGCGTAGAAAACACCGTAGAGGTTGTTTTCAACACAGAACTCGCCTCTTTGGGCAGCCTGACTCTTAGTGATGAAAACGCTTAGAAGAATTCCTGCAAGAACCCGTCTCATTTCCTGACCTGTTAACCGTTCAGCTGTCAGGGTTATCGGCCAACAATGGTGTATTTATACGAAACAGGGTGATAGATCGGGATAGGGCGTAGCCTCACAGCTACGCTCCTCCCACACCACGCAGCGCACGGGTCCGTACTACGCGGTTCGGTCAGTTAAGCAACCAATAACCTTATCAAACCTAATTCATCGAACCCGCTATTCGGCAGTGCCATATGCAGTGCAAGGCTCCATGCTCCCTGTAAAAGAGCCATATAAAAAGCAGAGCCTGCAGCTTCCCCTGTCAACGCTTAACCATTGCCATTACTGGCTACTGCCCATGACTCGGGGTTCCGGCGGTTTGCTAGACCTTACCGGATGAAGGGCTTTCACCTTCGAGAGTAAGCGACAGAAGAAAAGGAAATCTGATCGTTATTTTTAAATGGTGAGACCGCCCAGAAATGATCTTGGTCTCACTTTCTCTAGCTGGATTCATGATTCAAGACCTGACTCCTTCGTCTTCATGATTCAAGACCTGACTCCTTCGTCTTGAAGACGTTAGTGCCAGCAGCCACCAGCTTGGCTGGAAAGGGGCATCTTTTGGCCAGATTATTACAGTTCGGGAATTTTCCTGCCTTTATAGAAGCTCATGAGCTCGACGGTACCGTTACGAAAGAACTCTGTCATAAAGGTGCCTGTCTGTGACCCCTGTGGTATAACAACCCGACTGCCATCATCCGAGATATTGTCACCAGTTAGCTCTATCCAGGCTAACATCCCCACCGGAGTCATTGCTGAGAATCGGTGCTCATCAAGGCTCGCTTCCGGATCATAGGGAAACTCGACTTGAGCGGGCCGGGATGAATCAAAGAACAGGTGATGCCCAGGCTTACCGTTATTAATCAGCTGTGCGACAGGTAACAAACTGCAGGTTAATGACTCACTATCCGGATCAATAAAATATATAAACAGAGGCAAATAGCGCACGAAAAAACCTTCACGCTCTGGCTCTGGTGCGGGCGTTTCTGCCTTGGCGTATTTCAGGGCATAATCGTCCTTGCTACCTGGGACAACCCTGTCAGGGTTATAGAAGTTCAGATAGCAGTGCTTTGCCGCATCAAGGAATGGAATGTACCCGCAGATTCTCAATGTCTTAACCATCTGCTCAATACTACCGGCTTCTCGGCGATAATAACGATCAGCCATGGCATAGACTCTTATTAGCTGTTTGATGTAATGCCGTGGCAGAGTGTCGAATCGAGATAATTTCCTGAATCCCAGGCTCACCTTCTCTCCAGAATATTTAATGACCCTGGCCGTCTCCCGTGGAACTCTTTCGAAGCGGCCGTTACCATCCTGATCTTGTGTGACCCGCTGATACACTGGTATTTCCAGATCGGGATACCGGGAAAGTAGCTGATGTACAGCATAAGCCGTCGGTATGTTGTCGCTCAGGTCGTGACAGAGTTTAGAACCCTCAATCCCCAGTTGATCGCAGTCAACGCGCCATCTCTTGTTCAGGGAAGTTTCTGACAATGCGGAACTGGGAGCCACCAGACTGTTCTGGTCTACTACAGCGATATGATTATGATGTTCATCCACTGCCTGACTGACTGCCCCCGCCTGGTAATTAAAACCATCCTGGGTAAAGTCCCAGTGCTGAGTTTGCCGCCATCTCAAGCTGGGCGTTAGCACCTTCAGCTTCTCCATCCTGGTGATTCCGAGGTGTGACAGAGGGAGCCGAAGGCCATCTTTCTGCTGTCGCCTCGGATGCAAAAAGGTAAATGAGTGGCCCGTCTGGAGAACAGGTATCAGCTCCGGAATGCTCACCATGCTTTTTTTTCCGGTCACGGGCCAGCTGGGAATCATTATCCAGTTTTTTACTCTGGTCGGCGCCCGCATGGTTATATAACTGTCGTGTAATGCCCGAAAGCTCGGCTTGATATGCCATAGCTCGTTCTTTAACAGGTTGCCAGCTTTCTCATAGCAATGCAGGGCAGCCGTTGGCTGGTCAGGCATGCCACACAGCAGCATCAGCCATTGAAACGCATCAAGAATACGAAACTCTGAAGGTGCACTGGTTTCCGGAGCCATCAGGGACTCCTCCTGCTCCTCATAGCTCAACTGCTGATAAACCGATTTAATCGAGGGAGCCATGGTTTCAAGAAGGTGTTTTTTTTCATGGAGAGGCAGTTCTGAAAATCTCAGAATTTTTCCAAATGGAATAAAATTGAGCATATGGTTCTCACGGGTAAAATCCTCTCTGCGATAGCTATCCGTCAGTTTCCTGAACTCCTGCGTCTCGTGAAACTCCATCTTCTGAAATCTATAGCGGTGAATGGTCGGGCGCAATACCACCTCATCCAGGTCAAACAGCTCGTTGATTAATTCCTTCATAGGCCGATCAGTGAAATAGTTCAACAGCTGCTCCTGCTGACTGAGCCGACCCAGCGTCGCCAGAGGCGACGGGGCCGCCGATGCTTGCGAAGAGCGGGAAACCGGGTTGGCTTCTTCAGCCGGTTTCATGCTTTTCTTTGGCAATGTCGCTAACTGAGGGCGACGACTATCGCCAAATAACAAGTAGTGAGCCCCAGCAACAACTATCGGTATCATTGCCAACGCGGTCAGGGGCAAACCTATAAAGTAAAAACGGCTATAGCCGCTATGCTGAGAGACAGCCGTATCTCCCCCTTTCTCTGGGGAGTTTTTATCAGACTGAGGCAGCGCACGCCTCCCACGTTGCTGTCTGCCTCTGCTCCCACTTTCGTCTGGAGCATTGCCCCTTCCTTCATCAGGGTCCCCTTGTTCTGGCGTCTTATCGGGAGGAACAACAATCAGGGTATAACTGGTCGTGGTTAGGTGAATATTATTAATCGTATTAAAAACGAAATTGGTCGGGTGCACTGCCTGAGGATTATACTGCTGCCCTACAGTGGGCAGAGCCATTTCTCCAATCTGAGTGGCAGGTTCCGGGGCGGAAGCAGCTGGTTTATTATTCCGTTTCTTTTTCGCCTTTTTCGGCTTCTGTTCTTGCCATCCAGATTGCCCTGCATGGCCTCTGCCTGTGGCTGCAGGAGCTATATTCGGACCAGCAGCCGCCGGAGCAATATTTCCTGGAGGGAGACCCGCTACCTGAACCATAGGTTCTTGAATAGGAGCAAAAGCAAATCCGGTGATGCCTTCAACCCCACCTACAGATACGAGCAGGTAGTTGGCCACGCCCCCTGGATTGTTCTGGAAAAACTGACTGGCCGCATTATGGGCCAAAGCGAGCAGGTTCAGGTACATATCTTGAGTAACAGGGTGCGGGCAGAAAATGGTTCCCTGATAAACCACCACATGATGTTGGCTTAAATAGAATCGGATCTGCTCGTGAACGTGCGAAGGGATATTTGGAATACTCTGTGCGCTCTGAGTATCTGGGGCTGAGAAAACACCTGCCGCATTTCCCACAGAGGGAAAAGACATGCCCGGCGGAGGAATCATATGGGCTTCCCAGTGAAACTGCATGGTATTAGCTTCAAGAACATGCACCCAGACGTACTGAGGTGAACTAAACTGAGGATTCAAGGCCAACTGCTGGAAATATTCAGTGGAAATGAGCCATTGAAGTTCTGGTGTGAATGGAAGAGAAGGGGGAACATTGATAAAGCCGTTGTACACAACAACCAGCCTCTGGTTATTCAGATGTTGTACGAACGCTCTGGCATTGCCCCTCCTTATTTTACTAGGATCACCTACCGGAAGTGTTGGCGGTATGGGTTCCATCTGGGTTGGGGCCGCAAGAGGAAAGCCAATCCCTGCTCCAGGTCCAGGTGCTGCTTCCGGGGTTGCCTCAAGAGGTTGGGGCGGCGGAGAAGCAGCCGCCGCTGCACCCATTAAAGGCCATTGTTCCGTATTCGCTGTATCTGGGGGTGGCTGGGGAGGTTCAGCAGTAAGCAGTGGATAACTATTCAATGGCTGCAGATGCATGTTAGGAGAAGAGTTCACTATAAAGATCATCGGGTTCACAGGCGCATGATTCGGCATACTCGCCAGTATCCAACCAGGTATCTCTGCAGCGTCGGCGATATTCCGATAAAAAATAGCATCCCCGAAGGCCACCAGATGACCTTTTTCGTAATGATATTTTACTTCTTTGGAAGTCATCCCATCGGAAAGGTCTTCGTCAATATCCCCTATCTTCCACACAATTGAAAAGGCGTTCATGCTAACACTCAGTAGAAGCAGGGCAGAAACCCAATTAAGCTTCTTCCAGATAGAGTCAAGCAGGAACAACACAGGATTTCTCATGCAGCTGGCTCAATGTTTATTAGTGAACGCCTGTACTTTCCTGTACTTAAAGGCACTGATAACAGGCATCTAAGCCTAGGACAGTTTCACTATTATCGCGATGTATAATCTTGAGCAACAGTCTGCTCCAATTCTCTCCGGATAGTCTGGCCAGAAATGGTGTCGACATAATTCAGCTCAACCATGCGATCCGCCAAGAGCTTTAATGTCCAGTGGGAGTTACCTTCCGGAGGTTCGGAGCAGGTGAGTGCAACAAGTTGCGCTTGCTCATCCCTGAAGCTTTCTAGGTCGGGCTATACCATTGCGCTTACTATTTACAGCTATTTCCAAGCCTTCAAGCACACAACGCTTTCGATTTCTTTGTACTGTTTTCGTTGTAACACCACAGGCTCAAATGGTCTGCAGTTCTGTAAGTTTTGGCCCATTCTCGTCCAAAGCTAAAATGATTTGAGCATGAATGCGTTTATGTTTTGCGATTTTGGTTTGGTGAATGATGTCCTTGAGCTGTTGTTGCTCATCAGAGGACAAAAGAATGCGATAGCGGGCTGGCATGAGTAAAGTCCTGAACAATGTCAGGGAAGAATGCCAGAGTCAAAAATTCCGGTATTGATATAAGATAAGTAAATTGTTTTTCAGTACTAGTCCTTCGCCCTCATCTGGCTGGACAGGGGACTTTCACCCCCAAGCTGTGCAACATGCTCGGCACACATTGAAGCAAGACTGCAGGAAACCCCTGCAGTCTTTGGGATGGAAAGAGAAAATCAAAAGGTAATTAGAAAGAATCTCCGGGTACTCTAACCCAGCCTTCCATAAGCACACGGGCACTGCGGCTCATAATGGCTTTTTTGGCAGCCCACTCACCGTTTACTAACTCAGCTTCTGCGCCAACACGCAGCGTGCCAGAAGGATGGCCAAAGCGAACGGCATTACGCTCACCGCCACCGGTAGCAAGGTTCACCAGGGTTCCGGGAATGGCAGCCGCAGTACCAATGGCAACTGCAGCAGTTCCCATCATGGCGTGGTGCAGTTTGCCCATAGACAGGGCACGAACCAGAAGATCAATATCTTCAGTCGTCACCTGCTTACCACTGGATGAAACATAATCCGTGGGTTTGGCTACAAACGCGACCTTCGGGGTATGCTGACGCTTAGCGGCTTCATCAATATGATCAATCAGCCCCATACGAACAGCACCGTGAGCACGGATGGTTTCAAACTTGGCCAGAGCGGCTTCGTCACTATTGATAGATTCTTGCAGTTCAGTGCCGGTATAGCCAATTTCTTCAGCGTTCAGGAAGATGGTTGGAATACCGGCATTGATCATCGTAGCATTCAATGTTCCAACACCTGGAACTTCCAGATCATCCACCAGATTCCCGGTTGGGAACATGGCACCGTCACCATCGGCAGGATCCATAAACTCAACCTGGACTTCTGCAGCCGGGAAGGTCACACCATCCAGCTCAAAGTCGCCGGTTTCCTGTACTTCACCATTAGTGATCGGTACATGAGCTACGATGGTCTTTTTGATATTGGCCTGCCAGATACGAACCACTGAAATACCATTCTCAGGCACACGACTGGCATCTACGAGACCTTTACTGATCGCGAAAGCACCCACAGCAGCGGTCAGGTTGCCACAGTTACCGCTCCAGTCCACAAAAGGCTTATCAATGGAAACCTGGCCAAACAGGTAATCCACATCGTGATCAGGTTGGCTGCTTTTGGACAGGATAACCGTTTTACTGGTACTGGAGGTTGCCCCACCCATGCCATCGGTCTGTTTGCCATAAGGATCAGGACTGCCAATCACACGCAACAACAGGTTGTCCCGGGCTTCGCCCGGAACCTGTGCGCGCTCAGGGAGATCTTCCAGAGAGAAGAAAACACCTTTACTGGTACCGCCACGAAGATAGGTAGCAGGCACCTTGATCTGAGGCACATGAGACATTCTTATTTGCCCTCCAGGAAGTCCTTGGCAAAGCGTTGCAGTACACCACCGGCAGCATACACAGAAATTTCTTCTGCGGTATCCAGACGACAAGTTACTGGCACTTCCAGAGTCTCGCCATTGGCACGGTGAATCAGCAGTGCCAGAGTAGCTCTGGGTGTACGTTCACCGATAACGTCATAGGTTTCAGTACCGTCCAGACCCAAAGTCTTACGGGTAGTACCTTCCTTGAACTCAAGAGGCAGAACCCCCATACCGACCAGGTTGGTACGGTGAATACGCTCAAAACCTTCAGCCACAATGGCTTCAACACCGGCCAGGCGAACACCTTTTGCCGCCCAGTCACGGGACGAACCCTGACCATAATCCGCACCGGCCACGATGATCAGCGGCTGCTTGCGATTCATGTAGGTTTCAATCGCTTCCCACATGCGGGTTTCTTTACCTTCAGGCTCGATACGGGCCATGGATCCCTGCTTCACTTCACCCTTCTCATCCAGACACATTTCGTTCAGCAGTTTAGGGTTCGCAAAGGTCGCACGCTGAGCAGTCAGGTGGTCACCACGGTGAGTAGCGTATGAGTTGAAGTCCTCTTCAGGCAGACCCATTTTCGCCAGATATTCACCAGCGGCACTGCTGGCCAGAATCGCGTTGGAAGGTGACAGGTGATCAGTAGTAATGTTGTCACCCAGAACCGCCAGCGGACGCATGCCTTTCAGGGTACGCTCACCGGCCAGGGCACCTTCCCAGTAAGGAGGACGACGGATATAGGTACTTTGTGGACGCCAGTCGTACAGAGGACTTTCGGCTTCTGTCGCTTTACCCAGATCAAACATCGGAATATAAACTTCGTTGAACTGCTCAGGTTTCACGCTGGATGCAACAATAGCGTCGATTTCTTCGTCACTTGGCCAGATGTCTTTCAGGGTGATGGCATTGCCATCCTTGTCAGTACCCAGAACATCTTTTTCGATATCAAATCGCATGGTACCGGCAATGGCATAAGCGACAACCAGAGGCGGTGACGCCAGGAATGCCTGCTTGGCGTATGGGTGAATACGACCGTCAAAGTTACGGTTACCGGATAGTACTGCTGTAGAGTACAGATCACGCTCGATCAATTCTTTCTGGATTTCAGGGTCCAGGGCACCACTCATACCGTTACAGGTGGTGCAGGCATAACCTACGATACCAAAACCCAGTTTTTCCAGCTCAGGCAGCAGCCCGGACTCTTCCAGATACAGCTTTGCAACTTTGGAGCCAGGGGCAAAGGAAGACTTAACCCAAGGCTTGCGAACCAGACCCAGTTCATTGGCTTTACGGGCAACAAGACCTGCAGCCACTACGTTGCGCGGGTTACTGGTGTTGGTGCAACTGGTGATGGCCGCAATAATAACGGCTCCGTCTGGCATCAGGCCTTCTTTCTCTTCAGCCTGGGCTTTATCCAGATCAACAGCTATGCCACGCTCAGCCAGATCTGAAGTAGGCAGACGACGATGTGGGTTAGATGGGCCTGCCATGTTGCGAACAACAGAAGACAGATCAAATTTAAGAACACGCTCGTATTCAGCGTTCTTCAAATCATCTGCCCAGAGACCGGTCAGCTTGGCGTAGTTTTCTACCAGCTCAACCTGCTCAGGCTCACGACCGGTCAGCTTCAGATAATCAATGGTTTGTTCGTCGATATAGAACATACCTGCTGAAGCACCAAATTCTGGTGTCATGTTTGAGATGGTGGCTCGATCACCAATGGTCAGGTCTTTTGCACCTTCACCAAAGAATTCCAGATAGGAGGAAACTACACGCTCTTTACGCAGGAACTCAGTGATGGCCAGAACAATATCTGTGGCGGTGATACCTGGCTGACGCTTGCCTACCAGTTCAACACCAATAATGTCTGGCAGACGCATCATGGAAGGACGACCCAGCATAACCGTTTCAGCTTCCAGACCACCGACACCGATGGCGATAACACCCAAAGCGTCTACATGGGGAGTGTGACTGTCGGTACCGACACAGGTATCCGGATAAGCCACGCCATCACGAGCCTGAATCACCGGAGACATTTTCTCCAGGTTGATCTGGTGCATGATGCCGTTACCGGCAGGGATTACATCAACGTTTTTAAAAGCGGTTTTGGTCCACTCAATAAAGTGGAAACGGTCTTCGTTACGACGATCTTCAATAGCACGGTTCTTTTCGAAAGCTTCTTCATCAAAGCCTCCATGTTCTACCGCCAGGGAATGGTCAACAATCAACTGGGTAGGTACTACCGGATTGACTTCAGAAGGATCTCCGCCCTGCTCCGCAATCGCATCACGCAGACCCGCGAGGTCAACCAGGGCAGTTTGTCCGAGAATGTCATGACACACTACACGGGCAGGATACCAGGGAAAATCGAGATCACGCTTGCGGCCAATGATCTGCTTCAGGGAATCCGTCAGAGTCTCAGGATCACAACGACGAACGAGTTGTTCCGCCAGGACACGGGAAGTGTATGGCAGAGTGGCATAGGCACCAGGCTGGATGGCTTCGACGGCTGCACGAGTGTCGAAATAATCCAGCTGGGTGCCCGGTAAAGGTTTGCGATGTGCAGTGTTCATAACTTCAGGAACTCATCGAAAAGTATTAACAAGACAGTCAGCCAGGGCCAACTGTCTCTTTTTTATTCTTATAGATAGTCTGATCAAGCGATTCTGCCCGATCAGACGTCAAGCTTTATGGACGATCTTCGATCGCTACCCACTCAGCCGTTTCTGGACCGGTATAATCGGCAGAAGGACGGATAATACGGTTGTTCGCACGCTGCTCCATAACGTGAGCAGTCCAGCCAGATACACGTGAGCAAACAAAGATCGGTGTAAACAGTTTGGTAGGAATACCCATGAAGTTATAGGCAGAAGCGTGGAAGAAGTCAGCGTTACAGAACAGCTTCTTTTCACGCCACATAACGGCTTCAACACGCTCGGAAACAGCGTACAGGTATTCATCACCGACCTGATCAGACAGTTTCTTGGACCACTCTTTGATAATGGCATTACGTGGGTCGGACTCACGATAGATGGCATGACCGAAGCCCATGATCTTATCTTTACGAGCCAGCATACCCATGATGTTTTCTTCCGCTTCATCGGTAGAGCGCCAGTTCTCGATCATTTCCATAGCGGCTTCGTTGGCACCACCATGCAGAGGACCACGCAGGGAACCGATAGCACCGGTTACACAGCTGTGGATGTCTGACAGTGTGGAAGCACAAACACGGCCGGTAAAGGTAGAAGCATTGAATTCATGCTCAGCATACAGAATCAGGGAAGCATGCATTACCTGAACATGCAGAGGCTCAGGTTTCTTGTCATGCAGAGTCCACAGGAACTGTTCGGCAATGGAGTCTGCATCTGTCTCAACATTGACTCGAGTACCATTGTGACTGAAGTTGTACCAGTAGTTGATCATGCCCGGGAAGATGGCCAGCAGACGATCGATATGATCCAGCTGTTCTGAGAAATCACCTTCAGTTTCCAGATTACCCAGCATGGAGCAACCGGTACGCATCACGTCCATTGGGTGAGCGTCTGCAGGGATCTGTTCCAACACTACTTTCAGGGCATCCGGCAGTGAACGCATACCTTTCAAGCGGGTTTTATAAGCGTCAAGCTCAGCCTGATTTGGCAGCTTGCCGTAAAGCAGCAGATAGGCGACTTCTTCAAACTGGGCCTTGTCAGCCAGTTCCTTGATGTCATAGCCACGATAAGTCAGGCCAGAACCGGTTTTACCTACGGTACACAGTGCGGTTTCACCAGCAGACTGACCACGCAGGCCAGCACCACCTAATTTTTTCTCTGCCATGATAGTTCTCCGTTCTTCTTATTGAATGAGTTTGTCAGGTAGATGATAAAACTCATTGTGGTGATTAAATGTTTTTCATTCGCTATGGGCATTAACTGCTTCCAATGCAGTTAAGGATTCAAAAACTCTTTGGTCTTAACCAGCAGCTCACGCTCCTGGAATGTCATCATGCCGTCAGCGATGGCTCCGCTGTTACCGTCACGCTTGATCACGTCCAACACTTCACGCATAGCCGTTACCGCTGCACGCTGAAGATCAGAAGGAATGATGATCAGCTGATAGCCCATGGCTTTCAGATCGTCTGTAGGCACCAGAGGCGTCTTGCCACTGTAGAACATATTGATCAGTTTCGGGCCCGGGGCCTGCTTGGCAATCTCTTCAATCTGTTCAATCGTTTGAGGCGCTTCAACGAACAGCATGTCAGCTCCAGCTTCAACATAAGCCTTTGCACGCTCGATCGCATCGTCAAAACCGGTTACAGCGATCGCATCAGTTCTGGCGATCACGGTGACATTGCCTGCGTATTTGGCCGCAACAGACACTTTCTTGCACATTTCTTCTGTAGAGACCAGAGACTTACCGTCCAGGTGACCGCAACGCTTTGGAAACTCCTGATCTTCCAGATGGAAGCCACAAACACCGGCACTTCTGAACAGTTCAACCGTACGCTTAACGTTCACCTCGTTACCAAAACCTGTGTCAGCATCGGCAATAACAGGCAGTGACGTGGCTTCACAAATTTGACGAACTCGATCCACCACTTCCGTCAGAGTGAGCAGGCCGATATCGGGTACACCGGTACTGCGGGCAATCGCACCACCACTGCCGTACAGAGCGGAAAAGCCAGCTTCTTCACCCAGACGAGCGGAGATACCATCGTATACACCCGGAGCAGTAACAATACCTTCTTTGGCAATCAGTCGATTAAGGGCGTTGTCTTTATCGCTCATATCACTTCCTCTCTTCTTATCATGGGTCATGAGCCTGTCATTGATGCCGCAGGCTCAGGACTGTTTATCGGGGTCGATAAATTGTTCGATCTCTCTTCTCGCCCTGGCTATATGACGGCGCATCAACATCTCTGCCAGCTCGCCATCGCGGTCCTTTAGGGCTTTAAAAATCATTTGATGTTCAATCAACGCTTCTTCGGGTCGCGCACGGCGCCCGGACGTTTTTCTGTACATTTGGATCAGGTGATACAGTTCATCACAGAGCGAACGTATCAACCTCTGATTGCAGGACCCCTTGATCACCCGGTAGTGGAAGTCCAGGTCACCTTCCTGATCAAAATAGGCCTGACCCTCATGATCCTGGATGTAACGGGCATGGGTATTGAGTAAAGACTCCAGTTCGTGCAACTGTTGGTCGGTCATATGAGTAGCCGCCAGTTTTGCAGCCATGCCTTCCAGCGCTTCCCGAACGGCAAACATTTCAGATAATTCAGTCTGGGTCAGGGTAACGACACGAGCACCGACATGAGGAGCCCTTACCACCAGCCCAGCCCCTTCAAGTTTGAGAATGGCCTCTCGGAGTGGACCTCGCCCTACTCCGTACTGTCGGGACAGCTCAGGCTCAGAGATTCGTGACCCCTGGGGTAACTTCCCTGAAATAATGTCTCCAATAAGAAGACCTGCTACTTCCTGAGCTTGTGTTCCGACACGATGGGTATCGTTGTTTACATTCGTTTCTGTCATAAAGATTGTTTACAATCTTATTATTTGAGGCCTTTTATACCTCAAACACATCAATAATTACAAATTATTGTTAACAATTCAGGTTTTCGCAATGTTTAAGCACCCAGATTATGGTCTCTCCTCTCATTCAGATACCCAACTTAGTTGGAGCAACCTGTTCACAATCTCGCTGAGAGCGCGTTAAAACCTCTGAAAAGCCCATAGCACCCATGCCACTCTATAGGTAGAATGCGCGTCTGATGTGACCCGGGATTTTTATGCCTTTTATGAACGAGCTATTCATCGTTGAACTGGACTACCTTGCCGATTCCAGCCCCTATTTTGAACCTTTTAGCGAGCAACCCTGGGCATGCTATCTGGACAGCTGTTCTTCTTCCCTGAAAAAAGAACAACACAGTCGTTTTGATATTATTACTGCCATCCCCTGGGCGGTTGTCACTGTCGATGATCAGAGTGTTATAAAAGTTACCAATCAAGTCACAGGGGAAACACAGGTTATATCAGAGCAGTCTCCTTTCAATGTTCTGGATGAACTTCTCTCGACCATGACCCCCGTAGATGAGCCAGACCTTCCTTTTACGGGCGGAGCCCTGGGTTTCTGGGGTTATGAATTATGCAGCCTGATTGAACCGGAAAGAATTCAACCTCGCTCTCTGGAAACACCCTTGATGAGCGTAGGCCTGTATCACTGGGCCATTATTTCTGACCACCACCTGAACAAAACTCTATTTGTCAGCCATCCTGATATGCCTGCAGAAAACAGGGAGCAGGTACTGGATCAAATCAGAAGCAAAACTGACTCACTGGGAGCAAGGTTTCAGCTGCAAGAAAAGTTTTCTGCCACCATCAGCGAAGATGAATACAAGAGCGCTTTTGACAAAGTGCAACAATACATTCTGGCCGGTGACACCTATGAGGTAAATCTGACCCAGGAATTCACCAGTCGCTATAACGGTGATTGCTGGCAAGCTTACAAGCATTTGAGAACAGTAAGCCCTGCACCCTACTCGGCTTATCTTTCCCATCCCGACGTAAAAATTCTGAGTCATTCTCCGGAACGGTTCATAAAGGTCACCGAACGTAAAGTTGAAACGCACCCAATCAAAGGGACTCGCCCCAGAGGCAAAACGCCTGCTGAAGATCTTGCCCAAGCAGAAGAACTGCTTTCGAGCGAGAAAGACCGTTCTGAAAATCTGATGATTGTTGATCTGCTACGGAATGATCTCGGTAAAGTCTGCAAGGCCGGTAGCATCAGTGTTCCCAGATTGTTTGAACTGGAAAGCTACGCCAACGTCCATCACCTGGTTAGTACAGTAACGGGTGAACTGAGCCCTGAACACAGTGTACTGGAATTAATGGAAGGTGCTTTTCCGGGCGGCTCGATTACAGGCGCCCCAAAAATCAGATCTATGGAAATCATCAGAGAACTGGAAGCTTCGGCCCGGAATGTCTATTGCGGTGCCATTGGTTACATCAGCTGCAATGACAAGATGGATTCAAGCATCACCATTCGAACACTGATTGCACAGAACCACAAACTGCATTGCTGGGGAGGCGGCGCCATTGTTGCCGATTCTGACTGTCACCAGGAATACCAGGAATCCATTACCAAGGTAAAAAACCTGATGACAGCGCTTGAAACTTTCTGCGAGTGATCAGCCGCTACTGATTATAAGTACTGGCTTTCAGGAAAGCGTCATACAACTCATCGTATTCATTCAATGCAGAGTACTGGGGAAATTCCCTGATCACATTGTCCGGCGCATGGAACAGAAAACCTGCGTCGGCTTCTTCCAGCATGGTGGTATCATTGTATGAGTCACCTGCCGCCATCACATGATAATTCAAAGCCTTTAATGCTTTCACAGACTGCCTTTTAGGATCCTTCTGCCTGAGCTTGTATCCAGCCACCATCCTCTGATCGTCTATTTCCAGCTTGTGGCAGAAAATAGTAGGACGATTTAACTGAGCCATTAATGGATCTGCAAATTCGTAAAAAGTATCGGACAATATTATGAGTTGAAAACGTTCTCGAAGGCGGGCAACAAAGTCAGCAGCACCAGGTAGAGGAGACAGAGTAGCAATCACTTCCTGGATTTCTTTCAGACCCAGATTATGCTTTTTAAGCACATCAAGGCGCATGGTCATCAGTTCATCATAATCAGAGATATCCCGGGTGGTAGCCCTGAGCTCTTTTATCCCGGTATGCTCAGCAAATTCGATCCAGATTTCAGGAATCAGCACCCCTTCCAGATCCAGACATACAACATCCATCGTATTTTCTCCCCCCTGAGCAGAGCGAACTTATTATTAGAGCCCGGAAATATAGCATAAACACCTATAAATATATGAAGTTATTATCAATAGGAATATCAACAGCTGCTAAAATCTGTCAGGACAAAATACAACGTGTTGAATGACAGCAACCGGAATTTATAGCCAGTGGAGCTTCCTGATGAAAATCACAATGGTCAAAAAAATAATGGCAGACGGCAGCCTTTGTAAAAAGTGCAGTGAAGTACAGGAACGACTGGAAAGCTCAGGCCACATTGATCGAATCGACCAGGTGTTGATTGCTAAAGAAGGTGAAGCTGGCAGCGAAGGTGCTTTATTGGCAGATTTCTATCAGGTGGATAAAGCCCCGTTCTTCGTCGTGGAAGAAGAAGGCAAGGAACCCAGGGTTTATACCATTTACTTCAAACTGGTTAAGGAAGTACTGGACCGGCAGGCGGCTTAAAACCCCTGCCATGACCCATTAATGGAAGCTATCAGTGATCTGGTAGCTGCACACCAGAAAACAGCTCATCAACTTCTGCTTTATTGTGCCTGGAGATAGCTTCCTGAACGACATCTTTCGTTAAGTGGGGAGCAAACTGCTGAATAAAGTCATACATAAAGCCCCTCAGGAATGTCCCTCTGCGGAACCCAATCTTGGTGACACTGGGCTCGAACAAATGATCGGCACTCAGTGGTAC
>NZ_LASA01000154.1 GCF_001562015.1 Endozoicomonas arenosclerae | reverse complement strand
AATATGCACGAGATGAGGACGGCGACGGTTTTCATGAGATTCATGTGAATACAATGGAGGGGTTCTGGTCGCTGTTGCGTTCCTGGTTGCGTCCTCATCGGGGTATATCACAAGAGAAGTTACCGCTGTATTTGGGTTTCTTCGAGTGCCTGCACAATATCAAGAAGCGCGGGAAAGCAGCTCTAACCGGTCTTCTGGGAGTGTTGTTTGGATAACTCCCCGGAATCCATTAAGAGCCTTGCTTTTAATTTTTCTTCCAGATAGGTATTGAGAAGCTCTCTGAGTTTTCCTTCAGGCACTGGAGGCTTTTTATTGGGCCTGAGTGGGTATTTTATATACTGATCGGGTGCCAGATAGAACATGGCAACATGGCGTGGCTCAATGAGAGTCGGATCAATCGATTTTTCAAACCCTTCTCCGGCTTCCGGTTTTGATGTCAAAGAGGGTGTTTCCTCAGTAGTCGTCACGCTGACGGATGCCGTCTTTCTTAGTTGATTCAGATGCAGAGGTGAAAACTCTCCTGTGTCCAGGGGAAGCTCTGGGGGTGGCGACTGGTATTTTGTTTCGTAAAGTGCTCTCAACTCATGCCCTATCTTTGACAGGCCTTTCATCGACGTTCTGTTATCCATGGTGAAATGAGCCAGCCGGATTAGCTTGTCTTTATCTTCTTTGCTGACAGGAGAGTCCGGGTGGTTGGCATCAGACTCAGCTATTCGCTTTTTAAGGCGGTGAATAAAGTGATAACGATACTGGTCACAATATTCCCGGGTCATTCCGCCCAGTGATTCACCCAGGTAAAACTCTGGCGCCAGGAGGTTTTTGAAAGGAATGGCATCAATATTGAAATACGCAGTTCTTGGAAAGGATCGGTCTATTACAACAGGGTTGGGCTTAACTAGTGGCTCATATTGGCCTTCGCAAGGCTTGACCGTGTGAGACTTATAGGCGCGTGTTGTGGCATAGCGCCTTTTTTCAGAAGAGGGCTTTACCGCATCCGTTTTATCAACTGACGCTGGCTCTTTGCTGAAATTGGTAAGAACGGCCATAGGCTCTCTGGATGGACCCATATCTGCTTCCCTGTAAAAAAATCCATGGTGGTCAGCAGGTTTGGACAACAGTGCTCAGAAAAAAGTTTCTGTCTAAAAAGAGATCTTTTCTATTCGAATGTCAGTCTGGCTAACCGGTTGGTCAGTTAAAAAATAAACTCAGGGTCAGTTCACAGGTCTAAGGAGCATATTAATACTTCGCAAGGGAATGCAGAGATGGATAGAACTGACTTTCAATTCAAGGTTACTCCTCCGACGCCACCTACGATGAGTCCGGAGCCAGAAGAGGTAAAGGAGAAACCGCCGGTAGCGATGGTGGAAGCTTCTTCAGTTCAGGGTCTTAGAGTGCCTAAATTTCTTATCGAGGAACATTCGAGATATATACCTGGAGTGGGTTATCGATTGTCCATCGCTGATTTCGTTGAGTGCAATGTAAATCCCAGGTCTCGCTTAAAGTCCATGACCCAATCCTCTGGTAATTCATTATCTGCTTCAACGTTGGATTTGAATCAAGCTGTCTCTCAAGATGAGGATGACACCGATGGGGCTTCTCTTGAACATCGACCAAAGGTGTCAAAGAACCGGTTTGATCGAACGTTAGAAACCCGAACAGGTCGACGGGGGCGAGTTAAAAAGCCAATAGCACCTGTTGAAGAGCCACAGGCTAAACCTCTTCCCCTTCTTGATCCTCTGGACTTTCCTTCCAATTTCAAGGCTGAAGTTCCCATCAAAGCAGGAACAGTGGCCAAAATTGTTCATGGCGGCATGTTACCTGAATTCGCTACTGAGGTCATCAGCCCTGTTGT
The DNA here is from genome assembly GCF_001562015.1 of Endozoicomonas arenosclerae. Classification (GTDB taxonomy): domain Bacteria; phylum Pseudomonadota; class Gammaproteobacteria; order Pseudomonadales; family Endozoicomonadaceae; genus Endozoicomonas_A; species Endozoicomonas_A arenosclerae. The sequence goes on along the minus strand of NZ_LASA01000154.1, from coordinate 18,944 downwards.
GGATCTCCTGGCTGGTGAACTGGCAGTACAGCCTGAAAGTAAGGCTGTCATGATGGATAAGAATGTTTTACACCGATTAAATGTAACCGCTTTGATGGCCAAAACCGCAGAGGTGGTCAGCCTGACATCGGTGCCCCATAAAGAAAAGATCACCGTTGCAGGCAAGCAAAAACTGGACTTTTCGTACACTACTGCCTTCGAAGGGGCCGCCAATGATCTTCGTGTTGCATTGAGTCAGCCTGCTCACCTGGCAGGCAAGTTAGGTGTTAAAAGCTTGAAGGAAGCCTGTTTTGATCGCAAGCTCTACAACCAGATGCGTGGCCTGTTGATGGATAAAACGGCGGAGATCATGGTGGAGCTTCTGGGTGAATTGAGAAATGATCCAGAGGCAGATGATTCCAGAAAGGCCGCGATCATCGCATATAGGGATATGTTGAAAGAGTTCCGGCGCTGTAATGCCCTGGCGATCAAATCGCCAATTGGCTGCGATAGAATGATTAATCTATACCATGGACTTCTGGAATGGAGTGCTCATGTTGATAACCCCTCTCCCTTGACGGCAAAAGCCATTAAAGAAGCCACTGACCTGTTCAGGGGGCTTGCTGATATTCGTGATATCAGCGAGAGCGTCGATGTACTGGATATGATGTTATTACTGGAATCCATCCTGCATCCAAGCTTTGATGGGCGTGATGTAAGTGCTGCAGTTGCCAAGTTCAATGAAAAACTGCCAGAGCTATTAAAAGCAGCCAGCACAGCAATGGTAGGTGGTTTAATAGTGAAACATAAATTTTCGAATCTCTTGGACAAAATTCATCCAATCACTGAAAAAGCCAGAGTGCTTTCCGGACCCGTGGATGAGTTGGGTGAGATCAAAGGCAAGGATGAAAAAGGTGCATTGGGCTCGCCTGAAGCAGATACAGAATCTCCAACAAAGGGGCTTGATCTTTTGTGACACTCATTCATCCAAAACCAGTGTCCTCAAGGTTTTTACCAATTCATCAGTTATATCTACATAGGCCATAGGCCATAGGGCTGGGGTTTTCTGGTGTCAGATTGTGCCTGGCCATGTGTTCCTGCATGCTTCCCGGCTTTTTAATCATTTCATAATAAATGGTGGGCAATTCCGATGCGTTCTCTTGCACAAAGTGATCGATAAAAGCGGTGACCATCATTTCGTCCATTCTGGCCAGCAGTTCAGGCCTGACCTTGATGTCAGGTGATTGATACCGCAGCAGTTTCAGAGCTTCAAAGCGGTCTTGCAGACCTAGCTGGTTGAGGCACTTCACTAGCCCGAGTTCATTATTTTTTTCCATGTGCTCTCGTGCTTTATGAATCAGTGGCTCTGGATACTCTGAGCTTGCCAAACGAGCATTGATGAAATTGACGATTCTTTCCCAGCTTTCTTTGAGTTTTGGCTTGGTGGAACGTGCACTAAGGTTATCTGAATTAACTCTTGAGCTGTGAATTGGAGATCCAGGCTCAGAGCTGGAGCTGTAGGCCGAGTCTGTATCCTCAATCTCTTCTGGAATGGTTTTTAACTGAGATTTAGGTTGCTGCGCAGTGACCTCACCATGTCTAGGGTGCTTTCCCCTTCTTTGGTGACGTTTTTGATTATGATTATTGACTGGCTGGGAGCTGCTACCCGAAGGAGGTATCTGATCCATTTGACTGTCTTCCCTGTACAGTTCTAAAAAGTATAGATACCCAATCCCCTGGTTGCAGGCATTACCCCTGAATCAAATCAGAATACTTTTTTGTGAGATGCTTTTCCCACATTTACGACCTGATATCCGAGTTTCAGATAGAACTCAGTGGCCTCCGGTGTATCAGTGAATAGCTGAATCTGATCGAAGTAATCTTTAGCATGATCTTCGATCGCACTCATCAACAACCGGCCCACTCCCTTGTTTCTATAATCCTCTCTGATATATAAGCGACGAACCCGACCTGTAGATGTTTTGCCCTCATAGGGGTCAATATTAATGCCGCCAATACCGACCAGCCTATTTTGATGATATGCAGCAAATAGGGATTCTCCTTTCTGATTGAAGCAGTTGACTCCCGATTCAAAATCCATGGTCAGGCGCTTTAGAAAGCGATAGCCTTCCTGCACACTCTCCTGGGTCATTAAGTCTAGGCCGTTAGGTAGTGTCGTTATCTTTTTGATTATCACCGAGCTCTCTATTTTCACTCTCCGATCAGGCTGTTGAAGTAGTTGAATACCTCTGGATTATCTTCTGAGTCCGTCAAAAACAAGGTATGTCCAGTCAGGCTGACATGTTTAACACCGGTAAAATCTTTATAAGTGGGTGGTTCATGCTCATCGTGTTTGGCTACATTACCCAGACGCTGGTTGTTCAGTGATTTGTGATTGTAGAGGTTGGAAATCTTCAGAACAGTATCGTTTTCATTGGTTGTGATAACGGTTTTTTCACCTTTCCCGATGGCTGTAACCCAGTCCCTGTGACCTTCATTATCCTCATCGGCCTGATGAAGCAGGACATGCTCAAAGGGTTCCAGTGATTCTGAAAGGTTCCTGTGCTGGTCTGACAGCATCAGAACCCTGTGACCCAGACTGTGGCAAACGAAGCGGGCTTTAACCTCAGTGCCACCCAAAGCATTTTTGAAGAGCGCCAGGCTGTCACTCAGATCTTTTGCAGAAAGCTCGGCATTTTTTCTGGCTTTACCGTATTGCTTGAGCTTTCTGGTCAACTGTCGGGTCAGGTATTTAACGGGATTGGGTTGATAAGGGATCAAACCAAGAGTGCCCATAAAATGTCCGTGATGAACAGAGGGCCATGAAAAAGCAACAACATTGACATCATAAAGATCCCTGAGGGCAAAGCACTTCTTGAGATTTTTCTTCAAGGTCTGATTGTTGCCATGGACAAAAAATATCCAAGGTTTGTCGTTTGAATCATCAATAGCCTGAGACAGACATGTCTGCTCCTCTCCTTGTGCAACAAGAGAAAGAGAGTACTTGTCCTTGTTACCACCTTCATCGATCACAGCACAACGAAGACGATGATCGGATTTCGTCATTCGATTTTTAAATAGAGTGGCACCGGTCCGGTTGGGTCTGATGCCTCTATTGGTGATCAGAACGATTTTGTTTCCCATGACATTATTCTTATTGGTGGCTGGAAAATGCTTCTAATGTATACGGGAAAATCAGGTCAGACAATAAGGCCATTGGATGAGAGGTACTGTATGGCTCGATCAGCCACTACAACTTCTGTGCCGCTTCGACCGGAAGAGAGAAAGACTGTGTACCCATTGTCGTTTAAAGTCTGGCGTACTGATTCAAGTGGTTTAATGGGTGAAATATCATCAAGAAAGTAGGGTAACGCGTAAGAAGAAAGTTGCTCAGGTGCATCGCTGGTAATCAGGGAAGCTCTTTCAGAAATATCCGCAGGCAATTCATGTCGGCCTTTGAATTTTGGACCAATGCTGGAAACATAAGCCCCTTCTTTTATCCAGCTGGACTGAATCACCGGCGAAGATGCACTGGTAGCGCAGAGAACAATATCTGAGTGTCTGACGGATTGCTCAATATTTTCTGAAGTCAGGACTTCCAGATCATATTGATCAGATATGAAGTTTGCCAGCTCTTCTGCTTTGGATGAAGTTCTGTTGCAAATGATGATCTTGCTGGGTTTTCTGACGGCCAGCATAGCTTCTAACTGATATTTGGCGTGGTGTCCTGCTCCGATCAGGCATGCCACTTTTACATTGTCTTTTGCCAGTTTATTAATAGCGTAGCCATTAATAGCCGCGGTTCGAATTGCTCCCAGACTGGAGCCAACGACTATGCCTTTCAGAGAACTTTGATTCGTAGAGTAGACGGCCACTATCTGATCAGAATCTGTTCCTTTCTCATTTGGATAAGTGTCATAAACTCTGAAGCCAATGGTATGAGTGGTACCGAGTTCTGCACCGATGGTGAAAGTCAGGCCTCCATCACCAGCCTTCACGGTATGTCTGGGTGGTGTGATGACTTGCCCCTGAAGCGCTGACTGGAAGAATGATTCAATGGCTTTAATCGCCAGACTCATAGGGAATGATTTGAGGTGTTCATCAGTGATTATTTTCATGGAGTGTCTTTACGGTAAGGCTTATTGTATTTCTTATTCTCAAAGATCAAGCGGCTTCAAGAGTTTCTTTTTCGTGTTTGTGCTCTTTTAAAACTTCTTCAACACTCTTGTCCATATCGCCAATTTCGCTCCATTTGCGTTTATAGAGCGCAGGGGATTCAAGGGTCAGTTTGTCCCAGTCTTTTTTGATGGTATTCAGGGTTTGCACCAGTTGCTCTTTCTCCATTTCGTCAAAGTTGGCCGCTTCGATCTGCAGAGAACGCTTGAGGGCTGAAAATCTTGCTGCGGCATCGTGGTGTTGCTGAGAACGTTTGGAGAAATCCAGAAAAGTAACCAGCGCCGCCAGAATAGGAGCAACAATCCCCAAAGCAATGATTAATGCTTTTGTATCCGCTTCAACCAGATTTTGCAGAACCGACTCCAGCGTAGTGATAACCACCAGAGTTCCACCCAGGCAGTAGTGCCAGGTTCTCATTTTAATACAGGCTCTGAAGTGAGCCTGTTCAACCGCCTCGGTCCTTGCCCACCAACGTTTCAGTAAGGTCCAGTTGTCCATTGGGTAAACTCCATTATTCTTGGTAAGCCATTATCTAAAGGTTTTTTGAAGGGAAATGATACGATGCTGGAAGAAAATTGTTATTTTGCAGCAGTGGTCTGAACTGACTTTGATCCAGACCACTCAAGTGACTATTTGCAAACTGAAGGGGCTCAGAAATCCTCTTCTTCAAGAACTTTATATTCTAATCTGATTCCCTGAATAGTAATTTTGTTGTCCTGTTCCTGCCATACAGCTGACTCAGGAGCAAGTTCGATTGTCGCCCATGTTTTTAAATAATCACGCTCAACCTTAATGTTCGGATTAAGAGACTCCACGTGTTTGTCTACTTCCTCCGTACTTTTTGTTGTGTCCACAATTCCCTTGTCTTCTTTTATAGGATGAAACTCTCCAGTTGTTGTTCCCTGATCCTCATAGATCTTGGCACTTAACATGTAGTACTGAGGATCCTTATAAAGAGTCTTTCTTGTGATTGCCTGAAAATGAAAGAAATGCCGCCCGGCCTTCGTAGAGACAATATAAGCAATAGCGTCAGAATATAAAGCAATATTACTCTTTTGAACGGATACCACCTGAACTTTATCTAACTCGGTCACTATTTCTCCATCAATGGCCACTGAATCCATTTCTTCTACTGCTGCGTCCTTAAGGTATATGGCTAGATTTTCTATATAGGTATGGCCTTTGATGACGATGTTTCTCTGAGTTTCATGGCTGGTATCAAAGTGAGAGAAGCTTTTTGCATCCAACTTTGTAATCTTGGATTGTGCCTCCATCGAGCATAAGAAAAAACTCAGAATAATAAAAATATGAGCCTTCATTCTATTCACCTTACTGCTTAGAATGAAGAAAGATAGATCCATGCTTCATATGAATACAAATTCATTTGCTACCGTATTTTAGTCTTACATATAAATCTCAAATAAATAGAAACTTACCTTTTAACGGTTGCAAGAATAAGCATCAACACTTCAAGAAAGCACTAAGTTTAAGCTTTAACCTGAACAGGCTCACCAAGAATCGAAACACAGTCGTCCAGTTGCAGAATGCCCTCACCATCACTACAAAGAAATATCGACTTTTTGTGTTTGTTCGCCAGCTGTTTTGCTGCTTCCCGTTCATTGCTGTTTTTAGTGGCATGGGGCGTAAACTGAAAGTCCACCAGATTCAGGGCCGATAAATCATTAAGTTCTATTCTGTTTTGATCACCGCATAACCTGGCTGATTCTATGCTGGGCGTCATCAGCATGGCTCCGGCACTCACTCCTATTAATGCTCCACCTTTCTTAGCGAACTCAGTCAGAGACTTTTCAAGCTTTCTTGCCTTGAGAGAATGCAGAAATCGGAATGTATCCCCTCCGGACAAGTGTATTAGAGGCTTTTGTAACACCTCTTCCATAAGGGCTTCGGAAAAGCCTGTTTCAAGGTCAATATAGGTATCAAGATCAATGCCTGATGATCGGTAGATAGCTTGGGTGTTTCTGAAAAAAATCCGGTCGGGATCAGGCATTGAAGCTATATAGGCTGCTGTTGTGCTATCCAGGTTCAAGTGGCCTATAAGACGTTTAATGGCTGCTTGAGAAGAAGGTGAATCCTGATCACTGAGTAAAGCCAGGTTCATCAGAAAATCCTTTTGTAGTTTCGGTGGACTTTAAAAGTACGATCTTTTCTTATTCAACAATGAACTCGAATTCAAATTCTTTACTGGTAAAGCCTTCCTTTGAAGGCTCAAATCTCCAACAAGACATGGACTTTACAATTTCATTACCAAATGCTGGGTCAGTTTGCTCAATGATCGTAACATCACTGACATTCCCTTCAGGATTTACTTTATAGGTATATTTTACAGACCCATTTTTACCTTGTTTTATCATGGCACGAGGATAGGCAGGCCAAGTTCCTATCAAAGGTGCTGGTTTTCCCTGTTTTCTGGCTTCGATAACAGCCTGTTTTAGATTATCTATTCTTTGGGAATCATCATGGCAGGTTAAGGATTTAACATTACTGCCGCTGGTTGAACATGCAGAAATAAATACAGAGAGTGAAATGATTAAAAGTTTTTTCATTAACAGCTTTTTATTTTTGAATTACAGTAAAAAAATGCTTTCCCAGCCTTCCAAAAAAGAAAAGGCAGGATAGCCAAACAACCATCCTGCCTCTGTTTTCAGTGGAAGAGCTTTATTCCAGAGTCACTTTCAAAGTCATACCGGAACGCGCACCCACGACACTGACATACTGATAGCCAGAGCCCGGATTAAAGACGGTAATGGATTCCGTGTTATCCGGATTGGTTGAACTCAGGTTATAGCTGGTGGACGTAGCCCAGTTACTGGCATTGTAATAAACATTGCCATCACCGCTGCCATAACCCGCGCTGATCTGGATGCTGTTGGTACCAGCAGGCACCAGAATCCAGTAGTACTGTATCGAGTTGGTGTTGGTGCTGCTGGGCACACAGACTGCGTCGGCACTGGTTAAACCATTGCTGGTTTGTGGGCCTTCTGTTGCACAGGCATTTTCCAGATCGCCCACATCACCGGATGTGATGGTTACAGAAGCTAAGTCTGTTCGGCTGTCCCCCTTGTCATCGGTAACGGTCAGTCTGGCGTTAAACAAGCCTGTTGACGTATAGGTATGACTTGGGTTGGCTTCTGAACTGTTGCTACCATCACCGAAGTCCCAGCTGTAGGCAGCAATTGAGCCATCAGAGTCGGTTGAGCCACTGCTGCTGAAGCTTATGCTGGTATCAACCTGGCCTGTGTAAGGGCCATTGGCCTCGGCAATGGGCAGCCGGTTGCCGTCGATAGTTTCCGGAATGGAGGTATCCAGGTTGGCTTCCAGATAGTTACACAAGGGTTGTCTTACCTGGTCGGTGACTACCTGATCCGTACGGGAAATATCTACGTCAAAAAACGTTTCCTGAACTTGCTGGCGAGCTTCACCCCGGATGTTGTAATAGTGGAGCATCTTGTAATCCAGCACTTCATCGGTACTGTTACCCAGATCAGGACAACCGAAAACACCAAAGTTGTTGGGGCCAGACTGCAGAATATTCTTCACATTAGGGTCAGCCTGTCTCAGGTCATCCAGAATCAGGCCGGACATTACGCCCCAGAAGCTATCGGTATTGATATTGTAATCATCAGAAGGTGGTACTGGATCTGTTCGCAGCCAATGGATCTTGAATTCCTGATCAGCATCCATACCTAATGCGGCATAGAAGTCTTTGATCGTATTACCGCTTCCGCCGAGAGAAGCAATCAACTGACCAATTTTATTTTTCTCTTCATTACCAGCCAGTCTTGCTCGGCCATCACAATACTGGGAATAGAGAAACTCGTGACGCACATCGGGCCAGTTCGGATGGCTCTCCAGGCGCAGTGATACGCCTTCGGCAACCTGACTGGCAATGGCCATATTGAAGATCGACATGGCAAATCCGTACACGTTGTCTTTCAGGTGTTGAGCCTGATTATCAACGTAACGATCTTCCCACATTAAGTTATGGAAGCGATCCGGGTTTCCCTGACCATCTTTTAACTCACGGAAGCGTCTGGCATGACGAGGTTCCAGGGTTTCCGGAGCATTAGCATCACTGTCATCATCACCAAAAACACCAGGCCAGTTCAGATACTGCTGCCAGAATGGACGGGCAGGGCTACCATGACAGGCAATACACGAGTCAGGGTTCTTATTCAATGTGGCCGGTGTGGTGGTGAAATCAAACTGAGAAAATTCCCAGTTACCGTCATCATGACGGTAGGAAACATCGAGCCTTTCGTAATCCGGGTCGCTGGGATCTGTTGGAATGTTCACCATGAACCGGGCATCAGAACCAAACATCAGGATTCGGGGGTATTCCATGGAGGATTTACCCGGTGTCTGGCTGTGCTCGATCAAGGCAAAGTTTTTCAGCATATGATCGGGCATTACATCCATAAACCCTTTCATGGTGTTGATGTTCTTTTCGTTGAGAAAAGCGATTACGTCATCCGGGGTCAGCTTGGGTGTTCCGTCCTGTGGTGGTGGGTCAAAGCTGCTTAAGGGAACAACGGTATCAGAGCCGTTAATGGGGCAAATGCCCGCTGCCAAAGAATGGGTTGCAAATCCCGTCAGCATGGCAAAGCCAAGGGGTACTACGCATTTCTGAATGATCCTCATCTCACTCTCCGTGTTTTGATTCACTCTTACTGCGTGAGTTTTTTGTGTATTGTATACAATCTACATTTTGAGAGTTTATGGGAAGAGGTAAGGCTTTAGAAGCGGCTAACGGGCAAATAAGTGAGACCGGGATCGCAGTTTAAAACTAAAACTGTACGAAAATTGGCATCAGTTTCCTTTTTTAGTGATGAAGGTGAATAAATGGAGTTTGGCTATAAATACAGGAGAAAAGACTTGGACGTCTAATAAATGGCAGTGAGTCTTATGAATTTATTTCAAGAAATAAGTCGCCTTTTTACCCCTGGAGATATTGCCATCCAGGTCATAGACCTCAAAGTTCCACATCAGAAGCAACTTTTCTTTTTTCTTATAAATCATTTTCTCAGCGGTGCCATGGGAAATCTGAATCTTATAAGGCTTCAGCTGTATAAAGTTGACCAGCTTGCCTGTAGCAACAAGTTCACTAATGTCCGTTCCAAAGTTGAACTCATCCAGTTGATCCGAGTTAAGGACAAAGTCCTGGGTGATCACTTCAACATCACCTGTAAAGGTTCTTTGCCTGTTTTTGAGATCAACCGTTGATGAGTTTGAGTAGATTGAGCCAGAGCCGGTGGTGACTGATACTTTCTCGCTTGCAGTAGCGGGTGCCGCAAGGAATACAGAAAGCAACAGTCCTTTTTTCAGAGTATTCAGGAATTCCATTTCTCAGTTCTCTTTTATGATAAGGGTGAATCTTTCATTCGAATAGCTGGTTGAAGAACGCTCTAATCCGTTGTTTACGCTTTTTTCAGAACAGCAATCATATGGGAGCCTGACTCAACCATACCGGGTGAGGCGCAGGCTTCAATTTCAAGCTTCAGAAAGTGTTGCCACTTGTCAGAATCCTGCCTTATCTCTTCCAGGGCTTCCGGGCGTTTGGAAGAAATGCAGTTGGAGGCTGACAACGTTATGATCTCAAAGTCATTCCGCTCAAAGGTTTCAGTCAACTGCTCGGCCCTGAACATGTGGCAGTGATGATCAGACACAGCATGGCTGCTGGGGTGGAGGTTACCTGAGCGGACAATCTTGAAGTTTTCACTCTCAGACACAGTGGCAAGAATAGGTTCAAGATATTGGTCAATACTTCCCCATAGATTCATAACACTCAGCAGGGCTGTTCCTTCCGGCTTTAACACCCTGCGGATTTCTGACAAAGCCTGATCTCTCTGGTCGAAAACATAACTGAGTGGGCCACCGTAGCAGACGATCTTGTCAAAAGAGTGGTCTTCAAACTGGGACAGATCAGTTATATCAGCCAGTTGCCAGCTATTCACCTTGTCCGCATAATCCAGCTCCTGAGCCCGGGATTGGTTAATCCCCAGTTGAACGGGGGAGAGGTCGGTAACTACAAGATGTCCAGCAATGTCTGACAGAGGCTGGGTAAATACGCCAGTACCGGCACCCAGTTCAAGTACCTTGTCTCCAGCACACATATGGGTGCTGAGATAATGGTTGTGGATAAGCAGCTTTACCTGTTCAACGATGGATGTGTTCCAGCGCTCGGTTTCCTTATCCGCGTATTCGTTGTAATAATTTTTTATATGATCAGGGTTGTAGAGTGTCATGGGGGAGATCTGAATAGTAGTGCTCTTATGGTTTTAGAGTCCTTGAGAAAAGCGAATAGCCTGATCAAGAGCGCAGAGAGTCTTGCCCGTACAGCGTGCAATTTAGCCTCGTCTACTCTTGGCGGTCTTCTGGAGTCATAGTCTTCCGACAACAGGTAGTTGGTATAGCGCAGTTCTATTTGAATCGATTGTACTTTTGGGTGATCACAGTACTTCGCTGTGATGTAACCACCTTTGTAGAAGTTATTTTTGGTTGTATCGAAGCCACTTTCAGAAAAGGCGTTGTATAGGGTTTCCAGTAAGGCTACTGAGGTGCTTTCGTTATCAAGATTCCCTAGACAGATATCACTCTCAACAGGACCCATAAAGCTGTGCAGGTCAATGACAACAGCATGACCAAACTGTTCAATGGCTGAGGCTACAAGGTCATCCAGAGCTTGATGATAAGGCTTGTAGTACTGCTCTATTCTTTGCTTCAACTCTTCCTCAGAAGGGAAGGTTCTGTAGATTTCTTCTCCCCAGGTATTCATTTGATAAACCAGTGAGTGTCTGAAATCACCAAACAAAGTACTGATCGGAGCCCGGTTAAGGTCAACGATATATCGACTGATATCCGTTGATATCACACTGACAGGAAATTCCTTTAGAAAGTCATACAGTTCCCGCAAATGCCAGTCCATATTGGGTAAGCGCTTATTGGGCTCAGGCAGAAGGTTACGTTTCGCTTCCTCCGTCAGAGTCATCCCGCTGTGGGGCATGCTGAATATCCAGGGGGAATCTGCTTTTTTGAGAGTTAGCCAGTTCATAAAAGCTATGAAGTTAGTTTAAAGACTGGGATAAGCCAAAATTAAGAGGGATTAACTCGCTTTGGTTATAGAGTATACATAGAAAATATCAAACTCACTCTCATGAGTTTTCTTAAATCCATTTTTTAGATAGAAGTCGTTTGAGCGGCTACCTTTAAGAGCACACAAGCGTACAGGAAGGTCACTAGCTTTAGCTGTTTGAATGATTTTATCTAAAACTACCTTGCCAAGCTTTTTGTTCTGATGCTCAGGCTTGATATAAAGGTGATCTAAGTAAATATGATCTTTTCTTTCTCGGGTGACATAGAAGCCAAGTAGTTCGTCGCTCTCAATGATTTTATACGTTTCATCAGGCTCGAATGTATCAAGAAAACGATCCCGAACCCTGTTGCTATCGTAGCGATTTATTGCTTCCAGACTTGGCTTCATTGCAAGAGCTCTGATTTCAGCAAGATCAAAACCGTCTTTTAACTCTGATTTAATATATTTCATGAGTAAAAAATTGAGTATGAGATTCTGTTTCTTAGTCCATGATTGCAGATGAATTATGGAGGCCGTGAGAGTCTCATCTAATGAGAAGTGGCAAATATTGGATAATCTATAGGGTTTCAGCTGACACGCTACCGCCCCGAGATTGGCTGTTATATAGACAACAGTGGAGTTTCTTTCCCTGAACTCTTGATTGCAGCGTCCTGCTGCTTCTTATTTTTGGCGTCATTCTGCCAGCTTTTTGCTGTCATGAGTAGAAATACTTATCCAAATCTTGCGAAATGTGTCGTCTTTCTCGAATTGGGTGTTGAGTTGGCCGAGCTTTACACTTGAGACTTTGCTATTAACGGGGATTCTTAGGAAAGGGAGTATAGGAAGGGGGAGCCTGCTCATCCTGATGGACTGAGCAGGCATTGTCTGATTACAGACCTTTCATTTTACCGCCGTCTACAGTCAGGTTGGTGCCTGTAATGTAGCTGGCAGCGTCTGAAAGCAGGAAAGCTGCTGCATTGGCAAACTCTTCCGGTTTACCGTAACGACCCATAGGGATGGTCGCTTCAGCTGCTTGCTGCACTTGACTGGAAGTGGTTTCGCGTCGGCCTGCCAGGAAAGTATTCAGGGCATTAATACGATCGGTATGAATAGATCCGGGAATCAGGTTGTTAATGCGAATGTTGTCTTCAGCCAGCTCTACCGAAAGGCTTTTCACCAGGCTGGCAACACCAGAGCGCATTACGTTACTGAGTAACAGAATATCGATGGGTTCTTTGATGGCAGAAGACGTCAGAGTAACAATACTACCGCCCTGAACTTTCAGGGCAGGCAGGGCAGCTCGAATCATTCTTACAGAACTGAGCAGTGTCTGTTCAAAGGCCGCTTGCCAGTCTTGATCTTCCAGCTCTTCAAAAAAGCCAGGTGTTGGGCCACCGGCGTTCACCAGCAAACCATCAATTCTGCCAAAGTCGTTCAGAGTATTGCTGACCCAGCGCTGAATGGATTCGCCGTCACGGGCGTCAAAGATATAGCCTCTGACTTCTGCACCGGTTTCGCTGCTGATGGTGGATGCCGCCTGAGCGATACGCTCTTCAGAACGGCTGGCGATGGACACCTGGGCGCCTTCGGCGGCCAGTCTGGAGGCAATGGCGTAACCCAGTCCGGTGCTGGCACCGGCCACCATGAATACTTTTTCTTTTAGATTGAGATCCATTTTTTACTCCCAGGATGTTGGCCCTTTGCTGCACTTTGTGAAGGTCAGGCTGGCCAGTGGCTCAGCCTTTTACCATCAGGGCAGTATCGGGTCGTGAGGTTGCGACAGGTATTCTTTGGATTGCATTTCTTGCAGTCGACTGATGGTGCGCTGGAACTCAAAGTTCAGTTTGCCTGTGGTATACAGGTCCAGCAATGGCGTTTCAGCGGTGAGAATCAGCTTCACATTGCGGTCATAAAACTCATCAACCAGGTTGATGAATCGTCTGGCCTGGTCGTCTTTTTTCCCGCCCATCTGTGGCACGTTTTCCAGCAGCACTGTCTGGTAAAGACAGGCCAGCTCAATGTAGTCATTCTGGCTTCTTGGGCCATCGCACAGGGCTTCGAAGCTAAACCAGCCAATGTCTTCGCAGGTGCGTTCACTGTTGATGCTGCGGCCAGCAATTTCAATAATGTCCGTTTCCCGGCAATGGCTGATGTCGGGGGCCAGATCATGAAAAGTTTTCTGCAGATGACTTTCTGCTGCCTCACCCAGTGGGCTAAAGTAGGTTTCTGCTTTCTCAAGCAAACGCAGGCGGTAATCGGTTCCGCCATCCACGTTCACTACCAGAGTATGTTCTTTCAGCTGAGCTATGGCTGGCAGGAAGCGGGCTCTTTGCAAACCATCTTTATAGAGTTCATCAGGAACAACGTTGGAAGTGGCTACCAGAGTTATGCCTTTTTGAAAGACTTGCTCAAACAGTCCACCCAGAAGCATGGCGTCAGTAATGTCTGAAACAAAAAATTCATCAAAACAAATGACCCGTGTTTCAGCCGCCAGAATTTCAGCCACTTTGTCCAGCGGGTTTTTCTCGCCTGACAGCTTTTTCAGTTCGCCATGAACCCAGCGCATAAAGTGATGGAAGTGCATGCGTTTTTTTTCGGGGAAGGGCAGGCAGTCGTAAAAAGTGTCCATCAGGTAGGTTTTGCCGCGACCGACGCCACCCCAGAAGTAAAGCCCGCGAACGGTGCTGATCTCTTTACTGGCAAATGGATTGATGCGTTTGAGCAGGGAAGGACGGGGTGCTTCAGCCGTCAGCTGATTATACAGACGCTGGAGGTGTTGAACCGCTTCTTCCTGAGCAGGATCGTAGCTGAAGTTGTCTTTTTTCAAGTCCTGCTGGTAACGAGATTCCGGGGTCATGCTAATCGTTCAGTCTTCTTTCGCTATGGGTGTTAAACGTTTTCATCCCAACGGGTGAGGAAAACCGGATTTACCCGGGTTTGTGCACAAGCTGGTTGCCAAACCCCGGCTTCATGAGTCGAAAACTGTCTGGCTCATGGCTGTCGGGGCTTAAAGTGGGAGACAATGTAACCTCATGGCCAAAGCAGGGCAAGGTGTGTTTTGGCATCCAGATGTTACACAACCCCTCTATACTTTGCGCAGAAAAGATTATAACTTTGACAGGAATGTGAGGCTGTTTGGAAAGTAATGGATTATTGTCTTGACCCCTACTTTCCAAGCAGCCTCCAAAGGACCTGGAAGGTTCCACCAAATGAGGCGATGCTGTGGAAGATGTGAATGTACTTTGGTTTGTAGGCAGTCTGGCATTTCTGGCGGGCATGGCCGGTGGTGCACTTTTGTACCATCTGCTGGCAGGTCCCCGTTCAGATCGAGGCAAGATGGAGAATCAGCTGAAGGATCTGGAAGCTGACTTCAAACAGTATCAGGACAGCGTAGCCGATCACTTCAATACTACGGCTCACCTGATCAATAAGCTGACCGACAGTTATAAAGATGTTTATGAGCATATGGCCAACGGTGCCGATGTTCTGTGCGAAGACGACAGTGTTAAGAATAAACTGAGTGACTCTTTGATCAGCAGCAGTGCACTGTTGTCAGGTCAGATTCCCAAACGTCGTACAGAGCGCACAAAACCTCTGGAACAGCCTCTGGACTACGCTCCCAAAAATGCACCTGATGAGAAAGGAACTCTGTCTGAAGATTTCAGAGTGACTTCTGAAGCTGAAAAAGCAGCCAATGCCAATGGTCAGCCTGCTTCCTGATTCGGCTTTCTATTGAAGTGTTTGTTTTATAACAGACACTTCACTTCAATTTTCAAAACTGCCTTCCGGTAAACTCTGGCTTCTTGCAGAAGATTCTGAATCAATCTCTTCCTGCAGTTTCTGGATTTCATCCAGTATTCGAATGAACTTTCTCCCGAATTCGGTGACCTGATATTCAACCCTGGGTGGAATTTCAGGGTATGTCATCTTGTTGAGGATACCGAATTCCACATTCCTTCTCAGGCAATCATTCAGAACCTTTGTGCTCAGCCCTTCTATAGACCGAACCATCTCTCCTGGTCTTTTAATATCTTCTGACAGTAATTGATAAACCGTTAAAGACCACTTGCAGCCGAAGATGACTTCCACCATCCGAGCGGTTTTTTAGGGGGTAATCGACGTAAAAAAATTTTCTCGTTGGAATTCATAAAGATGCACCAAAAAGTACCTACCTGACGAATTTGTGCCTGGTTTTCAAGAGCTTCAGCCCCTTGGATGATGGTCTCACAGTTAACTTTACGGTGAAATATCAAGGAGAATAAACATGCAACTTTCTTTTTCAGGCACGGCAATGATTGTGGGTGGTTCGAGTGGAATAGGGTTGGAGGTAGCCAGGTTAATCGCCCAGGAGGGTATTGAGGTAACTCTGGTAGGCAGCAACCAGTACAAGCTTGATCTTGCTGAGCTGGAGCTGAATTCGATAGGGGATGTCAATATCGTTAAAGCTGATCTCTATACCCGTGACGGTATCAATCGAGTCATCGACTTTGTGACTGAGTCCGATCAGCCTGTCAGTTATCTGGTCAATGCTGCTGGTTATTTCAACCCCACACCTTTCCTTGAGCATACAGCTGAAGACTATGAACGTTATATGGCGCTAAACCGAGCCATTTTTGAGATCTCTCAAGTGGTGGCCAAAGACATGACCCGTGGAGAAGGCGGCAGCATCGTTCACATAGGTTCTATGTGGGCAAAGCAAGCTATCAAGGCAACCCCTTCTTCCGCATACTCAATGGCTAAAGCTGGCCTGCATGCATTGACCCAGCATATGGCAATGGAACTGGCAGAATACAGGGTTCGTGTTAATGCCGTGGCTCCCGCTGTCGTCAAAACATCTATCTATAAAGCATTTATTGATGAAGCAGAATTCGATGAGAGTCTGGCTTCTTTTAATGATTTTCATCCTATTGGTCGTATCGGACAGGCTAAAGACATTGCCGAAAGCATTGTATTTCTTTTGTCTGATCAGGCTTCCTGGGTTACAGGTGCCATCTGGGATGTGGATGGTGGAGTGATGGCGGGCAGGAATTGAAACCAGGTCTGAGTAATGTGATCGCATTCCTGTGTTTGTGATTGTCTGATTTTTATACTCGATATAAGACGAGCCCAGTTGGGCTCGCTCAAATTTTGAGATTAAAAAATCATTACGCTAACAAACAGGGAGTGCTTCTATAATGCCGGCTAAACATAGCCTCATGCCTTTATTACTCTTCAAGTCATGCCTCATTAAACTCAGATTGTGTAGATCTGTTTTTTTGCCGGCCTCAGTACTTTGTATCTCAAGTTTTTATGCTGGACCCTCCAAAGCAGAGCTACCGAAAGTCGATCCACCGTTAGCTGTGTTTGCTATGAATTCTGTTCCATTTCAGGAGACGGAGTTAGAAATTTCGGAGAGGGAGGAACATTTGTGGCTCAGCTATCAAGCCTGGCTGGACGACTTACGTATCAGAGAAGGTTTGGGTCAGAGTGCTGAACTGATTGAACAGTTTATGGAAGAGATCAGAAAGCAGAAGGGGGCGAACAAGAGTTCTCTTAGAACTTTGTTGATTTTAACGACACAGGAAAACTATTTCCCGCAATGGCGACCGCTAGTTATCCAGAGGCTTCAGGAGGAAGGAGAGGTCGCCAGGCAGGCAGCTATTGCAGCGGTTGAAGGGAATAACGGGAGAATTAATGATCTTGGCCAGGTAACACCCATTAGAGCCTATGTCGATTATGCCTGGGCATTACACATGCTTGATGCATTTCACACGGATCAGTTGACAGTAAAGCGTTTCAGACAGCGTCTTGAAGCTTTCCTGGATGCATATGTAGAAGGTGTGAAGCCCTATTATGATAATGCTTTCTGGACGACTGGGTATAACAAAGGGGTTCTCGCTATGGATGTGGCCTCAACGGTGAGTCTTCTCTATAGAGGCAGTCCAAAATACCCAAGGATGAAAGAAGCTTTTTCAACTTTTTGGCACAATGTCACCACTCTGTCTTATGACGGTGACAACTCTCCCCATTACGATGCAAACACCGGTTTTCATGCCATTCTGAGTATGGCCGTGCGACAAGGTAAAGAGAATGAAGTAATCGGTTCCGTTCACCTCCGGAGAATGATGGACAGAATGGCCCGAACGGTTATGAGCAGTGGGCAGTCTGCCAAATGGGGTAAATCCATGGAGAAAAGCAGAGGTGCATATCTAAGAGTGTCTGCTGGCAGAGGCTTGCCCTGGGTGCTGAAAATGGGCTATCTCCTCTGGGGGGAACCATTTTATTTATACGTAGCCAGAAAGTACGAACGGTTTTACATGAAAAAGCAGGGGCCGTTCAGAAGCAGTGGTTATATCCCTGATCTCTGGCCACTGAATATTGATGCTCCATCCGTATCGTTAGCTCGTCCAGGCCCAGACGATTTTTCTTCGAGGGCAACACCGCGTATCACATCTTCAAGAGCTTATAATGGCCTGCTGTTGGGAAGGGGAGATACTGATTACATAAATGTTCAAGACAAGCTGGTGCTTTCTACAGGACATCATCCCAGGGCCCCTTACCTGTTGATGGACCTCAGTTATACCCAGCATAAGGCTGCCAGAGATCATCGCTCAGGGCTGGATATCCAGAATTTCAACGGTGCACACACGATCACTAGAAAAAGACGTTGGGCAGAAGCGAATAAGAATAATGGAATTTATCTTAACCCAAGTGCCTATGATTATCCTTCAGCACCCTATCCCTCCAGTGAAGTATCAGCACCGGGGAAAAAACTGACTTTTCTGAATACCGTGGGATACAACCCGGCTTTCGATTATACCATTGATCATTATTCTGCAGGTTCAGTCAGTCTCGAAGCAGCATATGGGGTCGTAGAGTACTCAAGATACCAGTACGAGAATGTGTCAGCAAAAAGAGAAGTAGTACTGCTGCATAATGGCATTGTGGTTGTATCAGATACTATTAGTGCGTCAGACGTCTATACAGGGGGGCATAAAGGTGGAAGTCTTTATCAGGTATTGCCAGAACATAAATCGGAGGTGGGCCACAACTGGGTTTTGCTAAAAGGCATACCCAAACAACTGCCATTCGATTTACCTGAAGGTGAAAAATCGACTCTGGACACATTGGTTTTGTTTGCTTCTGTACCCTCAGAGGCAACTATTGCTTTATCTAAAAATCCCTATGACCCTGTTAGCAGAGAGTGGTTTCATACCCATACTCCCGTATTGGCAGGTGAAGAGTACAATCTGATTTCTCTGATCATTCCATTGGCCAATTCGGATGAAAAGGATGCTCTTTTAAGAGGTATTGAAGTTTTGAAGGGCTCTGATAGTCGCAAAGTGAGAATACCCTATACCGGGCAACAGCAGTTAGAAGTGGAGTTCTTTAAAGAGAATAAAGCAGAGTTCAGGTTTATCGATCTGTAACTGCAAGCTACGCGCCCAGCCAGAGCTTTCGGATTCGAGGGTTCTGGCTAGGAGCCTGTCGGACTTAACCAGCAAAACAGGTAAAATCCTGATTCCAGTACCAGTAACACTCAAAGCACTATGAATAAGTGGAAGTTCAAACCGGTCGACCGAAACACTCCCGACCTTTTCCCTGCCAGCATCCAGGATTATCTTCCAGAAGGTCATATGGCTCGCTTTGTGGTGGATGTTGTTGACCAGCTCGACCTGTCTCCACTGATCAATTCTTATCGAGGCACAGGATCAAAAGG
>NZ_LASA01000061.1 GCF_001562015.1 Endozoicomonas arenosclerae | reverse complement strand
GGGTAATCACTTTTGGTCAAAAGGCTACTGTGTCGATACTGTCGGAGTAGATGCAGAAATGATCCGTAAATATGTGAAGTACCAAGAAAAGAAAGAACGTCTCCAGCAGGAGATAGATTTCAGGAAATAATCTGCAATCTTGGGGCAACTCTCACCAGCCTTCTCTGAAGGCTGGCGGTTTCAGCCCCCTTATAGGGGGGGCATAAAGCAAAACCACGTTCTAAGAACGTGGATCATTTACTTTGGTCCAGTGTAATCCCTTCTTTCAGGTACTGTTCTGGTTCCTTCAGTGACAGGAACTTTTCGTAAGGGGTCATCATGTTTTCATAGCGGTACACCTTCTTCTCCTTGCCCTTGGCGTCCATCCGGGTTTCTGGATAAAAACAGGGGCGGTGGTAGTTCAGATAAGGAGTCAGGTCGTCCCGGTCAAACTGATTAAACTGTTTGGCATGGTGCCGGGGTATATGAGCGTGACCCAACAGCTTCCTGATGACCGAACCATTCTTACTTTCTACCAGGGCGTTATCGTTGCTATGACGGGAGCGAGACTTACTCAACTGGATGTTCAACTTGTTCAGCAACTTCGCCACGTTGTGGTTGATAAACTCTGACCCATTATCTGAATGGAACTCCAGCAGATTAAACGGAAACCCTGCCAACAAGCCCTCCAGAACAGGTATCAGATACCGTTCACTGATTTTTTCAACCGTGCAAACCACCTCATACTGGGTGACCTCATCAACTGCATTGATGTGATAGAGTCCCTTCACGCCGTCCTTATCACCCTGATGTACAGTATCCACGCGGATAAACCCTGGCTGTCCCTCGGGGTTCGGACGGCGGCGTATGCCAATAGTGCTTTGCGACGCCCGAGTAGTGTCTTTATGCCCTCTTACCCGTTCATAAGTGMCCGACTTCCTGAGGTTGTAGAGATGGGAGATAGAGATAGTCGCCAGACGCTCGTAGCGTTGGTCGCCTTGCTGATAAGCCCGCTCACAGATTTTCTTTATGGCAGGGCCATTCAGGTCACTGTGAAGCCGATCGGTTTCAGCCAGCAGTCGTATATCGGCTTTGGTGTAGCGAGTCTGAAAGCCTCTTGTCGTACACTGGCGACGCTTCACGCTGCCTTTACTGATGTACTGGTTGATCAGTCGAGTCACCTGGGCTCTCGAGTAGCCACTGCCAATGGTCAGGTAGCGGCGGATCAAGCCTTTGTCTCCTTTGCTCAGGGAACGGTATTTGAAGTGGCTGAGGGTTAGCTCAATCCAACGGTAACATTCGTCCTTGGAGTCCCAGCCGGGCTCCAGACAGTCTGCTTGTGAAAGGAGGCTTCTTACATCCTCCAGGGTTTTGATGAAATGGGTGTTCATGATGATTTTCATATCCTCATCATGAACGACAGTGCTGAAGTCGGCTCATTTCATGTTAGAAACCAGCCCCTTCTTCAGGCTCATTTCATATTGGAAGAGACTACTACTCAGCGGCGGGTAATGAAATCCTGAATAATGGTCATACCATTCAGGTTAACTTTCGTCCCGGTAGTACCATGTCGTTGAATGGTCATACCTATGAACTGAAACAGTTCCACTTTCATGCTCCCAGCGAAAACCAGATCAAAGGTGAGTCCTTTCCGTTGGAAGTGCACCTCGTACATGCTGATAAAGAGGGTAACTTGGCTGTAGTGGGTATCATGTTCAAGGAAGGGGCTGAGAACAAAGCGCTGACCAAAGCCTGGAACCAGATGCCAGAGCAGAAAAACGCCAAGCAAGCCTTGAGTCAGGTGATTAATGCAGAAGACATGCTGCCGAGTGACAAGGCGTATTATCGTTTCAATGGTTCGTTAACTACTCCTCCCTGCTCTGAAGGTGTTACCTGGCTGGTCATGAAAGAGCCGGTTACGGTATCCAAAGAGCAGGTTGAGCAGTTCACCAAAGTAATGGGGACTCATACCAATCGCCCTGTTCAGCCTCTGAATGCCCGTCCTGTCCTGCAGTGATATATCTCAGGGGAAATAGCCTGGTTAAGGGTATTTCCCTTCCTCCCTCTGGAAAATATTATTAGGCTCATGGCTGAGTCATGAAGAATCTTTCAATGGATGGAATCCGTTAATGAAGTACCCTGCTCCCTTGAGACCCGGTAGTCGAATCGCAATTACAGCGTTTTCTTCGGGCGTCTCTGAACCCTGTCATTCTCGTCTTGATCGATGCCTTGAGTACCTGCGCTCAAAGGGCTTTGAAGTGGTAGAGGGTGAATGTCTCAGATCAGATGAAAATTATGTGAGTGCACCACTGGAGAGCAGAGCCAGAGAACTAACTGCTTTTCTACTGGATGATTCCATCGATGCGATTATGCCACCCTGGGGTGGGGAGATAGCCATGGATCTGCTTTCAGTACTGGATTTTGATCAGATAGCTAGAGCAAATCCCAAGTGGCTGGCAGGTTTTTCTGATATCAGTACATTGACGTCAGTAATCACCCGACAATGTGACTGGGCTACAGCGCATTGTGCCAACTTGATGCAACTCCATAGTTTGCAGCAGGAGCCTTTAACTGCAAATACCCTTGCTTATCTGGGAAGTACTGAAGCATTTACTCAGTATTCCTCAGAAAAGTATCAAATCAGTGGAGAGTCGTATGCTGAAAATCCTGATGCCTTATTGAATCTCACCGAGATCTCTCGTTGGAAATCTCTGAGCGGGGGTCAGGAAGACGTGGAGTTTTCCGGTCGCTTGATAGGAGGCTGCCTGGATACGCTATGTCATCTGTTAGGCTCTGAATACCTCGATCTGAAAGGGTTTCATGGAAGGTATCAGCAAGACGGCGTGATTCTGTTTCTGGAAAATGCAGAGCTTTCGCCTACTGCATTGATCAGAACGCTGCTGGGACTGAAATACAGGGGTATTTTCAAGAATCTGAATGGTTTGTTACTTGGCAGAAACCCATCCGGTACGAGCCATGATCAATCTCTGAGTTATCAGCAGGCTATGGGTTATGTGCTCCAGGATTTGGAAATTCCCATACTCTACGATGTCGATATTGGTCATCTGCCACCTAATCTGACATTAATTAATGGAGCATTTGCGAATGTCTTCCATACAGGAGATAAAGGCCGCATTAAGCAAAAGCTGATCTGAATCAGAAGCATTTTTTCTTTTACCGTGCTGAACGTTTTTCCGCTAACTTTATCTAGTCTGTAGGGGTGAAAGCAGGAGAGGAAGGTGGTGATATCGGGTTTAAGGTCATTCGTCCTTAATAAATACAGATGGGTTTTTCCATTTGCAGCTTTTCTATTGCATTCACCTGTCGCTCACAGCTGTTTCAATTCAGAAGAAAGTCTCTACTACTCCTCGCCTGTCCGTGTCGGTTACCAATCCATAGGAGAGGAGTCTAGCCCCTGTGTTGCGTGGTGGGAGTGGAACAAGCACTGTTACGAATGCCCTGTCTATGTCTTATTACCTTTTGTCACTTTAGTGGTTGTGGGTATGGTAGGTTTTGCTGTTTATGAAATAGTTGAGCTTTCCACACAGCAGAGCAATACTCCTCATAAGAACCAGACGGCGAATAGCTTCTCCATACTTGCTGACCTCCAGGTGGATGATGAATTTATTGATGCAGAGAAAACCTGCGGAAATGGAATGAGTCCTCTGGCTCAGCTGGAGCCAGAGTATCTTCCTGAGAGTACCTCCGCTGATGTTTATCTGTCATCTGAGCTGAGCGTTTACACTGAATATGAAAAGCCTGCTATTGCTTATGGTGATCTGAAGTTTCTGAATCGAATGCTCTGTAACATGAAGCCGGATAACCAATGCACGCAAGACTTAATCCAATCGATTAAAAGCATGGAGCTTGAAAAGGCATCCGAATTGGTAGGAAAGATTAAGGTGTTGGCAGGGCTTGTACCTGCCACTAGAGCTATCAGTCCATTGGAGCTGCCTGAGTTTATAGTGAAGCATCTGGATCTGAAGCCTGAAGCGGGATCGACAAAAGTTTATCTGGATCATGAGGGTTTGATTTGTCCCTCTAATGAATAGACGCAGTTAGTGTGTTCAAGGCGCATCAAGCGCCCTGATACACGGTTATCCCGTTAACAAAGGCACTGATTGCGCCTGGCCTTAACTAATCTTTTTGTTTGTTTGACACCTGAAGCATTCAGCTCGTTTAAAGCAACTTCCATGCTTTGCAGCAAGGTGTTCAGTTTGTCCCGGGTGACCACCTGTTGTACGACGATTCTCAGAACCTGGATACCGTCTGTATCTTCCGGTGTGTATCGGGGGATATTGTAAGCCGGAACAACCCAGCCGCTCTGTGCCAGTTTGTCTGACATATCCACCAGATCCCAATCAGGTTTGTTGTTCTGGTCAGGCCAGGTCAAAGCGATGATAGGCAGTTCCATTCCCTCACTATCTTTCTTCACTTTGATATTGCTGACATTTGTGAAGTACTTGCTGAGAGATGGGTGAGAGTTGAGTTGGTTGACAAACCAGCGACTGTTTTCAACGCAGTTATCCATAATGTCTCGATAACCTTTGCGACCAAATCGCAAAAAGTTGTAGTACTGCATAACAATCATGGCTGAGCCCCGGGAAAAGTTGACGGTGTAGTCGTCAAAGCTGCCACCGAGATAAGCAATGTTATAAACCAGCGAAGGGTCTACTACTGAACTGTCTTTAAAGATCACACTGCCCATGCCGGTAAAGGTCATACCAAACTTGTGATTGGAGATGTTGATCGACAGAACTCTTTTTGGGCACTCATTGAAATTAAAAGGGATGCCCGAACCAGTAGAAGAAAACATCAACACAAAGCCAGCACTGGCCGCGTCCACATGAACCGGGATGTCCATAATCTCTGGGATTCGTTTTGGAGCAGGCTGCTGTGGGTAAAGCCGGGCGTATTCCTGCTGATAGAGTTCCCTGAACTTGAGCTGCTGTTCTTTACTGTACTTTTTGTTTTGCTCAACACAGAAGTTGTCTACAGCGTCATCAATGGCTGGGATATTGTCACTGTTACCGGTGAACGTCGTACCAACGCAAGCGCCCACAGCCATCACCAGCTCTCCAATCGTCCTGCCTCTTTGAGTGCCAGGCTGATAACCCATAGCTGTGCGAATTTTCTCAGCATAGGGTGAAATTGGGTCTTCTATGTCGGTTTCCAGAATGTTCTTAATGATGTCACCCTTGTGGATGGAATAAGGTGAACCATCGACTTCTATATAGAGTGAGATAGCGTCGTAATAGCGGCAGAACTTATCCCAGCAACCATGTACTTGAGAGCTCATCAGGACGACAGGTCGATCTCTGGCATCCACCTTGATACCCAGAGAGTCACTGTTATCGAGCAAAACTCTTTGCTTCAGATTCCAGATAAATTTATGGGCGATCAATCCCAGCATGACCGCTTCTGAAGAACCTATGGTCGCGGTGCCATAGAGAGCCTGGGCCGCCTCAGCCTGTTTGTGGGAAGGAGCCTCTTCATCGAATTGAGTACCCAGCTCTTTTGCCAGCATCCGGGTAGAGCGCTTTTCAGCCAGGTTGGTGCCAGGGTACTCAGTGTGATCAATAAAGTTCTTCATGATGCTGTCTTTGACCACTTGCTCACCCCAAGGGTCGGTGTACGCTTCATTACAGAATGTCGCCAGGTTCAAACCTGGTTTGGCATCCATGAGTAGTTCGTTTTTGATCATCTGGTAGGCAGAGTCAGCCGGTGTCGGGTATTCCGGGAGTTCAGCGGCTGAAAGATTAAGGCCTCCGGCAAAATCTTCACGACCATAGACGGGTGTCAGTGGCTCAAAAAGATTTTCTGGAGTGGCAAGAGCGGTAGTTTTTCCGTTCCTTGGCATGTTGGGTTTCCTTCTGGATTAAGGGATAAGTTCTCAGGATTTGTCAGGCTGTTTTGGATCTTTATGTTGTTGTGGGGCATAGGTGTACTGCTTACCGTAAGGGAAAGGGGCTTTTTTTCGGGTCAGAGCACTGTAGATCTCAAGTCTGCGATTGATGAGGTAATCGGTGTCAGCAGGTTGAGTGTTCTTGATGTCTTTCCGCAGGCAATCGGCAATCAACAAACAGTCCTCATTGCTGACTGCTGCGACCATGGCTTTGCCATAAGGGTTGCAGATAATACTGTTGCCGCTGTAATTCAGGACTGGATTGCCCTCGGTATCGTACTCTTCACCTGCCCGATTGCTGTAGCTGCAGAAGTTCAGGTTGGTAAGGGCGTTGGCAGGAATATAGTGCAGTGCTATGTCAGGGTAAGGTTCTGTCTGTCCAGGAAGCATACCTTCAGGAGCTGCTGTTGGAAAAACCGTTAACAGAGAGCCATTCAGGGCCAGGCAGCGTGCAACTTCAGGGAATTCTGCGTCATAGCAGATACCCACACCAACCGGAAAGCCATTAATTAAATGAACCCTGAAGGCGTTGGTATCATTCTGGAAGTTATTAGACGGTGATAGCTCCGGGTACTCCGGATAACGAAACCATTGTCGTTCATCAATACCCCAAAGATGATTCTTGAACTGCATGGCCTGACTCCCATCAGGCTGGAAAATCATGGCGGTATCATAAATACCTTCATTACCTTTGGGGTCCTTACCTTTGTAAGGCATGGGGCAGACGATTGTCATTTTTAGATCAACTGCGATTTTGCTTATTCTTTCAGGGTATTGCTGTTTTTCTATTAACTCTGCTGCCCTGACCGGTATCTCTTTATTAATCTGATCACCGTTGGCAAATTCATAGCCAGTGAGAAACAGTTCCGGGAAAGTGATGAGCTGAGTGTTGTATTGTGATGCCATTGAACAGGCGGTTTGCAGTGTTGAAAAGTTGAATTGCAGAGCCTGTTCTATAGTGTTTCTATCGGCCTTATGGGGAACCATGCTGGGTCCCTGGGCGATGGCATAACGAACGCCTGCGCCCTGTTTGGGTGGGTGAGTTATGGCGTTGGGAGGACTGCCAGCTCCGGATCGACAATCCTTTATATAGGTTTGTACGACAGGGTCATAAGGTTTGATTCCAGTCATGGCTCAGTCTCTCAAGACAGTCGGCTTATCCTTTTTAATGGTTTACCACAGTGCGATTAAAAATTCAGATATTAATAATAAAAAGAAGCTTTACTGAATCAGTGAGCCAGAGATTATGACTGTTCGGTTTCACGTGTTTGATAATTTCCGCAAGCGTTTATTGATAGCCGTTGTGCTGGTGGGCTTTCTGGCAGCACCTGTTGCTCACTTCGTCATTGATCTGGTTCTGGGACAACAGTCATTTCTGGAGCAGTTGAACTCATCTATGCAGCTGGAGTGGTCTGACAGTCCGGGTCTGATTATTCTGGGGCTGTTGAATCTGATCCCTTATCTGTGTCTTTCCGGGATTCTTTATGCCCTTTCCTTTCATTTTTCTCGCGTTGCTTTTTGTTGGCTGGTTTTATGGGGATTTCTGGCTGCAGTAGGCACAATGATTGATTGTTACTACAATGCGCTGGTGCCCTATCACTCTGGGGGGCATGTCTCCTCAACCACAGCCATTATTTATTTTCTTCAGCCCTTCTTTGGCTTGTTTTTCACGCTGCTGGCATTGCTGGTGGGTAGTTTGTTTTTGATTCCGTTCTGGTTGAAAAGGAGAAAGTAGTTCTCTCGAATGTTCGGCCTTTGACGGGTACTCGAGAGAACTCGCAGTCATGCATTAATCGCTCGTCAGTAAGCAAGCATGTCGGATACTTTCTTTTCTAACAGGCTGGCATTACTGTTTTGTGCTGGGACCGGAGGCTCAGCAATACACTCCACTTTTGACCAGAACCTTCTTGGTCGAGTGGTTAAAGCCTGTCCATCCTTGTGACTGAATACGCTGCCCCAAAGGCCTTTCAGAGCCATGGGTACGACAGGTACGGGGTCATTTTCCAGTATTTTCTCAATGCCTTTTTTAAATTCACCCAGACGGCCATCTTTAGACAGTTTTCCTTCCGGGAAAATGCACACCAGATGGCCAGCTCTCAGCTCTTCACTGATTTTTTCGAAGGCTTGGTGGAAGGTCTCCGGGTCTTTGTGTTCAGGGCAGATAGGAATCGTTTTACTCAATTTAAAGAAGCGATTCAGCACCGGGAAGCTGTAGATAGTCTTGTCCATAACAAAACGAACAGGACGCTTCACTGCTCCGCCAATCAAAAGAGCATCAACGTAGGAAACATGATTACAAACCAGTACAGCTGCACCTTCCTGCGGAATGTTTTCAAGATGCTTGTGAGTAACACGGTACATGGTGTGGGAGAGCATCCAGATCACAAACCGGAGGACAAATTCGGGAACCTGAGAGTAAACATAAGCAACTACGGCCAGATTAACGACAGCTAACGTGAGAAAGAAAGTAGGAATGGATAAATCCAGTACACCCAGCATAACTATGCCAGCTGCAGCACTGCCCACCATGAACAAAGAGTTCAGAACGTTATTGGCGGCTATGATCTGGGCTCTCTGCTCCGGTTTCGCTCTCTGTTGAATCAGAGCGTATAAAGGAACGATAAAAATTCCGCCAGAAAAGCCAATCATGGCCAGATCGAACAGCACACGAATGTTTGATGGGTGACTGAGAAACTCGCCGGCACTCATCAGTGGAGCGGTGACTGGGGTGATAGCAAAAAACAGGTCAATAGCAAAAATACTAAGCCCCAGAGAACCCAGAGGTACGATGCCTATTTCGATGATGTTGCCGGAAAGACGTTCGCAAATCAGGGAGCCAAGAGCGATACCAATGGTAAAGACGGCCAGCATCAATGTGACAACCTGTGGTCCACCTGAAAGTACATCACTGGCGAAGTTGGGCAATTGGGTTAAATAAGCAGCTCCCAGTGCCCAGAACCAGGAAATGGCGAGAATAGATTGAAACGTGGCTTTATCGGCCTTGGCATAGCGAAGCGTTCGCAACGTCTGGGTAACAGGATTCCAATCGAGCTTCAGGTCAGGAGCGGTGGAAGGCATTTTTGGAATACCCCGGCTACAGAGATAGCCAAGGATCGAAAACACTATGACTGAGCCAGCAATCCATTGATTGGCATCGGGAAACTCAATTAAAAATCCGGCACCAATAGTGCCAGCGAGAATGGCTACAAAGGTGCCCATCTCCACCAGAGCATTGCCTCCTACTAACTCTTCATCTTTCAACGCTTGTGGAAGCAAGGCGTACTTTACTGGACCAAAAAATGCGCTTTGAGTACCCATCAAAAACAGCAGAACCAACATTGCGGTGAAGCTTTGAGTCAGAATGGCGAAGGCTGCTACAGCCATAATCGCTATTTCAACCAGTTTGATCTTGCGAATAATCTCGGACTTTTCATACTTGTCAGCAATCTGACCGGCAGTACCTGAGAAGAGGAAGAAGGGCAGAATGAACAGCCCTGCTGCCAGATTGACCATAGTGTCTGCACTGGCTGGCAAAACAGAAGCCCCTGCAAACACTACCATCAGCATCAGACAGTTCTTGTAAACATTGTCATTGAAGGCTCCCAGAAACTGAGTACCAAAAAACGGCAGAAATCGTCTTTTTCCCAAAAGACTGAATTGACGGGTATCCGACATAGTGACACTCCCTGACTTTTTTCCATGAATCTTTTTCTTTTTAGAGGGATGAAAAGTTCATGGCTGTTTTATTGTTATTCTTACCGGTGACGTTCCTAACACCAGCTATTCAAGTAGTTATCAATCAACGACTGGATCAACATTTCTCCAGACGCATGAGCTTTGGAAAAGAGTTTGTCTTCTGTAGCCAGCAGGCAAATACCGTGCACACCCGCCCAAAGGACTCGAGTGGCTGTCTCCCGCTCTGCACTGCTTTTTTCAGGCGCAATCGACTTTAGGCAGTCATCCAGCAAACTGAACATCAAATCGATACGCTGTTGATGCCAGTGAGGAATCTCTTCTCCTTCGGGCATGCGGTGTTCAAAGATCAGCTGCCAGCGATGGGTATGCTCACAGGCATAGGAAAGATAAACATTGGCAAGGGCATGAAGCTTTTCCAAAGATCGAGTCTCAGACTCCAAAGCTTTCACAGACAACTCATGAAGCACATCCAGACTTTCAGCATTAATGGCCAGTAATAATCCGGAGTAATTCCCAAAAATATTGATCAGAGTGGCAGGGGKATAACCCACCATTTTGGCGATCTTTCTAAGGGAAAGTGAATGAACCGATTCGGTCTCAAGAATCTCGCCGACCTTCTCCAGCGTCAGCTGTTGTATTTCTTCCCTTGAGTGATCGTATCTTCTGGCCATGAATCTTTATTTTAATTGAACAGTGTTTAATTAAAATAAAGATTCATGATTTGTATGTCAACGGATAAGTCGAAACCAACACCCTTCGACAAGCTTCAGGGTGAACGGCGTCCATGTGTAAATCGGGAAATTATTTTGAGACAAATCCTAAGAGAAGCCCTGATCTATTATGTGTCGATATTTCCAAAAAATATCGACACATTAAGGACTCATGTTTATAGCATCGACATAATCGAAAAACGTGTCGATTAAATTGTGTTTTTTAAACACGTTTTCTTTACATGTCGATACTATCGACATAAGCTGATAACGTGTCGATTTTTTATCGGTTTATAAGCATGAAATGGCAGCCTGATCAGCCTTACAACGAGCTTCCACTCTTGCCTGCCGGGCAAAATCTGGAAACAGTCCCTGTTCTTAAAGCCTGTATTCGAGCCAGAGCGGCCCTGGCAGAACTCAAGCAGGCTGGGGAGTTGTTGCCCAATCAGGAGCTTCTGATCAATATGTTGCCTTTGCTGGAAGCGAAAGACAGCTCTGAAATAGAAAATATTGTAACAACCACTGATAAACTGTTTCAGTACGCCGAAGAAGACAGCCATGCAGATCCTGCCACTAAAGAAGCACTGAGATATCGCACCGCATTGTTTTCCGGTGTGCAGCAACTGGCTCAAAGACCTATCACCACCAATATGGCAGTGGCTGTATGCAGCACAATTAAAGGCTGCGACATGGACATTCGAAAAGTGCCTGGCACTGCACTGGCTAACGACCTGACGGGCAATATTATCTATACTCCTCCGGTAGGCGAAACAGTGATTCGTGACTTGCTGGCAAACTGGGAACAATATGTTCACGTTGAAGACGACACTGATCCATTGGTAAAAATGGCGGTGACCCACTATCAGTTTGAAGCCATTCACCCTTTTACAGACGGCAATGGTCGAACAGGCAGGATACTGAATGTTCTCTACTTGTTGGAGAAGGGTCTGCTGACTCTACCGATTCTTTATCTGAGTCACTACATTGTCCGAAACAAGGCGCAGTATTATCAACTGCTTAATCGGGTGACTCAGGAAAGTGCCTGGGAACCCTGGATTTTATATATGCTGGAGGCTGTAGAAAGTACCTCCTGCTGGACCCGCGATAAAATAGCCGGCATTCGTGAACTGATGGAGCTGACAGCCCAGTGGATTCAGAAGCAGGTACCTAAACTGTACAGTCATGAACTGATCCAAATTATTTTTGAGCAGCCTTATAGCCGTATCAGCAACCTGACAGAGCGCAACATTGCCAAGAGGCAAACGGCTTCAATCTATCTTAAGCAGCTCTGTGCGATTGGTGTTCTCTACGAAATTCAGTCCGGAAAGGAAAAGCTGTTTGTTCATCGTAAGTTGCTCGATCTGATGACGCGAGATAGCAACGACCTTACCCCATATCAATAACTTTTCCCCTTTTCTCGGACTTCTTTCATGACCCACCACATCGTCCATAAACTCTGGAGCTTCAGTGATGTAAATCCTGGCGACGGTATCAGTTATTTCGACGACGTGACCGAGTTTGTTTTGCTTTTGTTTATCAACATGGAGTTGGAAAATGTTGAAGCCTGAAACAGGCTTTTAGGAAAGAGATAGCGAATATCCGAGCACCGGGCAAAGTGCTTGCCCAGCAGCTTGCTAAAGAGTAGCTAGGATTATATGACTCTTATTCTGGCTCATGATCTTGAAGTGTCTTTTCCAGATTTGAAAGATTTTTCTTACAGAAATCTGAAATATATGCAGCAGTTTGCCGAAGCATGGCCCGACCCAGAATTTGGGCAATAGGCTGTTGCCCAATTACTATGGGCCACAATCTGGTACTACTGAGCAAGCTGAAAGAGAGAGCTTCGATTAGCCTATGCTCGAAATACCATCGAGTATCTCGGGTCTGGCAGTGTGCTGATTCATCACTTAGGGTCGGGAACTGTGTAAAAGAGAACATAAGAAAAAAGCCAATTCTCCAACAGTCTGTTAGACAAACTTTCTGGGAGAGAAAAGTGCTAGTTATCAGTAAACTAGGGCAACTCAAGCGCAAAGCCGTTATCAATACAAAGGCAAGAGTCGTATGACCGATCTTCAGCAAGCTATTGAGACTCTGTCTCACCATAAGGAAGGCGTCTTTCCCAGAGAAGCTTTGCAAACGGTGATTGATCAGCAGGAGGCTGCGACGCCTCTACTATTGGATTATCTGGAAACGGTGGCTGCTGATCCCCAAGGAGCGATAGATAACGACCAGATTGATCTGCTTTTGTTTGCGATTTTTCTTCTGGCGCAGTTCCGGGAAACCCGAGCTTATAAGCCCCTCATTAAACTGTTGAATCAACTGGATGAGGAAATTGAGTGGATCATCGGCGAAGAAGGACTGAGCCGAATTCTGGCGTCTGTCTGCAATGGCGATGTCATGCCTATTCAGCAGCTCGCAGAAAATCCTGAGGCAAACCAGTACGCCCGCTCACATGCTTTTTATTCTCTGCTGACTCTGGTCTGCCGTGGGCAGTGGGATAAAAGTCAGTTACATGATTATTGTCGTCGAATGCTGAGTGGAGAGCTGCAATACGAGGGAGGTTATCTCCGAATCAGTCTCGCTGACATCAGCGAGATGATGATGTTTTCGGATCTGATAGACAGTATCCGAAGCTGCTATCAGCAGTGGCCCGATATGGAGACATACATCACCCTCAAGGAAGTGGAAGATATTTTCGAAGAAGGAGAAGTGGATGAATTTTCACTCTCCTTTCACCAGGATTATATTACCGACACCATTGCCGAGCTGGAGAATTGGGACTGCTTTACTGAAGAGGGAGTCGGTGAAGAGTTGGATGATATTGATCTCAGCGAGTTTTTTGCATCCCCGGAAGATGTAGCTGATGACATTGAAAGCTTTTTCAGTCGTGCAGAGAATCAAGGAACCATCGTAAGAGATGCTCCCAAAGTGGGGCGAAATGACCCGTGCCCCTGTGGCAGCGGCAAGAAGTTTAAAAAGTGTTGTGGGTAAACCGAGCGTTATACAAAAGTATTCTGGAGTAGTATGCATTCTTTTTTAAGCCTGGGAACAGCAAGAGCCTTCTTGAATTTTAAATATGTATAGGAAATATGGGTTTTCTATACATATCCAGATGACCTGTATAGAAAATAGCGATTTTTATACATTTCAGGAGAGCCTGTGAAACAATTTCAGCCTATCTCCTTTGCCTATTGCTCAGGAAAATGAACAGAAAGCTTGCCGGGGCCACAGTCACTTGCAGAACTGAGGGGTTGCTCTAATCCAAGGGCTACAGACTACTTAATTGGCTTTTCATGGATATATTGTCTAATCTGTCCATTGTCCATGGACAGTGGACAATATTGATAGGAGGAGGGAAGCCATGAAAGGTCAGGATATTCTGATACTTCTTAAACTGGTCTGCTTGCAGCAATGCGAAGCATCCCAAGAGAACTACTCAGTACGAGCTTTGTCAGCCAGTACAGGTGTGGGTAAGTCAGAGGTCAGTAACTCTCTGTCCCGCAGCGCTGCAGCAGGACTGATGAAACATGATAGAAAGAGCAAGCTGCCAAAAGCTAATGTCCGGGCACTGTTGGAATTTATTCCAAATGGCCTGAAGTATGTTTTCCCCGCCAAAGCTGGTGATCTGGTAAGGGGAATACCTACTGCTTTTGCGGCGCCCGGCCTGGCAGGCAAACTGATGTCTGCAGGTGAATACAGACCGGTATGGCCTGATGCTCATGCTGATACCATGGGTATGAAAATAGACCCTCTCTTTAAAAGTGTGCCTGAAGCCGTAAAGCAAGATCATTGTCTTTATGATCTATTGGCTCTTGTAGACGCTATTCGTCTAGGAAATCCCAGAGAATCTCAGGTTGCAATACAGCTACTCAAAGAAAGGTTACAAACTTAATGAGTGGAACTTACAACCAGCTGTTGTCCATGATTGAAACCGTAGCCAGAGCTTTGGGAGATGATCTTCTACCTGATGTTGCTTTTGTGGGTGGTTGTACAACAGGACTATTGCTGACTGACGATTTTACCCGTGAAAGTGTTCGAGCGACGGATGACGTAGATCTCATTGTGAACGTGATGGGGTATGGCCAATGGCACCAGCTGAAAGAGCTGTTGAAGGAGAAAGGTTTCAGCGAATCCATGGAAGACGACGTTATTTGCCGAATGCGTCTGGGTGAACTGCAGGTTGATATTATGCCTGATGACGCTTCAGTGTTAGGTTTCAGTAATCGTTGGTATGCAGAAGCTTTAAAAACGGCTCAATCCGTTCAGGTCACTGATGATCTGAATATTCGACTACTGACGCCTCCTTATTTTATTGCTACCAAGCTGGATGCCTGGCTGGGGCGAGGTAAGAACGATGCATTTCACCGTGATCTTGAAGACCTGTTAAACCTGTTTGATGGCAGGGAATCCCTGGTTGAAGAGCTTTCTGATGCTCCTGGAGAACTTCAGGCATTTGTTGCAGCAGAGATTTCAAAGTTACTGGAGCTCGACGATTTTGAATACGCTGTTCAGAGTACTGCTAGAGGTGATCAGCAGCGTGAAGAAATCATCTTCGAGCGGCTGGAAACTGCTTGTCAGTTGAAGGAGTCTGGAAGCTCGTGACCCTTATCTCCCAATGGCGCTCAGCCAAAGGGCAGAAAACCCCGGATAACAGGGATGCATTTGCCTACGCCAGAAAGCAGAATGAAGCACTGTATATAATTGCCGATGGTGCTACTTCTAAAATCCAGAGCGGTTTAATGGCTTCAGTTCTGTGTTCAAAAGTTATAAATACATTCAAGCAGACCAGTTCTGATCCTATTGAAGACTTGCTATCCAGATTACCAGAGTGGCAGGTTGAGTTAAGACGACTCTATCCTGTAGCTGCTGCTAGTTATCTGATTGCCAGAGTGCAGGTAAATAACCTTGTTCAAACACTTCATACAGGGGACTGCCGTTTAGGTTTTGCTCCAATAATCTCACCAGAGCGTATTGACTGGAAAACCTCTATACACAGTTTGGCCAATGCCATTAATTCTGAATCAGAAGATCAGCTGCGTAAACATGCAGGAAGGCATAGCCTGACCAGAACATTTAACAGCAGGCACTATATGCAGCCTGAATACCAAGAACACCAGTGGTCAAAAGGTTCTGTTCTAATAATGGCTACTGATGGTTTTTGGGCAGAGCGCTCTCCTGATGAGCAATGTCAGCAATTGAGTGATTATTCATCAGTTATCCAGCAGCCAAAAGACGACTGTAGTTATTTGCTACTTACTCAACCAGATAGTGTTATTAACTTTCGAACTGAGCTGATTAATCACCTGCTTGAGAAGAAACATAAGAGTTCTTGATTCTTACTGGGTTAAGCAGGACGTAGGTCTGATGATTCGGATATGTCTTGCCACCGGAGCGAGATGGAGTGAAGCAGAAGGTTTGAGGCGGTCACAGCTTTCCCCCCACCGGATTACTTTTGTCAGAACCAAGAATGGAAAGGTCAGAACTGTTCCAATATCTCTATGGCTCCAGGGGATTGCATCCCTGTTTACCACAGGAAGCTGGCAGGTGGTTTGATTAACTTTCCGGGACCAGCGGTTCCAGATAGTTATGTTGATACTACCTGGCTTTACCTCCATCTTTCATCTGATGGTCACTTGCAGCTTTGTTATAACCAGATTGTCCACTTGGATGGTTCAGGTGTACCTGGTGTTGCTGCTACTGCAATGTCGTCTCCGATCCTGAATTTCATCAAGCTTTCCTGATCGCACATCCGTATGTTGTCATTTTGTCTTGTCATTGACAGTATGGCGTCTTGTCATCGTCGTTTTCATCAATGACAAGATGGAGATTTACGTCGAGGGTATAGTGCTTCTGAGCTAGACACAAAAAACCCGGTTGTCATTACTGAAACCGGGTTTTTGTGTCTAGGTGTGATCTTGTCATTGGTCTTGTCATTGACCTTACTAAACGACTGCGACAAATCATCAAGTGTTTGTCTCACACCTACTCTAAGTTACTGAAAACTAAGAGAAAATTTGGTGCCGGCACCAAGAGTCGAACTCGGGACCCACTGATTACAAGAGGCACCTTTTAGTAATATCGTACTGTTTCAAATATGCCCAAAACGTGCCTGCAAGCCTTTATATATAAAGGGTTAACAGTATCTTTTTGTTTAATTCATACATGAACTGTTTCACAAAATCTCGATAGAAACCTATAGTGCTAGCAATGCAAGTTTTTTGAGAAAAATAGTTGATGCTGGCTTCTCCTCAAAAAAGAACAACCGTGCTTACTGATGCAGAAATCAGAAGTCTGACAGAAGGCAAAACCGTTACAGAATCGCTCGGACGAGGCAATGGTGCCTTGCTGTTTTGGCGAGCTACTGGGGTAGTTCAAAGCTATTACCGTTATTACAAAGGCAATAATCCAACGCTAATTTTGATTGGTCGCTATAGGGAGAAAAGAAGTACTGGAGGTTTCTCCTTATTAGACTGCAGGGAAAAAGCCCATGAGTGGGCCAGGTTGAAGCGCTCTATCGCGCCCAGGGACCTCAAAGAGTACCTGCAGTTACAGTCTGAAAAGCTGGCCGCTGAGCAGAAAGAAGCCATCAGGAAAGCTGAAGAAGAAGCCAGCAGAGGCACTTTAGGCGACTTATTGAATAGCTACATTGATCAGATGCGTATTGATGGAAAGGTCAGTGTGAATGAAACCTGGCGTTCTTTTCAGACCAATATCACCAAGCCGTTGCCCCATTTACTGGAGAAGCGAGCAAAAGATATTACACCGGATGACATCGTAGATATTCTTGCTCCTCTTGCTGATAGAGGGGCCAATGTTCAAATGAATCGGGTGCGTGCTTCACTTCATGCAGCCTTCGTTTACGGGGCTCATGCAGATTATGACCCGACCAGGCGTGGATACAAGAGATATTATCTCACAGGTAATCCTGTCTCTTTGACGAGAAAAGATACCTCTGCCGAGAATGCGATTGATCGTATTTTATCCGATGATGAGTTGCAGGAGCTTTATCTTAATGTCCATAAAACGTACAAGGTTGGCATTGTACTGTCCTCATTGGTAAAAATGATGGTAGCTACAGCTGGCCAAAGACCCCAGGCATTGATTCGTACTCTATGGAAAGACTATGACTTCAAGCGGCGGTGCGTTTCACTGGTTGAGAGAAAAGGAAAAGGAGGCGTTCGAAAACATGTTATACCTCTTACTGCGCGACAGATAAGAATATTAAGAGTGTTACAGGCTCATAATGGCGACTTACCAGGACCTTTCTACAGTAGTCCGGACAAAGAAATACGACTGGATACTCTAAAGAATGTTTTTATCCGTTGGCATGAGGATAGAGTTGAAAAATCCAGGCGGGCAGGGCTACCAGAGCCTGAAAAGTTTACTGCAAGAGATATCAGAAGAACGGCCAACTATCTACTGACCGATGCAGGGGTAAGGCCAGAAGACAGTAACCTGCTCCAGTCACATGGCCAAACCGGCATTGTTAAAAAGCACTATGACCGCCATCATCACTTACCCGCCAAGCGTGCAGCTATTCGGCTCTATGAAAAAGAGTTGAGTCGTTTGCTTACAGGAAGGAAGATTTATCGAGATATTCGAGAATATTAGCTGGCAGAACCACTGTCTTGATTAAAAAGCGACAAAAGTAGAATAATAACGGGCATCGAGAATCCCTTAACAGGATGTTTGCCCCATGACGTCAGTTAACTTTGAAATGCTTCGTTCCAAGTGGCCGGAATTGGCAAACCTTGGCGCTCAGGCTGAACAGTATGTTCATACTGACCCTGAGAGCAGTCTGGTTAAACTGCGTAATTATCTGGAGTTGATCGTTCGCTGGCTATACCGGCATGAACGTCTCCAACAGGGATACCGCTCCAGTGTTTTTGACTTGATCGCGGACGACACTTTTCAAAGTATCATTCCCAAGCCTATTACCATGAAGATGGATGCCCTTCGCATTCATGGCAATCGAGCTGCTCATGGTGACCCCATTAAAGCCAAAGACGCCCAGTGGTTGCTGAAAGAAGCCCACATTATGGGGGCCTGGATGTATTTGAAATACGCCGGTGGCCATGCTGACGACTTTGCAAAATTTCAGTTACCTAATCCACCCATCTCTGATAAAGCCTCTTCTGATATCAGCCCAAAGGAACTGCAGAAAAAGCAGGAACAGTTAGAGCAGGCTAAAACCGATCTGGAAGAAGCTCAGCAGCGCGAAATATCGATTCTGCGTGATCTGCAGTTCGCTAAAGAAAAAGCCGACGAGCTGGAAGCCAGGCTGGAGCAAAGTCGCAAGCAGGGAGAGCAGGCAGCCAGTGTTCTGGATATGGATGAGGCGGAAACTCGTCGTCGCCTGATTGATACGCGCCTTATGGCGGCTGGCTGGAATGTGGCTGAAGGCGTGCAGGATACGATGCAGGTCACCCAGGAGCATCCGGTTAAGGAGCAACCTACCCCATCCGGTGATGGTTATGCCGATTATGTGCTTTGGGACGAGAAGGGCTTACCCATTGGTGTTGTAGAAGCCAAACGCACCAAGGTAGATGCTGAAAAGGGTCGTAAGCAGGCCCAACTCTACGCTAACTGGTTGGAAAAAGAGACGGGGCAGCGTCCGGTTATTTTCTATACCAATGGCAATGATATTTTTATCTGGGATGATCACCCGGCTCGCAACTACCCTCCCCGCAAGCTATTTGGTTTTTACAGTCCGGACAGCCTTCAGTATCTGATTCAACAGAGAAACAGTTGTCGTCCCCTGGAATCGGTGCCTGTGGATACCGATATTGCCGGTCGTCTTTATCAGATGGAAAGTATCAGCCGGGTGAGTGAGCGATTTTCCGACCGGCATCGCAAGGCTTTGATCGTTCAGGCCACCGGAACCGGTAAAACCCGGGTTGCTATTGCGCTGACCAAAAAGCTGTTGGATGCCCGCTGGGCGAAGAGAGTGCTGTTTCTCTGTGACCGAAAAGAGCTCCGCAAGCAGGCCAGAAATGCCTTTAATGAGTTTGTGAATGACCCGATCTTTGTGGTGGGCAGGACGGACAAGAAATATCAGGACAACTCTCGGATTTATATCTCCACCTATCCGGGCATGATGAACATCATGGATCAGTACGATGTGGGCTACTTTGATCTGATCATTGCTGACGAATCTCACCGCTCCATCTACAACGTATACGGTGATCTGTTCAAATATTTTGACGCCCTGCAGGTGGGTCTGACCGCAACGCCAGTGGATATGATTGGTCACACTACCTACGGGCTGTTTGGCTGTGAAGGGAGAATTCCTACCTTTGAATACTCATTGGAAGCCGCTATTGCAGATTCCTATCTGACACCCTACGAAATTGTTACCCATACGACTCAGTTTCTGCGTGAAGGCATTAAGCAGGACAAGCTGAGTGATGATCAGATTGCTGAACTGGAAGCGCAGGGCATCGATCCTAATACGCTGGAATTTGAAGCCAAAGCGGTGGATAAGGCTATTTTCAACCGGGATACCAACCGGGCCATTATCCGAAACCTGATGGAAAATGGTCTGCGTGACAAAGATGACCAGTTACCCGGCAAAAGTATTATATTTGCTCGCAGTCACAAACATGCCGTGCTGCTGCAGAGTGTTTTTGACGAAATGTATCCTCAGTTCGCCGGTAAGTTCTGTCAGGTGATTGATAACTACAATCCCAGGGCAGAACAGTTGATTGATGACTTTAAAGGCGGAGATCATTCAACCAATGAAGAGCTGACCATTGCCATCTCGGTCGATATGCTGGATACCGGTATCGATGTGCCGGAAGTGGTGAACCTGGTGTTTGCCAAACCCATTAAATCGAAAGTGAAGTTCTGGCAGATGATTGGCCGAGGCACCCGTCTCTGCCCTAACCTGTTTGGCGAAGGCCAGCACAAGGAAAAATTCCGGATATACGACCACTGGGGCAACTTTGAGTATTTTGAGCAGGAACCGCCAGAAAGTGAGCCCAGTAACAGTAAACCGCTGGCTCAGAAACGCCTTGAAGCCTGGGTAGAGCTGGGCAAGGCCGCCCAGAAAAAGTTTGAACAGGGCAGCCTGAAAATCGTCGCCAAACAACTGCACGATCAAATTGAAGGGTTGGATGAAAGCTCCATTGCCGTGCAGGAAAAGTGGCAGACCCGTGACCGGCTCAGAAACCAGAAGGTCCTGGAGCAATTTGCGCCACAAACCCAGCAGCAACTGTTGGATGAAATGGGTCCCTTAATGCAATGGCTGGATGTTCGGGGCCAGGGTAATGCCCTGCGTTTTGATATGGATATCATCGAAGCTCAGACAGCGCTGTACACCAATAAAGATCACCTGATGAAACCTTGGGCTACTGTCGTCAAAAAGCTGGATATGTTGCCGCCTCATCTGGCTCAGGTTCAGCAACAGGGCGACATCATTAATCAGGCCCGTGATGCAGACTGGTGGCAAAATGCCAGTTTTGCCGAGCTGGAGCATGTGAGAACTCGCCTGCGGGGCATTATGTACTTAATGGAGGGCGAAGTGACACCTCCTCCTTCTGAACCGCTCTACCTGGATGTCAAAGAGGATCAGGCACTCTACGAGACAGGTCAGCGGGAAAGCAAGATTAAGTCTATAGACCTTAAACTTTACCGTCAGCAAGTGCAGGGTGTGCTGGAACCACTATTCACTACTCATCCAGTACTGCTGAAAATCCGCAATGGCGAGTCGGTGGATGAGAAAGAGCTGGACGAACTGGCCAAGCTGGTACTGATACAAAACCCCAATGTGGACATCCGGACGCTGAAAGAGTTCTATCCTGAAGCCTCTGCCGGGCTGGATCAGATTCTGCGCACCCTGATCGGTATGGAAAGCAGTGCCGTAGCGGATAAATTCGCCGGTTTTGCTGCTCAGTATAACCTCAACAGTCAGCAGATCCGCTTTCTGGACATGTTGAAAAACCATATCCGCGATTACGGCACCGTGGAAATGAAGCAGCTCTTTGAACAGCCCTTCACCCGCATTCATGGGGAAGGCATTACCGGTGTCTTCAGTGATATGACCCAGGTGATGGCCATCAAGGAAATTGTGGATGGCTTTGCGGTGAATATGGGTGAGTCAGCATAAAGAGATGAGCTCTCCGGCCTTACGCCGGAGAGTGTTTTCTATTGACTGGAAAGCGGGTATATTTTTTCAAAACCCAGCCCGGTCAAGCCTGCTTTCTCGACGACTTCGATAAACTTGTCTGAGCAATATATGTCGCCGTCATAACCGAAAGAGGATGTCCAGAGCATCTGGTTCTCCAAGTCTTTGGCACTAAAAGCAATAGCTTCTACTGCACTGTATTGATTGATACGGCTCTCATTCTCTTTGGCTGGAATACTGTTGAGGACATTCAGCAGATACCATGAGTCTCCCTCAAAGGAAAAAGGCAGTAACTCGCCAGAATCAGAAACAACTGATTGAAGTTGCTCCTTCGCCTTGGAGGACAGAGTCAGATGGTTGATCTGTGTCCGGCAAAGATCACCAGGTTTGTCAGGGTCGTCCAGTGTCCCTTCCAGATTGATCCAGCTTGACTGAAGAGATTTAGCGGAAGAGATAGCCTCCATAAATTCAGAGGGATCATCAAGCTGTTGGCCTATAGCAATCAGGTCAGGGAATAAAACGCCATACCTGGGATCACTAACTACTTTGTAAATCTGCATAGCGCATCTCTTCTTTTATATGTTCAGGGATTTCTTTGCCCGTTTCCAGCTTGGTGCCAATGGATCTGAGTTTATCCTTTAGCGCTTTCTGTTGTTTGACGTTTTTGAAGGGTCTGAGCTCGTTGGTAATCCAGTCGTAATAACTGTTTCTATGGGTTCGGCTATGAGGAGCAGCACCAGGAGTAGCCCAACAATTTGAACGCTTCGCATCATTTCCAGCTCTTGGCAGCCAGGCGCCGTTCACGGGGTCATCCAGCCCCACCCTGACCATTGCCAGTGTGATTCGGGCTGCGGCTGCTTTTGCGTGACCACCAGAAACAATAGCATGGGCATCGTAACGTTCAGTGGGTTTTGGCCGTCCTGTCGCCCGCATATTTTTACCTAAGCGTTCGCTCAGATGTTCGTCATTTTTCAGCAGGTTGTACTGTGGCTCATCAACAATCTTGTAATAGTCCTCAAGCTTTTGAGTCAGATCTGCAAGCGACTCAATATGCATGCGCTCTCGCTCAAGGTGGAGTTGCTGCTTATCAGTAGGATTTTTTCCGGATTGGCGTATGCGCTCTTCATACCGCTGGAGGGCATGTTCTAGCTTGGTCTTAGCCGGAATATGACTGTCGGCACTGCTCATTGTTCTTGTTCATCCTTGTTTTTATGCGCTGGTTTTATGAGGTGACACATCCATAGCAATAGGTGTCAAAACAAGCAAAACCATCATACCAGTCTCAGGTTAAGGGTAAACCTCCACCTCTGTAAGCTATGGTAAAGCAGCAAGAAGCGTATAATGTTCAACAATATTTTTTTATTCAAAAGCAGCGTTCCATGATCACAGGCGAACTGAAAAGCAAAATCGACAAGCTCTGGGAAGAGTTCTGGGTCGGTGGTATTACCAATCCGCTCACCGTGATTGAGCAGATCACCTACCTGATGTATTCCCGCATGCTCGACACCATGGAGAGCAAAGATGAGCAGAAAAAGGCGTTGGCCGGTGTCGATTTCACTCCTCGTTTTCAACCTCACCAACAGGAATGCCGGTTCAGCCATTATTACAATCTGGGCGCTGACGAAATGATGGAACTGGTGCGGGATGAAGTCTTCCGGCACTTTAGAAGTTTAAGCGACGAAGGTTCTCTCCTGGGCGAGTTTATGAAAGACGCCCGGCTGGAAATTGTGAAGCCCAACCTGCTGGTGAAAGCCGTAGAGATGATCAAGAATCTGCCTCTGGATCAGGGTGATACCAAGGGTGACCTATACGAATATCTGCTGAGTAAACTGACCACGGCTGGTATTAACGGCCAGTTCCGAACCCCGAGGCATATTATCCGGGCCATGGTGGAAATGATGGAGCCCAATCCGGCCAGGGCAGAGCGTATCTGTGATCCGGCCTGTGGGACGGGTGGTTTTCTATCTACCACCTATGAATACCTGTTAGAAAAATACAGCTCCCTGGACAGCATTCACACCCAAACGGTGACCAACGAAAAGGGCGAGCTGGAGCAGCAAAAGATTTTTTCTGGGGACTTGCTGAGCGAATACCGCAACCATGTGGACACAGACATGTTCCACGGTTACGATTTCGACTCCACCATGCTGCGCATCGCTGCTATGAACCTGATTATGCACGGCGTGGATGAGCCGGATATTCACTATCAGGACACCATGAGCCAGAGCTTCAGCGATAAATACCCGGATGCGTCTCACAATGGCTTCCACCTGATTCTGGCTAACCCGCCCTTTACCGGCACCCTGGACGAAGAAGACATTGACCCCGATATTCTGAAAGTGGTCAAAACCAAAAAGACCGAGTTGCTGTTTGTCGCTCGCATTCTGCAAATGCTGAAAATAGGTGGTCGCAGCGCCACGGTTGTTCCACAGGGTGTACTGTTCGGCTCCAGCAAGGCCCACCAGAGCCTGCGAAAAACATTGGTAGAAGATAACCAGCTGGAAGCGGTGATTAATCTGCCTTCTGGCGTGTTTAAACCCTATGCAGGTGTGGCTACTGCCATTCTTATTTTCACCAAGGGCGGCGAAACCGACAACGTTTGGTTCTACGATCTGGAACAC
Organism: Endozoicomonas arenosclerae; assembly: GCF_001562015.1. GTDB lineage: Bacteria > Pseudomonadota > Gammaproteobacteria > Pseudomonadales > Endozoicomonadaceae > Endozoicomonas_A > Endozoicomonas_A arenosclerae. The sequence goes on along the minus strand of NZ_LASA01000061.1, from coordinate 83,480 downwards.
GACGGTTTTAGTCTGGATGACAAGCGCAACCCTGTGGATAAAAACGACATTCCCCATCTGATCGCCAGCTGGAAAGAATACCGAAAGAGTAAACAGTTACCAGTGGATGAGTTTACAGGACATAAGCTGAAGGATCTGCTAAACGGCATTGACATTCCATTGGAGTGGGAAGACCGCACTCAAAAAGCCTTTGTCGTACCCAAAGCCGACCTGAAAGCCAATGTATACGACCTGTCCATTAACCGCTATAAAGAAGTCGTGTACGAGGAAGAGGCGTACGACCCTCCGAAGGAAATTCTGGGGCGTTTGAAGGCGCTGGAAGCAGAAATTCAGAAGGAGCTGGGTGAGTTGGAGGGGATGTTGTGAATTGGCCTCTCGTAAAGCTTTCAAACCTATGTGAAATCAACATAGGTAAAACTCCAGCTAGAAAAAGTCCCCAGTATTGGGGAACTGGACACCCTTGGTTATCAATTGCTGACATGTCGCAAGGCAAGTTTATTTCATGGACAAAAGAAGAGATCACAGAGCTAGGTGTTAAAGAATCTGGCATAAAGCTTGTAAAGCAAGGAACAGTTCTATTTAGCTTTAAGCTATCTATTGGGAAGGTCGGTATAGCGCAACGTGATCTCTATACTAATGAAGCAATTGCAGCACTACCGATTAAAGATTCAGATGAGCTTGATCCTAACTATCTGATTTATGCTCTTAGTCAGCTTGATGTATTGTTGAAGACAGACCGAGCAGTGATGGGCGCAACGCTAAATAAGAAAAAACTTGCTGAGCTGGAAATCCCATTCCCCCCATTGCCCGAGCAAAAGCGCATCGCTGCCATTCTGGATAAAGCCGACCAGCTTCGCCAGAAACGCCAGCAGGCCATCGGCCTGGCCGACGAATTCCTCCGCAGTGTCTTCCTGGACATGTTTGGTGATCCGGTGACGAATCCCAAGGGGTGGGAGGTGAAGCAGGTCAAAGATTTTGCACAGGTAACTACAGGTAATACCCCTAGTCGAAAAATACCTGAGTTCTATGGCAAAGATGTTGAGTGGATTAAGTCTGATAATATTAATACTCCCTCACACTATCTAACTTGTGCCACTGAGCATCTATCTTCTCAAGGTGCTGAAGTTGGTCGCATTGCGAAAGAAGGATCAGTCCTCATTACTTGCATTGCAGGTAGCCCTTCATGTGTAGGAAATGCTGCAATAGCGGATAGAGATGTAGCGTTTAATCAGCAAATTAACGCATTAACACCAGTTACAGGGTTAGCAGTAACTGAATTTATCTATGCGCTAGCATTGTTTGGTAAAAAGAAAATCCAGGAAGCATCAACCAATGCGATGAAAGGAATGGTCAGTAAGGGTAAGCTCGAAACTGTCTGCTTCATTTTGCCACCGTTAGATAGTCAGCTAGAGTTTGCAAAATCATTCAAAAGAATTCATGAGTTTCGTCTTAAATTTTCTGATGTGGCTCAGCAGAGTGATGACCTCTTCAACGCTCTCAGCCAAAAAGCCTTCGCCGGAGAACTCTGAGAACTCGGCTCCCAGCTGCAAACCGGGAGCCAGGATAAAGGTGACATTTATCCAAGGTATAAGTGTCACCTTTATTCAACCACTATTCCGCCGAGGTATAAGCCTGTTTGGGTGAGTTGGGTTCCGTGGGGTAAGTGGTGGGAAGTTGTCGAAGCCTCTTGTGTTAGTATTAGCCCAGAACTTTTGACTACCTTGCCTGGTGATCTGCTGAAATTAGGCAAGCAGCAATCCTCTATGGGGCAATATTTTGAGAATAAAATCCTTAACCCTGGGTGGCTTTAAAGGGATAAAAGACACAGCCACAATTCCTCTAGCTCCTATTACCCTTCTATTTGGTGCCAACAGCACTGGGAAGAGCTCTATTCTGCACGGTCTGTTGTATCTGTACGAGATTTTGATGAGCGGGAACCCTGGGGCAGAATACAGTCAGCTCTCAGGAAACAGGGTTTGGCTGGGTGGTTTCAGAAACCTGGTGAATGGCAAGAATCATGATGGTGTCATTACTCTGGGGGCAAACTTGGATATGAGAAATCATGACCGTTTGCTTGATGACTATTTGTCGGAAACAGAGCAGGCATTACTGGACGAGAAACTCGGGTACTATCCTGACTATGGCTCAGACAGTTGGGGATTTCAGCTCCAAATAGCTTGGGACCCTTTGATTAACAGACCCTATATTCGTCAGTATGAGTGTTATGGAAACGGGGAGCTCTTTTTCAGGATCGAAAAGAAAAGTAGTGCACCAGAAAGCTCAATCACTCATTTTAAGTTGCTTGAACACCTTGAAATGCCAGAGCCTTTAGAAGCCATACTACAAACCGACTTCAACACAAGCTCAATAGGGCTGAGCAAGCAGCATCATGCCCTGCCCAATATATACAAGCGTCTCGATTTGTCAGCAGCTCCCTGGGACTGGGAGAGTTTGTATGAAGAGAGTCCTCTGGCTGCAAAAACATTCTGTGAAGCTGCACTGTCGCAATCCACGCTGGCTCCACTTAAAGAGTTTTCTAGATTATTGAGAACATTGCTTCACATAGGCCCATTGAGGGTAATCCCAGATGCGAGTATGCATATTTTGGCTGGGCCTGAAAATTCACGATGGTACGATGGAAAAGGTGCGTGGGACGTTTTCGTCAATGGTTCAAGCACTTTCAGAAACAAGGTCAATGCTCCATTTTTGGACGAAGACAAGTTTGCCACGTCCTATCAATTTGTGGAGTCTCGGCCTGAACAGGTGGATCACAGGTTCGTGTATGTTGATAACCAGGACTTGGGTATACGTCATCAGCTTACGGAGCTGGGTGTAGGGGTTTCACAGGTATTTCCTGTAGTAGCTGGTATTTGTCTTGAACAGGACGTTATTCTTTCCTGCGAACAGCCGGAACTGCATATCCATCCAAGATGGCAGCTGGTTTTGGCTGATATGATGCTGGAGAGCATCAAAGACCATTATCAGAAGCTGTTTTTGATGGAAACTCACAGTGAACACTTGATGTTAAGGTTGTTGCGTCGCAGGCGTGAGACAGCTGAGCAGGTGGTAGAAAGCCCAGAGCTTGAATGTCGGCCAGAAGATGTCCAAATAGTTTTTTGTGAGCAGGTGAATGGTGAAACCCGCCTTCGTGGTATAGCCACAACAGATGAAGGTGAGTTCGATGCCCCTTGGCCAAACGGGTTCTTTAAAGAGAGAAGAGGAGAGTTGTTCTGATGTTGCATAGGGAGTTTGCAATAGATCCTGACCAAATTGAAGACATCAAAGATGTCAGGCTACTTGAAGGGCGGTTTGGTTATGATAAAGGAGCTGTTATTTCTGCTTTTCCGAAACGGTGGTTTGGTACTGTTGCTGAGAAGTTGAGTAAGAGTGTTAGTGATAAAAAAGTTGATAGCATTTCGGATGATCTAAAAGCACTGAAAGATAAGGCTGTTGTAAGTTTTTCAAGGGACTTTACTCATGATGTTTGGATTGATTCTGCTAAAGCTAGTCATCAGAAAAGTCCTTTTCACAGATTGGTAGAATCTTCTTTGAATGAGCCTCCCACTTTGGTCTCAAATATTTATGATTTGAAAGATCCTGACTTTCATACAGAGTCTCAGAGCTATCGCTCTGCTTCTGGTTTGGCAGAAGCATCAAAGTTGCTGTTGATGTACGCAGAAAAAGTGACCGTTGTAGATCCTTATATTTGTCTTTCGAAGCCAGGATATAGGAATACACTAATTGAGTTAATGAGGCGATGTAGAAAGTCCAAAGTACGTTTCAATATTTTTTGTGAAAATGAAGGTAAATCTGACTGGAATTCTGTTCGAAAGCCTGCACTGCAAGCTTTTGTTAACGATATTATGCCTGAAAATTTTGAGTTGCATTGGTATTCCATATCTGATGGTGGTACAGGCTATATCCATGCTCGGGGGCTATTTACTGCAAAAGGTGGCATTAGGTACGATCGAGGCTTTGAGGTACCAAATGATCATGAGCAAAGGCGAACTGCTGCTGATGTTGCAGTGATGTCTATGAGCGAGTGGGAACAAAAAGTTGAAGATTACAATGAAGTTCAGCTACCCAGTAAGTTTACTCTTGAGCATAGATGGTCAGGTAGTAAATGAGCAGTATTGTTGGCTGGCAACTTGATCTAATACGACATCAAGATAACTGGAAAGGTAGCCAATTTCTGGCTGCGAAAACTGAGCTTTTTGCATTAATTGCAAAAGTGCTGTGCAGATCGGAGCCTGTTACCGTGTGCCTTTACACTGATAGTGTTACTTTTCAGCTTTACTACCAGAAATGGCTTAAAGAGGAAGGTGTTGATTTAAGCAGACTTCAGGGCAAGATTGTTTTTAATGTATTTGAGCTTGGTGAGCTTTCCCAGGGGATCAATTTACCCGAGCATTTGAAAGCTGGTGACCAGGCTAAGCTTGACAAGTTAAAGCAGGCTTATCTGGATCTATTTAATAGAGCCATTCAGGCGAATATAGAAAAAACAGTCGATTGCCCACCCGAGTATTATCCTGAGCGCCCTCCAGAGTGGCTGGCCATGCATCAACAGACTTCTGATGATCATATCGTGGGAGTTTGGTCTGAGTAGCTCTCCTACTTCCCAAAAAGTATTCTTGGTGGGATCAAATCTGGTTCAGCCGGGATTGTTTTGGCGGTATTCTTTTGGATTGTTTGATAATAAATAGTTCAAGGAGTGAACAGTGGCAGATAACATGGTCGATGAGCTATATGATGAGGATGTTATAACCAGCGAAGAGCTAGAAAGGCTGAGGAAAGAGGCCGCAACGGCGCACAAAGACAGTTTGAACTCGAAGTTTCAGAAGCTTCTTGATGATGACAATCTTCCCATGATTATTTATGAAAAGACTCGTTTTCAGGAGTTTATGTGTACAGAGCAGCTGGTGTGTGAAGAGTTTGATAGTGCCTATGATGACAGTATCTTTTTGGATAACCTGACTGATAGTGAGCAGGCATATTACGACCAAAACTTAGAAAAATCCGTCGCTGAGCTGGTTTCACTGTGTGATCGCTTATATGAGTTAGCCGAGCGTACCAGAAATTTAGATAAAAACTCATCAACTCATAAGCAAGCGGAGTTTAAGTATAACCTGGTGAGAATTGCCAGGGATGAGGTACAAAGCGTTAACCAGTTTGGCAAACGCTATCTTCGCAAGTGCAATCGATACCGGGCTTTAAATGATAAAGTTCTGTACCACATAGAAGGTCAGGAAACAGATAAAGAGCTTTTGAAAAAATGGCCTATGGCTGTCCCTGGCTGGAATAAGCATACTATCGAGTTTTTATATGAGGCTCTTTTGAAAGGAAGATACATCGATCGAAAACTAACTTTAACGAAGTTCAGGGAAGCTTGGTACGGAGGAAAGCCTGTAGAGTGGGTTGACCTTAAAACTTCCTTTTCAGTATTTATAACATCACTTGATGTTGATAAAAGAAAAGATATAAAAAAGTGGGAAGTAATTGAAAGCGTTTTTTCAGCCAGTAAATTCGACTTTAAAAACTTGAAAGCTTCGGCTGGGAAAAAAACTAAAAGCAAGTACCGAGTAACTTTTACCAATCTTTGGAAGCTGGCTCTTAATGAAAAAGAAATGAAAAAATACTATTGTAAAAAATATGATTAGACGTTAGTGCTTTCCCAATTTCTGGATTCAAATGAGATAGGTTGGCCATGCACCATGGTCGCCTGACACTTTTCCTCAAAATTATCTTTATTGCCCCTTGATACCTTTCATTGAACATGACTGAGGAATGATTGCAATTTTTTTCCCGTTTTATCAGGCAGGTTTTTTGGATTTTTTATCTATCCTTTATCGTTAATTTAATATGGATAATTTTATTTATAACTATCTGTTTTATATATGTATTTACAGAGTATGGAAAAGTTCTAGACAAAGGTAGAGAGTATTTTTTTCTTAAATGCTGACTCACTATTAGCCTGTGTTTGGGAGTTGATAAATTCCCATGAGTATCCAATAAACAAAAAAGGATTTTTGGCTTGTGAATATATATTCATCTGATCTTGAAAAAGAGAATGACAACGAGAAGCAAGAGGCAATGTTTCCTGAACCAATGCAGAGAGATATTAAATTGGTTCGTCGTCAGGTAGTAGAAGATGCATTAGGAATCAGCCGCTCCACTCTTTATCGGTTGCTTGCCGAGAATACCCTGCCACCTCCGGTAACGTTGCCTGGTGGGGGCATTCGCTGGGTATGGTCTGAGATCATGATTTGGGCTCAACAACGGATTGATGAGAGGGAAAAGGTATGAGCATTCTGGAAACAAAATCTAAAGAGGTTTTTGATGCTTTGAAATGTACTGTAGTGAAGACTCTGGAATGCAAAGAGCTGTTTTGCCCAGGGAATATTATCGACAGAGAAGTTAAGGCTGCACTGCTCTTACGGGTACCGGGTGACTGTATTAATTGGGTGGCAAAAGTTATGGAGGTTGTTTACCCATATTGCAGGCCAATGAGTGAAGGGAGCGATAATTCATGAGCTTAAATTCACAGTATTTGCAAGAAATGGTTAAAGCAGGCTTGTCTCCTGCTAAGCCAGTCCAGATATTGGATGATGGTGAGATTCATCGCTATCGGATTGAAGGTGACAGTCGTGGTTCTCTTAACGGTTGGTACGTTTGTTATGACCGATCGGTTCTGGTTTGTGGGTCGTGGAAAACGGGTCATAAAATCGTTGTATGTGATCAAAGCCTGTCCAGGCTTTCAGCAGAACAACGAAAACTTAGACAAAGGCAGGTGGCAGAGGCCCAAGAAAAGGCTCAGATAGAAAAAAGAAAGCAGCATGAGCTGGTGGCTGAAAAGGTGGCTCGTGAATGGGAGCAAGCTAGCCCCGCTCTACAAACGCATCCTTACCTTCTGAAAAAACTGGTGCGCCCCTTTGGAATCAGGCAGTTAGGTGACACCTTGCTGATTCCCCTCAGGGATATAAATGGGAAGCTATGGAGCTTGCAATACATCACTCCGAACGGTCAGAAGTATTTTGCAAAGGGTGGCAGGATTGAAGGCTGTTTTCATCTTCTCGGTCAAGTGGGTGAAGCACTCTACTTTTCGGAAGGGTACAGCACAGCAGCAACGCTGCATCAGTTCACTGGTACGACGATGGTTATTGCCTTCAACGCGGGTAATTTGAAAAAAGCAGCCAGAGAAATAAAGAAAAAATACCCTGATGTGAAACTGGTTTTTGCCGCAGATAACGACCGTACCTCACGAGTGAACACTGGCTTGCTAAAGGCACGGGAAGCAGCAAAGGAAGTTAAGGGGAGTGTGATCTGGCCAAACTTTCCGGAGGGTGTTGAAGGAACAGACTTTAACGACCTGATTGTAAACGGAGGTTGTCTGAATGAGTAGAGATTCTTTGAAGCCTCTGTCTGATCATATGCAGTCGGATTCCGGGGATAGCAAGCCAAGTATTATTGACCGATTGCTGGAGCTGGTTAGAGCAAAGTGTTCCCTGTTTATTGATCCTGAAGGAAAGGCGTATGCCACGTTCTGCAGCAGTAGCGGCATTCAGGAAACCTGGGCGATTGATAGCAAATACTTTCACCAAGTGATTGGTTATTGGTTTTTTCTGAACTACAAGAAGCCAGTCAGGCAGGATCAGGTTAAAGAGGTTTGTCATAGTCTCCATGCGTTTGCTACCTACGAAGGATGTCAGCATGAAGTCTTCATTCGAGTGGCGGCTATAAATGACAATTACTATATAGACCTGGTTAATGACGACTGGCAGGTGGTTGAGGTTTCGGCGACAGGGTGGCAGGTGCTGGATAATAGCCCGGTAAAATTTGTCCGCTCTGACACTATGCAGGCATTGCCACTGCCTGAGCAGGGTGGAGATATTGATGAGTTATGGCAATTCGTTAATGTGGCTGAAGGTGATCGGCTTCTTGTTCTGGTTTGGTTGCTTGAGTGCCTCCGACAAAATACTCAAAAGCCAGTGTTAGAGCTTCTGGGTGGTCATGGATGTGGGAAAAGCCATACAACAGAGGTTCTGAGAAGTCTGGTTGATCCAAGTACTGCGTCGTTGCGTCACTTCCCGAGAAAGGATGAAGATCTGTTTATCAGTGCGCAATTTAATTGGATTATCCCGTATGAAAATGTCAGTCATCTTTCTGAAACCAAGCAGGATTTACTTTGTCAGATTTGTACTGGTTCAGCGTATGTGAAGAGAACCGCTTACTCAAATGCCAGCGAAACTGTTTTAAGTGCTTGCCGACCACAAGTTATTAATGGGATTACACCTGTTGCAACCCGTCTGGACTTAATTGACCGCTGTATCAGCGTAGAGCTGCCCACAATGACTCCAGGCAACAGAAAAACAAAGACAGAGCTTGAGCAGGCATTTCAAAGAGCACGGGCAAAACTTTTTGGAGCTCTGCTCAAGTTGCTGTCTGGCGCAATGATGCAGCTGCCCTTAATCAAGCTTAAGAGCTTGCCCCGCATGGCTGATTTTGCCCTACTCGGAGAAGCTGTTTGTTCTTCACTGGGCCAAGAGGGGGAATTTGTCCACATCTATGAAGCAAACCGGAGTCAGTTGATTTCATCCAGTCTTGAAGGAAGTCCTGTCGCGATTGCTTTACTGGAAATGTGTCAGGCTAGAGGCTCAGGACAAGTCTTCAACGGGGTTGTGAGCAACCTGTTAAAGCAGCTGGCAAATTACCGGACTGACTATTGCAATTGGCCTAAAACTCCCAGGGGTCTGGGGAATGTTCTACGGAGAGAGCAAGAAGCACTGAAACTTAAAGGGATTGGAATTTCTTTTACAGGAAAGACCAGTCGAGGAAGAAATGTAGTCATCAATTATAAAAGTGGAGCTCAACATACACTAAGTGCACAACGTGCACTAGATCCTTCTGGCGTAGCTTCATCAGATGCACGTAGTGCACATGGTGCACAAGAAATACCGGCAAATAGAATGGACGATGTTCAGGTGGAGCTTGCTGTATGAAGCCCGTTGAGCTTTTAACCTATCTCAGATTGCAGGGAGTTCAGGTCAGGATAGATGATGGCGGTTTCCTGAAGCTGAAAGGGCGGAAGGCTGTCATTGAACCTGTGGCGTACCTTGTGAAGCAATATAAGCCTGAGTTAATGAAACTGATGGTTAATCGTGACTTCAATGTTGAAGCCGTTGTCGAAGCTTTACGGTTTATTTGTAAGGGTCTTGAGGTTTCTTCAGGTTATTTACTCATAAAGTATTTTACCACTGAAGATCTACTCGATATCAGTCGTGGTGAATATCAGAATTTTCCAGAACTTCGAGATCTCATACTGAGTGACCCCGAATACCCTTTTGTGGAGTCTGCATAGAAGGAGGCCGTTATGAACAAGAAGCAAGAGAGCTTTGTTTCTGAATATTTGATGAGTGGAAATGCAACAGACGCGGCTATCAAAGCAGGCTACAGTAAGCGGTCTGCATACAACCAAGGGCATAGATTACTGATGAATAATGATGAGGTTTCGAAAGCTATTGTGGAGAAGATTGGGGAGTTTAAGGAGCTGTCTGGTGCTACCGCAGAAAATAAACGTGAGTTGCTATGGCGTATTGCCCAGTTTAATCAGCAGGTTGTCATTGGATCGGATGGACAGCCTGCAATGAGGAACCCCAGAGCTTCAACTTCTGCTATCGCTGAGCTCAACAAAATGGATGGTGACTACCGCAAGCCCGAAGAAGGCTCTAAAAATGAGATACTCTTTATCCAGCAGTTTGGAGAGGAGTTTTCGGAAGACGATTAAGTGTGTCTGCTACAGGCACAATCTCCCTTGTTTTTTGTGGCGACTGTTCTATAACTCTATCAATCCAATAAAAATCAAAGAGTTAAGTAGTGATTAAGCAGTACATTACCTATACGCGTGTCTCCACTCGAAAGCAGGGCGATTCAGGTCTTGGCCTTGACGCTCAAGATCGAGATATCAATCTGTACCTTCAAAACTATGAGCCTTCTCAGTATGAGGTTCTGGATACTTTCATTGAAATAGAGAGTGGCTCCAATTCAGATCGCCCTGCCCTTCAACAAGCAATGTCCCTTTCTCGGCAAACGGGAGCCACTCTATTGGTTGCCAAGTTGGATAGACTCAGTCGGAAAGTGTCGTTTATAGCCTCATTACTGGAAGACAAGAGGTTAAAACTCAAAGTGGCCTGTATGCCCAATGCCGATAAGTTCCAGCTTCATATCTATGCAGCCTTGGCTGAACAGGAAAGAGACTTTATATCAGCAAGAACAAAGGCTGCATTGAAGGAAGCTCAAGCCAGAGGAGTGAAACTGGGAGGGTTGAGGGACAAGACAGGAGAAAGGAATAAGGCGGCCAAACAGCAGGCTCAGCAACGAGCAGAAGAGTTGAAGCGGCTGGTTTTGCCAATGGTCAGGCAGAAGAAGTCTACTCGATATATTGCTGATGCCCTGAATCAGGCTGGAATACCAACAGCACGAGGAGCCAGCTGGCAAAGTGGTCAGGTGTCCAGGTTGATAAACAGGCTGATTGAAAAGTGATAGGGGGGATGGTGCCGGGGGGCTGGACATAACTTCCCTGAGTTGAGTGCTCGGATATATGGGGGTGGTACATACGCAGTTAGTAATTCTGTCTTAAAGCCGATAGAGCTTTGAGATAAATAATTACAGAGCTCGTTATGAATCCGGTATGGATTATGAATTTCCTTGGCCCATTTCTGGGTGGTTTAGGCTTTTATTTCGAAATCCCTATATTATTTTGGGTTGGTGTAGGCATTGCGGCCTTTACATGTTTTATGAATCTTTTATCTGGGATGTATCCATTTCCATTTGTTGAGCTGGGGTTGATGCTGGTAGGTGTTTTTATGCTTGACCCTTGGTACATAGGAGCCTCTGTTGGATTGCTAATTGCAACAGCAATAGACCTGTTCAAACTGCCTTGATTATGTTGAAAGAAGTGTCGGTGGAGAGTTAATACATCTGCCAAAAATATAGCTTCCCCTACTTGTTAAAATTAAATTAATATCTGCTCACTTTAACTTTATATATTGAGTAGTAATGCGCTGGTTCGATCAGATTTCAGACTCATACCCGTGGGCTTTTTTTCTTTCTGGGATACTGTTTGTTGTAGGATTCTTATTCGGTTCTGGGTGGGGCCGTACAGAGTATGTTGTGTTATTTGGCTCTATAGGATCATTTTTAGGCGGGATAGGTACAGTAACAGCAGTTTTGTTTGCCAAGGCAACATATAAAGATTGGCGTAAACAGAAAGCTCATGATCTGAAAGTAGAATCTTATTATCATGCTGTTTACTGTGGGTTGACTACGATTCAGGCAACGATGCCATTACGAAAAATTACCGAGCGAGCTAATCCAGTGGATTTCTCGAATCTAGAACAGCGAATGAAAGATAGAACATTACCAGAAGCTGTGTCCAATTTTGAATTATCTATGAAACGAGCTCTATTGCTTGGCGGAAGGCAAACGCTGATTGAACCTTTTAATGACTTCGTAGTTCGCTGGCATCGGTTAGAGCCACAGCTTAAAGGCTATGTAGAAAGTCATAATAATACGGCATGTGATAGTCAGGACAAAAGTGCTCAGGCAATTAAAGCCTGTCACTCAGATATAGAGAGGGTGGTAGATAGCATCTCAAAGCTATATGAGGAGGTGTCAAAATACTTTGAAGTTCTTGCAACGAAATGATGTTGATCGAGTTATAAAAAATAGGAAGTTGGGTGTACGACTAGGTAATGCTAAAAGAGGGGTAGCAGGAAAGAAACCTATAGCGTTACCTATAGTAAATCCCAGATAGCAAAAAGCCCGTAGTGTTTACTAACGCTACGGGCTTTGCTGTATATGGTGCCGGCACCAAGAGTCGAACTCGGGACCCACTGATTACAAGTCAGTTGCTCTACCAACTGAGCTATACCGGCAAGGAACGAGGTGCATAATATGGTTGAGCGCGTTCTTTGTCAACATCCCTGGACACAAAAAACAGACCTTGAGGTCTGCTTTTTGTACGATCCTTGTGAATCCTTTTCCTGATCTTGGTTCAGAGCTCCCTGCTCTGAGTAACTTCCTGTTTTGCTTGGTCTTTCCTGACCACTTCAGGCGTCCTGCCTGGTTTGCATCCTGCATGAATATCGGGTCATCCTGACCTTTCGGCTTCCTGCCAAACTGCATCCTGCAGTCAGTCCTTTCGTCCTTTGGGCATCCTGCCTTTTTTCGCGTCCTGCAACCTGTCGTCCTGACTTCAAAGCTTCCTGCTTTGCCCGCTTCCTGCGGTGTTCAAGTCTTCCTGACTCTGGGCATCCTGCCCGGTTCGCTTCCTGCGATTCGGATGGTCATCCTGACTATCCTAAGGCTTCCTGCCTTAAATCCTTTTCCCTGTCAGCCTTGGTCTTCCTGACCTTTTGGACTTCCTGTCCCCAGCTGACGATTCCTATTATCCATTGTTAGGTATTTTCCGAAATCGGAGGTTTTCCTTTTGGTTTGTGAGACATTGACCATAGTGCCATTGGGAAGCTTACCGCTGGCTGACAGCCAAAAGCCCGCCGCAGGCTACAAACATGGAGCCAAACAGCCGATTTTGCAGCCTTCCGTACTTTTTCAGAATGGGCATTAGCTTAAGGGCAAAGCTGGCATAACCTACCATCACCAGGCTGTCGACGATCACCATCGTCATTCCCATAATCAGGTATTGAGACCAGAGTGTTTGAGAAGGATCGACAAACTGCGGCAAAAACGCTGCCTGAAAAACAATGGCTTTAGGGTTGGTCAGGTTAACCAGAATGGCACTGGCGAAAGATTTTCTTTTGCTAATAGCGGTCTGATTGTCTGAGGACAATTCCTGGGGGGCTTCACGCCATTTCATAACGCCTAGAAAGATCAGGTAAACAGCGCCAAGCCATTTGATCAGGGTAAACAGAGTTTCAGAGGCCGCCAGAATGGCGCCCAGACCTGCTGCAACAATGATTAAAAAGATAATCAAGGCTACCTGAAGCCCCATTATGGAGGGCAGGGTTCTGACCAGGCCTGAACGAATGGCGGTGGCCATGGTATTCACAGCTCCGGCTCCGGGTGTGACGCTGATAATGATGGTGGCCGCTAAAAAAGCCAGATAGGTATTAAGTTCCATTGATGAATCCGGAAAAGGTAATCTGTCAGGTTTATTTATTTCTGTGGATAACAATGGTTTTAATCTAAGAGAAGTGTGTGCGCAATAGCAGCAGAGTGTTACTTGAAGAGAAGGGGGGAGGATGTTTTTTGAATGGCGAATACTAAAAAAGCCGATCAATGATCAGCTTTTTAAAGTCTGTGATATGGTGCCCAGGAGAAGACTCGAACTTCCACGCCCTTTCGGACACTAGCACCTGAAGCTAGCGCGTCTACCAATTCCGCCACCTGGGCATATCACTAAATTGTATGGACTTTACGTCCGGCCCAACCATTCTTTAAATGATTGGTGCCCAGGAGAAGACTCGAACTTCCACGCCCTTTCGGACACTAGCACCTGAAGCTAGCGCGTCTACCAATTCCGCCACCTGGGCCCTGCCTAAGCAATGTGCTGCTCAGCAAGTGCGGCGAATATTAGGGATATAAGCCGAAAGTGTCAACACCCTGGCCGAAAAATAGGGGGTCGGAAAGTACGCTGTAAGGGCTTGAAAAAGAAAGGCTTACCCAGTCTTTCTTGCATAATGACGGATGTTTGCCACGCTTTCTGGGCTGATTTAATAACTCATGGTTTTGTTATGCAGTTCAGGCTTGGTCTTGCGTTCTTTTTGACAAGTGCTCTGTTCACGTCTTTCTCATTCAGTAGTGGGACACTACCAGAAGAAGCTTCTTCTAAAGAGGTTGCTTCATCTCCTTTAAAAAATACCAGTCATTGTCCCTCTCCGGCAGATATTGTTTTCAATCCAGAAAATAATCACTGGGAGGCTCCCCTGACCCGGGGGATGCCTGATTCCTGGGAAATAATGCGTTCGATATCCCCTTCTATGGAGCCTGAATCTAAGGTTTCATTTATTTTCAAGCAAGCCAGTATTGATAAGGAGCAGGGGGTCTATTATCTCTCTTGTCATTATCAGGCAGCTGATCTTTCTGGAGAGAAAAGTTTTGAAGTGCTTCTGGAGCCAGAAAGAGTCATGTTAATGAACGGGACACTTGCACTACCGGTTTATGCTGCTGACGGGCATTGGGATGGGGTAACAACAGAAAAACAACATAAGTTTGATTGTAAAACGTACTACGAGAAGTGTGAATTCAGAATTCCTCAGTTGCTGATTCGAAGACAAAGTAAACCCAGTGAGCCAATGGTTTCCGGGTGGGATTTCGATCCCGGAAGATTAGTGCTGGGCCCACTCACTGGGAGCGCAGGAGAGAAAGACTTTATAGCCCAGGGAAAAGAAGAGTACGTTTATCCTGGGGAAGATTTTCTTGGCAGTACGGATCGCACTGGACTTTTGAGAGGCGAGACAGAGAGCATGGAAGACACGTACGATATTATTAAGAGACTTTATGATCCTTCTTCGGGCGATGTTGAGCAGTTTGAGCCCTGTTTAGATAAGGAAGGGTTTAAGGTATGCGGTTGTACGGACGTCGACTTACAAAAAAATATCAGGAAAGACTCATTTGCCCTGATCAATGTGTTAGAACAATTTAACAATAATGGCAGCTTAACGGGCTTTTCCTGCAAGCTCATAGTGATAAAGGCTACCCAAACAGATGCACCAAAAGACAAGCATTAGTGCCAAAGGCCATCTCAGGGAAACATTATGAAAGTGAATGGAAAACAATACCGCTTTCTCAAAGACAGTCTGGAAAGCTGGTCCCGGGATGGTCTTTTGGAGGAAGGAAAAAAAGCGGATTTGCTGGAATCTCTGGAAGTTCACTCTTTCCAGTGGCGAATGGTCGCTCAGTATGCGTTTTGGGCCGCACTCTCCTCCTTGCTGTTGTCTCTTCTGGCCATTGTTATGGATGAAGCCTTGCTGGAATGGCTGGAGCATCTCTTTACCTTACAGGATGGGACTCGAAGTCTTGTACTGGCAGGGCTTGCGATCGGTATTTACTGCGCAGGTGGGTGGTTTAAGTCCCGTCAGGCTCATGGCGTTTTCAGTCAGGAGCTGATTTTTTTCCTGGGAGCAGCAGCAACGGCAGCTTCTATCTATTACTTGGGTCAGGCTGTTGATACCGGCAGTGGTCACTATGCTCTGCTGTTATTACTGGCAGCCGTTGTTTATTTCATCGTGGCAGTGATTATGGGGTCGCTGTTGCTTTGGGTTCTGGGTCTTCTGGTATTGGCTTGCTGGTTTTTTGCCGAGACTGCCTATTGGGCGGGAGGAGAAGACCAGATGTTTCTGGGAATGAGTTACCCGCTTCGGTTCCTGTTCTACAGTCTGGCGACCTTATTATTGGGTTATGGGCTGATATTTACGGAACGAACCAAGACCTTTTTTGAGTCAACCCAATTCATTTCCCTGATGATGCTTTTCGTCTGTCTCTGGGTCTTATCGATGGTGGGTAACTACGATTATCAGCTGGAATCCTATGAGACTTCCCAAGCTGAGCTTTGGTTCTGGCGGCTGATGATGGTCATAGCTTCCTGCCTGGCTTTATTTTTGGGTTTCCGTCGTGACGACTCAGTATTGAGAGTGGCAGGGGTCTGTTTCCTGCTGATCAATCTGTACACGCGGTTTTTTGAATACGGCTGGGATGAAATGCACAAGGCGCTTTTCTATGCCTTGCTGGCGATCAGTTTCTGGCTGCTGGGTCGTTATTCGGAAAGAATCTGGCTGGGCTTGACCGGGAAAAGGGATAAATAGGGAATAAAAAAGAGGTTGGTCTGATAACAGAGCAACCTCAGGGAATTCTTGGCGCTGTCTTTATCAGCCGTTTACGGCGTCTTTCAAGGCTTTGCCTGGTTTAAACGCTACCGTGTTGCTGGCAGCAATCTGGATAGGTTCTCCGGTTTGGGGATTTTTTCCTGTGCGTGCGGCTCTGCTGCGCTGCAGGAAAGTACCAAATCCTACAAGACTGACAGTGTCTTCTTCTTTCAGAGCGGAGGTGATGGTTTCAATCAGGGCATTAAGAGCCTGATTAGCCTGGTCTTTTGTCAGATCTGCCTGATCGGCAATAGCGTTGACGAGTTCTGGTTTACGCATGATGTCATGCACTCCTTCTTGTTTTTTTTATCTTCCGTTGGGCAAGCAACCATCAACAGACTAAAACACTGTAGAGGCTAGGGCAATAGCCTTTCTCCCGAAATAAGCGGGAATCAGGCTATTTCGATAAAATCAGCCTATTTCGACCATTTCAAAGTCTTCTTTTGTGACACCGCAGTCAGGGCAAAGCCAGTCATCAGGCACGTCATCCCAACGAGTACCCGGATCAATGCCATCATCTGGCCAACCTTCAGCTTCATCGTAAATAAGACCGCAGACAACACATTGCCATTTTTTCATGATTGACCTCCATACACCGTCATGACTTTCTGATTCTTCTGGGTGCGGCAGGGATTTTAACAAGCTTGCATAAAAAGGGGTAACGGGAGTGACATTTTGTCCACTCGGTCTCTTTCTGATGACAGTTGAGCATAGTTAGTGAGATTGTCGATGCCTTATCAAAAGCTATTCCATCTCGATCATTTCAAAATCTTGTTTAGCGGCGCCACAGTCGGGACAGACCCAGGTATCTGGAACGTCACTCCAGGGGGTGCCAGGTTCAATGCCTTCATCAGGCCAGCCCTGCTCTTCGTCATAAACAAAGCCACAAACAGTGCACTGCCACTTCTTCATCAGGCTCTCCAGACATTCACGAAAAAACAAATGGGGCTGGACAGTATTTTATACAACGGAAGCCATCCATGGATGAAAAAAAAGAAATCTGTGCCACGCTAAATCTGCTTTTACCTATTCTCTGGAGCAGTGATGAAAATCAGCATTAAGAAACTGGTGAGAACGCTTTCTGTCTTGATTTTATCTCCTGTCGCACTGGTCCATGGCCATGTGTTTTATTGTCCTCCCGGGGAAAAAATCAGCCTGGAGCAGACAAATCATAAGAGACTCTGGGCTGGAGATATGCATCAACTACCAGCAGGTGTACCTGAGTTCTTCAAAACGCTCAGGTATACCGCTGAGTCTTTGGTGGAGGATATGGGGCCGCGAGATGATGTTACTGACCCAAAACCAGATCAGAATCTCACGTTTCTGAGGGCCTATTACAAAGCAGAAGAGTCATTCAGATACGGTTGTGTCTATGCCGACAAGGACGATTCAGAGATAGAAGTTGAACTGACTTTCAGTGACGCCAAAATCCCTGAAACGGAGTTGCCTTTACTGGTGCAAACCTATGGCCCTGAGTGGGAAAAGCAGAAAGATGGGACATGCAAAAATCGTGGGCTTTGCGGCTTTTTTGTACCCGAAATATCCATCCGCTATGAACTGATCTCCAAGGTTGTTCTGGGTGAAAACGAAGCCGGCATCAATCTCATGGGTTTGTATGACTCTAAGGGGGAGCCCAGGAATGTCACTCTGTCAGCCAAGCCAGGAAGGCATTATAAGTTTGAATCAAATGCTGTTTTTCAACAGCCGGGTGTGACCCGTCTGCTAGTCAATTACCCTGGTGATGGCGAAATGGAAATGTTCAGTTTTCTCAGGGCTAATGGTCTCCAGAAAAACTCCAGGCCGGATTGCAATCTTCAACTTGAAGAAGTGGCAGTGTGCGACTGTACGGATAAAAATATCCAGGCTTTGCGGGTAGCTCATGCTCATATGATTCTGGATGTTTATCAGGCGGTAGATGAAAGCAAAGCCACTCAAACGCTTCGATGTGATTTGTACCATATCCCTTTTAAGGGCAAATACCATACACCCTCTAATCATGAGGCTCATAAAGAGTTATGAAGTAAAGACTTAGAGAAGTGGGTTCTGTCATCTTCAGAGCCCACTCCTGGCTATTACTTCATGGTGACCTTGAGTTTGTCATCCTCGCCTGACTGCAGGTGCTGATACCACTGACCCAGCAGCTGGCGCTCTTCTTCAGTCATTTCTGTCCGGTTGGCCAGAGGCATGATCTGAGTCTGAACTGCCTGACTGTAGATTTTGTCAGCTTTACTCACGATTGAGTCGTAATCATCGAATATAAGCCCGCCTGGTGCGGCCTGAAACAGAGGGTCTGTAGGTTGGGCTGCATGACAGGTTGAGCAACGGCTGGTGACGATTTCAACAATTTCTCCCTGATCAAAAACAGGCTGCTCCGCTTCTGCAACTGGGGGCAAGGTGTTGATCTGGGGGCGTATCACAAAAGCCAGGCTCAACATGACAACGGCAGCAACTGGCCATAGCCAGGTCAGAATGGCGCCTTGATTTCGACGGTTGAAGAAATGCCGGATCAGAATCGATGCCAGTGACAGGGCTGCCAGAATGGCCCAGTTCCACTCATGACCATAAGTCATTGGGTAGTGACCACTGATCATTATAAACAACAGCGGAAGTGTAAAATAGTTATTGTGACGTGAGCGCTGCAATGCGTGCTGGGCAATGGCCGGGTCAAAACTGCTGTCACCGTTTTCAGCGGCTTCCACCAGTTTCCGCTGGGAAGGAATAATAATCTGGAAAACATTCCCCACCATCAGAGTACCAATTACCGCTCCCACATGGATGTAGGCTGCACGATCACTAAATAACTGGGCATAACCCCAGGCCGCAAAGACGATCAAGCCAAACAGTACTGCACTGAAGAGTTTCTCATTCTTGAATAAAGGCGTTTTGCACAGGAAGTCATAAACCAACCAGCTAACCAGCAGGCTAAAGGCACTCACTGCAATGGCAGAAGCTGCCGATAACGGAGAGTCGGGAGTCAGTAAATAACTTTCAGCGCCCCAGTAGTAGATGATGGCCAGCAAGCCGAAACCACTCAGCCAGGTGATATAGGCTTCCCATTTGAACCAGTGCAGAGTCTCCGGCATTTTTTCCGGAGCCAGATGGTATTTGTTCACTTCATAGAAACCGCCGCCGTGGACAGCCCACAATTCGCCTTTTATGCCTTTTTTCTGCTTGGCCTGAGGGGCCTTTTCAAGCCGACCTTCCAGCCAGTTGAAATAAAAGGATGCGCCGATCCAGGCTATGCCTGCCGTGACGTGCAACCATCGAAAAATCAGGTTTAACCAGTCCTGTATATAGGATTCCATACTCAGTCTCTTCCTCGAGTTTCCTGGCCCATAACGATGGCTTTCTCAATGACTCTGTCGTCACCCATCACCATCAGGACACCCAGTAACTCTTCCAGTGTTCTTGTTTTTTCTGTTCTGAATTTCAGTAGAGGAGTGGCCTCAGGGTTGAGCACCAGAAAATCTGCTTCGTTGCCGATTCGGAAACTGCCAATCCGATCATCAAGATGCAGGGCTCTGGCGCCTCCCAGAGTGGCCAGGTAGAAAGCTTGAAGAGGAGATATCGTGTTCTCGCTCAACTGAGATACCTGATAAGCGTCTTTCATAGTGCCAAGCAGACAAAGACTGGTGCCACCACCCACGTCTGTGCCCAGCCCAACACGAATGTTCTTGTTTTTAGCATTGGAAAAGTTGAATAAACCGCTGCCCAGAAAAAGGTTGGAGCCCGGGCAGCAGGCAATGGATGAGTCGCTTTCAGCCATCCGGTTCCAGCTCTGATCGCAGAGGTGGATGGAGTGTGCGAAGACTGATCTTGGCCCAAGCAGGCCATGTTGATCATAGACATCCAGATAGTTTTGACTGTCAGGAAACAGCTCCTGAACCCATTCTATTTCTTTGGGGTTTTCAGAAAGATGAGTATGCAGGTAGAGGCCTTCATGTTCTTGCAGTAGCCGACCTGCCATGGTCAGTTGTTCTGAAGAAGAGGTTGGCGCAAAACGAGGTGTTACAGCATAAGACAGCCGCCCTTTATTGTGCCAGCGGTTGATCAGCTGTTTCGAATCTTCATAGCTGCTTTCAGGGGTGTCGAGCAGATAGTCCGGTGCATTCCGGTCCATCATGACCTTGCCGGCAATCATTCTCATGTTTCGCTTTTCGGCAGCTGCAAAGAAGGCATCTACGGACTGAGGGGCTACTGTTCCGAAAACCAGGGCTGTTGTTGTACCGTTGGCAAGGCACTGATCGAGAAAAAGTTCGGCTATTTCTCTGGCATACCCGGGATCAGAGAACTGTGCTTCAGCAGGGAAAGTGTACTGTTCAAGCCAATCAAGCAGCTGTACACCACAGCCTGCCATAACCTCGAGCTGAGGGTAGTGCACGTGGGTATCGATGAATCCGGGGACAATCAGGCGGCCAGAGAGATCTCTGACCTCACAGTCATCAGGCAGTGTTTTCAATAGTTGTTCTGCAGGACCACAGGCTGTGATTAAACCGGATTCAACCAATAAACCACCGTCGTCAAAATACTCCCAGCTTTGTGACCCTTTATCCGGATCATCCAGAAAATGGAGGATAGAGGCTCGCCAAAAGATCGGTGTGCTCATGACAGACCTCCTACTGTGACGGAAAGCTGCTCGGGTATCTGAACCTCATCACAGTTATGCCCAGAGCCTGTGCGGTCAATCACAAGGTAGGATATACCTTGATCCACTGAAAGCAGGGGGTGATGCCAGGTGCCAGGATGATAGTTAATGCCCTGGGAGCCATTGGTGACAAAGCAGCGAATGTTGTCGAAGTCAGGCTCCTGATTTTTATCCGGAGCAACCACAATATAGAACTGTTGCTTTTCCAGTGGCATGAAGGCTTGGCTACCCAGTGGGTGACGTTCCAGTAAATCGAGCCGGTAAGGTTGCCTGATGGCCTCTGTATGATAGATATGAATGCTTACTTCGCCATTGGCGTCAGTTTCGATCTGGGTGAGCTGGTTGAATTTGTGACAACGGCCCTGATTGATGACCATAGCGTCACCACAGGCTTCAATCACATCGCCGAAAGGTTTGAAGCTTTCAGCAGATAAGGGCTCTATGGGAAGAGCCCTGGTGGTTAACGTTGTTGGCATGGGCGGGTGTCTCTTTGTTTTTATTTTTTGTGAGCTCTGGGCTTTTTAGCTCAGGACTTTTTATCAGCTCAAGGCTGTGCAACGTTTTTTTGCCCGACAAAGAGTGAGAGTCAGCTCCCTCTGTAAGTCGAATAGCCAAAGGGTGAAATCAACAACGGCACATGATGATGGCGGTCATCACAGACTTCAAAGATGACGGATACTTCCGGGTAGAAGCACTTTTGCTCTAACTGTTTGAAGTAATCCAGTATGGCAAAGTCCAGTTTGTAGACGCCTTCCGGAAGGTTCACTTCATCGGTCGCCAAGCCAGTGATTCGGCCATCGTTATTGGTGGTGCCCTGCCCTACTTCTATCCAGCCACCCTCTGACTGTTTGTATAGAGTAACGGGTACATTCTCTGCAGGCTGTCCGCGAGCCGTATCGAGAATATGGGTGCTGATGCCTGTCATAAAATCATTCCTCTTTGGGCTTTGAGGTATTCTTGAGCCATTTGCACAAACGAATACGAGTAATTTTATGCTGTTCTGAGGCCGCTATTAAAAGTTCATCGGCAGGTTCATTACCCAGACGTTGCTCCAGCAGGCTTAACATCTCGCTGGCGCTTTTTCCGGTCGCGCAAACGATAAAAATATAACCGAAGCGCTTTTCATACTGACTGTTGCCATCAGCCAGTGCAGTCAACGTTTGCTCACTGGCTTCGTTGACGCCAGACTGCTCGTGTCCGGCCATTGTCTGTGTATTAGCGTACTTTTCTTTCAGACTGTTGATATCACCAATTTTTGGGTGAGCATCAAAGGCTTCGAGATAGTCGTCTTTTGTGCAATGTGACCATACTGCGTCGGAGGCAACGAGCAGGCTTTCAAGGTTGGCATAAGGCCTTGCGGCCACCATGCACTCTACCCAATGGCTGCTGGCACAGCATTGATGGAACAGTTCTGCAGCTTGCTGTTCGTTCAATGAGTTCAGTTCACTCAATGTCATTTTGTCTGCTCCGGCTGACCTACTACTCTCAATCGGGATACGCCCCCATCCGGATAAATATTTAAGCGGACATGGGTGTAGGCTTGCTGAGTGTTCTGCAGTTTTTCTACAAAGGAATGATTTCTGTGAGCATACAGTTTCTGTTCTGGCAGAATGGTTTGCCATTGCACGTGCTCATCGGGCTGTTCGCTTTCGCAATAACAGCCTTCCAGGCTTCCTCTGTCTGGATAGTTACCTTTGAAGTGCAAGGTGTCTATTTCTACTCTCCCGATGGAACCAGGCGTTGCGAGCCTGATAATCATCCAGTCATGGCCGCCATTGCGCCTTCTTTTGGTTTCCCAGCCATCGTGCATGTCCGCACCCCGTCCCGGGCGAAGCAGATTTTGCATGGGGCTGAAAAAAGCATCCGAGCAGCTTACCGGGCGAGCACCGTTCATTAATGCTGTCAGGTCAATCGGCTCGTTAGGTAAAAAGTGTTGGGTATTGAAGAGGATTTTTCCGTAGACCCTGAGTCGGGCGACACCTCCGTCAGGAAAGATACGCAGGCGAATATGAGTGGCTTCAACCGGCTTGTCCAGATGAATCAGGTTGCGGGCGTCTGCATCAACGGGCAATTGTTCTGTCATGGGCTGCCAATCGCTGTGCTCATCAGGGTCTGACTCACTGGCTATGTAATCCAGTCTCACAGCACCGGGTGCATTACCTTTAAAGTGTCGGGTATCCACTTCAACCCCTTCGACCATGCCCAGGGTTGCCAGCCTGACAATCACCCAGTCATGGTCACCGTTTCTGCGACGCCGGGACTCCCAGCCATCCATCCACTTGCCATAGGCCGTATATTTTTCCGGAAGAAATATTGGCTCAGAAGCCAGGAGCAGGTTGTCCTTTTCTGCAAAGAAGTCGTCGCTGGCTGAGAGCACGTCTCCACCCAGAGACCGGGCAGCAAGATCCACTTTTGTCTGTCGCCAGAGCACAGCCTCATCAGAGCTATTAGCCAAATTATCCATTCAGTATCCAGATTTGTTGTTGGTGTTATTGAGAAACTTTTTGTCACCCCGGTCGAGCCGAGACGATTAAGGGGATTTCTTCTTTAGGGTCTGACAAAATGGACTGTGATCATTTGTGAACTTGTAAACTAAATGTTGACCATTTAGTCAGACTTTGGGAGTTTATGCCATAGATACCACTGATCAATCAATATATTGATTTGGAACAATGCCAATAGTGCATGAAAAATGCTTTGAGCACTCTTCGAGATGAAGCTGTTTTTCAAAACATTTTTATAAACAGAAGAAAAATAAGTCGGAGTTCGCCATGGATCACAGGGATAACAACTACCCCAGGGACTTAACAGGGTATGGTAAAACCCCTCCTCATGCTCAATGGCCCGGGCAGTCGCGCATAGCGGTTCAGTTTGTCATTAATTACGAAGAGGGTGGTGAGAACTCTGTACTGCATGGTGACAAAGCATCAGAAGCTTTCCTGTCCGAAATTATTGGTGCTCAGGCGTATGATGGGATGCGCCACATCAGTATGGAGTCCATTTATGAATATGGCTCCCGGGCCGGCTTCTGGCGTTTGCACCGGATGTTTACCCAAAGAAATATTCCCGTCACTGTTTATGGTGTTGCCATGGCCATGCAGCGAAATCCTGAAGCTGTTCAGGCCATGCTTGATTCCGACTGGGAAATAGCCAGCCATGGTTATCGCTGGATTGATTATCAGTTTCACGATCTGGAAGAAGAGCGTGAGCATATGCAGAAAGCGATCCAGATTCATAAAGAGTTAACAGGCAGTCGTCCCTTGGGCTGGTATACAGGGCGGTGCAGTCCCAATACAGAACAGCTGGTAGTGGAAGAAGGGGGATTTCTTTACCATGCAGACAGTTATGCTGATGATCTTCCGTACTGGGATACTCGCTTTGAGAAACCCCAGCTGGTCGTACCCTATACCCTGGATTGTAATGATATGAGGTTTGCTACAAATCAGGGATTTAATTCAGGAGATCAGTTTTTCAATTATCTGAAAGATACCTTCGATACCCTTTACGAAGAAGGGGAAGAGCAGCCAAAAATGATGTCTGTAGGATTGCATTGTCGTTTAGTAGGAAGGCCTGGACGAGCTGCAGCTTTTGCACGTTTCCTTGATTACGTGCTATCGAAGGAAAAAGTATGGCTGTGTACCCGGGAACAGATTGCCCGTCACTGGCATGAGCAGCATCCTTATAAAGAGTCTGAAGCCAGGGTGGCAAATATTGCAGAGCCAGCTTGAATAGAGAATAAATATTTACATTGGAGGGAGGCCACTGTGTCCAGTAAAACGCTGACCATAACACCAGACATTGCCCGTTATCTTACCCAGGTGGGTATTCGGGATCATCCCGTACTCAGTGAACTACGAGCATTGATGGAAGATTTTCCCGGAGGGCGAATGCAGATCTCGCCGGAACAGGGTGCTTTCATGCAAATGCTGGTGAAGATGAATGGTACAAGAAAGGGAATAGAGATCGGTACATTCACAGGATACAGCGCTTTGGCAACGGCATTGGCTATGCCAGAAGAAGGCCACCTGACCTGCCTTGATGTATCTGAAGAATGGACCAATATTGCCAGAGAGCATTGGCAGAAGGCAGGAGTGTCCGAAAAGATTACGTTAAAAATTCAGCCTGCTCTGGATAGCCTTGTTGAAATGCAAGACCAGAAGGAAACCTTTGACTGGGTCTTTATTGATGCAGACAAAGAAAATCACCTGAATTACTACGAGCGCTGCCTTGAACTATTGAAGCCCGGTGGTTTGGTGCTGGTGGATAACAGTCTATGGGGTGGCTCGGTAGTGAACCCCCAGGATGAGGAAGCCAGGGCTATTGATGCATGTAATCGATTTGTTCAGCAGGATGACAGAGTGGATATGGTGTTGTTACCTGTAGGCGACGGGTTGATGATGGCTCGTAAACGTTGAGTGTCCTAGTGCAGCCAAGTATGAAGGCTCATACATACACGGTTCATCCTGAGCCTGTCGAAGGATGCTGGTTATGCACTTCGACAGGCTCAGTGCGAACGGTATGAGGTCTGCACTAGTCACTGGAGTTTTATAGCTTCAGCTATACCGTCCGTCTTACCTGACCCACTGAATCAGTCTGTCTTTAGGAGAGCGGGTTTTTGGTCTGGGCTCATCCTGACGGTATCCAAAAGCTGCCAGACAGCTGATGCCGAAGTGATGGCGATCCAGCAAACCTTCCTTCTCAAGAATGCCTTCCAGTGCTTCCAGATCAAAACCTTCAATGGGACAGGAATCAATACCAATCTGAGCTGATACGCTCAGCATGTTGCCCAATGCGATATAGGTCTGTTTGCAGGACCAGTCAAACATGGCTCGAGGTGACTCGGTCAGTTTGAAATGATCGGTCTGGAAGGTTTTGTAAAAGCCACTTTTCAGATCAACGATGTCATCAGGCAGCTGCTCTACTTCTCTCATGTGCTCTTCAATGTAGGGTGAGCTGTAAATCATCCCAGGCTCTTTACGAGCGAGAATCACCATAAAGTGGCTGGCTGTTGGCAGCTGCCCTTCAGCACCCCAGCATACTGGAAGCATTTTCTTTCTGATGTCCATGTCCTGAATCACCAGAAACTTCCAGGGTTCAAATCCGAACGAACTGGGCGACAGCAGCCCTGCATCCAGAATAAAGTTGAAGTCCTCGTCAGGAATTTTTCGCTCGGCGTCAAAGCTTTTGCAGGCATGACGGAACTGAAAAGCTTCCAGAATCTGCTGTTTGGTGGTTGCTTTCATAAGGGGCTTCCAGAGGGTAAATAAGGGTGTGAAACAGACTCTATTCCCTTTAGTATAAAAAAGGAAGAAAGCACATTTATGATAGGTAGTATGCTTTTTTTATCTTAAGGATAATTTTGATACTATTGGAAAAAATGAATACTTTTGGGGGATCAATATGCCAGATTCTTTTGAATCAAAGAGTCTTGAGGAACTGACAAAGGATTACGAAAAAGGCCTGATGGCCTGTCCCGTGGAAGTGGCTCTGAACATCATTGGTGGTAAATGGAAAGGGGTTATTCTTTATAAACTAAGGGTGGGCACATTACGCTTCAGCGAGCTCAAAAAACTCATGCCCAGAGTGACTCAGAGAATGCTGACTTTGCAACTGAGAAGCCTGGAAGAAGATGGCCTGATTTCAAGGACCATCTATCCCGAAGTGCCTCCAAGAGTGGAATACAGTCTGACAGAGCTGGGCGAGACTCTGTCTCCGGTAATAGATCAGTTAATGGTTTGGGGTGTTCACTACCAGCAGGCTCGGGAAACTCATCAATAGTTCAGTCATCCACCTGGGGTGTAAACAGTTGAAAACTATTTTGCGGGATGAAACTCAGCCCGCCTGCTGACGGTGTGTAGAATTGTTCATCGACTTTTTTGAGATAAGCCAGATAGGACTCTCCGGCGTTAATAACAGGTATTGGGCTGGGGCCAGTAAAATAAGGTTCTGGAATGCGATGGTAGTATCGAATTTTCAGGATAACACCTTCCGTCAGGTCCGTTTCTGAGCGCATGACATCGTCGACTATCACTGTTACAGAGCAATGCAAAAGCCTGTTGTTGTTTTCATCTACATGAACATTGACTCTCTTGACTGTGACGATGAGTTCTTCCGGAGAGTTGTCCTGCCACTCTTCATAAACGTAGGGGGGTAGCTCGGCAAGAGCGATATTCAGGAATAATAATCCGGCGAGGACTGATAAAAAGCGGTTCGCTGTCATTGTTTTCGTCCTTGAAAAAATGGCATTGGTCGATGTGCATCACTCGATCCCTGAAAGGCTTTACAGCAAAACGAGTATCTATTTAGAAAATATAGGCGAAGCTATCGCAGTAGGAAGCAGCCTCCAGAAAACTTTGGAGACTGCAGGCCAGTCAGGCGGGTGTTGTGTCCAGTAAAGTTTTAAGCTCTTGCCATGGAATACCTTCTCTCTTTCGGGTAAGGCTGTTACGAGCACCATTTCTAACGGCCAGTATTTCTCCGGCAATGGCAATAGCGATTTCGGCGGGTTGTCTGCCGCCAACCATCTCCAGTCCTACCGGACACTTCATATGATCAATCAGACCTTGATCAAAAGATTTGTGTTCCAGACGTTGCCGGAAACGTTTGGCTTTGGTTTCGGAGCCTATGACGCCTAACCATTGGCTGTCTTTTCTTTTTAAGGTTTCTTCCGCAATCGCAAAATCGAGCTGGTGGTTGTGGGTCACGACCAGAACAAAGGTATTTTCCGGCAATGCTGCCACTTCTTCTTCCGGCTGCTCACAGATCACTTTCGAGACGTTAACGGGCAAGCTCTGGGGAAAAAGTTCGGCCCTGTTGTCCATCCAGGTGATATTGCAGTTTAAAGGTGAGAGTACATGGATCAAGGCTTTACCCACATGGCCTGCACCGAAAATAGCAATATGGAAGTTGCAGCCTGCTATGGGTTCCAGCATGACACTGACGCTTCCCCCACAGCACTGCCCCAGTCTGGGACCAAGGGGAAAGTGTTCCATCACCGGTTCAGAATGACCTGAGGTGAGTAACTCTCTGGCTCGTTCAATAAGAAGGTACTCCAGGTGACCTCCTCCAACAGTGTCAAAGCTACTTTCTTCCGTGACCAGCATTTTGCTGCCGGATTTTCTTGGGGCAGAACCAGCTGAGCCCAGAGTAGTGACCAGTACTCCGGGCAGGCCCGACAGCTTAAGATCTGACAGGGCATCAATCCATTCCATAGACGGGCTCCTGTTGCCTTTGGGGTTGAGTTTTCTGACTCTCCTGAATGTCCATGACAGCCTTTAAAACTCTTTCAGGTGTAGCGGGCACATCAATATCCGGGCTTGTTGTGTAGTCCGACAAACTGGATACCGCATCACGAATGGCTGACCACGCGGAAATTGCCAGCATTAAGGGAGGCTCACCCGTCGCCTTGGAGTGATAGATGGTATGTTCCGGGTTGTCCTGTTCAAACAGTTCAACATTAAAGACAGGCGGAAGGTCTTCAATGGTTGGAATTTTATAGGTAGCCGGGTTGTTGCTTAGCAGTTGCCCCTGCTCGTTCCAGACAACCTCCTCTGTGGTCATCCAGCCCATGCCCTGAATGAAGCCTCCTTCAATCTGGCCCCGGTCAATCGCGGGATTTAATGATCGACCCACGTCGTGCAGAATGTCGACCCGATCCACCTTGTATTCTCCGGTGAGTCTGTCCACAGTGACTTCGGAGACAGAAGCTCCGCAGGCAAAGTAATAGAAAGGTCTGCCACAGGCTTTTTCCCTGTCGTAATGAATTTCCGGAGTGCTGTAAAAACCGGAGCTTGAGAGTGAAATACGATTGAAATAGGCCGTTTGAATCAGTTCCACAAAAGGAATACTTCGTTCCTTCATGTGGACGTGACCGTCAGTGAAGGTAATATCGTCCGGGTTTTCCTGATAGTGCTCTGCAGCAAACTTGATGAGTCGGTCACGTATCTTCTGACAGGCGTCCTGGGCTGCCTTGCCATTCAGGTCGCTGCCACTGGAGGCAGCAGTGGGTGAGGTATTGGGTACTTTATCAGTACGGGTTGAAGTGACCTGAACCTGATCAAGAGAAACACCAAACTCATGGGCGACAACCTGGGCCACCTTGATATAAAGGCCCTGCCCCATCTCGGTACCGCCATGATTCACCTGAATACTGCCATCGGTATAGATATGCACAAGTGCGCCGGCCTGATTGAGGTGCTTAGCGGTAAATGAGATGCCAAATTTTACCGGAGTCAGGGAGAGACCTTTCTTCAGTACAGGACTGGTCTTGTTAAACTCAGTGATGGCTTGTCTACGCTGACGATAATTTGAACTTTCTGCAAGTGTCTCCATCAGCTCGGGAAGTACATTATGCTCGACTGTCTGGTGGTAGTGAGTGACATTTCTTTCGCCAATGCCATAAAGATTGTTCAACCTGACATCCAGAGGGTCCAGACCTGTATTACGAGCAATGTCGTCCATCACCCGTTCAATAATCAGCATTCCCTGAGGGCCACCGAAACCACGAAAGGCTGTGTTGGAGGCGATGTTGGTTTTGCAGCGGTGTCCTGAAACGATGGCATTTTCAAGATAATAAGCATTGTCTGAATGGAACATCGCCCTATCGACAATGGCGTCGGTCAGGTCTGGAGAATAACCACCGTCACCGGCCACTTCCATTTCTATTCCTTGAAGAACACCTTGATCGTCAAAGCCTGCCCGATAGCTGTGTCGGAAGGGGTGACGTTTGCCTGTGGACATCATGTCCTGTTGGCGGTCGATGCGGAGCTTGACCGGGCGAGCTGTTTTATAGGCCAGTAATGCCGCGATGCAGGCGGGAGCCGCCGCCTGGGTTTCCTTACCCCCGAAGCCACCACCCATTCGGCGGACATCGGCGACCACCTTGTTCAGGGGAATGCCCAGCACTTCTGCAACCAGCTTCTGAACTTCAGAGGGGTGCTGGCTTGAGGTGTAAACATGGTATTGGTTGTCTTCAAGAGGTACGACGCTGGCGATTTGTCCTTCAAGGTAGAAGTGCTCCTGAGCACCGTTGCGCATATCGCCTTCGAGTCTTCGTGGCGCTTCGGCAATAGCTCGGTTGGCATCGCCTTTGTGCATGACATGTTCTGGTCGCAGGAATGAGTCTTTTTCCATAGCCTGATCAACCCCCAGAACCGCTTCCAGAGGTTTATAATCAATCCGGGCTTTTCTTACCGCTTTCTTAGCGGCCATATGGGAGGTGGCAGCAACAGCAAAAACAGGTTGCCCTACATATTGAACCTTATCTTCTGCCAGCAGCACATCTCCGGGAAAAACAGGACCGATATCCTTGTGCCCGGGAATATCTTTTGCGGTTACTACCAGAACGACGCCAGGGCTGTTTTTAACGGCTTCAAGATCAATGGAAACAATTTCGGCATGGGCTTCAGTTGATAATCCAAACCCGGCATGAAGTTGGCCTGCCATATCTGGTCGGTCATCGATGTAGGTGGCTTTGCCACTCACATGCAAGTGAGCACTGTCGTGTTTTGCCGAGCTGGTCGTTTTGCCGGGTTGTTTAATGTCCGGTAGCTTACGCATGAGCAATAATCCTCGCCTTTTGCCCGGACAGTTCCAGGAAGTACCTTTCCAGTAAGTTGCAGGCAGCCTGCAGTCGATAATCACTGCTGGCCCTGACATCAGATAGTGGTTTGAATTCTGACCGGATAGCCTGCTGAGCGATTTCCAGGGTTGCAGTGTCGGCTTTTTGTCCAATCAATGCCTGTTCGCAGGCAGTCGCACGTTTGGGAATCTCTGCCATTCCTCCCAAGGCGACTCGGGCTCTGGTGATTTCACCACGGTCATTCAGCTCAAGGTTGATGGCCGCCAGCACTGTGGATATGTCATCGCCATAGCGTTTGCTGAGTTTGTAGACTTTCAGGTTATGCTTGGTCAGAGGAATTCGGATGCGGGCAATAAACTCACTCTCTTCCAGCACAGTCTTCTTGTATCCCAGAAAGAACTGCTCCAGAGGCAGGGTTCGAATACGATCACCTTTTCTCAACTCAATACTGGCATCCAGAGCCAGGAGTACCGGGGGCGTGTCGCCAATGGGAGATGCATTACCAATATTTCCGCCCAGGGTGCCAACATTGCGAATCTGCTGGGAGCCGAGCCGAGCCAGCATCTCAGAGAACTCCGGGAAATACTGGGAAAGTAATGGTTCTATCTGGCGATAGGTTACCGCTGAACCGATGACTATTTCGTTTTCGGTACAGGAAAGTTCTTTCAACTCTTCAACGGAGGCGAGAGTGACCAGATCCGGTATTTCTTTAAGTTGTTGGGTGACTTCCAGCCCAAGGTCTGTGCCTCCGGCTAATAATCTGGCATTAGGGGATTTCAGTAGGTAGTCAGCCAGGTCTTTTTCAGACGTTGGCATATAAACTCCCTGAGCCTTGTCATCTTGCTGTTCCCTCAGCTGCTCTAACTTTTGCAGGGTTGTTTGTTCTTGTTGGCTGAATGCGTCTGTATTTGGCATTTCAGCTATTTCACGGGCGGCATCAACAATC
This sequence comes from Endozoicomonas arenosclerae, assembly GCF_001562015.1. Classification (GTDB taxonomy): domain Bacteria; phylum Pseudomonadota; class Gammaproteobacteria; order Pseudomonadales; family Endozoicomonadaceae; genus Endozoicomonas_A; species Endozoicomonas_A arenosclerae. The sequence goes on along the minus strand of NZ_LASA01000061.1, from coordinate 52,431 downwards.
GGTTGATAGCCTGTGCAGCGACATAAGTTTCCGCCAAGGGCTTCCAGTACATCCGGTCTTTGATCAGACGGTTCGTGGTGAAAAGCGAAGAGGGACATGATGATACCCGGTGTGCAAAAGCCACACTGGGATCCGTGATGATCCACCATGGCTTGCTGAACCGGGTGAAGTTTCTCTCCTGCTGCCAGATCCTCTACCGTGATGAGCTGCTTGCCGTTGAGTGAAGGCAGGAGAGCGATGCAGGTGTTCACTGTCTGATAGTTGAGGCGATCATTTTCTGGTTCGGCAAGAACAACTGTGCAGGCACCGCAATCGCCTGAGCAGCATCCTTCCTTGGTTCCGGTTTTGCGGTCAGGGTTATAAGCAGAGTTTCCCCTGAGATAGTCGAGCACAGTGGTATCTGAGGGAATGTCCTCGAGTTCAACAAGAGTCTCGTTGAGCAGAAAGCGAATCACGACGACCTGACTCCTTTGTTCTAATTATTTTCCGACAATTTGACTATTTGGTCAGAAAAATAGCAAGTGCTATCAATATTCAATGTAAAAGATAGGTGGCTGATTCAAGTGACTTGAAACGATTAATACTATGAATAAAAGTTGATATTCAATAGAAGCATGTTCTTTTGAATAAGTGCTCTGATTAAAACCGGGGAGTATGAGTATCGGTATTGACCAGTTGGTCAGATATTTGCATAAACTGGATACGAAACCACTCTGACGGATCAGAATTGAATTAATCTGGTGCGCAGGTTTTTAGTATGCACTGTATTTGTGCAATGGAAGTGTTAGTGTGATGAAGGTTTGCTGAATCTGGGATGGATTACTGAATAGCATTCCCGTTGAAAATATTTTCAACATCGCCATGCAAATACAGCCAGGACGCCAATAATAAGAACAATGAAATAGGGAGCTTAGAATGGATAACGCCGAAATGTCCCCCTCGGTCGATGGGGATAAGAGCGAATCATTGCTCGACCGTCTTTTCAAATTAAGAGCTAAAAACACGACAGTGAAAACTGAAGTGATGGCTGGCTTTACCACCTTCATTACCATGTGTTACGTGGTGTTTGTGATACCGGGTATGTTGGGTGACGCCGGTATGGATAAAGGCGCTCTGTTTACCGCGACTTGTCTGGTTGCAGGTTTAAGTACCATTGCTATTGGGCTTTTTGCTAACTGGCCAGTGGGTCTGGCACCCGGTATGGGGTTGAACGCATTCTTTGCCTATGCGGTTGTTCTGGGTATGGGGTACAGCTGGGAACAGGCCATGGGGGCTGTTTTCTGGGGCGGCATAGGATTTATGTTGCTCAGCCTGTTCAAAGTGCGTGGGTGGATAGTTGACAGTATTCCTGTAGGACTCAGGGTGGGAATCACCAGTGGTATTGGCCTTTTCCTGGCATTAATTGGTCTGAAAAATGCCGGTATTGTGGTGGCCAGTCCCGGTACTATTGTGACGCTGGGTGACATTACTCAGTTTGGCCCCATGATGGCCAGCCTTAGCCTGTTCCTTATTCTGGGTCTTGCTTTCCGGGGTCTTAAGGCTGCAGTTCTGATTGCCATTGCGGTTGTAACGGCCATTGCCTTGTTAGCCGGTGATGTTGTCTTCACTGGTGTGGCTTCTGCCCCTCCCAGTGTAATGCCTATTGTCGGTGAGCTGGACATCATGGGCTCCCTGACACCGGATATGCTGGGTGTGATCATTGCTTTCATGTTTGTGAATTTGTTTGATACCACAGGTACCTTGATTGCAGTGGGCGACAAGGCCGGTCTGGCTGACAAGAATGGCAAAATGCACAACATGAATCGCGCCATGGTCACTGATGGCACTGCTTCCTGGGCGGGCGCTTTGATGGGAACTCCGACCGTCACGTCTTATGTAGAAAGTGCATCGGGTGTAGCTGCCGGTGGACGTACAGGTTTAACGGCTGTGACCATTGGCTTGCTGTTCCTGCTTTGTACTTTCTTCTCGCCACTTGCCGGAATGGTGCCCACTTATGCAACTGCGGGTGCGCTTATCTATGTTGCGGTTCTGATGGTAGGCAGTCTGGCGAATATCGATTGGAATGATCTGACAGAAGCGGGACCAGTCTTGATCACCACAATCATGATGCCGCTGAGCTTTTCTATTGCTAATGGTATCGCCCTGGGCTTTATTGCCTATCCAGTGATAAAAGTGCTGGCGGGTCGTTCCAGTGATGTCAGCATCAGTGTCTGGATACTGGCTGTTTTGTTTGCTCTTAAATTCGTTTTCTTTGGAGCTTGAAGCGCGGACGATTTGAAAGTCGAAGTTTGGAAACCTGGTTTTTCCGACAGGGATGGCACGAAAGCGATGGAAGCAAATCATTTTATCCCTGGTGGGGATAAAATGATTTTCATGGAGAAAACGGCCTAAAGCTCACCACGGGCAATACGGTCAGCGACTCTTTGAAACATCTGGATCAGTCCGTGGTCAAATAAAAGCTTATCGGTAAAGATGTATTTTTTCGCAAACCCATTTTTCTTCTCCCGATCAAGTGTGACGAAAGCATATCCTCCTCCGCCCTTGCCATCGGCATTAAATGCCCTGCGAATCTTCAGTTCTTCACCATCAACTACTGCTTTGGTATTGAAGGTTCCCTTAGGCAGGCCGCCTTCTGCTTCAGTTTTAAAAAATTTGTCCCTGAGTGTATCCAAATACCACTGAAGACCACGCTTGGGGAATTCAATCTGATTTTTGAGCCATTTGTTACGGCGTTCGTACCAGGTTTTATTGGCAATAATCACATGAGTGCTGTTTACCAGAACAAGCCAGGTTTTATGAGAGTCACGATCGTCCACCAGTGTTTCCACCAGTGTCGGATCTAGATCTACAGTTAAGGGGTCGATCTCTGGAAATTGTTTCATACCGGTTTGCCTACAGAGTGTTTGAGAGGGTAGATTTTCAGAATACCCGCCTCTTTGAGTTCTTTCTGGGTCCTGGGATTTTTTTCAAGGGTGACTGTCTCATTAGGGCCGTAGTGATAACCGTGTCGTACGGTGCCAAAAGGTGTTTCCGGATTGCCTGCCAGCTGGTTATTGGCCAGGCCGTTGCCCAGAAATTGTTCATTGGCACCGGTAGCACTGGCTATTTCATGCCGAACTTCCAGAAAATCAGCTTGATCTTCGTCATAGCCCAGTTCAATTGCAAAATCTGAAAGCTTGTCAGGATCGCTGACATCAGCCCCCTGCTCATTGGCTGTATTGATCACGTGTTCATAAAAGACACTGTAATCCTGTGACATAGCCGGTTCTATTAATATCTCTTTGCCTTTGAACTCATCTGAAAGCTCGGTCAGTGCCATCTGGCTGATCCGTTCGGTGGTAGGAATGATGGTCTGGACATCACAGATTTCATCGGCTTTGTGAGTGTCAATAATCATCAGGGAGTAGGAGGCTTCCGGGTCGTAGGGCACGCCAATGCCGTTCATATGCAGTTCGGCATCGTGGTCATTATGTTGCACCTGGGTGAAGGGGGCTGTCCAGTAACTGGTGGTTTCTTCGGTACGCATAGGACCCAGAGCCCACTCATCTTTTGCGAACTGGGTTTCGACGACACGGGCTACAAAACGTTCAGCAGAACCTTCCTGGGCAATACGTTCTTTATCGGCATTAGAATAAGGCGACTCGTCAATGGGCTGGCCTGATTGTCGACACTCGACCAGCTTCTCTTCAGCCTGTATCAGTCGTTTTTCGCAGGCTTCCAGAGTTTCAGGTTCAGGAGGGAGGTGGCTTTTATCACCTCCCTGAGAAGCAGCGACCGCTGTTCCACCGCCACCACCTGATCCTCCACCGTCGCCTATCAAAACGGTCGGGCAACCTATGATAATGGTTCCGCCATGACCACAGCTATCGCCCATACGGGCTGCGGCCTTACCATTAATCAACACGGTGGCGGACCCGGCGGAAGCTTTGTCAGGTGGGCCAATGCAAGTCGCCATATCGCCGACTCTGGCTGCGGGCATACTGCCGATTAAAACATCTGAAGAGCCCTGAACCACAGGACCACCTACATGAGGGACGGGGCCGGGCTCAACTTTGGGGCAGAGGTGCATGTCTCCGAGGCGGGCGGCAGGCTTTCCCATGAACTGACTCCTTGTTCAACGACGGTTCTTATGACTTTTTGTAGGTACTGTTTTGATGAGTGGTACAATAATGCCAGAAAAAAGAAGGCAGAGGTATGCTTTCGTTTGCTCAGAGAGATTGAAAGCTCCTTGTGTTTTTAGCAATAGTGTTAGGAAGCCTTCAAGCTTTCAAGCCACAACCTCTGAGTACAACGTCGCAGATGGTGTCTGCCGCTTTTTCATAGACGGAGGCGGGCAGTTTTTTCTTTTTCATGACAAAACAGATCTGTTTTTCATAGTCTGCATAATGCTGAGTAGAGCCCCAGATCATAAAGATCAGATGCAAAGGGTCAGTCTGAGTCATTTTGCCTTCGTCAATCCAGTGCTGGAATATGTCTACCTTGTTCTGAACCCATTGCTGGGTTGAGGCCTTCATAGTTGGAGAAAGCTGTTCTCCACCGTGAATGATTTCGCTGGCAAATATCCGACTGGCAATCGGGTACTTTCGTGAAACTTCAACTTTTGAGCGAATGTATCGCTCCAGTGATTGAGCCGGATCGTCTTCCGGGAGGAATTCATTCAGCTTGTCATCCCAGAGATTCAGGATGTTATTAAGAACTTTGTCGTATATTTCCTGTTTGTTGCTGAAGTAATACAGCACATTGGGTTTGGGAAGGTTAGCAAGGTCAGCGATTCGCTGAACAGTTGCTCCACGGTATCCATGCTGGGCAAATTCCTGCTCGGCTGCTTTCAGAATCAGCCGAACACGTTCGGTCCTGATGCGACCGGTTTTTTGGGGCATACGTTTGACTACAGCCATGTACGGATCCTGATTTATTGTTTTTGATCATCCTTTGGGGATGATTTATACCACTGGCAGGAAGCATAGAAAAGAATCTGGCATTGTGCATACATGAGGAATTATTGCAGCAGAGCCGTTCTGGAGAAAAAAATAGCGCCTAAGGTTGTTTTTCAGATTAAAAAGTCATTCTCAAGAACAAAAAATTGGCCAATAATAGCGACCAAAGTTCAAGAGCGCTTCTCAATTCATTCTGAACACCATGAGGCATTGAGAAGCTTTTAAAGATGAATTGGCTATCATGTCATTGTTTGCCATGGTGAGGGATGAATTATCTGTCTTTATAATAACTCTCGACACTTTGGTTTGTGAAACAGGAGTAAGGGTGCCTTTTATAGATTTTGCAGGCCTGTCCTGGAAACCCAGACGATATCTGAAACAGCAAATACCAGAACCATGGCGAGATTGGCTGCTGGATAGCGGTTCCCTGACCCAACGTCTGAAGTTAGCGTTTAACGACGACTTCAGTGTTCGGGTTATTCGCCATGGAACCTTCATGCCCACCTACTCGGAACAGAAATTTCTTAACAGTCGTGAACTGATTAAGAGTCCTGAACCGATGAAGAGCCGTGAGCTGGGAAAAAATACTCTGGTGTCAGAGGGAAATGAAAATCCTTTCCCTGCTAGAAGCTGCAGCAAGATGGCCAGTATCAGGGAGGTTTTGTTGATCTGTGGGGGGAGCCCCCGTGTTTTTGCCCGGAGTGTATTACCACACAGCAGTTTGATTGGCTCCAATAGAGAGCTTCTCCAGTTAGGTAGCAAACCGTTGGGTGAGTTTTTGTTTAATCATCCGGGTATGCGTCGTGGACCTTTTGAAGTAGCTGAGTTACCGGCAAAGAAGTTCAATCCGTATCTGGAGAATCAATACTGTGACGAGACAGCATGGGGAAGACGTTCTCTCTTTTATCTGCACGACAAACCCATTTCTGTTTGTGAAATTTTTTTGCCGGACTTACCTGATCAAACTGGAACGTTATGCAAAAATGAGGAAAGCTGTCTGGAACCTGAGGTTTAACCTGCATGCGCTGCTTTTTTGTGGAAGAGAGGGGTATCCACTGAAGTAGCAGTCTCCCGAAATATAGCGTTTTCCGCAGTGAGTCTTATAATAGTCTGATTGAGAACCCGCCTTAACCTGATAAACTGGCAGGGTGATTTACGATTTAAGGTCATGAGGTACAGGAAAAAATATTCTTGTTCTCATTGGATCTGTCAAAGCGATGATAAGAAAGATTCAGTCAAACAGCATACTGCTGAGCGTCAGGGCGGTAACAAACCGATAGTCCGGACTCTGGAACTGATGAAAGTAAAATTATGATGCAATTCAGGAATCCGATGGGGGTATCGGCAGGCACAGAGATTGTGCTGCAACGGTTTCCCCGTCTTAAAGACTTCTTACAATTGACTCGACTTGATCGACCCATAGGCATTTATTTATTGTTTTGGCCCGCCATGTGGGCGCTTTGGGTAGCGGCGGAAGGTGTGCCAAGCCTGGCTAATCTGGTGATCTTTACAGTGGGCGTCATTCTGATGCGCAGTGCTGGTTGTGTCATCAATGATTATGCAGACCGGAATGTGGATGGTCATGTTAAGCGAACCTTGGCCCGCCCTCTGGTAACAGGTCGGGTAACCGAAAAGGAAGCGTTGATCTTCTTTGTCTCAATGGTGTTTGTAGCCTTTGTTCTTGTGCTATTCACCAACTCCCTGACTATAAAGCTCTCTTTTGCAGGCTTGTTGCTGGCGTCAGCCTACCCCTTTGCCAAAAGACATACTCACTTGCCCCAGGTGGTTTTGGGTGCTGCTTTTGGCTGGTCGATACCCATGGCCTTTGCTGCAGAAAGTGGAGAGTTAACGACGATTGCCTGGCTGATGTTCCTGGCCAATCTATTCTGGACTGTGGCTTACGATACCCAATACGCCATGGTGGACAGGGATGACGATCTTAAGGTGGGCATCAAGTCTACAGCCATTCTGTTTGGTGAAATGGATAATCTGATTGTTGGCAGTTTGCAGGTGTTGACACTGGTCACCCTGGCAATGCTGGGTCATCAGCTGGAACTTGGAGCAGTGTTCTATCTGGCTCTGATAGCCGTTGCCGCTCTGTTTGTGTATCAGCAGTTGTTAACCAGCAACCGGGAGCGTGAAGCCTGCTTCAAGGCTTTCCTCAGTAATCATTGGGCAGGCGCTATCATCTTTGCCGGTCTTTTAGTCAGCTATCTCTGATGTTTCAAAGGGATATGATGGGAAGAAGTCATCATATCCCACTTTTACCTGCCTGTTCTGAGAGCAAAAAAACACTTTGTTCTATTCATCCCCGTTTATAATTTGATGATTGCACCCTGTCTTTACGCTCTGGATTACATCTTCTGATGTAGCTGTAATCCATGTTTTAAAAGGCCTGAAGAGTCCTGTTTTACCGCAAACAACCATGAGCCGGAAATGCAGCTCATTCCGACCCCTAAAAGTGGCTACAGAGTCTGAAATGGCTGCATTTACATCGTAAAATTGTGATGTGTGCTTTGATAGTGTCATCTGTCTGTAACATTTCAAGGGTGTAATGACCCGTGTATAGTGCGGTTGATCAAAGTAGTGAAAACAGCCCTGAGCGGTTCAAGATATTTAAATCAAGTACATGACCTTGTGGTAACCATTGGGAGCTGAGCCAGAAAGAAGCCAGAACGTCACCGCCGAAATCGAATCGACAGATAACAGGTAGAGATCAATGCCAGGAAAGACCATTCTGATCGTAGATGACGAAGCACCAATTCGCGAAATGGTGACCGTTGCTCTGGAGATGGCAGGGTATGACTGCCTTGAGGCAGCTGATGCTAAGGAAGCACACTCTCTGATCGTAGATCACAAGCCCGATCTGATTTTGCTGGACTGGATGTTACCAGACATCTCCGGCATAGAGTTGGCTCGCCGCCTTAAGCGTAATGAGCTGACGTCTGAAATTCCTATTGTGATGCTCACAGCCAAAGGCGAAGAAGATCACAAGATCCAGGGACTGGAAACCGGTGCGGATGACTATATCACCAAGCCTTTTTCTCCCCGTGAATTAGCTGCCCGTCTTAAAGCCGTCCTTCGCCGTGCGGGTGGTTTTGATAATCAATCTCCCATTGTCATCAAAGGACTTGAGCTGGACCCTGTCAGCCATCGAGTCTCCATTGATGGTTCTCCCGCCGAGATCGGTCCTACCGAGTATCGTTTGCTGCAGTTCTTTCTAACCCATCAGGAGCGTGCTTATACCCGTGGGCAGTTGCTTGATCAGGTTTGGGGTGGCAATGTGTATGTTGAAGAACGGACCGTTGACGTACACATCCGACGCTTGCGTAAAGCTCTGGGTAATAATTACGAAGGCTTTGTGCAGACTGTGCGTGGCACTGGCTACCGCTTCTCAACAAGAATGTAACTGTTTTTACCAGGAAAGGTTTTTGGCTACGTCATCTTTGAGTGTTGAGGATGATGCAACAAAAACTTTTCTTCGTTTATGGCTGTTCTACAACTCCTGGTGAGTTCACAATATTGTCTCATCAGGATCGTATTGTTTATTGGAATTGAGACAGCCCCTCAGGAGTGATATCCATGATCGATGTTGCTTTTGAGACAATTGTAGATAGCCATTTGAAGATTTACCCTCTTCTAGCAGGTTGTCAGCAAGTATCTGGCCGGGAGTAATATGACAACAATTTCAAAATCCCATTTGCTGAGTCGAATGCTGGCTTACATGGTAGTTGGGTTTGCCCTTGGCTGGTTTGTTGGAGAGCCTTTTCTTGGCCTCTGCATAGTGATGGGAGGCTATTTTGTCTGGAGCTTTCGTCAGCTGTTCAAACTTCTGGACTGGTTGAATGATCCCAAGGCCAAGAGTAAGGAACCTCCAGAGAGTAAAGGGTTCTGGGGTGAAATCTTTGATGGCATTTATCGTCTGCAAAAGCAGCACAGCCGTTCTCGTCAAAAGCTGGCGGTTGTTATTGAGCGAATTCAGGAATCCACCGCCGCACTGAATGACGGTGTGGTGATGATTGATAACCAGAGCAATCTGGAATGGTGGAACCCGGCCGCTGAAACCCTCATGGGGTTGAAAATGCCTGACGATCAGGGACAACAGATTACCAACCTGCTGCGTGACCCCCGGTTTGCTGATTACTTTGAACAGGGCGGCTATCAGAAAGCACTGGAAATTCCCTCGCCTATTAATCCTGATCACCAGCTGCAATTTAATATAACGGTGTATGGTAAAGGCAATCGGTTGATGACGGTCAGGGATGTAACGCGCCTGAATCAGCTGGAAGTGATGAGAAAAGATTTTGTTGCCAATGTTTCCCATGAGTTGAGAACACCGCTTACCGTTGTTTCGGGTTATCTGGAAACTATGTTGGACAGCCTGGGGCCGGATTCCGGTTTGCCTCCTGTTTGGGAAAAGGCCCTGAACAGGATGCAAGAACAATCACTCAGAATGCAGAATCTGGTGGCTGATCTCTTGTTATTGTCGAAGCTGGAGTCTGCCGAAGCTCAGCCAGATCCAGAGGGTATTCATGTTAAATCGATGCTGAACAGTATTGTTGAAGATGGACGTGCGCTCAGTGGCGAAAATCAGCATCAAATTACTCTGGACTGTTCTGAAAAAGTCACTCTGTCTGGAAGTAGCAGTGAATTACGCAGTGCCTTTTCCAACCTGGTGTTTAATGCTGTGCGTTATACCCCGCTGGGCGGCAAGATTCATGTTCGCTGGTGGCAGGACAGGGAAGGTGGACACATGATGGTGGAAGATAATGGCGTGGGCATCGATCCCATGCACATCCCCAGATTGACAGAAAGGTTCTACCGGATCGATAAGAGTCGCAGCCAGAATACCGGAGGCACTGGACTGGGATTGGCTATCGTCAAGCATGTCATGCTGAGGCACGGCGGCAAGCTCAGTATTAGCAGCCACCCTGGAAAAGGCAGTCGCTTTGTTTGCCACTTTCCTGATAAGAGCCTGGAGCTGGAGCATTCTTCATAAAAGCAAAAAAGGAGCAGTAGCTCCTTTTTTGCTTAAAGCACTTACCACCAAAAAGATGTTTTATCTTTTCATGGTAAAACATAATTCAAACAGTCATGCAGCAATTGTTTACTGTCACTGTTGAGTCATGTCTGCATTTTGATCCACTGCCTCGTAATCAGGAAGCAGTAGAAAAGACATTAGTCTGGAGTCCTGAAAAAGGGTCGACTTACTCTTCAACCACGCAGTCCAGACGTTTTTTGTCAGTACGATCCAGGTAAGCCTGGAAGTCACGTGGCAGACGACCCGTCGTAGAACCGTCCCACTGAACAGTGTCTCCGGCTTCAGTTTGATATTCAAAAGTGAACTTCTGCACATTTCTGCGACGCTTTGGAGCAGCCACTTCCAGATTGTCCAGATCGTCCATGGAAATACCGCGCTCAGCCATAATTTGTTTTACAGCTTCAATGCTTTCCAGCTTGGCTTGACGCTCTTCGTCAACTTTATTACGTGCTTCAACTTTCTCCTGCAGTACATCCTGTATTCTGGAGATAATACGCTCAAGATCTTCAACATGAACATCTTTAAACAGAGAGCGGATACGAGTTTTGCTACTCAGGCGATGATGAATTTCTTCAAAAACGTTCATTCAGGAACTCCCAATTCAGACCAAATCGATGGGGTATTGATGGTTTTCAATTATGAAAGAGCCTATTTATACAGGAAGCTTTAAATTGATGGAAGACTTTCATGTGGTTTTACGAAGTATTTAAATAGATTTAATATCAATTCCTGACTTGATAGGAACGATTGTACAATAGATAAACAGTTGGGAAGTGGTTGAGTTGTGCTAATGATTTGAATTAGCTGCAAAAAAAAACGTATTTTTAAAGAGTCAAACATCTGTTTTGGTATTTGGCTATTTGAATTAATAAAAATAGATTAAATGGCCGATGCTTTTGGTAGTGTATGGCTCTTCAATAATAGGGAGAAATCCTGAAGGGCTTTTATTCCACTTTCCTCTGCTTCGTGACACCATTTAATTAATGCTTCTATTCGTTCATTTTTATCTTTAATCGTATTCCATATAGCCTGAAGATCATTTTTTTCTCGTAAATGGTTTTTAAAACATGGCTGCTGTCAAGGAGTTTACCAATTCGTTCCTGGTGATCCGGAATGAGAAGGCTATGTTCTCGAGCCAAAAATTTACGGGCAGAGTTAAATAGCTTTCGGGTTTTGGTGCAGGCCCTGCTCTTTTCATCTCTGACCATTGGCCCAATGACCATTTTTTTGTATTGAACCATAATCTGGAAGCGATTATTGATAATCGCCATCACCGTATCGTAATCATTATGGTTTTTTTCTATATCCATTTTGGCCAGCGGATTGACTTTTCTGACATTGGCCAGGTTTAAATAGTCGAAAAAACGAATCCAAAGCCAGCCGATATCAAACTCCCATTTTCTCACCGAGAGCCTGGGAGAGTTGGGAAAGGTGTGATGGTTGTTATGCAGTTCCTCACCACCAATCAGTAAACCCAAAGGGATTAAATTGCGGGCAGCGTCCTTACATTCAAAGTTTCGATAGCCACTGTGGTGACCCAGACCATTAATCACTCCGGCCGCAAAAAATGGAATCCAGAGCATTTGAACCGCCCAGACGGTAATGCCAATGGCACCAAACAATATAAGGTCAATAGCCAGCATCAAGACAATGCCGGCTTTGGAATAAGGGGTATATAGTTTTCGTTCAATCCAGTCATCAGGTGTTCGCTGTCCATAGCGCTGCAAGGTTTCCTGATTGGCCGCTTCCTGACGATACAGTTCCGCGCCTTGCCAAAGTACTTTTTGCAATCCCTTGCGAACCGGACTGTGCGGGTCATGTTCCGTTTCACAGCAGGCATGATGTTTGCGGTGGATGGCAGTCCACTCAAGTGTGCGCATACCGGTTGTGAGCCATAGCCAGAAACGGAACAGATGCTGCAATACCGGATGAAGCTCCAGTGCGTTGTGGGCGCTGAACCGATGCAGGTAAATGGTGACAGAAAGAATGGTAATGTGAGTCAGTATCAGTGTTGCCAGAATGGTTTCCCACGGAGAGGGAGACAGCAATCCTTCATACCACATGGTTTATACCTCATCAGCTTTTCACAGGGTACAGCTTCTTATGGTTTTGGGATGGCTTTTTCTGCCGGTACTCCTCGCTCACCTTCCCGCATACGGCTGTGTATTGCTTGCCAGAATGACGGCTCCATGAAACAGCGACTATGCATGGTGAAAGACTAATGATTTTATCGTCTCAATAAACTCTGGTTTTGAAATAACTTACCAGCTTTTTATATCTGAAACATTACTTGAGGAGATAGGTGTCGGACAGAGAGTATATGAAGTAAGGAGAGAGCTCCTGTTGCCGGTGCAACAGGAGTCATTCATTTAAACAGGATTACGAAGCGACTTAATGCGATTTCCCGGAATCCTTTTTATCAGGGCAGTGATAACTCTGACTGACTTTATTATCCACTGTGACGGATTCCATTTTGACATCAAACTGCCAGAGTCTGTGCACATGCTTGAGGAGTTCTTCTGTATTTTTATCCAGAGGACGTCCCTGATGCTGGTAGTGTCTCAGAGTCAGCGTCCGGTCACCGCGAACATCAACATCATAAACCTGAATATTGGGCTCACGGTTCCCCAGGTTGTATTGCGCAGCCAATGACTCCCTGACTTCCTTGTATCCAGTGCTGTTATGGATAGCATCGACTTCCAGATAGGATTTACATTCGTCGTCCATAATGGAGAAGAGTCTGAGATCTCTCATTACTTTAGGAGACAGGAACTGAAGAATGAAGCTTTCATCCTTGAAGTTCTTCATGGCAAAGTGCACGGTTTCCAGCCAGTCACTGCCGGCAAAGTCAGGGAACCAGTGTTTGTCTTCGTCGGTAGGATCTTCACAGATTCTGCGAATATCCTGGAACATGCAGAAGCCCAGGGTGTAGGGATTGATGCCACTGTAGTGCGGGCTGTCAAAAGGAGGTTGGTACACTACGCTTGAGTGAGAGTGCAGGAATTCCAGCATAAAGCCGTCAGTGACTTTTCCTTCCTCATAAAGCTCATGCAGAAGATGATAGTGCCAGAAGCAGGCCCAGCCTTCGTTCATCACCTGAGTTTGACGCTGAGGGTAATAGTATTGGGATACTTTCCTTACTATTCGAAGCAGTTCACGCTGCCAGGTTTCCAGCAGGGGAGCATTCTTTTCCAGAAAGTAGAGAATGTTCTCTTCCGGGTCTTTGGGAAAACGCTGAACTTTTTTCTCTTCTTTCTCTTCAGCTTTTGGAATGGTGCTCCAGATGTCGTCCAGGGTTCTCTGTATGTACTCTGCCCGTTCTTCCTGCCGCTCTTTTTCTTGCTCAGCAGAAAGAGGTCTGGGTCGTTTGTAGCGATTCACACCCTGATTCATCAGAGCATGCGCTGCGTCCAGAACATCTTCGACTGCTTCGACACCGTATTTTTCTTCACATTCTGCCACGTAACGCTTGGCAAACATCAGATAATCAATGATGGACTCGGCGTCGGTCCAGGTCTGGAATAGATAGTTACCTTTAAAGAAAGAGTTGTGGCCATAACTGGCGTGAGCCAGTACCAATGCCTGCATGGTCATGGTGTTTTCTTCCATGAGGTAAGCAATACAGGGATTGGAGTTGATCACAATTTCATAGGCAAGGCCCATACGACCACGCTGATAATTCTGCTGCGTATGCAGAAACTGTTTACCAAAACTCCAGTGGCTGTACATTAATGGCATGCCTGTAGAGGAGTAGGCATCCATCATTTGTTCAGCGCTGATCACTTCTATCTGGTTTGGGTAAGTGTCCAGCCGGAATTTGTCGGCAAGCCTTGCCAGTTCGCTGTCATATTCCTGAATGAGTTCAAAGGTCCACTCTGAACCGGTTGAGATGGGCGTTCTCTCACTCGTGGCTGATGCTTCGCTCATACGGTTTCCTTTTTCTCAAACAGGCGACGGAACACCGGGTAGATATCATTCGGTGTCTTGATCTGCTGCATGGCAAACTGGTCGGCGAATTGTTCCGCTATGCTTTCATATTCACGCCAGAGGTTCTGATGAGCACGGTCTGTGATTTCGACGTAGGAAAAGTATTGAACCTTGGACATGATCTGCTCAGTCAGAATCTTGGAGCAGACACTGGAATCCCCTTCCCAGTTATCGCCATCGGAAGCCTGAGCGACATAGATATTCCAATCTACGGGGTTGTAGCGTTCATTGATAATGTCACGAGTCATTTCCAGAGCGCTGGAGACAATGGTTCCACCGGTTTCTCTGGAGTAGAAGAAGTCATCTTCATCCACTTCTTTTGCTGCAGTGTGGTGACGGATAAAGACCACTTCTATCTGTTTGTAATTCCGTTGCAAAAACAGATAAAGCAAGATGAAGAAGCGTTTGGCCATGTCCTTGATTTCCTGTGTCATGGAACCGGAAACGTCCATAACACAAAACATGACGGCCTTATTGCTTGGGCTGGGTACTTTAATCAGATTGTTGTACTTGAGATCAAAATCATCAATGAAAGGCAGCTTTTTCAGCCGGGCATTGAGTTCTTTTATTCTCTCGCGCAGCTCTTCTACCAGTTCTGCATCAGTAGCATCAGGGCTAACTTCCAACTCTCTAAGCTGGCGCTTCAGGATTCGCACCTCTTTTCGGGCTCCACCTCCCAGAGCAATGCGGCGAGCGTGTGCAGATTTTAAAGATCTGACAACATTCAATCGGTCTGGTGAGCCTTCACTGGTGTAGCCAGCGTGCTTCATTTTAAATTCGGTAGCATCCTGAAGCTGCTTGCGAACCAGGTTAGGAAGTTCCAGATCATCAAACATGTGATTAAGAAATTCTTCATGATTGATCTGGAAGCTGAACTCATCCATACCTTCACCGGAATTCCCGGCTTTACCGCGGCCTGATCCCTGACCTGAACCGCCGGAAGGGCGCTTGATTCTGTCACCAGAAACAAACTCTTTATTACCTGGGTGAACCTGCTTGTAGCGACCACCCTGACCATGCTGGAAGCTCGGCTCTGAGAGATCTTTGGTTGGAATGGTGACCTGGCTGCCTGATTCCACATCAGTAATGGAGCGTTTGTTGACCGCTTCAGAAACAGCTTTCTTAATGTGCTTGCGGTATCTGTCCAGGAAGCGCTGTCGATTGACAGTACTTTTGTTTTTCCCGTTCAGACGTCGATCAATAATAATGCTCATTAACACGCTCCCTGTCTGTTATGACACAGAACATTCCATGATTTCCATGTCGCCAGTTTTGAACCGCCTGTTCAAAACCTTGTCATTCCAATCCCTTATTTCTAGTTATCGGAATGTGGTGACATCCTTCCACCGTTTTTTTCTTATTTTTTTCCGGAAGTATTTTTCTGACATTCGTCAGTCACTTCCGGCTCAGTCTCGAAATCATTTTTTGATCACACCTTTTATAAGCTCATGGCTGCAGGGTGGGCAGGTATGTGATCAAAGAATGATTCCAGAAAGCGAGGCCTGCGACAGAGTCGCAGGCCTGACCTGTTACTGTGACTTCCTGACCCGGATATACCATTCTGCCAGCAGTCTTACCTGCTTCTCGGTATAACCTCTTTCCACCATGCGTTTCACAAACTCGTTGTGTTTGCGCTGGTCTTCGTTGCTGCTCTTGGCATTAAAGGAAATGACCGGCAGCAGATCTTCCGTGTTGGAGAACATCTTCTTCTCGATCACGGTGCGCATCTTCTCGTAGCTGGACCAGCTTGGGTTTTTACCCTGGTTGTTGGCCCGTGCCCTGAGTACAAAGTTCACGACTTCATTCCGGAAATCTTTCGGGTTGGCAATACTGGCGGCCTTCTCGATCTTCTCCAGTTCTTCGTTAATAGCTCCCCGATCAAGAATATCTCCGGTTTCAGGGTCACGGTATTCCTGATCCTGAATCCAGAAGTCAGCGTAAGTAATGTAGCGGTCAAAGATATTCTGACCATACTCGGAGTAAGACTCGAGGTAAGCGGTTTGAATTTCTTTGCCCAGGAACTCGATGTATTTCGGCGCCAGGAATTCCTTCACATAACGCAGGTAGCGCTCATGGATTTCTTTCGGGAATTGCTGCTGTTCAATTTGTTGCTCAAGAACATAGAGCATATGAACAGGGTTGGCAGCCACTTCGGTTGGGTCAAAGTTAAAGACCTTGGAAAGAATCTTGAAAGCAAAACGGGTAGATAAACCTTCCATGCCTTCATCGACGCCGGCCGCATCCTTATATTCCTGCAAGGGTTTGGCGTTAGGATCTGTGTCTTTCAGGTTTTCACCGTCGTAAACCCGCATCTTGGAGTAGACGTTGGAGTTTTCAGGTTCTTTCACCCTGGAAAGTACGGAGAACTGGGCCAGCATCTTGAGAGTATCGGGAGCACAAGGTGCATCTCTCAGTGAGCTGCTGGACAACAGTTTTTCATAAATCAGGATTTCTTCTTTAACTCGTGTGCAATAAGGCACTTTGACGATATTGACCCGGTCAATAAAAGCTTCGTTGGTTTTATTGTTCTTGAAGGTTTGCCACTCGGACTCGTTTGAGTGAGCGAGGATGACGCCATTGAAAGGAATCGCACCCATTCCTTCAGTACTGTTGTAATTACCTTCCTGGGTTGCAGTCAGCAGGGGGTGGAGTACTTTGATGGGGGCTTTGAACATCTCAACAAATTCCATCAGACCCTGGTTCGCGTTACAGAGTGCTCCAGAGAAACTGTAAGCATCTGGATCATCCTGTGAATACTCTTCCAGCTGACGAATATCCACTTTACCCACCAGACTGGAAATGTCCTGGTTATTTTCATCACCGGGTTCGGTTTTGGCTATTGCAACCTGATTAAGAATGCTTGGGTAGAGTTTCACAATTCTGAACTTGGTAATGTCGCCGCCAAACTCATTCAGACGTTTTACTGCCCAGGGTGACATGATGCCGCCGAGATAACGTTTGGGAATGCCATATTCCTGAGTCAGGATGTCGCCGTCTTCTTCAGCATTGAACAGGTTCAGGGGGGATTCGAATACCGGTGAGCCTTTGATGGCGTAGAAAGGCTCTCTTTGCATCAGGGCTTTCAGTCGTTCTGCGAGGGAT
This sequence comes from Endozoicomonas arenosclerae, assembly GCF_001562015.1. Classification (GTDB taxonomy): domain Bacteria; phylum Pseudomonadota; class Gammaproteobacteria; order Pseudomonadales; family Endozoicomonadaceae; genus Endozoicomonas_A; species Endozoicomonas_A arenosclerae. The sequence goes on along the minus strand of NZ_LASA01000061.1, from coordinate 35,364 downwards.
GATTTACCGCCCCCCACCGGACCCAGCAAATAGAGAATCTGTTTCCTTTCTTCCAATCCCTGAGCAGCATGTTTGAAGTAGGACACAATCTGTTCAATCGCTTCTTCCATGCCATAAAATTCTTCGAAGGCAGGGTAGCGTTTGATCAGCTTGTTGGAAAAAATACGGCTAAGTCGGGAATCCCGGGAGGTATCCGTCATCTGTGGTTCGCCAATGGCCATCAGCATTCTTTCTGCTGCATTGGCGTAGGCACCGGGGTCTTCTTTACAGAGATCCAGGTACTCCTGGATGGTCAGCTCTTCCTGCTGCGTGGATTGGTATCGCTCCTGATAGTGGTTAAATATATCCATATTGTGCCCTGCCCTGTCTGATGTTCGGATTCGATAGCCGTAGAGGGTTTTCTGGCCCCTTCAATTACGACTATCGGCAAGATCAGTACATTGGCCACTCTTATAATTATAGAGAGTAAGTATAGGTAGTGGCCTGGGCTGGCAGCCGTCCATTGGCTGACATCATGGAAAGCTCAACTGAAAACCGGGAGGCTGACCGAGCATTGCGCTTGAGCATAAAGTTCAGTAGAACGTGGCAGCTTTTTCACTGAGTTTGTGCGAATAGTTTATCTATTTAAACAAACTCAGTGGAAAAGATGACCGTTCTTTCTGGACTTTAGGCCAAGCTGTCTATGCTTGGTCAGCCTCCTGAATGTTGACTCAAACAGAATGGGAGGAAATTTCCAGCCCTTTAGATTTTATAATGTGGAGTTTTTGCTCAATCTGCAATAGCTGTCGTAGGGTTTAATGCAGAAAATAGCGATTTTTTTTTCTGCACCCATAAAGTGCATCCAGCCCTTGGTGTTTGTGACATTCCTGTCATCCGACAAATGCAATCAAAAATAAACGACCAAGGATTTTTGTTTCTTTCAAAGATAAATCAAAGCAAGCCTCAGGAATGTTTTTCAAAGGGTCAGAATCTGTTCTCAGATTCACCTGTTCTTTATTTAAAAAAAGAGGAACCAATCTATCTCACCATTGGACTTTCAGTTGTGCGTGTCAGTCATGTAAATCACAGCGATTGATCAAACAGTAGTACTCAACATTTCAGCAGAGAGAAGTCATTTGTAAATGTATGTTTCTGCTCGCTTCTAAGTCGATTGCTTTATGTTATTCTGGCCGCTCGCCCAAGTTGGCGCGGCAAACTCTAATAATAAATGCGCAATTGTTGCCTGAGGTTCTGCTCAGGCAGCAATCAACAGCCATGAGCGAAAATGCAGCTTACCCCGAAACATAAAAATGGCTATGAGTCTGGCCTAGCTGCATTTTCATAATAACAGGTGACTCTAATGATTCGAGACGCGGTACATCTAGGTCAAGACGATCTCCCCTTTGTTGATATTGGTGATGGCAGCCTGCTGAAAGTGTTGCAGGTGAAAGCCGGAGAAGGCTTGTGGATTATTGAGAATATCTTCAAGGCGGGATACGAGGTGGACAAGCACCGTCATACTGGCCCGGTATACGGCTATACCACCTCAGGAGCTTGGAAATACAAGGAATATGAGTACGTTAACCGCGCAGGGTCTTTTCTCTACGAACCTGCAGGTTCAGAGCACACTCTGCAATGCATTGAGGACAATACCCGGGTCTGGTTTCAGATGTATGGCTCCAACATCAATCTGGATGCAGATGGCAATATCACTTCGGTAGTGGATGGCCAGATGACTTTGGATTTTTACCTCGCCATGTGTGAAGAACAGGGCTTGCCTCGCCCCAACGTGCTGGTTGAATGATATGGATATTGACGTATATTCCCCCGATCAATACCTCAATGGTATTCCCCACGAGCAGTTTGCCTGGTTGAGAAACAATGCTCCGGTCTATTGGCATGATCATCCCGAAGGCGGTGGTTACTGGGTACTGAGTAAACATGCCGATGTCATTAAAGTCTCACGGGATTTCAAAACCTTCTCGGCTCAGGAAGGTTTCGTTATGGTGGATGACCTCCCCCCCGAACTGTTGACGATGGCGCAAAACCAGTTGCTGGGCATGGATCCTCCTAATCATGGGCCTCTTCGCCGTTCCGTGATCACCCGTGTAACGTCAAAACGATTAATGGCTTTGGAGCCGATGATCCGAAGTGTTGCACAAGAGGTTATGCGTGAAGCCAGTCGCGGGGGCGAGATGAATTTTGTAGAGGATCTGGCAGGGGATCTTCCTACGGCTGTGATTGGTTTGCTTCTGGATATTCCCAGGGAAATGTGGCCTCAGATTCGCAGGTGGTCAGACCTGCAAACTTCAGGTACTGATCCTGATCTTGGTGGTACGCCTGAAGAGGTGGCTCAGGCTTCAGTGGAAATGGGAACCTATGGTTTCCAACTGGCCAGCGAACGTCGTGACAAAGACGGTGATGATCTGATTTCCCTGCTGATCAACCAGGAAGTGGAAGGCAGGCTGATTTCAGAAATGGAGTTTGCCTCATTGTTCATACAGATTGCCGTGGCTGGCAACGAGACTACTCGTGGTTTGATTAGTTCTGGTATGTACGAACTGATCAAGAGACCCGAACTGTACAAGCAGTTGGAAGCTAACCCTGATCAGTTGCCTTCGGCCATTGAAGAAATGCTTCGCTGGACCTGCCCGCTGCATTATTTTCGACGCACCGTCGTTTCCGATACAGAGATCGGTGGACAGAAAATTAAAAAGGGTGACAAGGTTGTGATGTTGTACAGCTCCGCCAACTTTGATGAGGAAGTCTTTGCTGACCCCATGACGTTTGATATCACTCGTGATCCCAATCCTCACACAGCTTTTGGGCACGGAATTCATCTTTGTCTGGGCGCGAATCTCGCGAGAATGGAAACACGAATCTTCTTTGAAGAGTTTTTCAAAACCTTTGCCGGTATTGAAATGGCGGGTGAACCTGCGTTTATTCGTTCCAATAACATTCACGGGTTCAAGCGAATGCCTGTCCGCATTCAACCGAGAAGATAGGAGCGGCTGAACGGTAAGCCCCGACTTTTCGGTCGGGGCTTACCGGACGAAAAATCGGGCAGACTGGAGAGATCAGATGACTGGATGTCAGTTGAAAGCGTATTTCAGTTTCCATAGGTCAATATCAGTATCCTTGTATTTTTTGGTTTCGCCTCCTGAGCGTTCGAACCCTTGTTTTTGATAAAATTGTATGGCCTTTTCATTTTTTTCATAGACCCAAAGAAAAAATAAACTGCCTGGCTTAATAAGTGTCTTTAAGTATTCAAGTAACTTGCTTCCTGCTCCCAGCCTTTGGAAAGCAGGGTGCACATAGAGTCCTATTATCTCTATTGTGCTATTAGGCAGTGATTGATAACCGCAAAATGCTACAACTCGACTGCCTGCCTTGAGAATCAGGGTTTTGTGGTTTGAAGGTGGAGAGTGTAGCTGCTTGCTCCACAAGTTTCTGAAGTCGTTTTGTGACCTGAAAGGAAGAACTTGTTTATACGCTGCATTCCAAGAGGCGAAGTGCACCTCCGCAACTGCTTCTATATCTTCAGAAGAAGCAAAGCTGATACTTGTTTCCATTTGATCGATTGCACTAAAAAAATGGGCAAGTAAACCCGGTATCTGAGTAGTACTGGGGTCAGAGGTTTGTGCGGATGGCAGTAACTCGTTTTGTAATCCGATTCCTGCAGTCAAATCGCTGTAGAACGTATATACATTATTCTCTAAATTCCAGTATGTTCTACTTAGTTGATCGTTTAATACCGCCTTTACCAGATCGAACCCGTGAGCTTCCATACAGACTAAAAAGACTCCCACAACAAGAAACTTCAGAGAATACATTGGGGGTACACTTCATTCAGTGCAGGAGTGAAATAGAATAGCAGATAAAGCAACCGGACATCAGAGTACCCGGCTGCCTGAAAACTAAATAGATAATGATTCAAGCATACAGTGAAGGAAGCGAGTGGCCTCACCACCGGTTACAACACGATGGTCGAAGGTCAGGGAGATAGGAAGAATACGATGATTCTCAATCTGACCGTCTTCACTCACTACACGGGTTCTCAATCGACCCACTCCAATGATGCATACCATCGGTGGAACAACGATGGGGGTTGCGAACTGACCGGCAAAAACACCAAAGTTACTCAGTGTAATCGTTCCACCCTGCATTTCTGAGGGAGGAAGGCTGCGCTCTTCAACCGCTTTTCGGAAATAGTTAATGCTATCCCGAAGAGAAGCCGCATCACGCTTTTCAGCGTCCTTGATCACGGGAACAAACAGTCCGTCTTCACTATCAACGGCCAGACCAAGATTCACAGAAGTGAATACTTCACGGCTCATTACGGTTTCATCAAACCAGGCATTCAGAGCAGGCTCTTCTTTACAGGCAATGGTGATAGCCTGAATCAGCCGAACGCTAATGTCTGTGCCTTTTGGCCAGTGTTCAATATCTACATCATCAAACAGAGTGACCGGCACAACTTCGGCGTGAGACTGTGCCATGGTTTTCGCCATGTGTTTTCTGACGCCTTTCAGGGGCTCAGGATTTTCCAGCGGATAGCTGTGTCGAATGGAGTCTCTGCCAATGCCTTTGGGGTCAATGGAAACACCCAGTTTCGCTGCCAGCTCACTGATATCTCCACGAGCGGCTGCTGCCGGAGCTTTTCCTGAGTCAGGCGGAGTGCCGATAAAGAAATCGTCATCGGAGCTGTCATGGTGTTCTGCAGTTGCCAGTTCACCAACAACAGTCCCGGAATCTTCCTGATCACTGACAAACTCCAGCAGTGGGGCTCCCGTCATAATGGTGTCGCCAGGCTGGCCATAAAGTTTTGCTATCACACCTGTTGCAGGTGAAGGAACTTCAACAATAGCCTTGGCCGTTTCGACAGAAACAATAATCTGGTCTTCCGTAACGGAATCGCCTTCCTGGATGTGCCACTCAACAATGTCGGCTTCCGGAATGCCTTCACCCAGGTCGGGCAGGTTGAAAAATTTCATGTTGTTATCGTCCTGCTGCTGATATCAGTGATACGCCAGTGTTTTCAGGGATGCCTTGATTATGTCGTCAGGCTGGGGAAGATAATGATCTTCCATCCGGTAATACGGCATGGTGGTGTCGTAGCCTGTTACCCGCTCGATAGGGGCTTTCAGATCCATGAGGGCTTCGGAAGCTATTTCGGCAGCTATTTCGGCACCTACGCCAAAGCTTCTGCAGGCTTCATGAATAATCACGCAGCGACCGGTTTTTCGAACAGACGTCAGAATGGTTTCCATATCCAGTGGCTTGATTGTGGCCACGTCGATGACTTCAACTGAAACACAGTACTGTTCGAGTGTTTTGGAGGCTTGAAGCGTTTCGCTGACCGAAGCTCCCCAGCTGATCAGGGTAAGGTCCGAACCTTCTTTCAGCGTGAAGCACTTATCCAGAGGTAGCAGGGCGGTCTTTTCAGACACTTCCTGTTTAACGGCTCGATAGATACGCTTGGGTTCTAGGAAAAGTACCGGATCCGGTTCATTGATGGCTGAGCGAAGCAATCCATAAGCTCTGACCGGTGATGAGGGAATCACCACTCTCAAACCAGGAATGTGAGCGAACAGGGCCTCAGTACTTTCAGAGTGATGCTCTGGTGCATGAATGCCACCACCAAAAGGTGCCCGGACCACCATCGGGCTGGTTAAGCGTCCCCGGGTGCGATTACGCATGCGTGCTGCATGACAGATCAGTTGCTCCATAGCGGGAAAGATGAATCCCATGAACTGAATCTCAGCCACAGGCTTTAACCCCTGGGCTGCCATACCGACGCTGATACCCGCAATCAGAGTTTCTGCCAGTGGTGTGTCCATAACCCTTTTCAGACCGTACTTGTCTCTCAGTCCCTGGGTCGCACGAAATACCCCACCATTGACGCCAATGTCTTCACCAAGAAGTACCACGTCAGGGTCTTTCTTCATGGCATGGTTCAGAGCCAGATTAATGGCCTCGACCATGGTGATTTTCTTGGCAGTGCTGTCCACGGCCGATCTGGCCAGGTTTTCAGATACCGAACTGTTCATCAGTGCATTCCTCCGTCGGCTTTAGCCATCGCTTCCTGCTTCTGCTTTTCCAGTTGAGAGGGCATGTTGGCGTAGTGGTAATCGAAGAGGTCGCTGATGGGAGGCAGAGGTGTTTCGAGATAGGTTTTGACTTCTTTTTCGACCAGGGCTGCGGCTTCCTGCTTTAGCGCCTGTTCTTTTTGTTCATTCCAGAGTCCGCGGTGATAGAGGAAGTTTCTAAGTCGCTTAATGGGCTCTTTGTTCCATGCATCCTGAAGCTCTTCACTGTTACGATAGCGACTGGCGTCGTCTGCCGTAGTGTGGTCACTCAGTCGGTAACTGATGGCTTCGATCACCGTTGCGCCCTTACCACTTCTGGCCCGTTTCATGGCTTCACTGACTACTTCGTGTAAGGCCACAACGTCATTTCCGTCCACTTGAACCGAAGGCAGACCAGCGGAAATACCTTTTTGAGCCAGTGTGGGGGCGCCTGACTGAATTTTGCGTGGCACAGAAATCGCCCACTGGTTGTTGTTGATAATAAACACCATTGGCAACTGCCAGGTGCCAGCAAGGTTCAACGCTTCAGTAAAGTCACCTTTAGACGTGGCGCCGTCGCCCAGAGAGACCACAGCAACTTGTGGTTCGTGTCTGATCTTTATAGCGGTTGCTACTCCAGCGGCGTGGCCTGCCTGAGTGGCAATGGGTACACAGTTAGGGAAGTCATGTCCCCAGGCTGGGCTTGAGCTGCCTCGCTCATCTCCACCCCAGTAGAGCATTACATCGGAGAGAGGAACTCCGCGAATCATTAAACCGGGAAGGTCGCGATAGTAGGGAATCAGTACGTCTTTCTTCTCCATCAGGGAGCAAGAAACAGTACTGATGGCTTCCTGCCCGAGACAGGATGGGTAAGTCCCCATTTGGCCTGTTCTCTGCAAAGCAATCGCTTTGGCATCCCCTGCCCTGGCTATCACCATTGTGCGGTAATAATGAATCAGGGTGTCCTTGTCTTCTGTCCATTCAGGTAGCCTCTGAAGGACTTCTCCCTCCTCATCAAGATATTGATAGAAGGGAATCTGACAGGAATCTTTGGCTTTCATCAGGTGCGCTCCTGCATTTTATGCCATGAGGCTCTGATCACCGGGTGAAAAGAGTTTTCTTCTACTCATGCTGTAGTGGCTCATGACTGTAATTAGGTAATAGCTGTAAGCAGCCCGTCAGGCACTCAGTTGACCGGATTGCTCTCCGAACAGCAGAACTTCTGCCATATGGTCGGCAATCAGGCTGCTGGGAGCCTGCCGTTGCTGCTCATGGCGAAACACCTGCAGCAAAGTATCTTCTATGGCGTTGATGCGATGATTCATTTCGTTTTGTGATTTACCTTGATGTGTCATCGCAACGAAGATTAGTCCACCTGCGTTGATCAGGTAGTCCGGCGCATAGAGAATGCCCTTATCAAACAATCGTTGACCGCAGTCAGGTGTCAGCAGTTGATTGTTTGCAGAGCCTGCTACAGCAGCGCATTGCAACTGGTTGATGGTGTCTTCACTCAGAATTCCTCCCAGACCACAGGGGCTGAAAATGTCGCAAGGAACGGAATAGATTTCTTCAGCGCTCACAGCTGTGGCACCGAATTCCTGAATACATTGCTGAACTTTCTGTTCATTAATGTCAGTGACAACCAGTTTGGCACCGTCCTGATGCAGCAACTGGCAAAGGGCAAAGCCCACATTACCCAGTCCCTGGACCGCAACGGTCATATCTTTGAGTGAGGAGCCAAATTCCCGATGGGCTTTCAGGGTAGCCTGAATCCCTTTGTAAACGCCCAGGGCAGTAGAAGGTGCAGGGTTGCCACTGGATGAGGTACAGGAAACGTGTTGAGTTTGAGTGGCGATGGTATCCATGTCGGAAACTCTTGAGCCGCTGTCCATCGCAGTGATGTAACGACCACCCAGTTCGTCTATGAATTGACCAAAAGCCTGGAACAGTTTTTTGCGATCATAGGGGCCTTCGGGCTCCATGATGACAGACTTGCCACCACCCAGATCCAGACCGGCAAGAGCTGCTTTATAGCTCATACCCTGGGCAAGGCGAATAGCGTCAGTAACCGCATCTTCTGTTGAGGAGTAAGGAATAATTCGACAACCGCCGAGGGCTGGGCCTCTACGGGTGTTATGAATTGCAACAATTGCTTTGAGGCCTGAGGCTTCATCGTATTTCAGATGGATGTCATTGAGCCGGGCCTCTGTTATCTGTCTGAACATAACGGGATCCCTCCGCATGTGTCAGAGCTGATAAGGCTCTGTTTTGCTTATTGTTTTTATTATAGTTGCCAAGGGTCAGGGTTATGGCCCACAGCAGCAGTGATTGAGGCTTTTAGCCCCTTCAGCGATTACAAAACATCGGCAGGTAACTTGTCAACTGAAGGATTGTAAAACAGGGCTGGGACATACACAGACAGATCCGTTAAAAAAGTGATTTTTTGAGAGTTGCTTCACACCACAAGCAGTCTCAATGCACCTGATTCTGTCGGGCAGTTTTGTCATCGTGACGAAAAGTCGGTATGTTGGAATTTCGCTCTATGAAAACAGAGGACGTGTCATGACGGATACTGTACTTGAGAAGCGGCGCTATCCACGCAAGGTTCTGGCTGAGCCCGCCCAGGTTATGGACAATGACAGCGGTCAGTTATTAGGGGTTCTGGAAGACGTATCCAGGGGAGGCTTTAGCATCCTCACAGACCAACCTATCCGGCTGGAAGATGTCAGAAACATCACTATGGTATTGCCTGGTCTCAATGAAACCGCACACCATGTCACATTGGTAGCCAAGTGCGTCTGGTGTCAATCAGGGAATAAGCAGGGCGATCATTCCAGGGACTATGCCGCAGGATTCCAGCTGCACGGTATCGAGGAGCAGGATGCTGTCGCCCTGAACTATTTCATCAGGGATTACTGATTCAATCCGGAATTGGGAGGTTCAGGGTTTCTTTCAGCTCTTCCATGACGATGTAACTTTTGGACTCCCTGACACCCGGCAGCTTAAGCAAAATATCGCCCAGCAGTTCCCGGTATGAGGCCATTTCTGAAATACGGGCCTTGATCAGGTAGTCAAAGTTACCGGACACCAGATGACATTCCAGGACGTTCGGCAGTGAAACAACCGCTCGTCGAAACTCATCAAAGATATCCGCAGATTTGGTGTAAAGGCTGATTTCGACATAGACCAGCAAACCAGCTTGAAGATACTGGGGATTTAATCGGGCACAGTAGCCCTGAATGATGTCTTCCCGCTCAAGACGTTTGACCCTTTCCATGCAGGGTGTGGTACTTAAACCCACCCGATCTGCCAGATCCACATAGGAAATACGACCGATTTCCTGGAGTGTGCGAAGAATATTACGATCAATCCTGTCCAGTTGCCGGACGACTTCTTTTCGACTTCTCATTTCAGCAATCGTCTGATTCAGGTAGTTAGGGAGCTGACTGTTTTCAGTCTGCTTCCAGGGAAGCTAGCCTGGGTATTCATGATTACTTAACAGGGATATTCCATGAAGACACATTCAAGCATCCTTCAGGGTGTCTCAAGTTAAGGGTTCTGATCACTTTGATGCCTGTAAGGCTGACTGAACAATGATCATTTCTCTTAAAGTTCCTGGAGGGTGTCTGCAGCATTTAGCTTTAAAGACGGTTTAACTGAACTTTAAGCGAGAACTCTGTTCTTGGTCAGTCTCCTGGAAAAACGGTTTTCTTCATTAACTCAAATGGTTCGGGATGAAGCAGACTGTTTTTCATCTTCTTTGGGCATTTGTGGAAACAGCCGGATTATCCCCAAGTGTAAAAATACATATGGGTACCCGTTCAGCCGTGGCTGGTAGCCGTCATAACTGGGTATCAGTCACGGGTTCAGAAGAGTATGGCACGCGCAGAAAATATACAAGGGCTGAATCGGTTCTGCAATGTAAAGGATTGGTCAGATTGCCCGAGTCCCAAGGCTTTATGGTCAAGTGGCCAGTTCTTTAAGCTTGTTTCAGACAGTCTCTTTAAATTTAACGGGTTGGGTATAGTTCACTGGTACCCGATTCAGATTACATAACAATTGGTAGGGAATTGTGCCTGCTTGTTTTGCCACTTCAGCAACGGGAAGTTCACTCCCCCATAGAAGAGCAGGATCGCCTATTCTGGCATCCTCAATCTCAGACAAATCAACTGTCAGCATGTCCATGGAAACACGCCCTGTCAGTGGTACGGACTGACCTTTGATAATAACCGGGGTGCCATTGGGAGCAAGAGGGTAGCCGTCTGCATATCCCATAGCTATTACACCCAGGCGGGTCGGTTTATCAGTCACAGCTGTACCTGCATAACCCACTGGGCTGCCGGCGGGTACTTCCTTGATACTGATGATTTCTGAGCGGAGTTCCATAACAGGCTTTAGCATGGAGCCGGCTTTTGTTGGAGTATCAAAGGGCGAAACACCATAAAGCATAAGTCCAGGTCTGGTCCAGTCTGCCCGTGATTGAGCGCAATGAATCAAGCCTGCAGAGTTGGCGATGCTTCTTTCACCGGGTAGGCCAAGGGTATATTGCTCAAAGACTTCCAGCTGGTGAAGGGTGTAGCCATTGTCCATCTCGTCTGCACAGGCCAGATGGGTCATTAAAAGGATCTCACTGATCCAGGACAGTTGTTCCAGACGTGTCCAGGCATCACGGTATTGATCAGGAAGTATGCCAACCCTGTGCATACCAGAATCCATTTTAAGCCATACCCTGACCGGACTTTCAAGCGGGGTTTGTTCCAGCTGTTTTATCTGTTCAGGGCTTTGAACGACGATGTCCAGTTTTTCTGAACTGATATCGAATAACTCGGACGGTTCAAAAAATCCTTCAAGAATCATTATCCGGTTGGTGATGCCTGCGGCTCTCAGCTCCAGGGCTTCCTCAATGCACGCAACAGCAAAACCGTCTGCTTCATCAGACAGTGACTGTGTACAGGCAATAGCACCATGGCCATAGGCGTTGGCTTTGACGACAGCCATAGTTTTGCCTTCACCTGTCAGTGACTTTGCCAGTCGATAGTTGTGCTTGAGAGCGTCAAGATGAATGACGGCCCTGGCCGGTCGACTCATAGTTGCCGCATTTCCCCCGGGTCATAATTAAAGAGCATGCTATCAGCTAATAAGTTATTGCTCTTTAAGTATTTTTATTAATTCTATTAGCGACTAGATAATACCTTGTATAGATAAATCTCCCTACTGTTTGTTTCGTATTGTTCTAAACATTCCCTGGCCATGTGTATCTAAACTGTTTCTCTGGCACTTACAGCCATGATCGATTGAAGAAGTTTTTCGTCTCCTTCTCAGGGGCAGTTTTTTTTCAAGATAAGAAGTGAGGCAGTATGATTTTTGTTGAAGGGCTTGATCACCCGGAGTCGGCATTGCGGTTAAACGACGGCAGTTGGCTGATATCGGAAGTGGGTCATGATAAAGGTCGACTGATTAGAGTTTCTGAGTCAGGAAAGGAGAGCAAGCTTTTTGCTCAGTTGAACAGACCTAACGGCATCCTACAGGACCCTCATGATGGCAGTATCTGGGTTGCAGAAACCCGTGAGCCTTCATTATTGAAACTCAATCCTGATGGCACCGTTTGCGAGACTATAACCGGGAGTGCCGAGTGTCCGTTTCTATGGCCCAACGATATGGCTTTGGGGCCAGATGGGGCAATCTACCTGACCGATTCAGGTATTCATGTGGATGATCTGATTACTGAGGACGGTCCGGATCCTGAAATCTGGGAAGGTTCGATGCGAGGAAAGTTGTTTCGAATTGATCCTGTCAGCAAACAGGTGGATTGTCTGGATCAGGGTTTTTGCTTTGCCAATGGCATTGCCTTTGCACCGGATGGCAGGCTTTACATCAGCGAGTCAGCAACAGGGCATATTTATCGATATGAATTTGCCCGGTCGCTGGTGGTTTCAAGCCGGGAAATCTTTGTTTCCGTTACCGACACCTCTGGCCCCTGCCGCGTTGTAGGACCTGATGGCATTGCTTTTGACGAGAACGGGAATCTTTACGCAGCTATGTTTGGACAGGGGCATGTGGCGACGGTGTATCCCAATGGGGAGATTCATCGCACCATCGTAACCCGGGGCTCCTGCCCAACTGATGTGGTATTTGGTGCTCCTGGTAGTCAGAAACTGTATATCACCGAGTATCAGCGAGGCAGGATAGAAATGGCTGATGTGCCCAGTGATGGCTTCAGAGGATATGATGATTGATCTCAGCCAGTATGCGGTCCGGAGACTGGTAGTCCAGTGTCAGTGGGATGGCATTATCACCTTTTAGTAGCACCAGTGAAGGAAAGCCTCTGGCAGGTAACTGTTGATACAGTTGAATGTGTTCCTGAAGGGAGGTGTTGATCTCGTCGGACACCATTTGTTGCTTAAACAGTTCAGTGTCGAGCCCAAGATCGTTGGCAAAGCCAACCAGTGCGTCAATATCTGAGGGGTTTTTGGCCTGCAGATAGTAGCCTTCCTGAATCGCCAGAATCATGGCTTCTTCGGCCCCTTGTTCAGCTGCAGCAAGCACGGCTCTGCAGGCTGGATAGGTGGACCGTCGTGGCTGGCACTTTTCCCAGAAATCAAAGTTAAACTGAGTGCCCAGTTGCTGTTGGATCTTCAGCCAGGTTGAACGGATCATTTGTCGGGTGGCGTCAGGCATGGGCTCATGGCTGTCAGGTGCCAGTCCACCCATGATATTGATGTAACTGATACCTTCTGGCAGTGAGCTTTTCACTTTTTCCCAGGTAGGTTTAAACCCCCAGCACCAGCTGCACATGGGATCGTGTAAATAAATCAGTGTGGCTGTCATTGGAGGATTCCTCAGGTTACTTCTCTATACGAGTGATTTTTGAACCTTCAAGCGTCAGGTTGTACATCAGACCTTTATTATTGCTGATAAACCCAATAATAGGAGCTTTGGCCGTCTTGGTATCAATGGCTTCTCCTGCACCAAATTCGGCAATGGCAATACTGCCATCAACACCAGCTTCCCAGCCTTTACTGTTCACAAAGTCGTTCAGCGCTTCGTTGGTCATAAACATCACAACCTGAGAACGCGCCTGAGCACCCAGCTGGAAGCCAATAGAGGCAGAAACGGTGTTGTAATAGCTCTGAATAGCACCACCCTTGAGCAATGCGCCTTCACCGTATTCTCCACCTACTACCAGGCCGCCTTTCAGAACTTTTGGGAATACCAGAATTCCTTTGGCTTTCTGGCCCAATGATTGTGCGGCACTGCTGTCTTCATAAAGATTTTTCAATGCTTCGTGGACGGTAGCATTGAGTTCTGTTTTGGAGGCTGCATGAGCGGAAAAGGAAAAGACAAGGATAAACAGTGTAATGAGAATATGTCTGAGGGATACCATGCTCGAACCATTCTGGAAATATTATGAGTTATTGCAGAGCGTAACCGTGAGATAGAGGGCTGATTTCTGCTGCTCGATGGTACCAGATAAACAGGATGAAAGATGTGTTTCAGCCAACGTTGTTGGACTTATGGCTTGAATTCAGCAGAGTTTCAGAGGAGGAAAGGGGAGTACAACACTCTGAATCAGAGTCCCCCCGAAAGAGTCAACGTCTTAGAAGTCGTACTTCATTCTGAGGTAGTAGTTCTGGGCTTTGTAGTCAGACTTCTGGTTCAGTTCATAACCTACAACAAAGCTCATGTTGTCGTTGCGACGATAGGTTACGTTGGCTGAAACCTGATAGCTGTTCTTCACAGCGTCAGCACCTTTAGAGGTGAACTCGGTACCACCCAGTACATAGCGGGTTGTGGTTTCCACTTCATCACCTTTGAAGTCATGCCAGGCCATCATTCGCAGAGAAGGCTCAATTTCACCCTTGCTGACTCTGAATGTCTGGCTTAGCTCCACGCCGGCACCCAGTTCAACTTTTTGATACTTCTGGCTGTCCACATCCAGGGCAAAACCAGTTGCATACTTGTCTTCTTCTTCAAAGGCTTCACTTCTGACCATGGCATAGTTAAAGCCTACCATTGGCACAATCTTCATCTTGTCATAGCTCTGGTTCCATCCCGCCATGGCTGTTAAGCCAAATTGCTTACTTTTGAAGTCAGAAGAGATGGGGGTGTCAACAAAGCCATCGATATAGCGGTTGCGTTTGTTGTCACTCTGACCAAAGTTAGCAACACCATCGACAAACCAGTCATCCAGCTCCCAAGAGCCATAAAGGCTGAACTGGTAGTTTTTGATGGTAGAGTTGTCGTTGGAACCATGCTTTTTAATGTCAACATTGGCTATGGTGAATGCAGCACCGACAAGATACTCTTCATTGATAGTGGTTTCGGTTCCCAGTGTCAGGCCACTCAGGTCCGCATCGAAACCAAAAATTTTGTCGCCGCCATCGTTCTTACGATCATCCTGGGAAACATCGGACCCCAGGAACTGGATCCAGAAACCCTCATTAGAGTAACTGCCTCCATAATTAAGTCCGTTATTCTGATCACCATCTTCCTGAACGTCCCTGACGTGTGACAGGACATGACTTTTAACTTTGGCCTCAGCAGTCACGTTGGCGATCTGGATGGCATCAGAGTTGTTGAACTTACTTTCTCTGGCGACCTCCGCCAGCTTCTTCACATCAGTGATGGAGGAAACCGTCCGATAGAAGTTGTTGAAACTGGTTGGGTTGTTTGGATCCTGTGTGATCGCTGCAAGAAGACCAGCCAGAGCTTCTTCAGTCGTGGCTCCAGCTCCTACTTCTGCAGCGAGGGCTTGCAGTAATTCAGTGGATCTTGGAGTCACATCAGCGCCAAGTACTGTGCCGCTCTGAAGTAGAGATAATGAGGGAGCATTGATCAGTACTGAGTGCTCAACAGTTACACCTGAGAGGCCACCTGATACATTCAGGTTGGTAGCTTTTATGATTTTTGCGTCTTCAACTGTAGTCCCGGATCTAAGCACTTCCTCGGATGGAATGATTCTCAGTTTTGAGCCAGTACCAATAGTGGCAGTACCTGTTACCACGATGGCAGCATTGGTTGCAGAATCGGATTCCATAATTGTCTTGATCAAACCCGTTGGCTTAACCGTCAGATCTCCATTGATCTCCTGAGGAGGAAGCACCTTTTCTGTATCGACTAAGGCTTTGTCAAAGCTGGCAGTACCATAGACATAGACGTGGGCTCCGCCAGAAACTTTGTTGATATCCCCCCTGAAGCTGGTGGCACTGGATCCGGAACTACGTACATTAATAGTCTCAACATTTTCAATGTCGCCACCGAAGGTAGATGAACCATCAGTGGTCAAAGTATCACCTGCTCCGGTATAACCAAGAAGCTTGCCGGAAAGAGTACCGGAATCCACGCTCAGAACGAGAGCACCACTGGACCCACTGAAATCAACAGAAGTATCGCCATTGGTTAAAAGTTGACCGCTTTTGACGACGATCGAAGCCCCTGAACCCAGGCGACCTCCATCCACTGCCCTGATAGCCGTCTTACCTTGTAGAATGCCTGAAACGGTAAGAGTGCCAAGCATTTCTTCTTCGATCCTGAAAGCATCACCCTGCTCTACTTTCACTTCGGCGCCAAGATAGCTCTCACCAATATTGATTTGAACAACACTGGCAGTCCCATCTTTCAGTAAAATACCGTGGGTGGTCCCTTTACCGTAGATACCTGCAGAGACACCTCTGAAAGGGAGGTTAATGGAGTATCCGGAATTAGCCTTCCTGTACCAGATAACGGCTATCCCGTCTTCATTGTTGTTGTAAATGTTGACAGGCAGAAAAGCAGAATTCTGAACTTGGAAGCTGCCGTTGTCTGCGTCCAGGATGAAGGTATAGTCCTCACCTTCTTCGGCATAAACGTTAAAAGTGATGGCACCAAAAAAACCGCTTGCTGCATAAGTGTCACCATTATCGGTGACCAGAGTTACGGCATCCGATTTTGCTGCAATAAATGGAACTGTCGCAGCAATGACTGCAGCGAGAGTCTTCTTCCTGAACAGGCTCTTATTCATCTTGTCTTCCTTGCAGTAGAGGGCTGCGATTTATCCAATTTGAGAACTGGCTGAATCCTCTATCGGCGGGTGTCAGGAAATACTTCAGGGTCTTGAAGAAAAAAACAGAATAAAAAAGTCAGACTTTTATAAATGGATGTCTATAGAGGTCGATATTCCTCTAATCCGGTAGCCATGAATGGAGTCAGCGGCAATGAGAAAAGACAGCCAGACAGGTAAGCGCAGTACGTTTTTGCGAATCAGTGCCCGAAAATCAGGTTTGGCTGCCACCATTTCGGCCGTGATTGGCTTATCGCTTCAGCCTGTCTATTCCAAGCTGGTGGTAACCAGCAGTGAGACCATAGAACTGAATCAGGTCATTACTGCTCTGCCTGAAGATGAAACCGCCATTGAAATTCGAAACCCTTCCAGCAAAAGCGTGTTGTTGATTGAAGGGCTGGTGATTAATCCTGATGCCAGTGGCAACGCCAAATCGGTGGTTCGCTATGTCGGAAAAAATTCAGGCTTTCTGCTCTGGTTGGGGCCACGAGGCAAAATTGAGGGTGCCGGTCAGTCTGATGGTATTTTGATTGATAATGGACAGGAGCCCGACCCGAATAATCCTCAAACCGTCACCTTTGGCATTATGCGTCTGGAAGGTGAGGTTTATTCCGCTAATGGAGCGGCAATCAAATTCAGAGAGCCTGGTAGCGGCGTTATTGAGATTGGTCCACAAGCCAAAATTTCTGGCTACAAAGCCATTGAGGCTCAGGATAATGGTGGACTGAATGATTTCTCCTGGATCAATAGTTCGGGAGTACTTACAGGCTACAGTGGCACGGCTATAGATTTCAGCGATGCCAATAATCGGCTTCTTCTTCAGGTTCACGATGGTCGAATTGTGGGTGACATCGTGGGCACTGCTACTGCCAATATTGCGGATATCGTTGAGTTGAGAGGGGGGGAAGTTAATAACGTTCTGGGTGTTGAGCAGATCATTGTTTATGAAACAGGCAAGACCGTCAGTGAGGCGCCGGTCCTGAAAGGCAATGTATCCCAGGGCACCAGTGCGGCCATTCCTGATTTGATTGTCAGAGGTCCTTTGTTGATTGGCAATGACTCCACCACACAACAGACTCTGGAGGTGGATATACAGCAATCCGGTTCCGGGCGCATTATTATTTCCCTGCCTGAAAACGCTGATTCTGTAGTACCCGTAGTCGTTACCGGTGAGGCAAACTTTGGTACCACCCCAGCGGTTCAGATTTTGCCAACAGGGAAAGCCTATAACGATTTATTAAATGGTCAGTCACCTGCTGTCTACAAAGTTCTTCAGGTTGATGGAGGGTTGTCCTCTGAAACGGAAGAGAATATTCAGATTTACACCAGCCCCTTGATCACTCTGGAAGAAAAAGTCAGTCCTGGAGCCAATAACGTATTGGAAGTAAAGGTAACAGCCAGACCTCCATCGGTGATTGAGGAAACGATTGAACAGGCTGGAGGTGGAGAGAGTTCCGAAGAGGCTTTGTCGAGCTTGTTAGTCAGGGCGGTCGATATGCTGGGCTCATCCGATCAGGCATTGGTTAATGAAGCGCTGCCTGTGTACAACGTAATTGCCAGTATTCCCAAAGAGAAGGTTGCCAATCTGCTGCAACTGGCTAGAGAAAGCCGAATTAACGGAGGCCTCTCTCTGGAAGTGGATGATGCTGCCAGAAGAAAGGCAATGTTGCAGATTTCCCACAGGCTCAGATCCATGAGTTTTGGTGACAGTATTGAAAGCCAGGGGTTCTGGTTCCAACTGTTGAAATCCGATGCCCATAAGGATGACACACGCAACAGTACTGATGATCGTATTCTTGGTTACAACCTGGATCTTAGTGGCATGACTCTGGGTCTGGAAGCTGAAATGGATCAATGGACCTATGGTGGAGCCATCACCATTGCGACAGCAGATACTCAAAAGCATCACTCCAATGACACAGGCAAGGCAAACAATTATCAGCTCAGCCTCTATGGTTCCTGGTTGTACAGAGACTGGTTTGTTGATGCTATCGCCAACATCAGCTATTCAAATCATGATCGTACACGTTACATCGACGGCTTTTTTGATACGCCACTTGAATCTTCCTATAACAGCCAGGTTGCAGGCTTCCAGCTTCTTTCAGGTAAAACCCTGCAATGGCAAGAGTATACGTTTGAACCCATGCTGGGGTTCAACTATACCTATCTTCACTCAGGCAGTTATAAGGAAGAGGATGTTGGCAAAACCGGCTTTGCTCAGTCAGTAGAAAGCAACAGCATACAAAGAGTGGAAGTAGGTGCAGGCTTGCTCTTAAAACGCAGTTGGATGTACCGATGTGCACAACTTGAACCCAGTCTGCAGCTGATGTTTTGGCATGACGTGAAAGGACAGAAGCTGGAAACGACATCAAGGTATCTTATTGGATCGCAGTCGTTTACAACCCAGGGGGCTGATCCTGAGCGAAACAGTCTGGAAGGTACTCTGAATCTTGATTATCGAAAGAGTGACACTTTTACTTTATCGGTGGGGTATAGCCGTGTGCAGAAGTCGGACTATTACAGTGATAATTACTACCTTAAATTAAAGTACGATTTTTAATACAGCAGGAGAGCTGGGCTCTGCGTGAGAACATTAAATTTGAAGCAACCTGTCAATTTTTAACTACTCTATTCAGTCTGGCTTGAAAGCTGTGAGTGGCGTGGCTCACTCAGGGTGAAAAGATTCTTCATGGTGTGCAGCCATGAGCAATAAAACAGACAGGCTGAATATATGTTGTTAAGGCTTAAGGTTGTTTACTGGAATCTGTTCTTGCTCCTGCTGGCTGTAAAGAGTCATGCTTTGCCACCTGAAAATTGTACTGATCTGCCGCTCAGTGAATGGGCCATGTCAGAAAACAGTTATCGAATACCAAAAGCTTCCTACAGCTCATTGTCTGTAACGCATGCTGAAAAAGGCTACTTGCCTACCCAGCCCGGTCACTATAAGTGTCTCCTTCATCAGCTCTGGTCTGATAAGAGTCTCAAAAATAAACAATTCAGTTTGACCTTCACCGCTACAGGTATGTCCTTTGGTACTCAGGCATTGCCCACTGAAGAATCTCTGGGCAGAGAAAGAATCCTGATTGATACCCGAAACCTGAAATATTTTGAGTTGGTTCAAAGGGGGGATCCTGTAGTGGTGACTGTTGGAGCCGGTATGACCTGGCAAGAAATTCATGAAGCCACATACGCAGCCACTAAACAGAAAACAATTCCCTTCGACACGCCCAGTGCGGATCAGATCACTATTGGTGGGGCTTTGTCGAGTAACACTTTCTCAAGAACTTCTGACATAAACGGGGACTATGTCTCTGGGCATGTCCGGTCTTTTACCATTCTGATTCCGGGCTCTGAAAGTGAAGACATCAGAATCGAATGCTCAAAGGATGCCCTGGAAGGCACTTTTGCAAAAGATTGTTTCTATGCAATTCCCGGTGCTATGGGGGCTGCTGCTCTGATTGAAACAGTGACCATAGAACTGCAGCCCTATGACGAAAGGGATGTTGTCCACACCGAAGTGTTGGATGTGACTCGCTCTGTAAAAACATTTGTTGAGCGTCATTTGGATCGGGTAGTGCAGAATCGAACCGAAAAAGAATTCGATCAGGGTCTTTATAGTCTTGTTATTGGCAATATGGGACGCCCCTATGGGGTTACCATTGGTTCAAAAACAGGAAGAATCAAGAAACTTAAGCAGTTTTGTGGCAACCCTTACAGGAGAGGATGTAAGAAAATTCCAGTTTATAAGGATGAAAGGTTTAATGATACCTGGGGCATGCCCCTTTATGATGGCAATAACTGGATGAAAGGGTGGCTTATATATCTGGGTCATATGCTGACATGGACGGGTATTCCTGACTATATTATATCAATGTTCTTTTTTGAGGGGGCACTCTATACCAACCCTCTCTATGACTATACCTTTTACCATAATGGCTATTGGACCGCTCATGGGGGGGATGCCACTCAGCCATTCTCAACAGCTCACCAGGCTTGGGTAGTGCCCAATGACAAGTTGGAAGAGTTTATGGTTATGGCAGGTTCTTTACTGGATGAACCTGATTACTTGTATTATGTGTATCCCTATATTCTTCTGCAGGACGTTACTCCGGTACCCAAAAGCAAAATGCTCATGTCTCCAATCACTCAAGATGACCTTCAGATATATCAAATTACTGTAGCGGCTAAAAGCAGTGACACTAAAAGGTCCGATATGGCAAAAGCCTATTTCAGGGAGTTGAGTAAACAGGCTCATGAGCTTGGTGTGAAAGTGCATATTCTCAAAGAGGCTTATGTCAGCGATGAAATTTTGAGGGAGCAATATCGGGCTAACATTGAGAACTTCATAAAAGTCAGAAGGCAACTGGATCCGGAGCGAATGATACTGTCTGAGCAATGGCAAGTGCTGGATCCGGTCAGTCCTGAGTCTCAGTGAGTGTTGGAGTAGTCAGTTCATTTTTGGCAGATAGCTGGTAGCTACTTTAATAGCTTCAATCATACTTATGGCAGAAGCTATCCCTTTTCCAGCAATATCGTAAGCGGTGCCATGATCGACGGAAGTTCTCAGAAAAGGAAGGCCACAGGTAATAGAAATGGTTCTATGGAAATCCACCATTTTTGTCGCGATGTGGCCTTGATCGTGATAGAGCGACAGTACTGCGTCAAACTTTCCGTTTAATGCCTGATAGAACACCGAGTCCGCAGGAAGGGGGCCTGATACGTTCATTCCCATTGCCTGAAGCTGATGGACAGCAGGCTCAATTTCTTTATTTTCCTCAGATCCAAAAAGGCCATTATCACCGCAATGTGGATTGAGTCCCGCTATAGCGAGGTGAGGCGCCTCCACTCTCAAAGCTTTCAGTGAATTAATGGCTTTTTTGGCACACTGGATGACATTGTTTGTGGTGACATAATCGCATGCAGATCTAAGAGACAGATGTCGTGAAAGGAAAAACACTTTGAGGTTAGCCACCTGAAACAGGGTGAGAGGATCTTTTGTATCAGTCAGTTCCGCCAGAATTTCAGTATGCCCTGCCTGTTTGATGCCTGCTGCGTTCAGAGACATCTTGTTAATTGGCGGTGTTACCAGAGCATCAACCTGTTTAGCCATAGCCAGTTTTACTGAGTGGTGAATGCAATGGTAAGCCATTGTTCCTGCTGCTACTGAAACTGTACCCGGTTCAAAAGTCTGTTGCTGATATTCTGGCTCAAGAATATTGATGATATCTGGCTGTGGTTTGAGATCTGTGACAGCGCGAATGAGTTGAATATTAAGGGGAGTATGACAACAAGCATTGGCCTGCTGAATGATGTCACCATAACCCACCACGAGCAGTCGACAGGTATTGGAAAAGTCGAAGGTAGAAAGCGCTTTGACAATAATTTCAGGGCCGATGCCGGCAGGATCGCCCATGGGAATGCAGATCAGGGGTTTCATTGTTCACAGCTATTTGGCTGAACAGGTTCCAGGTCACAGCTGTGATTTTAGTTCATAGGCTCTGAAGCAGACATGCCATCATAGCGAACAACGTATGATGGCATGCATCTGTTATCAGGAACGAATGATATTGCCGCCAGCTTCTCTGATGGCATTCAGGTTCTCATCGTCAAAACGGCTGTCGGTGATGATGGTGTCCAGTTCGTCCAGCTGGCAAATGGTTTTCATGCTGGAAGCACCAAACTTGCTGGAGTCCGCCAGGAGAACGCTACGGTTAGCACGATCGAGCATCTTGCGACGAATGTAGTAATGATCTGTTGAAGCAGTTGTAACACCGTGAACCAGGCTCCAGCTGTTGGTAGCCAGGAAAGCAATATCAGCATTAATACTGTCCAGGAAAGACAGGGCTGTAGTATCGCAGTGTGCCTTGGTGATAGCACTTACCAGACCGCCTGTGGTGTAAACCTTGGCTGTTGAAGAGTCGGACAGCTGCAGGGCGATTTTCAGGTCAGGTGTGATGATGGTGACCTTCATACGCATCAGCAGCTTGGCCAGAGCCATTGTACTGGTACCTGCGTCCAGTAGTACGATTTGCCCTTCCTTAACAAATTTCAGGGCTTCGTAAGCAATGGATTTTTTCTCTTCAATATTAACGGCGTTTTTCTTTTCATAGGGAATGTCTTCCATCAGGAAGCTCTTGGATACCGCACCGCCATAAGTCACGCGCAGTTTGTCTTCCTGCTCCAGAGTGCGTATATCGCGACGAATCGTCATCTGGGAAACATCGAATTTCTCCGCCATCTCTTCGATGTTGGCACAGCCCTTTTCTTCAACGTAAGACAGAATGTGCTCTCGACGCTCAACGGGAAGCATACCTAAACCTCTTTGAATCATGCGTGTCTGTTTAACGCCCCGGCAGCCTTTTGACTGTCTCCAAGGGGATTAATGCAGGGCGTAGTACTGGTCCGTGCTGCCGATAAAGAGACAAGGCAATCAGAACAGCTAATATTCATTGGTCGATTATATGGCAGATTTTGTTCAGTTTCTTCCCCAGAAATACCTATATGGTTAAAAAAGAAACTATTTATCATTCTGGACTCAGGCTTTGTCCGGACTGCGACCTGATGGTCGAAATGCCTGTTTTTGATCATGACCCTGAGTATCGAAAGCAGGCAGCCTGTCCTCGTTGCGGCTGTGTACTGGAGTCCCATCGCCCGGCGGGAGTCATGCGCTGCCTGGCTCTGGTGGTCACCGGTCTCATCCTGTTCTTTCCTGCAAATTATTATCCGGTCCTGTCTATGGATATTCTGGGAAACCAGCAGCAGAGCACTATCTTTGGGGGAGTTGTAGCGCTCTATCAGGAAGACTATGGCGTGATTGCATTGTTGATTCTGCTATCTGCCATTTTGATTCCATTGCTACGGCTGCTGATTCTGCTCCAGGTCATTGCTTCGGCTTTCAGAGGATGGGGACGAAGGTTATCCAGAAAGTTGCTCAGGATATACGCTCACCTGCAGGAATGGGGCATGCTGGAAATTTATTTTCTGGGGGCGTTGGTTGCCGTTATCAAGCTGGCTGATATGGCGAGTGTCCAGGTAGGTACTGGCTTGTATTGTTTTGCCGGGTTGATGGTCTGTGAACTGTTGATCAGCCTGAATCTCAATGAACATGAAGTATGGAACATGCTGGGAGAGACCAAGTGACAGAACCGGACTCTGGCAATCCCGCACCTGTTAACAGCGGCGCTGATCTGGGAATAAAGCTTTGTCTGGACTGCCACCGGTTGTGCACAGTGGAAGATTCAAAGTGTCCTCGTTGTGGCAGTCATGTCCGCTTTCGCAAGAAAGACAGCCTTTCCCGCTGTTGGGCTCTGACTCTGACAGCGGCATTTCTCTACATTCCCGCTAATCTGCTGCCGATAATGACAGTGAGCCGGTTTGATCGAGGCAGGCCGGATACCATTATGTCGGGTGTGATCGAGTTGATTCATCAAGGTATGTTGCCTATTGCTTTACTGGTCTTCACAGCAAGCATTCTGGTGCCATTGCTAAAGTTGCTGGGCATGACGTGGCTGCTGATTTGTGTGCATTTTGGTGCCATGAGACCTAATCGCCAGACTTCACTCTATCGTCTGATTGTCTGGATTGGCCGGTGGTCCATGCTGGATATTTTTATTATTTCCATTCTGGTAGCTCTGGTTCAGTTTGGACAATTGGGCACCGTCACGGCAGGCCCGGCCTCCTTTGCTTTTGCAGCTGTGGTGATTCTGACTATGTGGGCTGCCATGAGTTTTGATCCCAGACTGCTTTGGGATCGAAGAAGAGAGAAAAAATCCGAGACCTGATGGTGGGATTAAAAGTGGGCTTGTAATGGAAAAGGGGCGCAACCGTGAGCGATGAAAAGTTGGCCGCAAAAGCTGCTCTGAAAGAGCGTCGTCGGATTCCGGCTATCTGGCTGTTGCCTTTTATTGCCCTGATGATTGTTATCTTTCTGATCTGGCGGACACTTTATCAAAACGGTCTTGAAGTTCATGTGCATTTCGACAGTGCCAAAGGCATGAAAGTGGGCAAGACTGAGGTCCGGTACAACGGGCTGGCTATTGGTAAAGTCGCCCGTATGACCATGACTGAGAATCTGGAAGGTGTGGATGTTGAGCTGGAAATGGATCGTCAGATGGAGGAATACCTTCGGGAATACAGTCAATTCTGGCTGGTTCAGCCACAACTCTCCGTAGCGGGTGTTTCCGGTCTGGATACATTGGTCTCGGGTAATTACATTGCCTTCAAACCCTCAGAAAAGGGTGAAAAGAAGCTATCGTTCTCTGCATTAAAAGCACCTCCGGCACCGGGTATTGAAGAGGGTGGTCTCAGTCTGGTTCTTCAGGCCGACGAGTTATCATCTGTTCAGGAAGGAAGCCCGGTTTACTATCGTCGATTAAAAATCGGGGAAGTCACCCGCTACTCTCTCTCCCCTGACGACCAGAGGGTAGACATTCATGTTTATATCAAGCCTGCATTCAGTCATCTGGTAAGAAAGAATACCCGCTTCTGGAATGCTGGAGGGGTTGATATTTCTGGCAGCCTGACCAATCTCAAAGTTCGTACCCAGTCTCTGATATCCATGATCCAGGGTGGTGTTGCACTCTATACCCCGGAATGGGAAGAGGAAGAGCCTGAGGCAACGGATGGCAGCCGATTTTCCTTATACACCGATTACGATGCAGCGGAAGCTGGCATCAGTATTTCCATTGAGTTCCCTATGGATGTGGCCCTCGGGCAGGAGAAATCAAAAATACTGTTTCATGGTATGGAGGTCGGGGTTATCAAGGATACGTCGTTTAATGACGATTACACTGCCATTGTTGCAGAGGCGGTTATACGCCCCGAAGCCAAACCCATTCTTGTGAAAGGGGCTCGATTCTGGGTGGTGGCACCACAAATAAACCTGAAAGGCATTACCGGGCTTGAGACGCTTCTGGGTGGACGTTATATCGCTATGGATGTCAGTCAGGTTGATATGAAAAAGGCTGAACCGGCTACCCAGTTTGCCGGATTAGGTCAAAAACCTCCTGCTTCGCCTTCTTCTCCAGGTTTGCATCTCGAGCTCAGAGCTGATGCTCTTGAAGGTTTGAGTCAGGGTAGCCCTGTCCTATACAGAAAACTGCCAGTGGGTGAGGTGGAATCCTACACACTGAGTAATGAAGGGGTGGTGATCAAAGTTCTGATCTCACCTAAATATCAACACCTTGTGAATAAGAGTACGGTTTTCTGGAATATCAGTGGGGTGACGCTTGAAGGCGGTTTGCAGGGCTTCAAAGTAAGAGCGGGTACCCTGAATTCCATGCTTTCTGGCGGTATAGCGTTTAAAACACCGGACCTCAATGCCGCTAGGGTCAGTAATAAAACCCGTTTCGTTTTATACGATGACATCACCCGGGCCAGTGAAACCGGAAAAGTGATTGATATCCAGTTTGAATCCGCTGACGGGCTTCAGGTGGGTACACGAATGAAGTACAAAGGTTTGGAAATGGGAAGGGTCACTGAGCTGAATCTGGATAAGGATAAAAAGTCTATCCAGGCCAAAGTTTTGTTGAAAGAAAATGCAGGCTGGTTGGCACGTTCAGGTTCTCGCTTCTGGCTGGTTAAACCAAAATTAGGCCTTACCAATACCGCTCACCTGGAAACTTTATTGACGGGTCTTTATATCGGGGTTTCACCTTCTGCGTCTGCAAGAGTTACTGAGCAGGAAACATTTGTTGCGGACAGTCGGGCCCCGGATGACCAGCCTCGTTCCAGCGGATTACGCATTCAATTGATCAGTTCACAGTTGGGATCAATAAAGCCCGGGAATCCGGTTTATTACCGTGAAATTCCCGTGGGAACCGTCACGGGATTCAGGCTGGGAAGTCCTGCAGATAAAGTCATTATCTTCCTGAATATCGAAGATCACTACGCTTCACTGGTCACAGAAAAGAGTCGTTTCTGGAATGCCAGTGGTGTGGATATCAACTTTGGTTTATTCAGTGGTGCCAAGATTCGTACTGAGTCGCTTGAAGCTTTGTTGGCAGGGGGGATTGCATTCGCCACCCCTGAGCAGGCAGAACCCGCTGCAGCGGAAACGTCTTTCGAATTGGCGGATAAGCCAAAGCCTGAGTGGCTGAAATGGGCCCCTGGAATCGTTCTGCCCTGAATATTTCCTAGCCCGGATATTTCATAAACATGCTCCTGGCCTCGCTTGTCCTTTGCGGCTCTAAGAAAGTTTTACTCAGTCGACCGTACTCCCCGGTACGGCGCTCCTTCGTAAAATTCCTTAGAGCCACAAAGTCCAGCGCGATGCTCAGGGCAGCTTATGAAATATCCGGGCTAGACACAAATTGAAACGATCGTTTGCATCTTTGTTGCATGCAGGCATCATAGGAAGCTGCGTAAACAATAATGCCGATAGCCAAAAAATAAAGAAGAGTATCGATGTACCTGCATAAAATCTCTCCCCGTTTTTGTGAGACCGATGCCCTGGGGCATATTAATAATACCGTGCTGCCCGTATGGTTTGAGCAGGCAAGAGAGCCTATTTTCCGGCTTTTCTCACCGGAGCTTGATACGCAAACCTGGCGGCTGATCATTGCCAGAATTGAAGTGGAGTTCACCGCACAGTTAAAGTACGGTGCGGATGTAGAAATACGAACCTGCCTGGAAAAGGTGGGTAATTCTTCCATGTATATCCATCATGAGGCCTGGCAGAAAGATACCCTGGCTGCCCGGGGTAAAGCGGTTCTGATCCATTATGATTATGAAGCGGAGAAGGCTGCTCCTATCCCTGAAGAAATACGTCAGCAGTTGTCAGAGCACCTACAGCAATAATAATGGCTGTAGTCGACAAGAGATAAATACACGGTAATGAGCGATCTTATTGAGGTCAGGGCTGGTTCAGAAGCACTGGCAAAAATTCGTGATGAAGGCTTACCGCAGTCCAGTGTAGAGGTCATGCTGGGGGCTTCTGGTGGACCTAAGTGGTTTGTGCTTTCAGGTCTGGATAAGTCTCTGATAGGAGAATATTTCAAAGACCGGCAACAGCCACTGAATCTTTTGGGAACATCCGCCGGAGCCTGGCGGTTCAGCTGCTATGCCCAGAAGAATGCGCTGGAGGCTCACCATCGATTTGAACAAGGTTATCTGTTAACGGAATACTCTGCTGAGCCAGATGCCGAGGAAGTCAGCCGAAAGTGCCGACTACTGGTACGGGATATGTTGGGCGACTCCGGTATCAATGAGATTCTTGAAAATGATGTCATGCAGTTTAATCTCATTGCCGTTAAAAGCAGAGGGCTCATTAAAAGTGATCAGAGCTGGAAACAAATGGCAGGATTGGGACTGGCTGCGACAGGCAATCTGATCAGCAGGAAAACCCTGGGAGCATTTTTTACCCGAATGCTTTTTCATCATCCGGGAGCTCAAGCGCCTTTCTTTGGAATGGACAATCTGCCAACGGAAAGAGTTTCCTTCACTGAAAATAATCTGCTTGATGCGATTATGGCTTCTGGCTCAATTCCAATGGTGATGGAAGGGGTCAGTGGTATTTCCGATGCACCTGCTGGCGTTTACAGGGATGGTGGGGTGACAGACTACCACTTCGATATGGAATTTAATCAGGGAGAAGGCCTGACACTTTATCCTCACTTTTACAGTCGAATGGTGCCAGGCTGGTTTGATAAGAGCCTGAAATGGCGTAAACCTGCAGGGAAAAACTGTGAAAAGCTGGTGTTGCTCTCTCCTTCAGAAGGTTTTGTGAGCAAACTGCCTTACGGAAAAATTCCTGATCGAACCGATTTCAAAACGTTTTCTTTTGATGATCGGGTGAAGTACTGGAAACAGGTCATAGAAGAGAGTGATCGGTTAGGAGAGGCTTTCCTGGAAGCTGTCACGACCGGTCGTATACGACAGCTGGTTAAACCTCTTTAAGGGTGGAAGCCCGTCGAAATTGTCATTAGTCCAACAGGCTCCTGGTGCTCAATTTAAAAGGGGTTTAAGAGTGGGCCAGACATTCTCCAGCATTTTGGGCTGGGCTTTTGCCAAAGGATGAATGCCGTCTTCCTGATTTAATTCACTGATGCCTGCCACGCCATCCAGAAAAAAAGGCACAACGGGTAAATTGTAGGTTTTACCCAGCTCCTGAAAAGTTTGTGTAAATATACGAGTGTAAAGCGGTCCGTAATTAGGTGGAATCTGCATTTCAAACAGCACCGTTTTTACTTTCCGATCCTGGGCAGTCTTAATGATTTCTTCCAGGTTCTGCTTCATGCTCTTGAGAGAAGTGCCCCGCAGGCCGTCGTTTGCGCCCAGTTCCAGAAGCATCAGGTCAGGCTGATGTTGATCCAGTGTAGCTTTGAGCCGGCTTAATCCTCCAGCCGTTGTTTCACCACTGATACTGACATTGACCACTTTCCAGTCAGGGTTGGTTTGTTGCATCTTTTGCTGTAATAAATGAACCCAGCCTTGTTTAATTTCAATACCGTAAGCCGCACTGAGGCTGTCGCCATAAACCAGCAGAGTCTTCTCAGTAGTGGCGGATGCACTCCAGCTAAACGCCAGGCATCCGATAAACAGCCATGAGCGGATAGAAAGCCATGAGCTAAAAAATTTCTTTTTTGTCATTTTTGATGATGGAAAAAGATTCTCGATTAATAAAAGTGAAAACATCAGCAGACGACTGCGTATGACGACTGGCACAGAATCCTCCATTGCCGTTTCGGCAAAATCCCTGAGTAAAACAGTTAAAGCCCAGAGTGGTTCGCTCACCATCTTGTCCGGACTTGACCTCAAGATCAAGTCAGGGGAGTCGGTTGCCATCATTGGTACTTCAGGATCGGGTAAATCGACTTTGTTGGGCATTCTGGCAGGTCTTGACCAGCCTACCGACGGAGAAGTAGCCCTTGCAGATAACCGAATTGATCATCTGGATGAAGATGCCAGAGCCAAGGTCCGAGCGGATCATACCGGCTTTGTTTTCCAGTCATTTCATCTTCTGCCCAATCTGACGGCACTTGAAAATGTCATGCTGCCGCTTGAGTTGGCAGGGAAGCAGAATGCTCAGACTCAGTCAAAAGCCCTGCTTGAGAGAGTGGGCTTATCAGAAAGACTCACCCACTACCCCAAACAGCTATCAGGGGGAGAACAGCAACGGGTAGCTATTGCCAGAGCTTTTGCCGGGCAGCCAGATATTCTGTTTGCGGATGAACCGACCGGGAATCTGGATGAGAAAACCGGTGAGAGCATTATTGATTTGTTATTTGAAGTGAACCGAGAAAAGAAAACGACATTGGTTCTCGTGACACATGACTTACAGCTCGCTCAACGTTGCCAGAGAGTATTAAAACTGACTCAGGGGCGCCTGGAAGAAGAGAAGTCCACACAAAACAATGTTGAATGGGCTGGAGAAGCAGAATGAGTCTCCGGAGCCCACACAGTCTTTTGCTTTCATGGCGCTTTTTATTGAGAGACTGGCGCTCAGGAGAGTTGTGGTTATTAATGTTGTCGCTGCTGATGGCAGTGAGCGTCAGTACTTCAATTGCCATTTTCAGTGAGCGTCTGCAGCTTTCTCTGGGCAGGCAGGTGGCTGAGGTCATGGGAGCCGATCTGGTTATCAGCAGCCCCAGACCTCTGTCAGAAGAAGTCAATGAAGCTATAGACAGTGAATCTGTTGAGCAGGCGACTGTTCTGGAGTTTCCTTCCGTTGTGATGGCTGAGGAAGAGATGCAGCTGGTTTCAGCCAAGGCTGTGACCAGCAATTACCCCCTTCGTGGTCACATGAGAACGGCGGAACAGCCGTTTGCGGCTGATGAGATAGCGGAGGATACGCCTGGGAAAGGGGAGGTATGGCTTGAGCCCAGACTGTTCCCTCTTCTGGGGGTTGAGGTTGGGGATTCTCTCCTTCTGGGTGAGGCTGAGTTTAAGGTTGCTCGGGCTATTACTTTGGAAACAGATCGTGGCAGCGGCTTTTACAGCCTTTCTCCCCGACTGATGTTTAACATGGATGACCTGGATCGTACTGGCATTATTCAGCCAGGGAGCCGGGTTTACTGGAAGTCTTTAATTGCTGGTGAGCCTGAGCAGCTGAAAGGTTTCAGAAATACCGTTGAACCCCTGCTTTCTGACAGTGAGAAGTTGAGTCTGGCCGAGGACAACCGTGAAGATCTTCGCAGCTCTGTGTTGCTTCTAAAACAGTTTCTGGGTTTGGGAAGTATTGCCGCCATGCTTCTGGCAGGGATTGCTGTTGCCATGTCCAGCCGTCGTTTTGCTGAACGACGTTTCGATGGTATTGCGGTGATGAGGTGTATGGGTGCCCAGCAAAACCAGGTTATGCAGATTTTTATCGGTGAATTGCTCTGGGTTGCGGTACTGGTCTCAATTCCTGGCGTACTCATTGGCTGGTTGCTTCAGACCGGGGTGGTGAAACTGCTTGCAGGAGTCTTGCCTGCGTGGTTACCTGAAGCCGGACCTATGCCAATGATTGTGGGTGGTTTGACCGGCATCATTACATTGGTTGGCTTTGGTCTGGCGCCCCTGCTCAGGCTTCGCGAAGTGACGCCTCTCAGAGTGTTGAGAAGAGAGCTTACTCCTGCAGCAGCAGGTGTATGGTCTGTTTATGGTCTCTCACTGATCTCTATGCTGGCACTGCTCTGGTATCACACAGGGCAGTTATTGATGACGGTTGGCATTATTCTGGGTGTTACAGCTGTTATATTGCTGATCACACTGGCTATCAAAGCAGGCCTGGCCCGAGTACAGCGGCGTTTGTCAGAAAGACCTGTTCCCATGCCCTGGCGACTGGGGTTGAAACGATTGTTGCAAGAGCAGGGGCAAACATCCGCACAGTTAATTGCCTTTACTCTGACGTTTATGGCGATGGCTTTGGTATTGCTGGTCCGAACCGACCTGCTGGATCGCTGGCAGCAGCAACTGCCCGAAAATACCCCAAACTATTTTGCTGTGAATATTCAGCCTGCCGAAGTTAAGCCCTTTCAGAGCTTCCTGGAGAGCAACGATATTGATGGCACGTCCCTGTATCCGATGGTTCGGGGTCGCCTTGTTGAAATCAACGGACAGCCTGCCAAAGAGGCGGTATCTGAAGAACAGAGAAGTCATAACTCACTCAACCGTGAACTGAACATGACCTGGTCTGATCAGCCAGCACCTGAAGATGAAATGGTTGAGGGTGAATGGTGGCAACCCGGGGACACCGGCGAAATTTCCATTGAAATGTCTATCGTTGAACATCTTGGACTGAAGATGGGCGACGAGCTGACTTTCATGATTGCAGGTACGGAAGTGGATACCAAAGTGACCAGCATCAGGGAAGTTCAATGGGAGTCTTTCCAGCCAAACTTTTACATGGTTCTACCAGAAGCTTCCCTGAAAAACTTACCGGCCACCTGGCTGAACAGTTTTCATCTGCCCCAGCAGGAACGACTGGTTCTGAATGAACTGGTTCGCCAGTTTCCAACCATAAGTCTGCTGGATATGGATGCTGTTATCAGTCAGGTTCAGATTATGCTGGAGCAGTCGATTCTGGCAGTAGAAGCTATGTTGTTGGCGTTGTTGTTAGCTGGATTACTGGTGCTGGCCTCGGCCATAGAAGCCAGCCTGGATACACGACTGCGTGAAGGTGCGCTAATTCGATCCCTGGGCGGGAGCAGAAAGCAGCTGATGGTTATGCAGGTGGGTGAGTTCTTTATCATGGGAGCATTCTCTGGCCTGATAGCTGTTGTAGGTACGGAACTCTGCAGCTGGTGGCTGAATATTCAGGTGTTTGAGCTGCCTTGGCAGCCTGCCATCTGGTTATGGTTCACCATGCCGGTTGTCAGCGCATTATTGATTGGTTTTTCAGGTTGGTTGGGTATTCGCCGAGTGATCAGGCAGTCTCCCGGAGTTGTGTTGAAGCAGGAGTGAAAGTTTCCCATGCGACCAATGTGCTAGTGCAACGAAGTTTGATAAGGCTGTCTGTCTGGTTTTTCCTTTCCGTTCCGACAGACAGTCCAAAGTCTGAGTTGCTATCAGGCCTTCCTGACCTTTGAAAGGAATATCAGACTGCCAACTTATTAAGCAGCTATGAATGAAAATGCTTCTCAGCTAGCTATATTGTGATTTTATATCAAAGTAGGAGGTGTCTAGTCATGGAAAACCTGATTATAAGAAATTTGCTCGATGAATTGATTGAGATCCTTAAGCGAAAAAGCCAAAGCAGCCAACCATTCAATGGAGCAGGAAGTTTGGGAACTGTTGGAAGTCAACTATCCCAATAAACAGGATAGGGTTGATCGAATTAGAAATCGCAGAAGTCAGTTGTCGAAGTTTTATCATGAAGAAGTGGATGAGTGGCGCAACGAAGGGTGACCTTGATGGAAAAAAGCATATGAAAGTTGCTAAATCTATCTATACAGTTAAGTCGTGTATTTTACTTGGGCGTCTTAAGTTTTCCCTCAAAGACCCTGTTTTTGCGAGATTGATTTTCTCTTTTATCTGAATAGCATACGAGTAACTACTGCTTAGACACAATTCAGATATTTATACTACTGTCCAGAATCGAATCAATTATGAACAGAAACAGAAGGTCTCAACGCTCCCAAGTATGGGAAAGATAAGTTAAAGAATAGTAGAGAGATGATCTCTCTACTGCTTTAGTGTTGTCTACGTGCTGGTAGCTAAGAGAGTGGAACTGCAGATTGTGTAACCAATCATAACTGAGATGCAATTACTTTCCATGAACAAAACAATTCATTCCTGAATTAGAGGACATATCTGCTATGCTACTCATCTGAATTATCTTGCTTCCCCATAAGCGATTCTTTAAGTAAAAGACCACCTTCTTTCTCTAGCTGTTCACATAGGCTAGGTAAAAGGCGATTAATCTCATCTAGTGATAAAAAGTGTCCGAGAATAAATCGAGCTACCAAATGATATGCGATATCAGTTAGCTTAGGTAAGTCATAGAAAGAATGTCGGACATGGGCGAGAAAAAGAGCTAGTTTAAACTCTGCAGATGAGCCATCTTTGCATTGCATCACACTGTAACAGCAACGGAAAAACACTCGTTCAACGAAACCGTTATTTTTAGGGCTACCATCAGCGCGTAAGCCCTCCTTAAATTGGCCATCTCGAAAGCCGTGATATAGAGAGATAACGGCTATTTTATGCAGCACTTCAACAGCTTCAGGTGTGCTCTGAAAAACATTCGGGCTTTTCTTAAGAAGCTCTGACAAAAGAATTGTATCGCTATCTTCACTGGATAAAGCAAGCTGATAAGTATCACTATAGGTTATAGGAAATGGTAGTCCTGTATAAACATGGCTGTAGATCCCTCTCTTTCTGATCTCAAAAGAAGTTTCCTGACTGAGCTGAGCGAATAATAGTTTGCTATTAACAGAAATCCCTTGTGAATGTTGATGAAACCCAGCAAAAAATGGATCAATACAGAGCCACGGAATGTCATTGGCAATCGACAGCAACATGCTAGAGGAGCATCCAAGGTCGAGAAATTCGACAAATTTAAGAGGCATCTCAGGGTAGTCGACAGTATTTGGAGTTAGTGAAATAGCTTCTGACAAGAAGGTTTTGAGAGCATCTTGTATAAAACTTGTTTGGTGTCGAATATCTTCCGCTGTTATCTTCTGTATGCCTCCCTCAGGTAGAAGTCCAATAGAAAAATAGTCATCATTGTTGATGTGATCAAGCCATATCTGGACCAACTCCCGGGTTTCATGAGTAATTACGACCTTGCATTTATTGAACAGAGCTTGAGAAAGCCCAGTTAGAGCAAGGTAAGAAATAGAGTAGGGGTCGACGATGACTGTTTCAGGAGTATCATAACCAAACTCAGGCAGCTCCGGTTTAAAAGATATTTCATGGGTGAGAAGCTGAAGAGCAGACTTTATTGAGTTAAATTCGTCACGCTGTTTTCCCTTGAAATACAGTGGAAAACTATGATCAGCCAAAAAATCATCATCAGCAGCTGAAAGGCGCCTCATTTTATTTTCTATAGTAGTAATGGCTTGATTTGTGTCATTTGAGATTGTAAAACCATATATAATATTTTTTTCACTGCGATCTCTGAGACAAACTTCAAGCGCAATCTTATGAGCGGTCAAAAATGGCGGCTCTACTTCATTTAAAGTAATATCACTGAGACCAAATACTGACTCTTCTTGAGGGTTTAGAGTTAGCAATTTTTTAGCGAGCTCTGATTCGTGCTCAAGTAAGTACAGGTTTTTATTAAGGGTACTGCCCACTAGGAGCTGAGTGCATTTCTGACCTTCAAATGAGTATCTTACCCCTCTAAATATACCAATCTCTGGTAATTCTTTACTGTAGGGAAGATCCTTTATACCATGTATCGATACAGAGAAAGCAATATTTAGAAAGCTCTTAGCCTCCTGCTCAGGGTTTTGCACAAACCATTTTAAAAGGTGCTTTTCAGCGCGCTTGAATTCATTAATATAGATAAGCTGGGCAAGTAACTGATAACCAATATCAGAAGACTTTTCAAATATAGATTCAGGCATTTCAGCCATTTTAGCTGAGATTGAATTAATATTGTCCTTCCCGACTTTTCTTATATGAAGGTATATCGAATAATGCCATAGTGCTAAAGAATCAGGTCTTAAATCTATAGCTAGACTCATTTGTTCTATAGCTAAATCAAATTTTCTTTCAAGCTCAAACTTTCTCGCCGCTATTCTGTATATATTCTCATCCCAAAAAGTTTCATCAATCTCAGATAGTACAGTATTCAGTGTTGCTAGTTGGTGGCTGTTTTCCAATGCAAGAAGGTAACACTGGACAAGGGGGGAAGGCCAAATATCTTCTTTAGGGATTTGTTTCCGAAGTAAGTCACAAGCTATATGACTAACACCAGCCTGAACAAGACTTTCACAAAGAACATGTAATCTAACAGGATTAATCTTCTGAAGTGACTCATGATGTGTTTTTATGAACAGTTTTGCTGTTTGCTCCAGGTCCCTATGAGCAGGTAAATTCCGATCAAAAGCCATTGCTTGAAGCTCCAAGAGTGAGAAGTCTCGCTCTAGGAGCCTGTCGGACTTAACCAGCAAAACAGGTAAAATCCTGATTCCAGTACCAGTAACACTCAAAGCACTATGAATAAGTGGAAGTTCAAACCGGTCGACCGAAACACTCCCGACCTTTTCCCTGCCAGCATCCAGGATTATCTTCCAGAAGGTCATATGGCTCGCTTTGTGGTGGATGTTGTTGACCAGCTCGACCTGTCTCCACTGATCAATTCTTATCGAGGCACAGGATCAAAAGGCTGGCATCCTGCCATGATGGTTT
>NZ_LASA01000153.1 GCF_001562015.1 Endozoicomonas arenosclerae | reverse complement strand
ATATGAATGAAATATGAATGAAATATGAATGAAATATGAATGAAATATGAATGAAATATGAATGAAATATGAATGAAATATGAATGAAATATGAATGAAATATGAATGATTCGGTAATTACTATGTTAATTAGTTGATTTGTGAATTGAAACTATTCTCATTTACGCCTAATCTTTGCCTGTTTTTAGAACTTGAGATGAAGTCATCAAAATAGGATCTCAGGTTAGTCTTTTCACGCTGCATCACCAGATGTATCAGGAAGCACTCCTCGTCGAAGCATAGATGAAGTTCGTAATTGAGTGCGGGAGATTGGGATGACGGTCACTTTGGGGGATCTCCAGGCTGGGGAGAAGGCAAAGGTTACGGCATTCAAGGAAGCAGGCTCGGCTTATCGCCGCAAGCTTCTGGCCATGGGTCTGACACCCGGTACAAGTTTTACAGTCTGCAGGGTAGCGCCTCTGGGTGACCCCATTCAACTCCAGGTTCGCGGTTTTCAGCTCAGTGTCAGACGTCACGAGGCAGCAGCAGTCGAGGTTACCCGTCTATGAAGCAACATGTATTTGCCATTGTCGGTAACCCCAATTGCGGAAAAACCACCGTATTCAACACCCTGACAGGTGCCCGGCAGCACGTTGGCAACTGGCCAGGCGTTACTGTTGAGAAGCGCAGTGGTCGCTATCAGCATCAGAATCTTGCCATTGAAGTCGTTGACCTGCCCGGTACCTATTGTCTTGATGTAGTGGACGATCAGGTCTCCATGGATGAGCGAATCGCCCGGGATTTTATTCTTGCCCGTGAAGCTCAGATGGTAGTGAATGTGGTTGACGCTTCTAATATTGAGCGAAACCTCTATCTGACAACCCAGTTACTGGATATGGGACTGCCGGTCATTGTTGTTCTTAACATGATGGATGTGGCCAGTGACAAGGGTATGAAAATTGATGCCGACAAGCTGTCTCGTGAGCTCGGTTGCCCTGTCCATTCAATGGTTGCCTCAAAGGATAAAGGCACTCGTCAACTCAAAGACCTGATTAACCAGTGCTTTATTCACGGTATTGAGCCAGCCAGGCCTCAACCCCTGGGTCTCCAGTTGGAAGATGCAGTACTGACATTGAAGCCTGAAGTCAGTAAAGAAATTGATGATGAATCCGCTGCACGCTGGGTCTCACTTAAGCTTCTGGAAGGTGAAGCTGACTTTCAGGATGAAGTTTCACTGCAGGTGATCGATCAAGCTGCAGTAGCCCGCTCTCAGCTAGAGGTGGTTTATGATGCGGATATGGATATTATTGTTGCCAACAGTCGTTATGAAACCATTGGCAAGATCATCAAAGAGGTTGTAAAAGAAGCAGGCAGTGTCAGTCACGGGTTGTCTGAACGTATTGATAATATTGTCCTGAATCGTCTTCTGGGTCTGCCCATCTTCTTCGGGGTCATGTATCTGATGTTCATGTTTTCTGTGAACATAGGCAGTGCCTTCATTGATTTCTTTGATATTTTATCCGGAACCTTGTTTGTTGATGGTGTCAGCCATCTTCTGGAGCAGGTCGGTGCACCTGGTTGGATGATTGCTCTGCTGGCGAATGGTGTGGGTGGTGGTATCCAGACCGTATCAACATTCATTCCTGTCATTGCCTTCCTGTTCCTGTTTCTATCGGTTCTGGAAGACTCTGGCTATATGGCAAGGGCAGCGTTCGTAATGGACAGAGCCATGCGCTTTCTGGGGTTGCCCGGTAAGGCCTTTGTACCCATGCTGGTAGGGTTTGGATGTAACGTGCCAGCCATTATGGCAACCCGGACCCTTGAGAATCAGCAAGACAGAATGCTGACTATAGCTATGGCTCCCTTCATGTCCTGCGGTGCACGTTTGCCTGTGTATGCACTTTTTGCTGCCGCATTCTTCCCTGGATCGGGTCAGAACGTTGTCTTCACGCTTTACATAACCGGCATTCTTGCCGCTGTTCTGACCGGTTTGATGCTCAAGCGCTGCCTGTTCAGTGGTGAAGTAACGCCCTTTGTTATGGAGTTGCCAAACTACCACATGCCTTCAGCAAAACATGTCTTGCTGAGAACCTGGGATCGACTGAAAGCATTCCTGTTCCGGGCAGGTAAGGCGATTGTGGTGGTGGTTGTCATTCTGAATACTTTGAATTCACTGGGTACCGACGGCTCTATTGGGCATGAAGATACCCGTGAGTCCGTGCTCAGCAAAATAGGTCAGACCATTACACCGGCCTTTGCACCCATGGGCATGACTGAAGATAACTGGCCCGCAGCCGTTGGCCTGTTCACAGGCATTCTGGCTAAAGAAGCGGTAGTGGGTACGCTGAACTCCATGTATACCTCCATAGCGGAAGAAGAGAATGGCACCGTAACTAAGGAACATGATTTCGATTTCATGGCGGGCTTCAACGAAGCCTTGGCGACCATTCCTGCCAATCTTGCAGAAATTGCCTCTTCAGTGACGGACCCTCTGGGATTGAGTGTGGGTGACCTCAGCAATCTGGAAGAAGTGGCACAGGATCAGGAAGTGGAAGTGACCACCTTCGGTGTGATGCAGAGACTCTTTACCAGTGAAGCTGCCGTCATTGCTTATCTGCTGATGATACTTCTCTATACACCCTGTGTAGCTGCACTGGGTGCTATCTATAGGGAGTCAGGTATGCGCTGGACATTGTTTGTAGCGGGTTGGACGTTCTTTCTGGGTTACTCCGTTGCCACAGTTTACTACCAGGTTTCCCAGATCAGCATTCAACCGGTGACAGCATTCAGCTGGTTGTCGACTATCACGTTCTCCATGGTGTTGATGTTTATGTTCCTGAGGCGTGCAGGGCAAAAAATGGTACTGACACCTGCCGAGTTGCCAGCGGAAAATCAACAAAGATCAACGGGGTGTCACTGATGCTGTTGGCAATCAGAGATTATCTCAGGGAAAGGGGGATGTGCACCCTGTTAGAGATCAGTCAGCACTTTAAAGTAGGACCTGAAGCCATGCAGGGTATGCTTCAGCACTGGGTTCGAAAAGGGCTGTTGACTGAAGAACAGTCCGGTTGTCAGCAGGGGTGTGTCAGTTGTGCTCCTGAACAGTTGGTTGTTTATCGCTGGTTGCAAACGGAGCAGGGGACTTTGATCCCTCTCTGTGAGAAGGCAAGTTGACGCGGTAAAGATAAATCGGACTTTTGTAGAGATCGTTCGCCTTCAAGATGCATTCAGGCTGCCAGCCGGGTAGCCTGAATGTATGACTGAGCACAATGCACTCATCCCTTAGATACTTCTTAAATGCTTCCGAAAGCTTCTCCATTCCTCCCGGATAGACATAACAGACTATCAGTCCGGCATTCTTCCATTCGCTCTTGTGAAAATCCTCTAAATAAATACTGACATTCTTAAGATGAAGGCAACGAATCTTTGAGATCCAGAAGGGGATAGGGGATCTCTCGATACCTACGATGGTCTTCTCTGGATATTTACTGGATAGCAGTATCAGTAATCCTCCGAATCCGCTTCCAGCTTCAAAGATGGTGCCATCGACTTTGTCTGGCAGTAATGCCTCAAGGGACTGCTTTATTTTGCTTGTAGAGGGAGTGGGTGTAATACCAAGACGAACACTCCAAAAAACAATGGAAGCAGTGATTAAAAAGCCTACGACCAGTGTGATCACTGAAAGTATTGTTTCTGTTTCTTCCATGATCCGGTATTACAACTTTACTTGAGTGATTCTTCATATTGCTATGAATCGATCATAGGCTGCAACTTAACTGGACAGTTGCCCTGAATCGACTAGGTTTCAGCTGAATAAGCTGTAATGTGCTTATCTTTGATGATCAGGTTGCCTGAGTGCTTCTGGCTACTGAACTTTTCTTTTCCTGAATAATGAGGGCCTTGAATCAAAAGGCTTAAGGAAAGAAGTACGATGAAAAAACTGGCTATGACCGTTGCCTTTGCCACGGTCTTGTTGATGATGCAGGTAGTAGCTGAGGAAGCTGAATTGACACCGAAAAATGTTGATGAGGGCTTTAATCAGTTGCAGTCCGTTTTGGGGCGGTCTGATCCCTCCCAAGCCAGGCAGTTTCGAATCGTTATTGATAAAGAGTTCAAAAACAAACCGTTAGAAGATCAACCTGAAGTATTGATTGTCTCCCGGGGAGACGTTTTGGTGGGTAATCCCTATCGAATGGGCCAAGCTATAGCTTTTGATATGATCGAGGCTGTTCGACTCACCATTTACGAAGTGCAACAGAATGAACGCAGAAAAAAGAAGTTCAGAGAAAATCGCTACATGGCCATTCGCTACGTTATGCGTCAGGATGACAATCACCAGTGGAAGTTTGAAAGCAGTGTTGTATCACACAGTGATCCCCGCATAGTGGAATCCCATTTCCTCAAGGGCAGTGTTAAGTGGATCAAGAATGGTTTTGAACTGGATGGCTTTACCGAAAGCACCACGTACACCTCAGAAGGGAAGAACCTCCCCGTAGCCGTTTATGCCAAGCTCAATTTCCTCAGGGCAGGTGATGAACTGTATATCGATGATCAGTGGCAAGACTACGCATTAGGCAAAGGGCCTGATGGTAAGACCTTACCTTACCCGGATTTCAGCCAACCTATTGGCCGTTCAGACTCCTGGTACAGCCGAATCGTATCAGAACATATAGCTCGATAATTTCAAGGCTTATCCATTTTCAGTAGACTGTCGTCTCAAACTAGCCAGTTGGGATGGGACAGTCTGATATGAACTCCGAAGTCATTAAGCAATTGATCGATGTAGTCAGAACCAAAAATGACTATGACAGCGATAACAGCTGGTTTGAGGGCAGTGAGACTTATTTCAGGGAGATAAAGCTTGAGCTTGATGAAGTTGCCGAAGAGCTGGATGCCAATAGACAGTGTTACCTTGAGGATGAACTGGGTGATGTACTCTGGGATTACCTCAACCTCCTTCTTTGTCTTGAGGACGAAGGTAAAATTTCTGCTGAAAAAGTCTTTGAAAGGGCTCTGCAAAAATATTCAGAGCGCATGACCGGTATTCAGCAGGGTACAAGCTGGGCGGAAGTTAAGCAGAAACAAAAGCAGCGGCTGGCACAAGAGCAGGCTGAAATAGAGCAGGGAGAGATCGAGTGTCCGAATTAATTGTTGCTCTGGATATGGATTCTCAGGAAGAAATCAGAGGCGCAGGATAGTAAGAAAAGAGAGGGCCTGATAGCCCTCTCCCTATCAATGATCAGATATCGATCACATCAAAAGGCACCTGCGGATTTACGTCTTCTTCGTAATCCACGCCTTCTACGCCAAAGCCGAACAGCTTCAGGAATTCTTCCTTGTATTCAACGTAGTCTGTCAGTTCCGCCAGGTTTTCATTGGTCAGTGTTGGCCACAGTTCCTGACAGTGAGCCTGAATGTCTTCTCTCAGTTCCCAGTCGTCCAGACGCAGACGGTTGCTCTCATCCACCTCAGGTGCAGAACCATCGGTTTTGTACAGGCGCTCACGGAACATACGGTTAATCTGCTCGATGCAACCTTCATGAACACCTTCTTCGCGCATCTTCTTGAAGACCATGGCGATGTACAGCGGCATTACTGGAATGGCGGAACTGGCCTGAGTGACAACACTCTTCAGAACAGCGATATTGGCGGAACCATGAATCCCTTTAATCTTTTCATCAATGGCGTGGGCAGCACGATCCAGGTCTTTCTTGGCTTCACCCAGAGCACCTTCCCAGTAGATTGGCCAGGTGATTTCAGTACCAATGTAGCTGTAAGCCACGGTCTTGCAGCCTTCAGACAGAACGCCGGCCTCTGACAGGGCTTTCATCCAGAGTTCCCAGTCTTCACCACCCATTACGGTGACAGTCTGTGCCACTTCTTCCTCAGTAGCAGGCTCAACACTGGCTTCAAACAGTACGTCTTTGTTGGTGTCGACAGCGGTAGCCTTGTAGTGTTGGCCCATTGGCTTGAGAACAGAACGAATCACTTCGCCACTGTCGGGCATTTTGCGAACCGGGGAAGCCAGTGAGTAAACAACCATGTCTACCTGACCCAGGTCTTCCTTGATCAGTTCAATGGTTTTGGCTTTGGCTTCGTGACTGAAAGCGTCACCATTCAGGCTTTTTGCATACAGGCCTTCTTCATGAGCCAGCTTTTCGAAAGCGGCAGAATTGTGCCAGCCTGCGGTGCCCGGCTTCTTTTCTGTGGCAGGTTTTTCAAAGAAAACACCAATGGTGGCAGCACCTGAGCCAAAAGCCGAGGTGATACGGGAAGCCAGTCCATAGCCACTGGAAGAGCCAATGACCAGAACCCGCTTGGGTCCATCGGCTATTTCACCCTGAGCCTTGGTATAAGCGATCTGCTCTCTGACATTCTGCTCACACCCAACCGGGTGGGTCGTTGTACAGATAAATCCGCGAATCCTTGGCTTGATAATCATCTTTGGCTCCAGTCAATGATAAGAGACGGCTTTGTGAAGAAGAGTGTTGTCAGTCAACAGCCTTCTGAGCCGTAAAATTCGAGTAGGTGAAGCTTATCCAAAACAGGCAGGGTGGAAAAGGCATGGGCGGTATATATCAGTAGGTATATTGATACGAAATGTATCAAGGGCTTTCCAGGTAGAATAATTTGCCCCGGACGCTGCGTTTAAAGTCACTGGGTGTGAGCTGAAAGTGTTTCTGGAACAGTCGGCTGAAATAGTCAGGGTCTGTGTATCCGGCCTGGTAGGCGACTTCACGAATGGAAAGGTCGGTGTTTTTCAGCAGATCCGAGGCCAGAGTCAGTCTCATGCGCTGGATATAGGTGGTGGGGGAGAACCCTGTGGCTTCCTTAAAGCGTCTGTGCAGTGTCCGCCGAGTCAAACCTGAGGCTTCCACCAGATTTTCCATATCAATGTCTTCGCAATAATGTTGGCGAATCCATTCCTGTAGCCGAATAACCACTTCGTCACTGTGTGCGGTGGTATGATCTTCAGCAAAAAGAATCTGGTCCAGGGGGCGACGTATCTCATGTGAGAATTGTTGTTCCACTTTATGGGCAATCTGTTCACCCATATTCAGGCTGATCAGGTGAACCATCAGATCGGCTACTGAGTTGACGCTCCCGGCGCAATAAATTTTTCCTGAACGGGTAATGAGATGATGGGGTTTGAAGTCTACATCAGGATATTGCTGTTTTAACCGATCCAGAAAGTACCAGTGGGTGGCGGCAGGCTGGTGATTCAGCAGACCGGTCTCAGCCATAAATGTCACACCGGTACCTGCAACACAGAAAGTAGCGCCCTGTTCGTGTTGATATTTCAGCCACTTAACCAGTGCGGTCGATTGTCTGGCCACGGGCAGGGGGTTACGCCAAAGACCAGGAACAATGATCAAATCTCCCGGCCCTGTTTCCTGATAAGTCACCTCAGGGCTCAGGGGGATTCCACCCATACTGGTTACGGTTTTTATAGATTCAGCACAGAAACAGACTTCGATCTTAGGGTGTTTGTGGCTCAGACGGCTGTAGGTAACGCCTGCCTGAATCATCTCCAGGGGCAAGCTGATGCTGGTTGAAAGCATATGATCCATCAACGGGATCAGTACTCTGTTGATAGAAAGTGGGCTTTGCACCGGATGATCAGCCTTTGAAACGGAGTGATGGCGTAATTATCGGGCTGATTGGCGCAAATGTACAGTTGCCTTTGTGTATGTACTATTACACTACCGCCATATCCCTTATATCAATGGAGTTGTTACCTTGAGCAGATTGCCGGTAATTGTCGCGCAGGGGGGCGTTAGCCCGGCGGGACGAAGTTCAGGATTTCATGGCTATAACCGTCTGGTGTTTGATCGTCTTGGCATCGAACAGCAGCAGAAAACACTGACTGCTATTGCCACGCTCAGGGGACTGGATGCCAATACACCGGCTGAAGATATTCTGGCAGGGACACTGATCCGCAAGCTGGAAAACAATCTGTTTGATAACAATGCCCTTTATTATCATCACCCGTTAAAAGCGGCTGAAGGTTCAGAACTTATTCTGCCAAAGCGACGGCTACCTGCACCCTTGCCTGAAGGCTGGCAGGTGGAAGAACTGGCGGATGGTCGTAATGTCAAAGTCCGCTTTTCGGGTCTTCAATCTTTGATGCTTCCAGCTACCCGCGCGGGTGCTGTGAACGCTGCCGGTCAGTTACCCAGTGGTTTTGACCCGGCCGACCTGTATCAATCCAGAAACCATCCTAGATCACTGGCTATGACCGTTTTTGGAGCTTCCGATGCTCTTCAGTCTTCCGGTCTGGATTGGCTGCTGATGAAAGAAAAACTCTCGCCAGATCAG
This sequence comes from Endozoicomonas arenosclerae, assembly GCF_001562015.1. Taxonomy (GTDB): domain Bacteria; phylum Pseudomonadota; class Gammaproteobacteria; order Pseudomonadales; family Endozoicomonadaceae; genus Endozoicomonas_A; species Endozoicomonas_A arenosclerae. The sequence continues at coordinate 6,473 of NZ_LASA01000153.1, read as the reverse complement.
ATTGCGGTGTATTCCGGCAGTGCCATGAGTCAGCTGGATTACAACGGCTACGGAGGCATGCTGAAAGCGCGCCTGATGGGCAAAAGAGTGACTTCCAAGCAATGCCCACTGGGCTTTGCTGAAATGTCTGCAGACTTTATTAATGCTTATATTCTGGGTTCCCTGGGTAATACCGGTACTTCCATGGGTGCCTGCGCCACGCTGCTTTATAACCTGCAGCTGGCTGTGAATGACATCCGCTCAGGCAAGCGCCGGGTGGTCATCGTCGGTAACAGTGAAGCGCCAGTAACGCCAGAGATAATGGATGGTTACAGCACAATGGGTGCCCTGGCTACTGATGATGCCCTGAGAAAACTGGATGGTTTGCCTTCAGATTCCAACCCTGACTGGCGCAAAGCTTGTCGTCCATTCGCCGAGAATGCCGGATTTACGATTTCCGAATCTTCCCAGTACTTTATCCTGATGGATGACGAGTTAGCCCTGGAGTCCGGTGCTGAAATTCTGGGGGCTGTTGCAGATGTATTTGTGAATGCTGACGGCTATAAAAAGTCGATTTCTGCACCCGGAGCCGGTAATTACCTGACAGTGGCCAGAGCCGCTGCTCTGGGTCGTGCCATGTTGGGTGAAGATGCCCTGAGAAACCGCAGTTTTGTCCAGGCTCATGGTACAGGCACACCTCAGAATCGTGTCACAGAATCCCATATCCTCAATGAAACAGCCCGTACATTTGGTATGGAGAATTGGACGGTTTCTGCCGTTAAGAGTTACCTCGGTCATTCCATTGGAGTCGCGGCAGGTGATCAGCTGATGTCGACTCTGGGTGTCTGGCAGAAAGGTTTGATTCCTGGTATCAAAACCATCCCGGGGATTGCTGAAGATGTCCATCATTCCCACTTGGATATCAGCATGGACCACAAAGAAGTGGATCCTGCGCAAATGGCCATGTCTCTGATCAATGCCAAAGGTTTTGGTGGTAATAACGCCACTGCACTGGTGCTGAGTCCGGATGTCACCCGTCAGATGCTGCAAGCCAAACACGGTGAACAGAGCCTGGCTTCCTGGCAGCAGGGTTATGAAAACACTGCACGTCGACAGGAAGATTATGAAAGTGCCCAGCTTTCAGGCAAGGCTGAACCTATTTACCAATTTGGTGAAGGGGTTCTGGGCGATGATGATCTGGAATACACCGATCAGTCCATTAAGGTTCCGGGCTTTGGACGTCCCGTTGATCTGGATGTAGATAACCCTTTCTGGTCGTTCTGACTTATTGACAGGGCTGGAGATTCTCCAGCCCTTCCTTCTGTCATCTTCAACTATTGAACGACAAACCTCCAACACCAATTCAAAACATTCTTGCCTGGGCAGTCATCATTTCAATGGGACTTCTTATTCTCAATCTATCCATGTAGTCAGTGTTCCAGAGTCTAATATAAGCTCACATTTTATATTGTGAGATGAGTTTCCTTGCTACTTCGATCCTTTTTCCTGTTAGCCTTACTGTGCTTCTCATGGTGGATTGCAAATGGAAGTGCAGCGGGCCTATGCGACTGTGGTCAGCGAATGGTGGTCATTAATGGTGGGGAGCACTGTCCTGAATGTGAGCCGGAGGAATTTGCTCATGTGGCCGTAGCGGATTCAGTTTTTACGCCGCCCAGAGTGCAGTCTCCAAATATGTCCGAACTCAACTACGTGCCCTGTACAAATCCATACTATCAAAACATCCACGGGTTACTTTCTGAGAATATCCTGGCTGTAGGTAGCTTCTCTGATATAGAGGCTAAGGCATCAAGGTTGCAGGCAGTTGAGCAATATGAGCTGAGCATGGCGTTGGATTATATCTGCAAGGGTATGAAAATATTGTTACTGGCACTGCAGGCAGGATTTACAAGGACAGATAGAGAATGGTCTCATGCAGGCACATTACAAAAATGGATTAATCAGAATGTAGACAAGCTTCAGTTTATTGAAGGTTTCCAACTGAGTACTGAAGGGGATGAAGCCCTGGCGTATCAGTTTTCTCTCACGGCAAGTCCCCATCAGGAGACTTTCGAAGCCAGCAATCAAGCAATGCGTAGGGAAACGTATGGGAGCGTTGGTCATATCGTTTATACCGATAGTGAGGGTTCAGTAGTGGGGGTGGTAACCTTTGGTTTATACAATCATATGGTGTACCTGTATTTTAATGGCTCAGTATTGCAAATTCAGAGGAACCAATTTCTGGCAGCTTTGATAGAAATGTTGAAAACCCAGGGTACTCAGTCCAGAGACGGTGCTCGACTCCACTTCTTTATGCGTCGTTAAGCCCTCTATCAAAGCTTTTCAAAGGACAGCCAATGGATTTGTCTTCAAGAGAAATATGTTAACTATGTAAAGTTATTCTGTATGCATTGGGGGGCAGTTGATTTGTGGTCTATTTTGCGGGCATGCTCTTCAATAGTTTTACACTGTTATCAGGACTGATCTAAGAGTGAAACAAGCCGGATAATCTTAATCAGTCCCCCTTTCTCATTACAGGGAGAAAGTCTTAATGAGAGCCAGATCCAATCTGACCGGAATATTGAGCAGCGCCATAGTGCTCAGTGCCTTGACTGCCCAGACTGTTATCGCAGATGAACAGGTAGGAAGAGTGGAGGTCAGCCACGCGGAGAAGACCAGTTTAACCCTTTACCCGGACAGGACGCTGGTCAGACAGCAGTTCAAGGTTATTCCCGGAGCTGAAGGCACACTTATCGTTGAAGGTATGGCCCATGACTGGGAAGATGACAGTCTGGAGCTGGAATACACCAGGAAGAATCAGGGCATTGTGCCTGACAGTCTGACCTGGCAAAGAGGCGGGCTTGACCGTGACCGACTCTACCGCAGGCTGGTAGGCAAGTCTGTTGAACTCATGGGCGGAGGTCTCAATGTACCTGTTCAGGGGGTGATGCTCTCTTATGACAGTGGTATGGGGCTGGTTCAGGGCACTAATGGCCGACAGTATCTGGTGGACTGGAATGACCCGGAAGGGATTCGACTGGCAGCCAGGGAATCGGTCTTTCTGGAAAAAGACTATCAAACGCGATTAATGGCCCGTTTCCCGGATCTTGAAGGCACGGATCAATTACGCCTCTCTTACATCACACCTTCCATACATTATTCCAGCCACTACCGTATGACCCTGGCTGAAGATAATAAAGCCCGGATTGAGTTAACGGCATTGTTGAATAACAACACAGAGACTGATTACAGCAAGGCAGACATCCGGCTGGTGGCTGGTGACATGGGGCGTCCCAATGCTGGCTATTCCCGTAAAATGGTCATGATGGAGGCCGCTGCCGCTGATATGGCTAATCAGGGCTCTCAGCGAGTGGGTGAGGTCATGGTGACACCGCTTCCCAAAGAGACTACCCGCTTAACACCTTTCTCATGGCAGCAGATTACTTTGTACAAAGAAGATCAGCTGGCTCTGGATAAATATTACCAGCTGGACGTTTATGGACGTTCATATTCCGGTCGGGGGAATGACCTGGAACGCCCCAGATTGAATTATCGCTTCAAAGCAGACAGAGACTTACCTGCTGGTGAAGTGAAAATCCTTGAGCAGACAAAAGATGGCAGTGTCATTATCAGTGCTAATGCGGTGGTGCCACAGACAACCAAAGGGGATTATGCCCGGTTGGCGATGGGAGAAGCTCTGGCGGTTCGTGTTGAACGTAAAAGACTCGACAATCAGCAGCGGGATAAGGAGTTAAGCAGCCGTTGGCAGGCAACAGTTTTTAATGACAGGGATGAAGAAATTACCTTTTACCTGTCTGACCGTGATCGGTCATTGCTAAAGATTCAGGATCTCAAGGGTGGATCAGTTGAGCAGTCTGACACCATAAAGGTCACCGTACCAGCGAACAGTAAAAAAGACATCAGTTACACAACGGTTTACGGTAAATAACCTCTTCACCTGTGGCAGAATAACGAGAAAGGTTTTCTGCCGCAGGTAGGTTTAAATGTCTGAATATCAATCCATAGTGGTGTTAACCGGTGCCGGAATCTCTGCAGAATCCGGTATTCGCACCTTCAGAGCCAGTGACGGCCTCTGGGAAAATCATCCGGTAGAAGAAGTGGCCACTCCTGAGGGTTATCACCGAAATCCGGCACTGGTCCAGAATTTCTACAATGCCCGTCGTCAGCAATTATCCGAAGTGACATTCAATCGAGCGCATCAGGCGTTGGCGGATTTTGAAAAATCTTTTGACGGAGACTTTCTGCTGGTTACCCAGAATGTTGATGACCTCCATGCCCGGGCAGGCAGCCAGAATCTGATTCATATGCACGGAGAGCTGTATAAAGCCCGTTGTCAGGACACTGAGCAGGTGTTTTCCTGGCAAGAGGATCTGACCACCGCCACACCATGCCCCTGTTGTCAGCAACCTGGAAATCTCAGACCCCATATCGTCTGGTTTGGAGAAATGCCTCTGGAGATGGAACGAATCTATGATGCTCTGTCTCAATGTGACCTGTTTGTATCCATCGGAACCTCTGGCAATGTTTATCCTGCCGCTGGTTTTTTTGCAGAAGCAAGTGCCGCTGGAGCTGAAACCGTTGAGCTAAATCTTGAACCCGGTTCCAATGCTTCTCAGTTTGATCGCAGCATGAATGGGCACGCTACAGAGCTGGTACCAGAGTTTTTTCAGTCGATTTCCGGATAAAAAACCGTTTTGAGTAGTCTATCTTTGCTGTTTCAATGAGATAGATGGTTCAACGTGAGTGTACAAGAAAGATCCTGCTGGCTTCCGGAGTTTTATGGAACAGAGCCCGTCCCTGGCCATTTAAAAACCTCGGGAGCTAAAGAAAGCTTCCTGATCATGATCAATTATCTGATCAATCCCGGCACGATATTTTCTGCTGCAATGGGAGTGGCGGGTGGTTTGTCTTTTTTAACGGTTGTACTGGTCCAACTGTCTGCTGTTTTGCTCAGTATGCTGGCTTTTCTGGTCATGGGCAGGATTGGTGTCGATTATGGCCTGACGGGGCAAATGGCCTGCCGGGCAGCACTGGGAGTCAGAGGAGGGCGGTGGCTGACTTCACCTTTGCGTGCCATCTGTTCTATCTATTGGTTTGCCTTTCAAACGCTCGCTGGCAGCATGGCCATTGCGGCCATTCTGGAGGAGTGTCTTGGGATAAAACTGACGCTCGTACAGGTCTCATTACCCTTTGCTTTTCTACAGGTTCTAGTCGCCTCGTATGGCTATCACTGGTTGAAAAATCTGTTTAAGTGGGCTCTTCCACTCAAGCTGATCAGCCTGTGCTTCATCATCATTATGCTCTGGTTAAACGCAGGGGCTGGCTCAGTCTCATTTGCCGTGGATGGCCACAGTAAAGCTTTACTGATAATGGTTTGGTTTAACGGCATTTTTGCCGGCATGCTGACCATGATCACTGATGCTGCTGACTTTACCCGCTATCAAAAGAATAAAAGGTCGCTTTGGTTAGGTGCCATGACCGGAGCTGGCTTGGGTGTATTTCTGGGGGCAGCTACCGGAGCATTTGCTATGACTCTGGTAGGGGGGGAGGGTGACAGGCTGTTCAATGGCATCCTGGAAATTGTCCCTGGCATTTATATGGCGCTTGCCATCCTGGTGTTGATCGTGATGGATAACTGGACCATCAATGTGATCAATCTATACAGTGGTGGGCTGTCGCTCAGTCATACCCTTGAATCACTGGGGCGTTTACGATCGACATTGCTTGTCAGCATTCCATCCGTGGTTTTATCGTGTTTCCCGATTATTATTCATCACTTTCTCGAGATTGCTACGACACTGGGCATGATCTTTTCAGCCATAGCCGGTGTTTTGCTGGTGGATTACTGGTCCAGGGGCTGGTACCTGAATGTCGAAGCACTTTATCAAAAGCAGGGTATTTACTGGTACCGCCAGGGTTTCAGAATCGGTTCAATCATGATTGTGATACTTGCAACAGCGCTTGGGTATTCTTTGCCAGAAGGTTGGCCTCCGCCACTGATTGCCATGTTGGTTGCAGGTGTCTTTTACTACTCATTGGGAAGAATAGACAATCAGAGCAAGAAGAGATTATAGAAATAAGGTTGCTGGTTTCTTATTCAGTACTAGCTAAATTCAAAATGACTATGTTTGAACCTGCGACGCATATTTCTGAGTTTAATATCCCGGGGTTGTTTTCAAGAGTGATCAAAACGTAGCCATGTATATCGTCAACCTGATAGCTTTGTACATTTAATCTCTACGGGTCATATTCCCCGCAGCTTGCTGCGTTTCTGCGGCATTAGCCGCAGCATGAACTTGTGACTACATTTTGTGGATGGCTAAAAGTAGGTTCATCCACAAATCCCACAATGTCACTGTTCTTATGTATCACTTGGTCTGTCCAGCAAAGTATCGAAGAGTGGTCTTTAGCGATGAAGTAGACAAGACGTTGAAGGAGGTATGCTTGGCTATCTCAGAGCGTTATGAAATTTACTT
>NZ_LASA01000152.1 GCF_001562015.1 Endozoicomonas arenosclerae | reverse complement strand
GCTGTTATAAACCTCGGCTTTCACTGCCCCGGTCAGGACTCGAAACCTGTATTTTGGCACCCAAACTATATGATATTGGCAATGCCAAATGACATGCGTTAACTTTTCAAATCTACTCATGTTACTTCCTATCTCTAGTAGTTGTGGGGACAACTCAGAGATAAGGAGTAGCATGGGTAGTTCATGGCAGGCGAAGCCAACCATTCATGACCACGTCCATAGGACGTGGGTTTTCACGATGCACTAAAGTGACTGAAGTCATAGTCAGGACAACTATGACAATCATAAACAGATTGTCACAGATTCATCAGAAATACATACTTTGTTTGGAGATTTACACAGCTTTTTTAGCGCAACACATTTTTCAGTGTTGTTTTCGACTCAGCACTTCCTTCATTCAATCAGGGCAGTTTACCGGTCATTTTGAGCACATCATTAATCAGCATCTGATCCAGCTGCTGTTTTTGCTTAAGCATCTCCATTTTTCCCGGACTCACCCTGACCTTCATTTTCCTGGGTGCGCTGCCTGTGACTGCTGAGGGCATTTCCACTGTATATTCTTCATGACTGGGATCGAAGTGATTAGGCACAAAATGCGGAATATCGTCAAAGCTATCACCGGACTGATGCCTGAGCAGATCTTCATAATGAGAGGCCATATAGGAGGAGTAAGACGACCATGGTTTACCACTCGATTGCTGCGAATTAGTGCGCGAAGCTCCTCTTCTAACAGTCCCGCCAAAACCGGAAGTTTCCCTCAGCTTACCGTCACTTTTCTCAGCTGGAATAGCAATACCTGCAAGACGAGCCGCCTGTTTAACATGTTCGGCCTCCAGCTCTTTGAGCTTGGCTACCAGTTCACGATAGGACATCTGATTCAAACGAGCACGCCTGGCCTGATCATAAGAGCGATAGCTATTACCGTTGAGTAGAGGGTCACCATCCAGGTATTTTTCAACGATTTCTCTTCTCGTAGCATCCTGCTGCTCGATAATGGCTTGCAGCTTTTCAGCTTCCTTCCTGTCACCCAAAGGCATGGATAAGGCTTTAAACGATAAGATCAGCAAGAAAAAACCGGTGACGATCAAACCACACAGGGACACAATTCCTTTCATATACATCTCCTTCAGCCTCATCAGGCAGGCTTATTATTATGAAAATGCGGCACTTCAGAAGTCATAGATTAGGGGTATGAGCAGTCATTCCAAATTATGACTAACAGGAAGTAAGACCATCTCTTAGCAAGACGGTTCAATCGGCAACAGCCTAGAAGAAAGATGATAAATCGTCACTAACAAGGTGGTCAGGAATTCTAACCATTTGGAAAGCTGGAAAGCTGGAAAGCTGGAAAGCTGGAAAGCTGGAAAGCTGGAAAGCTGGAAAGCTGGAAAGCTGGAACATTACACGCCGACAAAAAGCCGGGATCAAGTGCCTGTTGAATTTTATGTTTACACAATCATTCAACAGGCCTTGTGAGAAATCACTTCATTTTAACAACCAGCAGGTCGTCACTGCCCTCTACTACAGAGCCAGAAGATTTTTCCAGGGAAGCCACATCATCCATGTTGGAAATCACAACAGGGGTTATGATGCTCTTGGCCTTCTCTTTCAGGAAGTCCAGATCGACTTCAATCACGGGATCCCCAGCCTTGACCTGCTGGCCTTCACTGGCGATACGCTTGAAGCCCTCTCCCTTCAGTTCAACGGTATCAATACCGAAGTGAACAAAGAGTTCAACTCCGGTAGGCGTTTCCATACTGAAAGCATGATTGGTTTCAAAGATCTTGCCAATCTCACCATCACAAGGGGCAACCATCACCTTACCGGTTGGGTTGATGGCAATGCCATCGCCAACAACTTTGTCAGCAAAAACAGGATCAGGTACCTCTTCAATCGGTACAACCTCACCGGTCAGAGGCGCTTTGATAACAGTGCCCTGATCCGCTGCCAACCCCATGCTTTTCTTGAGAGAGTCAAAAAGGCCCATTGCTTTCACCCTTTACTTCGAACGCATTGATTTTAGGAGCCCTTCAGCAATCAAGCCAGCGACCTGATCGAAACTCCCGATTCCTTTCTGGAATAACAGGTTAAAATGCCTGGTTTCAAATCGAGCATTTCAACCTGTTGAATACCTTTAAACAGTTACAATATCCGCAACTTTCAGCAAGTGGCTATCAATCGCATTATGTTTGCTGATGGCCTCTTCCAGGGGGGTCTGAACGATCTTCTGGTCACGAACACCCACCATAACCCCGCTGATACCATCACGCAGCGCCTCAACAGAAGCTACACCGAGACGACTGGCCAGAACCCTGTCATAGCAGCTTGGCTTACCACCACGCTGGATGTGACCCAGAACCGTTACCTTAACCTCATAAGCCGGAAAGTTTTCTTCAACGGCACGTGACAGTTCAAAAACACCGCCCGACTTATCGCCTTCTGAAACCACAACAATGCTGGAAGTTTTACCCGCCCTGCCACTGTTTTCCAGAGAATCCATCAACTGATCAATGGGCTTCTGGTCTTCAGGGATCAGAATCTCTTCAGCCCCTGCGGCAATACCTGCATTCAGGGCAATGAAGCCTGCATCGCGACCCATAACCTCAATCAGGAACAGTCGATTATGGGAGGTCGCTGTATCACGAATCTTGTCGATGGCTTCAACCACTGTATTCAAAGCGGTGTCGTAACCAATGGTGAAATCCGTACCAAAGATATCGTTATCAATAGTACCGGGCACACCAATACAGGGCAGACCGTGTTCCTTTTCCAGCAGCATAGCTCCAGTGAAAGAACCATCACCACCAATCACTACCAGACCATCCAGGCCAGCTGCCTTGGCATTTTCGTAGGCAGCAGCTCGCCCCTCAGGTGTTCGGAATTCAGCACAGCGGGCAGACTTCAGAAAAGTGCCGCCCTGGTTAATAATGTTTGCCACAGAGCGGGCATTCATTATCTCAAGCTCATTATCAATCAGACCCTTGTAGCCTTCATGAATAGCTACCGGCTCGATTCCATAGAAAATACAGCTGCGAACTACCGAACGAATGGCTGCATTCATTCCCGGAGCATCGCCACCTGAAGTAAGCACACCAACTTTTTTCAGTTCTGCCATGATCTGCTCGTCTCCTAAATCCCATCAGGGGAAGCATCAGGCATGCCAGTCAACCGACATGCCTGTCATATTATTTAACGATAACAATCTGCATGGTGTTGGTGCCGCCTTCAACTTCACCTGACTCACCCTTGGTCAGGATAATGCGATCACCGGACTCCAGCAGTCCACGCTCTTTCAGCTCAGCAATGGCACGGTCATTCACTTCAGAACCGTACTGGCTGCCACTGTCAAAAGCCACAGACTCAACACCACGATAAAGGGCTACACGACGCTCGGTCGTTTTATAGCGAGTCAGGGCAAAGATGGGCAGGCTGGTGTTAACACGGGACATCCACAGAGGAGTCGCACCGGTCTTGGTCAGGCAGACAATAGCCTTTACACCTTCCAGACTGTTAGCAGCGTGCATGGCCGCCAAGGCGATAGCGGCGTCGGTTTCACCCGCATAAGCCTTGTCCAGACTGCTGCCAGAAATCATTTCAGGATGTTTCTCAGCACCCTGACAGATACGGGCCATAGCCTTAACTACTTCATGTGGACGCTTGCCAGTAGCGGTTTCACCAGACAGCATAACCGCATCAGTACCGTCCAGGACGGCATTGGCTACGTCAAATACTTCAGCACGGGTAGGCTGAGTATTGTGAATCATGGATTCCATCATCTGGGTCGCTGTAATAACAGGACGATTCAGACGACGGGCAACGTTGATCATCTGCTTTTGCACGCCAATCAATTCAGCGTCGCCGATTTCAACACCCAGGTCACCACGCGCTACCATCACTGCATCAGAAGCTCTGATCACCTCTTCCAGAAGTTCATGGCTCTGAACCACTTCTGCACGCTCAATCTTGGACAGAATGGCTGCGGAACCGCCGGCTTCACCCAGCAGTTTACGGGCTTCTTCTACATCAGCAGCACTGCGTACGAAGGATACAGCCATGAAGTCAACACCCAGGGATGCTGCCAGCTTGATGTCTTCCTTGTCTTTTGCTGTCAGGGCATCAGCAGACAGGCCTCCGCCAGCCAGGTTAATACCCTTGTTGTTGGACAGCTCGCCACCGTCCAGAGTGGTGGTAACAATGCGGGAACCTTCAATAGCCTTCACCTGCAGACTCAGACGACCATCGTCCAGCAGCAGAACATCACCAACCTTGCAGTCATTAGGCAGGTTTTTGTAAGCCAGGCCGACCTGAGTTTCATCTCCGGCATCAATAGGCAGCTCAGCATCAAGAATGAAGTCAGCACCATCAGGCAGGAAGATTTTGCCATTCTGGAAACGGCCGATACGGATTTTTGGGCCCTGCAGGTCACCCAGAATCGCTACACTGCGACCCAAACGGGCAGCAATACTGCGAATGCGCTCTGCGCGGATACGGTGATCATCAGCGTCACCATGGGAGAAGTTCAGTCGAACAACGTTGACACCGGCTTCAATCAGCTTGGTGAGCTGTTCTTCGGACTCGGTAGCGGGTCCCAGTGTGGCAACGATCTTTGTGCGTCTGAGCATGATATCCTCTCGCGAATTCGCCACGAATCGACCCAGCACGATGAAACTACTTGAATGGAGAGTCGACCGAGGCATAAATGCCATACGGCAGTGTGACAACAGTGTTTAAGTAAGAAACCGAGCTGACTGACCTTCACAATATGAATGTCATCAGAGTTTCTACCTCTGTTCAATTTTGGATAAAGCAGCAAAAAGGAGAATGTGTAAGTCTGGAAAACGGAAAGCCAGTCTGGTTCCAGTATAGATGGCATGCCTCTTTTCTCGACTTCTGGAGGTTAGCTGAGAATTGCGCTCCAGCAACCTCCTATACACCTTCTTCTTTTTGCTGCTTACTTCAGGGATACCGACACCCTTTCTTTATCTTCGGATGCCAGCCCCAAATCTGAAAAGCCTCACTTAAGTGAGGCTTTTCAATACCTGAGATCAGGCGCTCAGCAGAGCTTTGGCTGTATCCAGCATACGGTTGGAGAAGCCCCACTCGTTATCGTACCAGGACATAACCTTCACCAGGTTACCCTGAACGCGAGTCTGGGTTGCATCAAAGCTGGAGGAGAATGGACTATGGTTGAAGTCCATGGAAACCAGAGGCTCATAGTTTACGTGCAGAACACGGCTCATAGCTTCAGAAGACTTGGCAGCAGTAGCAATGATTTCGTTTACTTCTTCAACAGAAGTTTCACGAGCGGCTACGAAGTTCAGGTCTACCAGAGATACGTTAATGGTCGGTACACGAACAGCCATACCGTCGAACTTGCCTTTCAGCTCAGGTACAACCAGGCCTACTGCAGCTGCAGCACCGGTAGCTGTCGGGATCATGTTCTGTGCAGCAGCACGGGCACGGTACAGGTCAGTGTGATAAACATCACTCAGACGCTGGTCGTTGGTGTAAGCATGAATAGTGGTCATCAGACCCTTATCAATACCCAGAGCATCGTTCAGCGGCTTGGCAATAGGCGCCAGGCAGTTAGTGGTGCATGAAGCGTTAGAAATAACGGTCATGTCAGAAGTCAGGGTGTCATGGTTAACACCGTAAACGATTGTAGCGTCAACTTCTTTGCCTGGAGCAGAGATGATAACTTTCTTGGCGCCAGCGTCCAGATGCGGCTTGCAGGCTTCCTTGGAACGGAATACACCGGTGCATTCAAATACAACGTCTACACCCAGGGCAGCCCATGGCAGGTTGGACGGATCACGCTCAGAGAATGTCTTGATTTCGTCACCGTTAACAAACAGTGCACCTTCACCTTCTTCAACCTGAGCGTCGAAACGACCGTGTACGGTGTCGTACTTGGTCAGGTGAGCATTGATTTTCGCATCACCCAGGTCGTTGATAGCAACAATCTGGAATTCTTCACGACGACCGGCTTCGTAGAGTGCACGCAGTACGTTGCGACCGATACGACCATAGCCATTGATTGCGATTTTGATCATGACGTCTCCAATACCCTTAGTCACAGCGGGATAGCCCGCTACCTCATTAGTAAATAGGATTTTCGGTGTGAATTCAGCTTCGTGAAAATACCTAGATCCCTTGCTACACAAGGGTTTACAGGCATATTCAACAATCGACAGAACTGATCATTCAGCTCAACAAACAGTCACACCGAAGGACACTTTTATTCAGGGAATACAACAAAAGTTATCCATATCGAACCACCAGGGGTTGACACGGGATTGGAACGACGTTACAAATATGCTCAACAAGACACACAAAATCGCACACCTGAAAACATCATTGACCAGCGAATCTTTTCCTGGCAGATCGTTGTGTACACATCAATCAGTACACAAATAGCGGGGTTTCTTCATTCAGACGGCAATCTGATGGGGAAACCCAGCGCACTTCCACAGGTAACAACACCTAACACTCTTAATCAGTGTTTCGCATTACCTGCTTTGTCATCCATTAACTATACCTGAAATTACTATCCTGTAGAGTCTTCCGAATGACAATATCCTGAAGTATTAAATACCAATACTATCAGTACGTGGAACTTTAATTAACTTATAAATCCAGCTCATATCACTCATCAAACTACTCATTGATTGCGTATAAGCTGAATTATTAACACCTGATTCTTTAGAGAATACCCGCAACAGCTTTAGTATTACAGGCATTTTTCCCAGTAAAAGTCATTCTGCCCAATTGGGTCCAGAACAACTTCTACTATCGGTCACCAGATGCTTTTGCGTAACCCGGAAGGCTCCGGGTTACGCTCAAATTACTTCAGAGTAACAATGAACTCAGCCAGGTGCTGAACTGCACCCTCGGCACCGTCACCTTCACCGATGATGGTCACTGTTGAACCCTGTGTCAGACCCAGAGTCTGCAGCTTGAACAGGCTTTTAGCACTGGCTTGCTTGCCACCGGCTTCCAGTTTGATGTCACACTCAAATGTTTTGGCTTCTTTTACAAACTGAGCAGCTGGACGAGTATGAAGGCCATTCTCAGCAGTGATCACAACATCTTTCTTAAACATATTCGGTCTCTCTGTAACTTGAGCAGCCTGCCAGGGGTCAGCCTGACTCTGAAACGGATGCACCAGAGTAAAGATACACTATCTGGCCACTTTGACTCAGAAGCTCTGTCTGAACCCAGAACAAAAGCAGGCAGAAAGTACTGATTCAGTCAGTCATTCGGCTTGCAGAACCTACAGTAAGTAGCCTCCGCGCTATGACTCAAGAATCGAACAGCCCTGACCAAAAAGGTATCCGCACTTTCCACTAAATCACTTCAGATAGAAAGAAAATCGAAACCTTCTTTGAGCCAGGGCAAATTATAGGTTTTATCCGGGCTTATCTGCCGATCTCGGCATTGATTTCGCCAGCAATGATTTCAGCCTGAGGCCCAAGAATAACCTGCAGGTTATTGTCACCCAGCCTCACAACACCTTTGGCACCCATCGCCTTCAGACCCGCTTCATTAATCTGGTCACGGTTAGCCAGAGTCAGGCGCAGACGAGTAATACAAGCTTCTACAGAAGTCAGGTTATCCTGACCACCCAGCAGTTCGATGTAACGAACTGCACGCTCAGAGCCCTTTTTATCCGCTTCAGAAGACACCTCTTCCGGCTCTTCGTCTTCACGGCCCGGAGTCTTCAGGTTGAATGCCTTGATCGCAAAGTAGAAGACACAGAAGTAGATGACAGAGAATGCCAGGCCGATAAGTACCAGAGTCCAAGGTTTGGTAGCCAGTCCCCAGTTCAAAACCAAATCCAGAGCGCCCGCAGAGAAGCCGAAGCCATGCAGCACTCCAAACATGTTGGTTACAACCAGAGAGAGACCAGCCAGCACGGCATGAGCAGCATATAAACCAGGTGCCAGGAATACGAACATGAACTCCAGAGGCTCGGTAACACCGGTCAGGAAGGCAGTAGCACCAACAGACAGCAGAACACCGCCTACACGGGCACGGTTTTCCTTTGCAGCAGCCAGGTACATAGCCAAGGCAGCGGCTGGCAGACCAAACATCATGACTGGGAAGAAGCCTGCCATGAAGGTACCTGCAGTGGGGTCACCAGCAAAGAAGCGAGGCAAGTCACCAGTGATCACCTCACCAGCAGCATTAGTGAATTCGCCGTAACCAAACCAGAACACAGAGTTAACAACATGGTGCAGACCCACAGGGATCAGACCACGGTTCAGAACACCATAGGCAAACTGGCCAATCGGGCCAGATTCAGAGACACCAACAGCAAATGCATCGATACCGGACTGGATAGCAGGCCATACATAACCGGCAACTACAGAAACTGCCAGGGCGATCAAGCCCGTCATGATAGGTACCAGTCGCTTACCACCAAAGAAAGCCAGGTAGGCAGGCAGAGCTACAGCATGGAAACGGTTGTAACTGTGACCGGCAATGATACCGGCAATGATGCCACCAAAGAACGACATATCGATGTCTGCATTGATGGTCTTGGCTGCAGCAGTCAGAACAAAATAACCTACCGCACCAGCCAGCACTGCTGCCGCTGCATCATCCTTGGAAAGACCCGCCGCAATACCCATGGCAAACAGCAAAGGCAGGTTACTGAAAATCGCGTTACCGGCTTCCGCCATAAACGGAATGCCCAGCAGGTCCGGTTGACCCAGGCGGAGCAATAGTGCTGCGATAGGCAGAGTTGCAATGGGCAGCATCAACGCCTTACCCAGCCGCTGCATATAGCCAAGAATATTCAAAGTAGTCACCCCTTTAATTTCAACTTCATTCCACAAACCGCATAAGGAGGGCAGCCTATGGTTTGGGACGAAATGTAACCGGTTGCAACTCACCAGTTCAACCGTATTGTGAAGGTTTCGTAAAGAGATTAATCAGTTATTGACCCAGAGCAAAAAAGCAAACAGAACCGACCTCAGGACAACACACCATCACCCTCAGTAACAACACTATCAAGAAGAGTGCACCTGCCCTTCAAAAAAGCTACAAGGAGCGCTCTATTCTTAATGTGAAGCCACGAAATGACTCCAGCCACGATCAGCCTGAAGCAGAGTTAATCGCCAAATTTTCATAATAAAAAGTAGCTACCGACCTGCAAGCGGGCAAACTGCAACCCTTTACAAACATGAACAAAATAAAAAATGCGCTGACAACCCAAGGCTGCCAACGCATTCATTTATTGACTGATTAAAAAGCTCACTTGCCGTAATAAGCTTTCTTCAGCAACTCTTCCAGCTCGGAAACCAGAGGCATCCTTGGATTAGCCGTTGTGCACTGATCTTCAAAAGCGTGATCAGCCAGCATCTTGACCTTCTCCAGGAACTCTTTCTCTGAAATACCCAACTCTTTCAAAGACAGAGGCATACCCACCCGAGTCATCAGCTGACGCACTGCATTTGCCAAAGATTTAACACCTTCTTCAGCCGTCTTGCAGGGCAGACCCAGGGCCTTGGCAACCTCAGCATACTTCTCATGAGCAATGTAATGATCGTATTTCGGGAATGAAGCCACCTTGGATGGATTCGGACTGCCGTTGTACTCAATCACATGGGGTAGCAACAGGGCGTTGGCCAGACCATGGGGAACATGGAATTCATGACCCAACTTATGCGCCATTGAGTGGTTGATCCCCAGGAAAGCATTGGCAAAAGCCATACCGGCAATACAAGAAGCATTGTGCATCTTCTCTCTGGCTCGCTTGTCCGCCTCCTCATAGGATTTAGGCAGGAACTCAAAGACCAGCTGGGTAGCTTTCATTGCCAAGGCATCCGTGTAATCAGATGTCATAACAGACACATAAGCTTCCAGAGCGTGTGTCAGCACATCCAGACCGGTATCCGCTGTCACCTTCTTAGGCACAGTCAGCACCAGATTCGGATCAAGAATGGCCACATCCGGTGTCAGCTCATAATCTGCCAGCGGGTATTTAATCCCCTTTTCCTTATCAGTGATCACGGCAAAAGAAGTTACCTCAGAGCCGGTACCTGAAGTGGTAGGAATAGCCACCATCTTGGCTTTCTTGCCCAGTTTCGGGAACTTGTAGACACGCTTGCGAATATCAAAGAACTTCTGAGCCATACCAGCGAAATCAGCTTCTGGCTGCTCGTAGAACAACCACATACCCTTTGCAGCATCAATGGGTGAACCACCACCCAAAGCAATCACCACATCCGGATTAAAGCGAGCCATATCCTCAGCACCGGCACGAATGGTCGCCAGACTTGGGTCAGCCTCTACCTGATTGAACACTCGCATCTGAACAGGCACCTGACGTTTTCTCAGGTGGTACTGAACTTTTTCAACATATCCCAGACTCTGGATCACTTCGTCGGTCACAATGAACACACGAGAAATGTCTGGCATCTTTTCAAGGTATTGCAGCGAGTTGGCTTCAAAGTAGATCTTTCTTGGCAACTTGAACCACTGCATGTTCACCCTGCGTTTAGCCACTCGCTTCACGTTGATCAGGTTTACCGCTGAAACGTTAGACGTTGTACTGTTACCGCCATAAGTACCACAACCCAATGTCAGAGATGGCATGTTAGTATTGTAGATATCACCAATGGCGCCATGGGTGCTGGGCGAATTAATGATGATACGACCTGCTTTCATCGCCAGAGAGAACTGATCAATGACCGCATCACTCTGGGAGTGAAGCACAGCAGAATGACCCAGACCGCCAAAGTTTAACATCTGATCCGCTAACTGAATCGCATGCTGGGTATCCCTGGCTTTCAGAAAACCCAGGACCGGTGACAGTTTTTCACGAGACAAAGGAAACTCAGGACCAACACCTTCGATTTCAGCGGCCAGAACACGGGTTTCAGCCGGAACTTTGATGCCCGCCAGTGCAGCAATGTCTACAGGCTTCATGCCTACAATTTTACTGTTCACATGACCATCAATGATCACGACCTCTGCCAGACGATCGGTTTCCTGTGGAGAAGTGAAGTAAACATTCAACTTCTTCATCTCATCCTTGAAGGATGCATAAACTTCGTCGTGTACGATCGCTGCCTGTTCAGAGGCGCAGATCATGCCATTATCAAAACTCTTGGAGAGAACCAGGTCGTTAGCTGCCTGCTTGATGTTTGCAGTACGATCAATCACACAAGGAACGTTACCCGGACCTACGCCCAAAGCCGGCTTACCTGAAGAATAAGCGGCACGCACCATGCCGGAACCGCCAGTGGCGAGAATCACAGAAATTTCGGGGTGAGTCATCAGCTTCTGTGTCGCTTCCAGTGAAGGCTGCTCGACCCACAGAACGCAGTCTTCAGGCGCCCCGGCTTCAATTGCCGCATCACGAACAATTCTTGCCGCTTCCGTTGAACACTGCTGAGCAGAGGGATGGAAGGCAAACACAATCGGGTTACGTGTCTTGGCAGAAATGATCGACTTGAACATGGTGGTTGAAGTCGGATTGGTCACCGGAGTGATCCCACAGACAATACCTACTGGCTCGGCCACCAGCATATAGTCTTCTTCTTCATTGTCCTCAATCACCCCTACGGTTTTATCGTATTTAATGGAGTGGTAGATGTATTCGGTGGCAAAAATATTTTTGGTCACCTTGTCTTCAAGGATACCCCTGCCGGTTTCCTCAACCGCCATTCTTGCCAGCTCCATATGAGCTGATTGACCCGCCAGGGCCATTGCCCGGGTAATCCGATCCACATCTTCCTGATTGAGCTCCAGAAACTTCTCCCTGGCCACCCTGGCTCGCTTCAGCAGAGCATCCAGCTGGACCTCCACATCGGAAACACCGTCCTGCTTTTTACCCTGAGCCTTGGCTGTCGGTTTACTGCTCGCCATGAGAATTACCTCACACTGTCGTCTATTAAATCATCATTCGTTCAAATTTTTTTGACCCTTCGGCTAATACTCCGATTCGGCGGGTCTGCAGACACTCTTTGGCGTCTGTCACTGTTCTGTCTGAACTCACCTGAAACAAGCCCATTAATTCAGGTAAGCATCACATCTCTGTAAAAAATAAGGGAGCACCTGGCTCCCTTAATAGTTATCCGATAAAGGCATCAATAGCAGCTTTGACATCCTCGGTAGTAGCCTGGTTCACCACCTTGCCGGCCAGCTCCTGGAGCGCTTCAAATCGCTGCTCCCTCAACACCTTCTTAACCCGAGGAATCGAAGTTGCACTCATACTGAATTCATCAAGACCCAAACCAGCCAGAATCAGGGCAGCTCGCTCATCACCCGCCATCTCGCCACACATACCGGTCCATTTACCTGCTTTGTGAGAGCAATCGATGACTCTTTTGATGGAACGCAATACTGCTGGTGCCATAGGATCATAGAGATCAGCAATCATTTCATTGCCACGATCTACCGCCAGGACATACTGAGTCAGGTCATTGGTACCGAGACTGAAGAAGTCGATCTCCTCAATCAGCAGATCCGCAATCATGACTGCAGCTGGCGTTTCCACCATGATGCCCACTTCAACGTCGTCATCGTAGCTAACGCCTTCACCATTGAGCTCTGCTTTTACAGAAGCAACCATCCCTTTCAAACGACGGGCCTCTTCTACAGAGATCACCATCGGGAACATGATTTTCAGCTTGCCAAAAGCACTGGCTCTGAAGATGGCACGCAGCTGCGTATTCAGAATCTCTGGCTTGTCAAAGCACATACGAATGGCGCGCCAACCGAGGAACGGGTTCAGCTCCTGTGGCAGATCCAGATAAGACAGCTCCTTGTCACCACCAATATCCAGAGTCCTGATCACAACAGGGCGTCCACTCATAGCCTCAGCAACCGCCTTATAGGCTTCAAACTGCTCTTCTTCGGTAGGCATATGGGTACGGTCCATAAACAGGAACTCAGTCCTGTAGAGACCCACACCTTCAGCACCGTGGCGATCTGCGCCTTCTACATCTTTTACCGTACCGATATTGGCACAGACTTCGAATGCTTTACCGTCCAGCGTTTCACAACTGAGGTCTTTCAGCTTGGCCAGCTCTTTGCGCTCTTCATCAAGCTGTTTCTGAAGTGTTTTGTAATAATCCAGCGCTGCGGCGTCAGGATTCACCAGCACTTTATTATTGATAGCATCCAGGACAATCTGATCACCATTTTGAATTCTGTCTGTTGCTACCTTGGCACCCACAATGGCAGGAAGCTCAAGAGAACGAGCCATGATGGCAGAGTGAGATGTACGACCACCCACATTGGTCACAAAGCCCCAGACTCTTTCGAGATCAATCTGGGATGTATCGGATGGAGTCAGGTCATCAGCGATAACAATGGAACCCTCGTCAACTTCCTCGAGAGAAGTCACGGGAATACCCAGCAGGTTCTTCAGCATTCTACGACCGACATCCTTAATGTCAGCTACGCGCTCACGCAAGTATGGATCGTCCAGCTCTTCGAGCATACTGACATTCGCCTGAATGGCTTCACTCAACGCAGAACATGCTGGTTTAAGGGAACGGATAGCAGAAACAACTTCTTCTTCCAGCTCTTCGTCAGTAGCTACAAGAATATGGCCTTCAAACACCTCGGCTTCTTCTTCACCGAGTTTGCTGGCTGTTTTGTCACGAATGGCTTCAAGTTGCTCTACGGTTTTGTCTCTGGCTTGCTTGAAGCGAGCAATATCCGCTTCCACCTCGGAGCTGTCCAGAACGCCATCGCTGATCTGAATTTCGACCTCTTTCAGTACAAAGGCGTTACCGATGGCTACGCCTGAAGACGCAATGATGCCTGAAAACATGATCTTACCCACTCATATTCGTTATTTGCCGAGAAAAACATCCCAATGCACCCACAATTCAAGTGATGAAAGTAAATGTTTTTCTTAGCTTATGGCTGTTTAGCAGCCGGCCCGCAGTTTATTTACCCACCTGACACAACCGGCAACCAATCGCACAAACTCTGACAAAGATCGACGAATCATTTCATAGTATGCACTTTAATATGGAGTCCGTCGGAAGCGTCACCACTTATATCCAGATCAACTCCAAGATAGTGCATCATCTAATTAATCGCCTAGCGTATAATGAATTAATCCCGTTAGAATTAACAACACAAACAATCGTTTTCAAAAACATTCAGGTTATATGAAATCAATTGTTATATAATGTTTTTTCATTAATAAACGATGACAATCATTTAATATCAAAGTTTGTTTCTGAAAGTGCATTACTAATTAGAACAAACATACCAATTAGAGGCTTTGACACATTCCGACAGGAATCATCAAAAACTGTCTACACTCTCACGAAATATTGCTTCACACCTTAATAGGATTGAACTTCAGCCAACATACGCATTATTACCTAAGCCCCTGCAAACAGAGGGCTAAAAGATCATTTGCACGACATACGTCAATAAAATAGTCAGATTATTAAGACACACTATCAACAAGCTCTTTTCTTTAGGCGACAAACTTATTTTAATGAAAAGAGCACTGGATCTTGCTTCGACAAGTTTCTGGAATATGTCGAGTCGACAATGAATTGAAACAATTCTTAAAACTGTCTTTTTTTATAACTGGAGAAAGATAAAGTTTTTTTGTTAGACTTCAGGCAAGCCAAGTTTCTAGTCTCTGAATTAATCTGCAACACGGTATTAACAATTCAGTTGGTAAGATCCGGAACAGAAAACGACAGAACGTGCGAATCAGTTAATTCACTGAAGCATGCACAATCTGATTCAGAGTCAGCCCCCTACCATTGATCGAGGAAACCTTTATGGCACTGGTATCTATGACTGAAATGCTGAAAAAAGCCCTGGAAGGCAAGTACGCAGTAGGCCAGTTCAACATCAATAACCTGGAGTGGACACAGGCTATCCTGACCGCCGCCCAGAAAACCCAGTCTCCTGTCATTCTGGGTGTGTCTGAAGGTGCTGCTCGCTACATGGGTGGCTTCAAGGTTATTACCGCTATGGTTAATGCCCTGATGGAAAGCATGGAAATTACTGTTCCTGTTGCTATCCACCTGGATCACGGCTCCAGCGTAGAGAAATGCATCGAAGCCATTGAAGCCGGCTTCTCTTCTGTCATGATCGACGGTTCTCACGGCCCATTTGAACAGAACATTGAAATGACAAAAACCGTTGTGGACTACGCCCACGCTCGCGGTGTTTCTGTTGAAGCCGAGCTGGGTGTTGTTGGCGGACAGGAAGACGACGTTATTGCCGATGGCTGCATCTATGCAGATCCTCAGGAGTGCAAGGAACTGGTAGAGCGCACTGGCGTAGACTGCCTGGCACCTGCACTGGGTTCCGTGCACGGTCCATACAACGGCCTGCCAAACCTGGGCTTTGAAGAAATGCTGACCGTTAAGGAAATGACCGGAGTTCCTCTGGTACTGCACGGCGGCACAGGTATTCCAACAGCTGATATCCAGAACGCCATCGGCCGTGGTACTGCCAAGATCAACGTAAACACTGAAAACCAGATCGCCTGGACCAACATGGTTCGTAAAGTACTGGCCAGCGATGCTGAAGTTTACGACCCACGTAAAGTTATTGGCCCTGGTAAAGAAGCCATTGTCGAGACGGTAATGGGTAAAATCCGCGAGTTCGGATCTGAAGGCAAAGCCTGATTTTGATTGCCCGGTAGCTTAGGCTACCGGGTTAAACTCACTTTATCTCCTCCTGCCTCGGCAACAGCATAACCTCCCCCACTCGACCGATCACCACTCCCGCTCACAGCAACCTCCAGCATTAAGGCTGAAAACTTGTTGTTTGCTCATAACTTTCTAGGCTGAACAGGCATTCAAATAAATTCATGTTGAGGCTGTTTTCATGCTCAGAGGCATTGCCATATCAAGCTTTCTGCTTTTTTTATCGATCCCGCATGTCAGAATTGTTCAAGCCGACTTTGGCAAAGCACTTTCTGGCCACTATAAAGTCGATGGTAAGAAATTAGTAAAAAAACCAGCAAGGCAAGCCCATTTTGCACAATACGAAAGACTCTTTAGCCAGGTGATGATCGTGGCCGCTCAACAACTCTCTTCAGAACAACTGGACCTGACAGTTTCCGAAAACCAGACTACAGCCTCACCAGCAGCCTATCACTCATCCACCCACTTCACTCAAAGAAACAGCGAGCTCAAAATACACCAGCAGCGAGCTGAAGATGAGGACAGTCGGTTTAACTTTTTCAATATGCTGCCCTGGATACTGCGCATCATTTATGAGGAGGTTAAAGCAACGGGGGAAAAAAGAACCAAAACAGTCAAAACCAACAAGTTCACTTATAACATTAATTATGCATACCTTGACGCAGCCTTTAGCCAGCCTGTCTATACCATTCGCTTTTACAAAATGAACACCAGAGGAACTCCGATTTACATCTCCGTCACTGTCTATTTAACTGCAGACGGCTCACAGATTCAGAAAATAGTCATTGATATAGATTCAGGAACCACAACCTACACACTTCAGAGAGTTGAGGAAGAGACAACGACCGAAGCACAAGAATCCACTGCCACCACTGTCAGAGAGGAGCCCGATGACGGCTTTCAGACACCTCCAGAAACCCCTACCCCATCACAAAACCCTGTGCAAGGCAGTCAGAACAGCAGTCAATATCATTACTCAGATACTCCTGGAACCATTACAGCCTTGGAATTCAAACTATATTTACTGCACATAGAGTAATGTTCTTCCAAAATTAGCCTCTCAAAAGATCACAAGTTTTTGCACCACCCAAAAGAAACAGGGATAATAGAAACCGAATTCAACCACCCCCTTTGATTAGCAGGAGCAGGCAATGGCCCTGATCAGCTTGCGTGAAATGCTCGACCACGCCGCGGAAAACAACTACGGCGTTCCCGCATTTAATGTCAACAACCTGGAACAGATGCGCGCAATTATGGAAGCTGCCGACGAGACAGATTCTCCTGTCATCGTTCAGGCTTCTGCCGGTGCCCGCAAATACGCTGGCGCGCCTTTTCTGAGACACTTGATTCTGGCGGCTACTGAAGAGTTTCCACACATTCCAGTCGTTATGCACCAGGACCACGGTACCAGCCCCGCTGTTTGCCAACGTTCCATCCAGCTGGGTTTCACCTCCGTAATGATGGACGGTTCCCTGAAAGATGACGGCAAAACTCCATCTACTTATGAATACAACGTCGACGTTACCCGTCGCACTGTTGAAATGGCTCATGCCTGTGGCGTTTCTGTAGAAGGTGAACTGGGCTGCCTCGGCTCCCTGGAAACAGGTCAGGCCGGTGAAGAAGACGGCGTTGGCGCTGAAGGCACCCTTTCACATGACCAGTTGCTCACCGATCCGGATGAAGCGGCTGAATTTGTTAAAGCCACCCATGTTGATGCCCTGGCTATTGCCTGCGGTACCAGCCACGGTGCCTACAAGTTCACCCGACCACCTACTGGTGACATTCTGGCGATTGATCGCATTCGTGAAATCCACCAGCGTATTCCTAACACACACCTGGTTATGCACGGCTCCTCTTCTGTGCCTCAGGAATGGCTGAAAGTCATTAATGATAACGGCGGTGAAATTCCGGAAACCTATGGTGTGCCTGTTGAACAGATTCAGGAAGGCATCCGCCACGGTGTCCGTAAAGTCAACATTGATACCGACCTCCGTCTGGCCTCCACCGGAGCGATCCGTCGATTCTTGACAGAAAACCCATCTGAATTTGACCCACGCAAATATTTTGCTGTCGCCACCAAAGCCATGAAAGATATCTGCATCCAGCGTTACGAAGCATTCGGAGCCGCTGGACAGGGCTCCAAAATTGGCAGTACCAATCTTGAAACCATGTTCGTTCGCTACGGCAAGGGCGAACTGGATCCAAAGATTCAGTAAAACCTCTTCCCAGAGCTAATCGAAAAAGCCAACCCCTCCAGGTTGGCTTTTTTTATGCCTCACTGCCTTAAATCATTAAACTCGATTGATAAATAATGTTATAAACACCGCACTATTATTCCCACGAAGCTTTTATATAAAACGGGTCAACACCTGCCAAGACAGACATGTGTGCAGACTCACTTAATCGCTTCAGGCACTTAACAGATTCAGGAGTGAGCCATGCTGTATGGATTGGATATCGGCGGCACTAAAATGGAGCTGGCGGTTTTTGATCATGAGCACAACAAACTCGCCAGTAAACGAGTTCCCACACCGACTGATTCCTACGATGCATTCGAGAACGCTATCAAGGAACTGGTTCTGGAAACCGATCGCGAGCTGAATACCCGAGGCAGTGTTGGCCTGGGAATTCCCGGTTTTATTAATCCGGACACAGGTAAAGCTCAGTGTGCCAATGTCCCTTGTGCCAACAACCAGAATCTGCAGGTTGATCTTGAACTGATACTGGATCGCCCCATCAAGATCGAGAACGATGCAAACTGCTTTGCCTTGTCCGAAGCCATTGGCGGAGCCGGTGATGGCTTCTCAACTGTTTTCGGAGTCATCCTGGGGACAGGCTGCGGTGGAGGCCTCTACATCAATGGTAAGCTCCACAATGGTAGAAATAACCTCGCAGGCGAATGGGGCCACACACCTCTGCCTTACCACGTCTTCAAACTGGCGGGCGATGACTTCCCAATTGTACAGTGTGGTTGTGGCATGCAGGGCTGTCTGGACAATTATTTGTCCGGACGCGGACTTGAACTGGCGTACAAACATGTAGCCGGTGAAGCTTTACCCGGCAAAGACATAGTACAGCTGTTCCGTCGACACGATACACAGGCCGAACGTGCAGTTGAAATCTACTGTGAGCTGCTTGCTTCCGGATTGGGTGCCATGATCAACATTCTGGACCCCGGCGTTATTGTTCTGGGTGGAGGTCTGTCGAACTTTGACGAGCTCTACGAACTGGTGCCTCCACTGCTTGAAAAATACACCCTGAACATTGGACAACTGCCTGAGATTCGCAAGGCAGAATTTGGTGATGCCGGCGGTGTGCGCGGCGCCGCCATGTTGAACGCATAACTCCGGAAAGACGACATTGCTGCAAACCTCATAATGTAATGTCGTCTTTTTTTTAAGAATCAACTTTCCCTTGTCTAATAAATCTTAATTAAGCTCATATTACCTTCAGCTATTCTCTCCTCCAGAATCCTGGAAACAATAAAAACCAAAAGTAATTCACCTTAATAAAATCAAGATGGCTTTGAGAAATACTCTGGACAGAAATAGCTGGAGAGGAAATGCGATTAATAAACCGATCAATACTATTCCTTTTTCTTGGAATATGCACCTTAACCCTGGCATTTGGAGAGCCCTCTGAAAAAGCAATCGATCATGATTACTTCCTTTGTCACAGCCAGCATAAAAACCCGCTTGATTCCTATTGGTACCTAACAACAGCGACCTATCAAGACAATGGATTAACTGGATTCCCAGGCAGTCACAAAACCTCCAGTGCAATAGCAAGGTATCTTAAATCTTACTTTCACCAGAGTATTGTCTGTTCACCTATCGGCAACAGTCTGCACCGTATGGATCTGCCTGCAGAAGGCACACATGAACTAATTTCAGTGCCCATAGTTACGACTGATAACGCTAATATAACAGTCTCCGCAAAAATAGTTTCCCCGGAATTGCTTAAAATAGCGCTTGAATCAGGAACCGACGGGCCTTCTCCTTTCAAACAGATCGCTAGTACTTATCCACCCCCTGCAGTCGCTTCAAATGGCGCTGGCGGCCTTTTCAATACCCGATATGTTTTAATGTTTGGAGTCTGTGCATTTCTATTGGCAAACACTTTTGGGCCAGACTGGGCTCCCATATTAGCCGCAGGCATCACCTTTACGATCATTGGAACCGATAAGTTAATGAGGTTCAGCAGTGTCATTGAGCACCCATACCCGCAAAGGCTGGCAAAAGTTCATGTCTCCAAGCAGGCTTTAAAAGGTATGTATGCAATTGGAACGAGCCAGTCAGCTTATGAGCTTCCAAAAGTTCTAGTGGATGTTAATCGATTTGACAAACTCATGCATCAACATGTTTTTGATAATATTGTAGGTCCATTATCACTGGATGAAATGAATCGAATAACACGCAAGATCAGGGATGAGCTTTGGAGTGCAGTTAAAAACTCAGGAGTAGATGTTCAACACGTTCTAAACCCCCGACCCAGACAAAGAGTCATGGAAATGTTTACCACCGTTGACGACCAGGCAGACAGTAACCTTCTCGCCATATTTAGCGCTCAATACCCAACTTTTGAGAAGTACACTACCTTCGCCATGTACTACCACTACTTTAAAACATTTGTACTCTATACGATGGGCACCAACACTTGGCGTGTTTTCCAGGCAATGATTCCACAATACATTTTCAACGAGGCATTTGAGCTGGTAACAGGTAAACCCATAGAAAGCGTAATTGGATTTTATGAATATGACCGCAACCAAGGTTTTATCAGCCGAAACAATCTTTTCAATGATATTGAAGACTTCATGGTTCGAAATTGGATCACAACTCTGACTCTTTCGTACCATTTTATATACTTGAAACACAGAGACCCTGCTCTTAAACAATTTGGTTCAGTGCCTTATAGCAATTAGCCATATCAATCATTACCCCCTTCAATCGCGCCTCAAGAGTTCTTCGATTGAAGGGGTACTTTCAATAAAAATAAGAACCATTCTTTTTTACGGCCCCTTAAAGAGTCTAAGCTCTACAAACTGGTACCTCCACTGCTTGAAAAATACACCCTGAACATCGGACAACAGCATGTGATTCGCAAGGCAGAATTTAGTGATACCGGTGGTGTTCGTGGCGCCGCTAAGCTGAACGCATAACTCTGAAAAGATGACATTACTGAAAATTGAACTTCCCCCGATAAAATAGACACCTGTCTACAGCTAAGCAGCTGCTTCGTATTCTACCGGGGTTTGATAATTAAGGCTCGAGTGTAAACGAGTACGATTATAAAAATGTTGTATGTAGCCCGCTATGCTATCACGCAGCTGATAAACATCCCTAAAGGTATTGCCTGTCAGCAACTCTCCCTTTAATGAGTGGAAGAATGACTCCATCTCAGCATTGTCTGTGCAGTGATAAGCTCGATTCATGCTTGGGATAAAACCATAGCGTTTGTGCACATTCTGTATTTGAATCGCTCTGTATTCGATGCCTTGATCGGTGTGGAAAATCAGTCCCTCAGGTGGTCGTCGATTTCGAATGGCCATGAGTAGAGCCGCTT
>NZ_LASA01000151.1 GCF_001562015.1 Endozoicomonas arenosclerae | reverse complement strand
GATGATCTTATTAGTAAAGGATATGAAATTGAACTTTATATAGCTGGTAGGAAAGGAGATGGTTATGATGATTTTATTGCAGATATATCATCGTTAGATTGCTTTAATCATATTAATCTTCTTGGTCATATTACTGAAAAAGAAAAAATTGAGTTGCTTACCACGGTTGATGCCTTTTTATCCCCGACTCTTTATGAGGGCTTTGGTATTGCAATTGCTGAAGCACTTTCCTGTGGTTGTCCGGTCATCACGAGTAAATTTGGTGCCGTTGAGGAAGTAGTTGGAGATTGTGCGCTATACGTAAACCCTCTTTCAATTGAGGATATTAGTGATAATTTGAAATTAATTTTAGATGATTTTGAATTAAGGAAAAAGCTATCAATAAATGGGCGGGAACGAATTGTGAATAATTTTTCTTATAAAATACATAAGTCACGTTTAGCGAAATGCGTGGCTAATGTATATAAATAATTTTATTAATCTGGTGAATTTTAAATGAATAAGACTGCTCTTATTACTGGTGTAACAGGTCAAGACGGTTCCTACTTAGCCGAGTTCTTATTAAAGAAAGGCTATGAAGTACACGGTATTAAACGCCGTGCTTCATCCTTTAATACCGAACGAGTAGATCATATCTATGAAGATCCTCACACTGATAATCAGATGTTCAAGTTGCATTACGGTGATTTAAGTGATAGCTCAAATTTAACTCGTATCCTTCAAGAAATTCAGCCTGACGAAGTTTATAACCTTGCAGCTCAATCCCATGTGGCGGTGTCATTTGAATCGCCAGAATATACGGCTGATGTGGATGCATTGGGTACTCTGAGACTATTAGAAGCCATTCGTTTTTTAGGGTTAGAAAAGAAAACCCGTTTTTATCAGGCATCCACTTCTGAGCTCTATGGCCTGGTTCAGGAAACACCACAGAAAGAGACGACTCCGTTCTACCCGCGCTCACCTTATGCCGTGGCTAAAATGTACGCTTACTGGATTACGGTTAACTATAGAGAGTCATATGGCATGCACGCTTGTAATGGCATTCTCTTCAATCATGAGTCACCTCGACGTGGTGAGACGTTTGTTACCCGTAAAATCACACGTGGGCTCTCTAATATCTCTCAGGGATTAGAGGATTGCCTGTATCTTGGTAATATGGATGCGCTGCGTGACTGGGGTCATGCCCGTGACTATGTAGAAATGCAATGGTTGATGTTGCAGCAGGATAAACCAGAAGATTTTGTTATTGCTACCGGTGTTCAGTACTCAGTCCGACAGTTTGTTGAGTTTTCAGCTGAGGCTATTGGCGTCAAAATACGTTGGGAAGGCAGTGGTATTGATGAATGCGGTTTTGTTGAAAGCATTGAGGGAGAGAATGCACCGGCTTTAGTCCCTGGTCAAAAAATTGTAGCGGTTGATCCCCGTTATTTCAGACCCGCTGAAGTGGAAACGTTACTGGGTGATCCAACCAGAGCTAAAGAAAAACTGGGCTGGGTTCCAGAAACTACGCTGTCTGAGATGGTGGCAGAAATGGTTGAGCATGACCTCAGCAAAGCAAAGCAGCATGCTCTCCTTAAATCCCATGGTTATGATGTGAAAGTCACTCGTGAATAGTTGCTCGTTATAGTGGCTGCTAATCAGTTCACCATGAATTGAAGATAAGGTGTATCTATGTCCGGCACTGCACGAACCAATATCGTTATTGACCAGGGATTGATGAGTGAGGCTCTTGAGCTAACCGGTCTTCGTTCACAGCGGGAGCTTGTCAATTACGCACTGCAGGAGTTGATTCGAAGGGAAAAACAGAAACAGATTCTCTCATTAAAAGGGAACGTGGCTTGGGAAGGAAATCTTGATGGTATGAGAGATTTACGCTGAATAGTCATTTATAGTTGATACCCGTGTATTGAAAAATATTCAAAGCTTATTTGTGTCAACGCAGGCCAACATTAGTTTATTCGTAAGGCTTTTATGAAAAAAGTATTTGTAGCGGGACACCGTGGAATGGTGGGCTCTGCAATTATCCGTCGGTTAAATCAGTTAGGCGATGTTGAGATAATCACTCGCACACGACAAGAGCTGGATCTGACAGATCAGCATGCCGTTAAAAAATTTTTCCAGAATGAAAACATTGATCAGGTCTATCTAGCGGCGGCCAAGGTAGGGGGAATACATGCCAATAATACCTACCCTGCCGAGTTTATTTATCAGAATCTGATAATGGAGTGTAACGTCATTCATCAGGCTTTTGCTGCGGGTGTTAAAGAGTTGTTGTTTCTTGGTTCTAGTTGTATTTACCCGAAATTAGCAAAACAGCCAATGAAAGAAACTGAACTTCTCAGTGGTTATTTAGAGTCGACTAACGAACCCTACGCCGTCGCAAAAATCGCTGGGATTAAGCTATGTGAGTCGTATAATCGACAATATGGTGTCGATTATCGTTCTGTTATGCCCACTAATTTGTATGGTGAGAATGATAATTTCCACCCCGAGAACAGCCATGTTATCCCTGCGATGATGCGTCGATTCCATGAGGCCAAGATACGGGGTGATAAACAGGTGGTTGTCTGGGGATCTGGTACACCTATGCGTGAGTTTCTGCATGTGGATGACATGGCCGCTGCTTCTGTCTATGTGATGAATCTTGCCGTGGCACGTTACTCTGAACACACACAATCGATGATGTCACATATCAATGTTGGTACCGGTGTTGATTGCACTATTCGTGAACTTGCTGAAACTATGAGTAAGGTAGTGGGCTTTAGAGGCAACATTAATTTTGATACGACAAAGCCAGACGGCACACCTCGTAAACTAATGGATGTTAGTCGTATTAAGAAGTTGGGTTGGGAATCTTCTATCAGCTTGGAGCGTGGTCTGTCCTCTACCTATGAATGGTTTTTAGCGAATGCCGAACAGTTGCGTTCAGTTTAAGCCTGTATTTAATTGGGTAATACAACTACTTGTAAGCTGACGTTGAGTTTTTCTTTCAAGGCAGCGAAGATGCAAGCCAGATTATCCATGGTAGGGTTGCCTTTATCAGATAACATCCGGTGTAGGCTTTTGCTGGATTTTTGAGTTTTTAGTGCCAGTATTTCAAAGCCTAAAGTCGCATTCACTAAATCTCTCAGTATGATTCTGGCAGTATCGGGTTCGCCATTGAGGAAGTGGGTGGCTGCTTCATCAAGCAATGCTTGTGCAAAGGCAGGGTCGCGTTCAGCACGTTCCAGAATTGTCTGCTTATAGTCACGAGTTAAAGTCATTATTTTTTACCTTTGATTGATGTGAGTGTGTTTTTTGTAAGGTTTGAAGATTTTTTACGGGCTTTATACTCGGCCAAAAGTTTTGTTGCTTTTGCAATGTCGCTCTGCTGCGAGGCTTTGTCACCGCCACCAAACAGAACATTCACATTATCATCCTCTTTGGTCAGATATATGCGCAAGCCTGGCCCCCAGTTAATTTTGCATTCACCGAGACCACTGAACCATTTGATCGATGAAGTGTTACCTGTCTCCATTCGTACTATGGCTGTAGCTACCTTCGCTGCTGCTTGTGACGGCAAGCGATTGAACCAATTCTTGTAAGGGCTGCTACCATCGTCCCGAATGTATTCACGAACTTTGCATGTCATTATTAAGGTAACCTATATGTTACTTTTAGGCAAGTTTCTGACTTTATAAAAATCTTTTTTAATGTAGCTAATAAATGAATCTCATCCCTGTAATTTTGTCAGGTGGCTCAGGTAGTCGGCTGTGGCCTCAGTCCCGTTCTTTGTATCCAAAACAATTTCTACCTTTAGTTAATAATAAAACCATGTTTCAGAATACGGTCTCTCGTTTAGACGGTTTGACGAATGTATCTGAACCTCTGGTTATTGCTAACGAAGAGCATCGATTTTTGGTGGCGGAGCAGTTTCGTCAAATGGACCAGAATGCTTCTGCGATTATACTTGAGCCGGTAGGGCGGAATACTGCTCCCGCTGTAGCCCTTGCAGCGATTAAAAGTTTACAGGTAAGTGGTAGTAAAAGTCTGGCAGTAGAAAATGAAGAACGGGTATCTGAAAATCCGGAGAGTGATCCTGTCTTACTGGTTTTAGCCGCTGATCATGTTATCAATGATGTAGCCGCTTTTCATCGTGCTATTGATATCGCTTTACCTGCTGCTATAGCCGGGAAACTGGTCACTTTTGGTGTTGTGCCTACTCATGCTGAAACTGGATATGGCTATATAAAAGCAAATTCAGAGCAGAAGGATGAGCCCGTAAATAGACCATTGAATACCGATTTTCAAAGTGTTTTCACGGTTGACCACTTTGTCGAAAAACCGAACCTGGAGTCTGCTGAGCAATACCTTGCTTCCGGTAACTACTTCTGGAACTCTGGGATGTTCATGTTCAAGGCTTCTCGCTATTTGGAGGAGTTGAAAGCTTTTCATCCGGAGATATTAAAGGTTTGTGAGAAATCAATAGCTCACGAGCATCCTGATCTGGATTTTGTTCGTTTAAATGAAGACGAATTTAATGCTTGCCCTGATGACTCTATTGATTATGCGGTTATGGAAAAAACCGCTGACGCTGTAGTTGTACCACTTGACGCAGGTTGGTCGGACGTTGGCTCCTGGTCTTCTCTTTGGGATATTTCAGCCAAAGACGAACAGAGTAATTCAGTTCAGGGTGATGTTATTTTACATGATACTCATAACACTTATGTACGTAGTGAAAAAAAGTTAATTGCTACTGTCGGTGTTGATGGCCTGATTATTTCTGAAAGTGATGATGCCATCCTGATTTCTACTAAAGATCGAGTGCAAGATGTTAAAAAGATAGTAGAGAAGTTAAAGCGAGAAGGTCGGTCAGAAGCTAAGCTGCATCGAAAAGTGTATCGTCCCTGGGGGGCTTACGACTCTATTGACTGCGGCGAACGTTTTCAGGTTAAGAGGATTACGGTAAAGCCCGGTGCAAAGTTGTCACTACAGAAACATTATCATCGTGCTGAGCATTGGATTGTTGTGAAGGGTACAGCATTAGTAACCAATGGCGATGAAGTCACTTTGCTCACCGAAAATCAATCCACTTATATCCCCATTGGTGTTGCCCATCGTTTGGAAAACCCAGGTAAATTCGACCTTGAACTGATTGAAGTGCAGAGTGGCAGTTATCTTGGGGAAGATGATATTGTCCGATTTGATGATATTTATGGCTGCGCCTAGCAAGTTTGAGCTTGGTTTTATAAATCTTTACGGAAAATGTGGCGCTAGTTCTAAAGTTAGTGCGTTAATTGATGAAAATATCTGTAATTACAGTCTGTTTTAATTCTGAAGAAACAATAGAAGATACAATAAAGTCTGTTCTTTCTCAGTCCTATAAAAACATTGAATACATCATTATTGATGGTGGTTCTACTGATGGAACCTTATCAATTATTGAGAAATATCGGGCTTTTATCGATTGTTTTATCTCTGAGCCGGATGATGGCCTTTACGATGCTATGAATAAAGGCATTAATCATGCTACTGGTGAGGTTATCGGTATTCTTAATTCGGATGATATTTTTCAAGATAGTTCAGTTATCTCGCTTATTGCATCTAATCTAAATGATCAAGAAGTTGATGGTTGCTACGCGGATTTAGTTTATGTCCAACAGCATGATTTAACTAAAGTAGTTAGATTATGGAAATCGTGTGAATATCATGACGATTTATGGTCTACGGGTTGGGCGCCTGCACACCCTACATTCTTTGCTAAGTCTAATTTATACACCCAATATGGTCTTTTTGATGTCTCAAATCGACTTGCCGCAGACTATGAATTGTTGATTAGGATAATAGGTAAAGGAAAAATAAATATTAAATATATACCTGAAGTTTTGGTAAGGATGAGGCTTGGGGGCGAAACGAATAAGAGTATTGTTAATATTATAAAGCAGAATATTGAGATTTTTCGTGCAGCAAAAAGAAACGGATTTAATTTTTCTATGGTTAAATTTATTTTTAGTAAGCTTAAGATCAAAATGAAAGAATTTAATAGTGCATCTTTACTTCATAAAGGAGAGAATGATTGACTTCTAAGGTTTTGGTGACAGGTGCTTCTGGCTATATCGGAAGAGTGCTTTGTGATGAGCTTGATAATGAAGGATATGAATTAGTACGAATTAGTCGTAGAAAATTAGATGGATGCTTTTCTATTGGTTCTATTGATGGGACTACTGATTGGCAAGTAGTATTAACCGATGTTGATTACATTGTGCATCTAGCCGCAAGAGTACATTCTTCTGATGACGGATCTTGTGATTCAGAGAGTCAGTTCTTTAAAGTTAATACTGAAGGTACCTTGAATTTAGCGAAGCAAGCCGCAGCTCTAGGAGTTAAAAGATTCGTTTTTATTAGTTCGATTGGTGTATCTGGAAGGTATAGTTCTAAACCATTTTCATCTTGTGATAAACCAAAACCATATGATGCGTATACTCGTTCGAAGTATAATGCAGAGCAAGGTTTAAAAAAAATATCGGATAAAACAGGTTTGGAAGTTGTAATAATACGGCCTCCGTTAGTCTATGGAAAAGATGCGCCAGGCAATTTTGGACGTTTAGTTAAGCTAACCGAAATGACTTTACCTTTACCGTTGGGAGCAATACACAATAAGCGTAGTTTTATTGGTGTTGACAATCTTGTTGATTTTATTGTTTTTTGTATAAAACACCCTGATGCCCAAAGTAATGTTTTTCTAGTTAGTGATGATGACGACGTTTCTACAACAGAACTACTTCGTATATTATTTAAGGCTAGAGGGAAAAAGCCAATTTTGCTTCCCATAAATGTCTCATTACTTCGTTTTTTTGCAAGAATGATTGGAAGAAAATCAGTCATTGATAAGTTGGCTTGTGATCTTCAAGTTGATATGACTGCTATAAATGAAATTCTTGGTTGGAAGCCAGCTTTGAGCTTGGAAGAAGGTATTTTTAGATGTTTTTTGGATGACTGAATACATGTTTCGACTGCTAGATTTTACTTTTGCTTTGACAGGATTGCTTTTCGGGGCTCCTGTTTTTTTAATTATCTATATTGCTGGATGTTTTGATACTGGCTCACCATTATTTCGTCAGGAAAGGGTAGGACGTAATAGAGAATCTTTTATATTGATTAAATTCAGAACTATGAATGTAGAAACCGTCTCGGTGGCTAGCCATCTTGCTTCTACAAGCTCTATAACTCGCCTTGGTGGGTTTCTCAGGAAAACTAAGTTAGATGAGCTCCCACAATTGTGGAATGTCCTAAAAGGTGAAATGAGTTTGGTCGGTCCAAGACCCAATCTATATAATCAGATTGAACTTATTGAGCATCGTGATAGGCTGAATGTTTACGATGTGAGACCGGGGATTACGGGTTTGGCACAAGTTTCGAATATTGATATGTCAACACCTGAAATACTTGCAAAACTGGATGCGAAAATGATTAAGGAACTGTCTCTAGCTAACTATTTTCGTTATATATTTATGACTCTGACTGGAAGTGGTCAGGGTGATAGAGTAAAGCAGTCTTCATGATAATGTTTTGAAGTATTCTTTATACTTATTATTCGGGTAATACATGCGACACATATTGCTTTCCCTCCCTCGCTCGAGTAAACGACTGGTTGCATTGCTCTTTGATACAGTCGCGATAATCTTCTGTTTATGGCTGGCTTTTTATATCCGCCTGGGTATGACTGATTCGTTTACGCGTTATTACCCTGCGTTTATTGTTGCTGTAGCAGTAACCTTGCCTTTTCTGGTTAGAATGGGGCTCTATCGAGCTGTGCTTCGCTATATGGGCTCAGACTCGATTATAGTCATCATTAAGGCATGTTCTTATTCAACAATCTGTTTAATGTTAGCCGGATTTGTTTTTGGTCAGATACACCTTCCTCGTTCTATCCCCTTCATATATTGGCTTTTACTATTGCCGACAATGACAATCTCACGTTATGTAGTTCGCAGTTGGTTATTAGGGGAGTCTATTTCTGATATTTTTCCTGAGTTTTTCCCAAATAAGCAGAACCATTCGCGTCGAGGTATTCCTGTAGCTATATATGGAGCTGGAGCAGCGGGTGTCCAGGTGATGTCGGCTCTGGATAAGGGGATTGAATACCAGCCAGTCGCTTTTCTAGATGATAAAAAGGACAATGCAGGCCGTGCCATTCAAGGAAGGCGCATTTACCGGCCCAAACATTTTGAGCAGATGGTGCAGGAAACTGGGGTGCAGGAGGTGTTACTGGCGATACCCTCTGCAACAAGGCTAAGACGAAAGGAGATAGTTCAAACTCTAGAACAACACGGACTACCTATTCGAACAGTACCTGCCATGTCAGATCTTGCAAGTGGCCGAATGAAAATGCAAGAAATTCAACCTGTTGATATCGGTGATGTGCTGGGTAGGGATGAAGTCGAGCCTAGACACGATCTCTTAGAAAAGTGCATCACTGGTAAAGTGGTTTTGGTCACTGGAGCGGGTGGTTCAATTGGCTCTGAGCTTTGCCGTCAAATTATAAAGCAAAAACCGCTATGCCTTGTTCTTTATGAGCATTGTGAATTCAGTTTGTATTCAGTTGAGCAAGATCTATTAAAAGCTCAGAGTACACTCAATGACTGTAAATCTGTTCAAATTGCAGCAGTTCTTGGCTCTGTAAATAATCCAGAACGTCTGGTAGAGACAATGAGAAGGTTTGTTGTTGATACTGTCTATCATGCTGCAGCATATAAGCATGTTCCGATGGTTGAACATAATATTGAGGAGGGTTTACGGAATAATACTCTTGGGACTCTATATACTGCTCAGGCTGCAATTCTTACTCAAGTTGAGCGATTCGTTCTCATATCTACAGATAAGGCAGTTCGTCCTACCAATGTAATGGGGGCCTCAAAACGATTAGCTGAGATGGCTTTGCAGGCACTGTCTGATGAGCGTAGTGTGAAGTTTTTTCATGCGGAAAAATTTGGCGTTGAATCCGAGACTAATATACCAATTAATACCTGCTTAACTATGGTTCGCTTTGGAAATGTTTTGGGTTCAAGTGGTTCTGTTATACCCGTATTTCGAGAGCAAATTCGTGTTGGTGGGCCTGTGACAGTGACTCATCCTGATATCAATCGTTATTTTATGACAATTCCTGAGGCCGCACTGTTGGTTATTCAAGCAGGTGCTATGGCTGGTGGTGGAGAAGTTTTTGTTCTTGATATGGGGCAGCCCGTTAAGATAGTCAATTTGGCTAGGCGGATGATTAACTTATCAGGTTTGACACTTAAAGATGAAAGTAATCCTGAAGGTGATATTGAAATTTTATACACTGGATTGCGACCAGGGGAAAAACTTTTTGAAGAGTTGTTGATTGGTGATAATGTGACTGGAACCAATCATCCAAAAATCAGTATGGCGATGGAAAGCAAAGAAGGTTGGGTTGATTACCGGTTAGCATTAGAGAGCATTTTTGAAGTGGCCCGAAATAGACGTTTTACTGATCTGAGAAACCAGCTCTCTAGTTATGTAAATGGCTTTTCACCTACATCAGAGGTAGTTGACTGGATGAACCAGACGGATCAGCCTGAACAGCGGCAAGAACGGGAAGTTATCAACTATCATTGATGGCGGATCAATTCATTCTCTGTTTTGTCCTTTTTTGTCTATATTGAATGGCTTACTACGAAAGACATCGGTGAGCCTGATGCAGAATGCCATGAAAAATCTACCTGTTACTGTTGATGAGTATCTTGAGTCGGAGCTGACAGCTCCTGTTAAGAGGGAATATATCAATGGTTATGTCTATGCCATGGTGGGCAGCAGTAGACGGCATAATTTACTTGCGATGAGATTGGGACGTTTGTTGGGAAATCACCTGGAGGGATCGTGCTGTGACGTTTTTGGTTCTGATATGAAAGTCAGAGCAGGGGCGGAAACCGAGGATGTTTTCTTTTACCCTGATGTCATGGTTTCCTGCAATCGT
The DNA here is from genome assembly GCF_001562015.1 of Endozoicomonas arenosclerae. Taxonomy (GTDB): domain Bacteria; phylum Pseudomonadota; class Gammaproteobacteria; order Pseudomonadales; family Endozoicomonadaceae; genus Endozoicomonas_A; species Endozoicomonas_A arenosclerae. Next base: position 17,194 of record NZ_LASA01000151.1, on the reverse strand, counting down.
GGCTCAGAAAACCCTTATGTGGAAGAGCAGCCAAAACTGATTATCGAAGTGCTTTCCCGTACAACAGAGCAACATGATCGTTTGACCAAACTTGAGGCTTATACACAGATCCCGACATTGGAAGAGTACGTGCTGGTTTCTCAATACGAGTTTTTGGTGGATGTTTATCGACGTTCGGGTGAACATTGGCAAAGTGAACGACTGGGCGAGCGCGATCGTATTCAGTTGACTTCAGTTGATTTTGAACTCTCTGTGCTGGATGTTTATAAGGACATTATTGGGGTTGTTTAGACGTTGTGCCCCTTAATATGATGTATCACATTGATGGCCAGAACTCGGAATCCATAACCTGATCATAACTCCAGAGGCATTCTGAGGGAAAAGTGGAAGCAGCTCTAGCTCTGTTTCATCTACAGCGTCTTCAATGGCATCTGAATAGGCTTCTGGCAGAATTTCGTTGAGTCCAGGGTTTTTTCTCAAAACTCGTTTGATCTGTTTTCTCTGCTCTTTTATGGTTCTTTTCCAGCTATGCTCGGTTTCTCTCTTTTCTGGTTGGTACTGCCATTTCAACAGGTGCATAAAAAGCACGCAGAACCTTTATTGAAAGGCTCTGTAGTCACTTCGCCCCATGCTTTCTATTTCCTCCAGGATATTCTCCAGGTCCAGCTCGGAAAGTCGTCCTTCACGGATCAGTTGAGCCTGCCGTTCTGTCCAGCTGTAGAAGTCGGTGTCATATAGATCTCTCATTGTTTTACCTGCTTTTTATGACTATGGAAAATACATTCAGTGTACCTCTCCTTTGACTGAAGTTGCGAAGTCAGTAGACAGGGTTCGATTATTGTCATTTTACTGGTCATAAACATGAGATAGCCCAAGGAAGTCAAAATGCTGTCATCAGAATCAACCCGTCAAAAAAGTCGACCGGATTTATAGTACATAGAATTCAGTCACTTGCATCAATGTAAGGGAAAAAGTGGAATTTGTTTGATGACGGGATTTTGGTTTTTCTGAAAAACGGTCTAGAACTGGAAATAACGGTTTCAAAGATTCTTTTGAAATCTCCCTTCTCTGGCAATAAAGGATGTAGTGCCATGAACAAATACTTATCAACAATCGCTCTTACCAGCCTTTTGATGCTCTCTTCAGGCTCTTTCGCCAACAACAAGGACAAAGAGCTGGTCGTAAACGTCAATACAGCTACAGTACAGGAACTGGATGACAAACTCATAGGAGTAGGCAAACGAACGGCTGAGGAAATCGTAAAACACCGTAAAGAACACGGACCTTTCAAAAATATGGATGACCTTGATCAGGTTAAGTTCATTGGTGAAGCTTTTATGAAGAAGAACGAATCCAGAATAGTATTTGAACAATAAGGATTCCCAGATATGGCAAAAAGCCCGTCCACTGTGACGGGCTTTTTTGTATATTGAGCCCTTTCCACAAAACCGATACTCTGGTCTGATTATAGAGATTTGCACAGGAGTCCTACTTTGACCTTCACCTGGATCGACTGGGTCATAGCTGCCATCGTTATTGTTTCTGCATTGATCAGTCTTAAACGTGGCTTCTTCAAAGAGGTTTTATCTCTGCTGACCTGGATTGTTGCGGTTTTTGTCGCCTGGACATTCAATGGGAGTGTGGCCAATTTACTGACTCAGTATGTCGAAACACCTTCTGTTCGCATTATTTCTGCCTCTTTGATGCTTTTTGTTGCCACTTTATTGGTAGGTGGGTTGGTCAACCGGATTTTTGCTGAGTTGGTGGAAGCCACAGGCCTCACAGGCACTGACAGGCTGCTTGGAATGGTATTTGGTGGGTTAAGAGGCTGTCTATTGGTGGTTCTGGTTGTAGGTTTAATGACTTTTGCACCATTAGAGAATGACGAAGCATGGCAAGATTCGGTATTATTGCCGCACTTTTTGCTGCTTGCGGACTGGTCCAAGGAAACTGTGATCCAGTGGGTAGAACCCGTACTGCAAGCAGGGTGAAATTATCTTTAAGAGCTATATCTGAAGAGCTCCGGGAACAGGCAAAATTCCAGGAAGAGCTTTCAGTGAACTCTTGAGAGAAAATGGGCTCTAAAGACCGACATAAGCGCAGAAACTCAGAAATATCTGACTTTCAGGGTAACGTGCCGGAGCTTTGGGGCCGCTGATCAAGCCTGAGGATGTTATAAATGTGTGGAATTGTCGGTATTTCGGCGACAGTGAATGTTAACCAGCTGTTGTTCGATGCGCTGACCGTGCTTCAGCACAGGGGGCAGGACGCAGCTGGAATGGTAACCTTGGGTGGAGATAATTTTTACCTGAGGAAAGATAACGGCCTGGTCCGTGATGTCTTCAGAACCCGGCATATGAAAAAGCTGGTAGGGCACATGGGGATTGCCCATGTCCGTTATCCTACAGCAGGTACATCCAGTTCGGCTGAAGCTCAGCCGTTCTATGTCAATTCTCCCTATGGCATTGCGCTTGCTCATAATGGCAATCTGACTAATGCCGAAAGTATCAAGCAGGAGCTGTTCAAAACAGATCTGCGTCATATCAATACCAGTTCGGATTCAGAGATTCTTCTTAATGTTTTCGCTCATGAGCTGGTTCAGGCTGGTAAGCTGAAGCCTCAACCTGAAGACTTTTTTAAGGCTGTTCGCAGAGTGCATGAACGCTGTGAGGGTGGGTATGCAGTCGTCGCGATGATCAACGGCCATGGCATTATCGGTTTCCGCGACCCCTACGGTATTCGCCCTCTCATCTATGGTAAACGTGAGAGCGAGACGGGCACTGAATACATGATCGCATCCGAGTCTGTTGCCTTGAGTGCGTCTGGTTTTGAAGTGATTCGTGATGTAGAACCGGGTGAAGCGGTATTTATAGACTCACAAAATCAATTGCATACTTTTCAGTGTGTGCAGGGCATTAAACACCCTTGCATGTTCGAGTATGTTTATCTGGCCCGACCAGACTCTATTGTTGATGGAATTCCTGTTTACCAGGCGCACCAGAGAATGGGGCAGATTCTGGCCAACAAAATCCTGAGAGAGTGGCCTGAGCACGACATTGATGTGGTTATGCCTATTCCTGATACCAGCCGTACTTCTGCTTTGGAAATTGCTACCAGATTGGGACTTCCGTACAGGGAAGGTTTTGTTAAGAACCGTTATATTGGCCGTACCTTTATCATGCCAGGTCAGGAAGTTCGGGAGAAATCAGTAAGGCAGAAGCTGAGTGCCATTAAGCAAGAGTTTGAAGGTAAGAACGTTTTGCTGGTTGATGACTCTATTGTTCGAGGTACCACTTGTCAGCAGATCATTGAGATGGCCAGAGACAGTGGCGCCAAGAATGTCTACTTCAGCTCCGCAGCGCCCGCTATTCGCTACCCCAATGTCTATGGCATAGATATGCCAACATCGGAAGAGCTGATAGCCTACGGTCGTACTGATAAGGAAATTGAACAAGAGATCGGTGCTGATCGACTCATTTTCCAGGATCTGGATGATCTCAAAAAGATCGTGTCGTCCCTGAATCCTCAGATTAAAGATTTCGACTGCTCTGTGTTTGATGGCAAGTACATTGCCGGTGGTATCGACAGTGAATACCTAAGCCGTCTTGCTGCCAGCAGAAATGAAGAAACCAGAGCCAATGAGCGAAGCGACTCAATTATTGATCTTCATAATGATGAAGAACTAGCCTGATTTTCTATAAAGCTGGTTGAGTGAAGTTTTATGTCCTTGCCAGGTTATCTGGCAAGGACTAACCTGATTCTGGTTTACTTAGCTAAGGTGCTTCGATGTCAGATTCGCAACAGATAACTGCGGGTATGCATGAGGCCAAGAGTCGGCTTTCAGAGTTAGTCCGGTTAGCTTTGGAAGAAGATGCTGATATTGTCATAACTCAGAGGAACAAACCGGTTATGCGTTTGATTCCTTATGTAGAGCTGCCTCAAAATCGTGGTTTTAGAGTATTGCAGGGGAAGATCGAGATATCGGAAGATTTTGATAAGACGCCTGATGACATCATTGATCAGTTTTATGACCACCCAGATCAATGAAGTACTTACTGGACACTTGTGCTCTTCTTCTCTGGCTGCATGACTCAAAATCCCACAAAGAGAAAATCCAGCGCCGCCAAAAGCTCATCTCGAGATGAAGTTAAATCGCCAGCCGGACTCTTCAGGAAGGTTCTTGATACTGCTGCCAGATTAGGGATTTGTACGATGTATTCCATCTGATCTATTGATACCAGAGGCATCAGTTTTTTTACCCGTCGTTCCACTTTATCAGCCCGAAGTAGTGGAGCAACCACAGCTGTTCTGGTTTCTACCAAGTCGTTTTGAAGTTCTACTACAAAGTCAAATTCGCCTGAAGATGTCTGATAAAGATCAAATTGGCTCATTTTTAAACATAACTCCGTGTTTCTCACCAAAAGTGCCGTGCCGTTCTATAAAGGCATTGTATTCATCCAGAGCTTCTTTATTCTCTTGTTTCCATTGCTCAGTCTTGGACTGTTTAATGCTTTGAATAGCAGCTTCGTTAGCAATCTCTGAAAGGTTTAAATTTAGACGTTTGACGTTCTCCAGAACCTCTTCATCAAGAGAAATACTGGTTCTTGCTTTGGCCATTTCATTGCTCCTTTTCGAACACTGATAGTATTACTAATAGTAGTCAATATCTAGAATAATTCACATCTCTGAAAGCTCATACCTCAAATCCTTCAGTTTTACGCCTACCTCAAGTTCACAGGCCAGAGCTGCCAGTTTCAGGCTCATTAATGCCTGCTCTCTCTGTTTAACTACCTTCCCTGCAGCGCCTTTGGCTTCTTCTTCCATCAAGAAAATATTCTCCAGATTCTGATGTTCCAGAATCAATGAAGTGGCTCCTTTATCCCCTACACCTTGTACACCCGGTACATCTCCAACACCTGCAATGGCCCAGAATTGGGTGAGTTTTTCTGCATTAAAGCCATAAAGGTTTTGTACGCTTTGCCCGTGATAATCAAGTTTTTGAAAATGATCACGCAGAGTAATCTGGGGAGCATCTAACAGCTGTAGAAAAATTCGATCGGTTGAGAGTATAGTTGTTCGAACATTGGCTCTGGATGCTTTGGAGGCGATGGCTGCAATCACATCATCTGCTTCAAGACCTGTCTTTCTAAAAGTCTTAATGCCCATTTTTAGAAATGCCTTATTGAAGTCTCCTAGCCTTTTTCTCAATGGCTCAGGCATAGGCTTTCGTCCCTTCTTGTAATCCGGGTACAGCTCATGTCTCCAGGTAGGAGGATTGCCATCAAATACCATCAGGCAGTGAGAAGGATTGGTTTCCTTGATAGCCCGGTTCAGAGATGAAAGTGTTGCCGATATGGCACCATCCACCTGGCTGTTTTCATCAGGAGCCCTGACAGCGGCATGTACTCTTCGAATCAGGTTAAGGGCATCAATTAAAAGCAAGTGGGGAGACATTCCATTTTTCCTGATCAGTCAGAAGCGGAAACTACGTTTTACAGTCAATCATTCAGGCTTCAAGCCTATCACAAAACAGCGTTCAGTGATTTCTACACGTTTTCAGCTCTGGCTACAGGTTTTATGGGTATTTTTACTGTCAACGGTGGGTTTTTTTCGTTATCTTTGGCATCTTGTCAGCTATCTGGGGCTTGCTGGATCAATGGTCTTTCGAGCTTTATCTCGGAAAATTCAGATTCAAGCATTCCCGGAGCCTTTATGCAGTAGGCTCATGAACCGCCATGAGCGAAGAAAAAATTTTGTTTATCTCCTGTATATGTAATTAGCAGAGCAAAATATTTTTCATGGTGAAAGCCCTGAGCGGTATGGTAAATAGGATCAGAAATGAAAGACAACGACGTGAGTAATCATCAGGACGAATGGGCATTTGAAACCCAGGCTATCAGGACTGGTGTAATCCGCAGTGGTGAAAGAGAACACAGCGAAGCCATTTATCTCACCTCCAGTTTTACTTATGACAGTGCAGCACAGGCTCAGGCTGTTTTTGCCGGCGATGAAGACGGCAATGTTTACTCTCGATACACCAACCCTTCTGTAAAAATGTTTGAAGATCGTATGGCTGCCCTCGAAGGGGGAGAATTGGCCTGTGCAGCGTCTTCAGGTATGGCCGCCATTCTCGGCATGTGCATGGGATTACTGAAAGCCGGTGATCACGTCATCTGTTCTCGCAGTGTTTTTGGTACAACGGTTACTGTCTTTGCCAAGTATCTGGATAAATTTGGTGTTAAAACCACTTTTGTTGACTTCACGGATTATCAGCAGTGGCGTGATGCTATGCGCCCTGAAACTCGCTTATTGTTCCTGGAAACGCCTTCCAATCCACTGGGCGAAGTGGTCGATCTGGAAATAATGGCATCCATCGCTCATGAGAATGATGCACTGTTGATGGTGGACAATTGTTTCTGTACTCCTGCTTTGCAGCAGCCATTAAAGCTGGGTGCTGACATTGTCGTTCATTCCACGACAAAGTTCATTGATGGTCAGGGTCGTTGCATGGGCGGTGTTGCCGTAGGCAGTAAAGAATTGATCAGCGAGATGCACCTCTGGCAGAGAGCTGCCGGAGCGTCTATGAGCCCCTTTAATGCCTGGAACTTCTATAAGTCTCTTGAAACGCTCAGCCTACGAGTAGAAGCTCATTGTCGTAATGCTCTGGCTTTGGCTCAGTGGCTGGAAGAGCATCCTTCTGTTGAAAAGGTCCACTACAGTGGTCTTGAGTCGCATCCAGGACATAGTCTGGCCAAGCGTCAACAGAAAGCTTTTGGCGGGGTTCTGTCCTTTGAAGTAAAAGGTGGCAGAGAGCAGGCCTGGAAAGTGATGGATGCAGTAACCTTTATTTCCAGAACCGCTAATCTGGGCGATACGCGCACGACAATTACTCATCCTGCTACTACCACGCATTGCCGTCTTACGGATGAAGACAAGGCAAGAGCCGGTATCACCGAAAACCTGGTCAGGGTGGCAGTAGGGCTTGAAAATCTGGAAGACCTGAAAGCTGATCTTGAAAAAGGGCTGTCTCAACTTTAATGCAGGCCTGTTTATAGCAGAAATGGACTTCTGCTTGATAGATGCAGAAACGGCTATGATTGTTTCTGCTCTTTGACCGATACAACAACAAGGAAGTCAATGAGCCGCCATGAGCTACTTAAAATAGCCGTGAGCCACATAAAAAGAACAACGGTGTTCCTGCTAATGAATGAAGTCAATCAATGTATTCAGGCTTTGGGTCAAATCCTTCGGGGCAAAGATCAGGAGATCAGGCTTGCCGTCTGTTGCCTGCTGGCCAAAGGTCATTTGTTGATTGAAGATTTGCCTGGAATGGGTAAGACCACCTTGGCTCATGCCCTGGCTCAGGTGATGGGGCTGGGCTATCAGCGAGTTCAGTTCACCAGTGATCTGTTACCGGCGGATATTATTGGAGTCACCGTTTTTGATAAAAATACATCTGCTTTTGAATTCCATTCCGGCCCCGTCTTTTCGCAGTTACTGTTAGCAGATGAAATCAACCGGGCCTCTCCCAGAACCCAGAGTGCTTTGCTCGAGGCCATGGAAGAGCGCCAGGTTTCAGTAGATGGCCATACTCGTATTCTTCCAGAGCCTTTCTTTGTAGTAGCCACTCAAAATCCGGTCTTTCAGGAAGGTACATTTCCTCTTCCAGAGTCTCAGCTTGACCGATTTTTGATGCGGCTAGAGTTAGGCTATCCGGATACCGAGTCTGAAAAAGCCATTCTCAGAGGGGAGGCAGGCAGGAATGAATTAGGTTCATTACCTGAGATTCTGACTGCGGCTCAATTGGTGGAAGCTCAGAATCAAATTCTGTCCATTCATCTGGGTGATATGTTGCTGGATTATGTCATGAGGCTGGTATCAAGCACTCGTGAAGCGGGTTATTTCATTACCGGTTTGTCTCCACGAGCCGGTTTGGCATTGGTGCAGGCGGCTAAGGCATGGGCGTGGATGGATGGTAGAGATTATGTCATACCCGAAGATGTCCAGGCTGTTTTTGTAGCGGTAGCGGATCACCGTTTGAAGGAAAGAGAGCAGGGGAAATCAGTCAGAGAGCTTTTGGCAACCACTCAAGTTATGGGCTGAGTTTTGTCATGAAGACTCTTATGAAGGAAAAAACTGCCTGGGCACGGCGTCGATTTAATCAATGGCTGGATCGACGAATTCCACCCTCAGCACATATAACGCTTGATCAAAAGCGTATCTTCATCTTGCCCACAATCGGTGGGTACATCTGGCTTGCTGTTGCGTTACTGATCTTTATTCTGGCGGCTAACTACGCCAATAGCCTGGCTTTTGGTCTGGCATTTTTTATGATCAGCTTGTTTATGTTATCGATTCTCCATACTTGGAGAAATCTTGCCGGAGTGACTCTGATTTCCAGATCCGCTGAGTCGGGTCATGCTGGGGAGTCAATAGCGGTAAAACTTCAGCTGCAAGCTGGAGAAAAAAGTCGACAGGCTGTTCAGTTAGGTTGGCCAGAGAATGAACAGGTTTGTCTTTCTTTTGATAAAAATCAGGACTGTAATTTAAAAGTTTTGGCCAGGACCCGAGGTTGGTTGCAACCGGGGCGAATGAGGGTAGAGAGTGTTTATCCGTTGGGTTTCTGCAGAGCCTGGAGTTGGGTATTACTGGAGATGAATACTTTAATTTACCCAAGGCCTGATCACTCTCATCCACTGCCGGATAAGCTGGGTGGTGAGGATAACGAGGGGCGACAGGCTCGTTCAGGGCATGATGATTTTGCGGGGTTTCGGCGCTATAAAGAATCGGATTTGGCGGGACACGTTGACTGGAAAGGGTTTGCCAGAACCAATGAGTTGAATACCAAGCTCTTTGAAGAACCTGTTGGTAATCAGGTCTCTTTATCGTTCGTGCAGACTCCAGGTGTCGATATTGAAGAGAAACTGTCTGTACTCACCGGTTGGTGTTTGTCGTGTGAGTCCGATCAGAGACCTTATAGTCTGATCTTACCCGGGTTAGAAATACCAACTGGAATCGGGTCACAGCATTTACAGAGATGCCTTGAAGCTTTAGCTCTTTATGCTCTTGAACCAAACAGACAGGGAGATCGTCATCATGCATGATCTTCCAGTCAGCAGGGCATCAACCCTTTGGTTGATTGCCGCTTTGTTAATGGTGCTGCTTCCTGTTTGGCAGCAAGTTCCTGCGGTTATCACACTATTGGGTTGTTTATCCGCCGGTTGGCGCGTGACTATATTATTGGGTAGAGGGCAATGGCCTCCTTTCTGGTTGAGGGCTGGGTTAATTCTTTTAGCGCTGGTCACAGTATTTGTCAGCTTCAAACCATTGATCTCACTGGAGTCCTCAGTTTCAGTTCTGGCAGCGGGCTATGCCCTGAAATTACTGGAAATGAAAAGCAGGCGAGACGCTCTGGTGGTGGTGTATATTGGCTACTTCCTGGTGGCGACGGCTGTTTTATTTTCTCAAACACTTTTGCAAACACTCTACCTGGTTTTTTGTCTGGTTGTACTCATTGCCGCTCAACAGGCCATGTTCCGAAGGTCGGCTTCTATTCCAGTAAAGTCGAGTATTCAGTTTGCTGGTAGTTTGGCATTGCAGGCAGCCCCTTTAACCATTCTTCTCTTTATACTTGTGCCTAGAATTGGCCCCTTGTGGTCTGTGCCACTGCCTGATAACAGTGCCAGAACAGGCCTTACCGATGCAATGACACCCGGGGATATAGCACGACTCAGTCGTTCAGATGAACTGGTTTTCAGAGCTCGATTCAAAGAAGATGTTCCTCCACCAAGACAAAGGTATTGGCGAGCCGTTGTGCTGGACCAGTTTGATGGCGAAACATGGCGGCAGACAGATAAAAGCTTTTCAGTGCCGGGTGGTCAATCCGGAAACTGGATAAGCCGGGAGCCAGAAAACAAGGGTTGGTGGTTGAATCGTCAGACTGAATATCAGTACGAAGTGATGATGGAGCCGACGGGTAAACCCTGGTTGTACACTCTGGGGCCCGTCGGAAGTGTGGTGGAGAACAGTTTTTTCTATCGCAGTATGAGGTTGGCAGCAGATCAGCCGGTAGAGACACGCTACCTATACTCTCTGGATGGAACCAGGCCTCTATCTCGTTCAATTACAATGCCTGATTGGTTGAAAGAATTGAATGTTCAGTTGCCTGAATCAGGAAATGAAAGAAGCGGTCAATTAGCTAAAGAGTTGTTTTCGCAGTCGTCTCACGACCCCGTTAAAATGGCCGGGCGTGTACTTTCTTTGTTTCGAAACGATGAGTTTTACTACACTCTCTCTCCTCCACTCTATAGTCAGTCATCGTCCATCGATCAGTTTTTATTTGAAGGGCAAAGAGGCTTCTGTGCTCATTATGCTGGAGCCTTTACCTACATGATGAGATCTGTAGGCATTCCAGCAAGAGTCATTGGCGGCTATCAGGGCGGCGAGTACAAGGAAGACGAAAACCTGATTCAGGTTCGACAGTTTGATGCTCATGCCTGGGTAGAGATCTGGGTGGCAGGGCAGGGTTGGTTAAGGTTTGATCCTACTGCTGCGGTTTCACCCCAAAGGATTGAGTCTGGTTTGGAGGCTGCTGTAGGGGGTTCTGAAGTATTCCTGCCTGACAATCCTCTTTCACTCTACCGGTATCGTCAGCTGAGTGTATTGAATTCATTGCGTCTGGCCTTTGAGAAGGCTGAATACCAATGGCAGAGGTCTGTCGTTAATTACAAACAGGATGAGCAGGAAGCCTTTCTCAGGGAGCTGTTGGGTAACAAGGATTTCTATTGGCGACAGGGCGTTGCTTTGTCAGCGGGAATAGCTCTGATTTTAGCTTTACTGTCTTTGACCTTGCTTTATAGGCGACAGAAGCTGTCTCCGTTGAAGAAGTATTATCAAGCCTTTTGCCGGAAAATGGCGCGTCGTGGTTTTACGCCTGAATCCGGTGAAGCTGAGTTAAGTTTTGCTCGAAGAGTGGCTGAGATGGATAAGGAAATTGCCGAACCTGTGATGGCATTTGCAAGACTCTATGTAAAAGCGGCTTATCAGGAGAAAGCCGTTGATGAGAAGCTTTTCAGGTACTGTCTTTCAAAACTCTGATGGTTATTTGTGTTCTTTAGGTGTTGGTGTTTTCTGGCTTAGATAGTCGTTGATGTGACGTTGTATCTGTTGTCCCTCTTCAGTCCCCGGGCAAACCAGAAAGACTTTAGGAGGGTGGGTTGGATGATTGTGGCTACTCATGTAACGGCTGACAGCAACGCACGCAATTTTTGCTGCTCTGTCTGCGGAGAAATTTAAGCCGGTACTGAGTATGGGTAGAGCTATGCTGGTGAGCCCTTTTCGGTGAGCGGCTTCAATACTGGACTGATAGGCGTTGATGAGTTCGGTATTTATATTCTTTGAGTCATTGGCTGGAATGACCGTATGGATCATATGGCTGAAGCCGTGGGCTTTCAGTGCTGGGTTGGGAGAGATTGCGGCCAGGCCAGGCTTTAATTTCTTGATATTGTCGAGAAAGCTTTTTCTGGCTAGGCCAGGGTCTATTATGGATAACCGATTCAAAAGCTCGGTTTCCTGTTTTGATCCTCGGATGGTGTAAGGGCAGGCGATTGCCTGCACTGGCTCTTTACGAGCTTCATTCATTCGGATGATATCACCCGACAACAAAAAAACATCTTTATCCAGCAAATCATTGGCAGGGCGGCGTACATTAGATGGAGCCGTGGTGTTCACTTCTGGCTCTGGATTGAGCAGTAATTGCAGGGGGCGGGCATAGTCGGTCAGTTCGTGCAGCTGTTCAGCTGGAAGTTCCAGTGTCAGGCAATGAAGGACGGCAGGCCAGTTTCCGGCAATCGTCTGGTTTACCAGTGTGGAGCAGGCTTTCATTTGTTTAAAGCTACCATTGGCATCTTGATAAACTGCCGACTGAAGGTCCTTGGCTCGTGCCAGAAGTTGATTTTGAAAGGCTCTGATAAGATCGGATTGATTTGCAAAAGCGGCAGGTTCCAGACCAATTCGGGTGAAATCCTCTTTTGATTCGATAGCTGCTCTGCCAACCTGATTCTGAAGGTTGTTGTTTCTGGCAATTTTTCGTTGGCTCAGCCCCGCGTAAGGATTGTCGCCTCTGGCCCTGGCTTCTTGAAGCAGGGCGTCAGGATCCTCAAGTACCCGGGTTTTCCGGTTCCAGGTGAAGGCTGAGCGGATGGTGTGTTTTACCCAGCTTTTGAAAATCTGCCAGTTGGATGCTGAACTGACCGAATCAGGCGTTGGAGTCATTCTTAAGCCAGAAAATCTACCGATAGTTTTCAGTATAAACAGCTCGTCACTGAAACCCTGCTGCCTGACTCTATCTATGGCCGAATGGTGCAAGATAAGGCTGGTTGACCTCTTTTATGGATTTAACTGCCGGTTTTCTGACTGAGAAGGTTTCTTTCTTGGTAGGCAGCGTCAAGGCTTCGGCTGATCAGGTTCTTTTCCTGGCGATGTAAAACCCCTGATAGGTGGCAGTGAGAACGCCATTGGAGTGTATCTCAATCTCTACATCCAGCTTTCCGTTGCGGCCTTCTTGGAGGCGTTCCTGAAAATCATCTGGAATGGTGGCAGTGCATGTGGCTGTGAAGTGTCCAGTAACGGGTGCGTGGAACTTCATCGTCTGATCCACAATCATGGCTTCGGGCTCATCAAGGACCGTTTTTGCGTGGATCATAGTGTAGGTCCATCCGCAAATGGTGGCCAGAGCGCCAATACTGCCGCCAAAACCCGTACCTTTATCGTTTATGTTGGGTTCCAGTGGGCAACTCATTGTCAGAATGCCCCTGTCAAAATCATCAAACTGCAATTGCATTTGTTGAAGCAGCGGAATGTTATTGAGAATCCACTCCTGAAATTCCGGGGTGAGTCTGGGGGTATTTATTTTTCTGCCCTCTTAAAAGTCTTGATGAAAAAAATCCCCGCAAAAGCGAGGATTTTTTGAGTGCTATTCAGTCAACTGATCAGCTTGCTTTCGCAATGATGTCGTCGGCTGCTTTCTGATAAGACTCAACCTGATCAAAGTTCAGGTAACGGTATACTTCGCTGGACATGGAGTCCAGGTTCTGGGCGTATTCCATGTACTCGTCTGCACTTGGAATTTTACCCAAAATTGCGCCAACAGAAGCCAGTTCTGCAGAGCACAGGTATACGTTGGCACCATCACCCAGACGGTTCGGGAAGTTACGGGTAGAAGTGGACAGTACAGTAGCGCCTGGTTCTACACGTGCCTGGTTACCCATACACAGGGAGCAGCCCGGAATTTCTGTACGAACACCACTGTTCTGGTAGATGTTGTAGTAACCTTCTTCTTCCAGTTGCGCCTTATCCATCTTGGTAGGAGGAGACATCCAGAAGCGGGTTTGCAGAGGATCCTTGTTCTGCTCCAACAGTTTACCGGCAGCACGGAAGTGACCGATGTTGGTCATGCAGGAACCCAGGAATACTTCGTCAACCTTATCGCCCGCGACATCAGACAGTGTACGAGCGTCGTCTGGATCGTTAGGAGCACACAGGATAGGCTCTTTGATTTCAGACAGGTCAATCTCGATGACTTCAGCGTATTGAGCGTCAGAATCTGCACGCATCATGGCAGGATTAGCCAGCCACTCTTCCATCTTGCGAGCACGGCGCTCCAGAGTACGGGGGTCGCCGTAGCCTTCACTGATCATCCAGCGCAGCATGGTCACGTTGGACTTCAGGTACTCAGTGATGGACTCTTCGGACAGAGTGATTGTACAACCAGCAGCAGAACGTTCAGCGGAAGCGTCGGACAGTTCGAATGCCTGTTCTACGGTCAGACTTTCCAGACCTTCGATTTCCAGGATGCGACCGGAGAAAGCGTTTTTCTTGCCTTTCTTCTCAACGGTCAGCAGGCCTTGCTTGATACCGTAAAGAGGAATGGCGTGTACCAGATCACGCAGAGTGATACCCGGTTGCATCTCACCTTTAAATCGAACCAGAATGGATTCTGGCATATCCAGAGGCATTACGCCGGTAGCCGCTGCGAAAGCCACCAGACCGGAACCTGCTGGGAAGGAAATACCCAGAGGGAAACGGGTGTGGGAATCACCACCGGTACCTACGGTATCAGGCAGCAGCATACGGTTCAGCCAGCTGTGGATGATGCCGTCACCTGGACGCAAAGCTACACCGCCTCGGTTCATGATGAAGTCTGGCAGAGTGTGGTGAGTTTCAACGTCAACAGGCTTTGGATAAGCTGCGGTGTGGCAGAAGGACTGCATAACCAGATCGGAAGAGAAGCCCAGGCAAGCCAGGTCTTTTAGTTCGTCACGGGTCATAGGGCCAGTAGTGTCCTGAGAGCCTACTGTGGTCATTTTCGGTTCACAGTAAGTACCTGGGCGAACACCTTCTACGCCACAAGCCTTGCCGACCATTTTCTGAGCCAGCGTAAAGCCTTTGTCACTTTCTTCTGGGGAAACTGGACGACGGAAAATCTCTGAATGACCCAGGCCCAGAGCTTCACGTGCACGATCCGTCAGACCACGACCAATGATCAGGTTGATACGGCCACCAGCCTGTACTTCGTCCAGAATAACGTCGGACTTGAAACCAAACTCAGACAGAACTTCGCCGGACTCGGACAGAATTTTGCCGTCGTAAGGACGGATTTCGATAACGTCGCCCATGCCCAGTTTTTCAACAGGGGCTTCGAAAACCAGTGCGCCAGCGTCTTCCATCGTGTTGAAGAAGATAGGCGCAACTTTACCGCCGATGCAGATACCGCCAGCACGCTTGTTTGGCACACCAGGCATATCATCGCCGAAGAACCACAGAACAGAGTTGGTAGCGGACTTACGGGAAGAACCGGTACCGACTACGTCACCGACAAAAGCAACGGGCAGGCCTTTGGCTTTGATTTCGTCGATTTGCTTCAGAGGACCGGTCACACCGTGCTCTTCAGGCTCCAGTCCGCCGCGGGTCATTTTGTACATGGCGCGAGCATGAACCGGGATGTCTGGACGGGACCAGGCATCAGGAGCAGGAGACAGGTCGTCTGTGTTGGTTTCGCCAGAAACTTTGAAGACAGCAACTTTGATGCTTTCCTGAACAGCGTCACGTTTGGTGAACCATTCAGCGTCAGCCCAGGACTTTAGTACGGCGGAAGCGTGGCTGTTGCCCGCTTTGGCTTTTTCTTCAATGTCGTGGAAGGCGTCAAAGACCAGCAGGGTGTTTTTCAGCTGCTCTGCTGCCAGTTCAGCCAGCTTGGTGCTGTCCAGCAGTTCAACCAGAGTCTCAATGTTGTAACCACCCAGCATCATGCCAAGCAGTTCAACTGCTTTTTTGTTATCCAGCAGTGGGGATACCGCTTCGCCCTTGACGACAGCAGAAAGAAATCCAGCTTTAACATAAGCGGCTTCATCTACGCCAGGTGGGATGCGGTTTTCCAGCAGGTCCAGCAGATATTCTTCTTCACCGGCAGGTGGGTTTTTCAGCAACTCTACCAGTCCGGTTACTTGCTCGGCGCTTAGTGGTTTAGGTGGGACACCTTCTGCTGCACGCTCTTCGACATGTTTTCTGTAGGCTTCTAGCACGGATCTACCCTCATCATCTGTGCGGCCTGTCCGGTCACCGTCCCTGATACTTCTGCAGTGGTTGGTCGGACAGTTGCAGATGTTCCTGTGGTGAATGTCAGTCCTGCACACTATGGCTGGGCGGGTGAAGAAGAAAGCCCTGTCGAGTTTTCCTGTTCCTCCTCCAGAACAAGAGTTCACTGTTAAAAGCTTTCATGCCCATGACGATCAGTGCAGGCATCTGTATACCGGTGGGAATTATTCTGTACAGGTTGGCAGTGAAAAAACTGCAACCTTTGATTCATCAGCCAGCCGGTGGCGCGGGCAGTATAGCGGATAGCGTTATTCAAGTTAAGTGCATCCCGTAATCTTGGGCATAAATTTGGTGAATAATGGTCGAACGGGTCGTAAATCCCATTCTCAAGCTGGTTTTGCTCGTATCCGGGAGATCTTTTCCGCAAGAAGAGGGCGCTATTGACTACGATGATTATTCACCAAAATGACTAATTTAACTGAATTAAGTCGGCAGTATAGTCAGACTCGTTTCCTAAAGGCAGGGGCTCTGGATAATGAAGCATTATGATGTCGTAGTCGTAGGTATGGGGGTTATGGGTTGTGCTGCTGCAGCCCGACTGGTTCAGGCGGGTCTCAAAGTGCTCTGTCTGGAGCAGTATGAGCTTGGAAATACCTTCAACAGTTCCCATGGCCAGACACGTCTAATCAGGCTTTCTTATTTTGAAGATCCTCTTTACGTGCCATTGCTTAAAGAGGCTTTGGGCGACTGGCAGGACATTAATCGGGTTGCCGGAGAAAAAGTGCTTTCTCTGAATGGCTTACTGATTGCTGGAGACAGACAAAGCAGTCCAGTACTGAACGGCGTTCTTCAGAGTGCTTCTCAATTTCGGCTTGAAGTAGAAGAATTGACAGTTAATGAGTGTGGTCAGAGAGCGCCGGGCATGAAAGTACCTGCCAACTGGACAGGGTTGTTGGACAAACAGGCGGGTTTTCTGGATCTGGATAAATCTCTGCGGTACTTCATTGATGCAGTGAGAAGCGGTTCTGGTCAGATTCTCGAAAATACGGTGATGGAATCATTCAGGGAGCAATCCGATAGGGTTGAAGTAAAAACAAGTCGTGGCGTTTTTACCTGTGACAAAATAGTTCTCACTGCGGGCTCATGGCTGAACCGAATCACGGGTGAGCAGTATCCTCTTGAAGTGGAAATGAATCTTCAATATTGGTTCAAGGCTAAGAAACCTGAAAACCTGCCAGGTAATGCTCCAGCCTTTGCTTTTGATACTGAGAATGGCTTTTATTACGGCATACCTCAGTATGGTCCTGAAGGACTGGTTAAGTTTGCAAAACATAGAAGTGGCTTTATATTGCAGGAGCCCGAGCAGCTAGGGAACCTGCGAATAAGTCCCTGATCATGAGATAATAATCTCAGCAGCTTGATCAGAGGTAGTCATGGACCAACAACTCTCTTTTTCCGACAGTGAATTCAGCCAGAAGCGACGCAGAACTCGTAGGGAAATTTTTCTTGAAAGAATGGAGGTTCTGATTCCATGGAAACGCTTAGAGGCCGTAATCGAGCCCTATTACCCTAAGCGTGGCAACGGAAGACCTCCTTATCC